>CAIKND010000079.1 GCA_903828675.1 uncultured Acidobacteriaceae bacterium
CTAGACTCTGATATTGCAGCCATGCGACGGAAACACCAAAGGTCAGTGAGTGCTTGCCGGTAACCCATTGAACGTTGTCGATCAGGTTATAAGAGTTTGAAATGGCGGTGCTGGCCGTAACGCCTCCCCAGTTGGTCGGGAGTGCGGAACCACCGGAGAAGGTGACAATCGGGAACGAGTTTTCAGCCTGGCCGACTGGAGCGCCCGTGATTCCCATTTTGCTGGCGGCGTAAGACGGCACCATGTTGGCATTGAAGGTGGGGCCGTTGTAGCGTGCGAATCCATACTTTAGCTGGTTGACGAGATGGTCCGTGAAAACGTGAGTCTCTTCCAAAATCCAAACAGCCGTCTTGGGCGCGTAAGCCTGTCCGTAGTTATATGGAACCGGGCCAATGTTTCTTCCCGAGGTCGTCTGCCCCACTGGAACGGAACTGGCCTGGCGGCCGATGGCTGCAATCAGGGTCATTGTGTCCTTGGCGCTGATTACATAGTCGAGGCGGTGCGTCATGGACCAGTTGACCAACGCCGAAGCATTCGGCGCCATATAGTCGTTTCCGGTTCCCTGGTTGGAGAGCGTCGGAATGAAGCTCTGCATCGTCTTCGCGATCGGCGAAATTTCACCTGCAGGAATCTGGTTAATAGGAGCGCCGCTCAAGACCGGAGCGCCGCCTGTGCCTGCCATGTAGCCAAACTGGTAACGGCACTGGGCGCCGGTGGCCAGAGTACATGCCGCCTGCGTGTTGGGGTCGTAAATTTTGATGCCGTCTGCGCTGAAGTCGCCGCTCTGCTCTGCTGCTGTCGGAAAGCGCATGGGGGTGGGGGTAATTCTGCTGTAGCGGTACTGACCGTACTGGCCGAAGACAAATATCCTGTTCTTCAAGACCGGGCCGCTCACCGAGATGCCGTACTCATTCTGATGTTCGACCGGCTTTACAGGCTTGCCGGTAGCAGGATTCGGCACCGAACCCAGGAAGCCCCAGGTGTCCAATGCGGTATTACGGAAGAACTCATAAACGGATCCGTGATACTTTTCACTGCCTTGTTTGATGGTGTAGTTCTGCACGCCCTGACCCTCATAGAGAGCCGAGTAGCCGCTGGTCTGCACCTGGAACTGGTTGACCGCATCGACTGAAACGGCGGTCCATACAAAGCGCGGATCGCCTTCGCCAGCCGCACTTGTAAACGGAAGGCCGTCAATATAAACGGCGGAGGCAGCGCCGCGGCTGCCGGAGCCGTTGACCACGCCGGTGTTTGTTGTGGCGTTGCCGTTGGTCTCATTGCCCTGCACGCCGGGCATCAGCAACGCATAGTCAGTGGCGCGGCGCTGATCCGGGTTTCCGCCGGCGCCCATCTGGATAGGCAGCGCAGCATACATTTCCTGTTCCATGGTGGCGCCCAGCGTTGCGTTGCTGGTTTCCAACTGCGGAGGCGCCGCACTCACGGTAACTTCAACATCCGCACCACCAACCGTCAGCGATGGGTTGTACACCCGCGATTCCATTGCGTTCACATGGATGTTTTCCTGCGACAGCTTTTCAAAGCCATTGGCAGTAGTCGTAATTGTATAAATACCGGGATCAAGGTTGGAGAAGTTGAAAGCTCCCGCTCCAGTTGTCGTCGTGGTGGTGGTGATGCCGTTGGCATTGTTGGTGGCGGAAACAGAGGCACCGGGAATAACTGCCCCGGTCTTGTCCACTACCGTACCTGTAACAGCGCCTTTGCCTGAAAGCTGCGCCATGGCGGAACTGGCAAACAGCAGGACAAACATGGCTGTCAAACATCCCAGCCAGGATGCACCGCTCAGCATTCTCTGACTGATGCCGTGCCCCGTATTGCTCTTTCTAGGAAAGAACATGTTGCTCATATCGATTAGCCTCCTCGAACACTTTCGCAAAGTCGTCCAACGGCTGCATACACCCACCCTCATCGGGCTATTTGGCAAGCTTGCCAGCCGTGGTCAGACCACATTTTGAAGCGCAGTTGGTTTCGTACACTGACATAACCGTTGTCAACAGGGAAACTGCATTTTGCGATGTTTCCCCGCAAAATGCACATAAATCTGGCTTTGGATGGTATAGTTCAAGCGTGCAAAAGAGGGCATGGTCTGACCTTGCAAGGCACAACGCAACTATAGGCGGATACTCAGTTTCAACGCAGCTACTTCACACGGAACCTGTTTGCAGGTTAGAAACGGTCCGCACGGGCCGGGCCTGCTTATCCGAATTGGAACTTTAATGGAATGAATCGACGCTTATTGCTGAAACAGTCCGTCTATTGCGCCGCGGCCGTGTTCGCGAGCCGGGCGCTCCCATCTGCTGCTTCAGGCGCGGCCAACCCCTCTCCGGAAGCCTCGATCACGACCGGGCGAGTGCGGGGCTATACGGAGCGAGCCATCCACGCCTTCAAAGGTATTCCCTACGGGGCCGATACTGCGCAGCGGCGGTTTATGGCCCCGATTCCGCCGTTGCCCTGGACCGGCATCCGGGAGGCCACAAGCTTCGGTTCCAGAGCCCCGCAATCTTCAGGGCAGGGCCGTGGCAAGGCCGGCTATCACCTTCCTCCCGAGCTCGGCCCGTCCGGCGAGGACTGCCTCTATTTGAACGTCTGGACGCCCGGCTTGCGCGATGGCCGCAAGCGGCCCGTGATGGTCTACATCCATGGAGGCGGCTATAACGGCGGCTCCGGCAACAACGCTCTCTACGATGGGGTTAACCTTTGCAGGCGCGGCGATGTGGTAGTGGTTACTCTCAATCACCGCCTTAACCTGTTCGGATTTCTCTACCTGGCCGCTCTGGCCCCTGGATTTGAGGACTCAGGGAACGCAGGCATGCTTGACCTGGTTCTTGCGCTCAAGTGGGTGCAGGAGAACATTGAGGAGTTCGGCGGCGATCCCAAGCGGGTGCTGATTTTCGGGCAGTCCGGGGGCGGAGCCAAGTGCGCGACGCTGATGGGTATGGCCGCCGCGCGAGGGCTGTTCGGCCGCGTGATCACCATGAGCGGCCAGCAAATTACCGCTTCACGGCCGGAGACGGCGACGGCGCGCAGCCGGGCGGTTCTGGCGGCGCTGAATCTGCCGGAGAGCCGCATAGGCGAGCTGCGATCTATGCCAATGGAGCAGTTGATCGGGGCAACACACGCCGCCGGATACTTCGGTCCCGTCAAGGACGGGCGCACACTGGTGCGCGACCCCTTCGACCCCGACGCTCCACCGCTCTCCGCCCATATTCCCATGATTCTGGGCAATACTCGCGATGAAACGCGCTACCTGATTGGCGGCGGCGATCCGTCTGCGTTTTCGCTTGCATGGGAGACACTCCCGGCCAAACTGGCGCAACACGCGCAGTTTCTGGGTGGCCTGGATCAGGCCGATGTGATTCGGCAATACCGCGCGATGTATCCGGCCTATTCCGCGACGGACGTGTTCTTTGCGATTACTACCGCGTCCCGTTCCTGGCGCGGCCAGTTGATTGAGGCCGAACGGCGCGCAGAACAGCCCGCAGGTGCGGCCCCGAGCTGGGTTTACGAGCTGGATTGGCGCACTCCCATCGACCAAAGCCAATGGGGAGCGCCACACATGCTGGACATTCCGCTGGCACTGGACAACGTGGAAGTTGCGGATGGGATGACGGGCGACGGAGCGGAAGCAAAACGGCTGGCAGGCTTGATGAGTGACGCATTTATTGCCTTCGCGCGGACGGGCAATCCCAACCATGCGGGCCTTCCGAATTGGCTTCCGTACAACCTGGCGAAGAGGCCGACGATGAGTTTCGATGCGCAGCCACGTCTTGTCGAGGATCCAAGGGGGCAGGAACGGCGACTTGTGGAACAGGTTCCTTACACCCAGCCCGGAACCTGAACCAGATGATGCGCACAGCATTCAGACGATAGTAGCTTCTAGACCGTGGTGCTGGATCTGACTTCTGCCCGGCTGCTTCTTGGCTTCGCTGAACCCAGTGTGGCCTTGCGGTCCGACGGACGCTCCATTCCCTGTGAGATTTGAGCCATGCGGAGGTGCTGTTCCATCAACCTGCGCGCATCGAGTGGCTTGTGGGTGCGAATGGCGCGGTAGATCTCGCGATGCATCTCCGCGGATTCACGCATGTCGATGGATCGTTCCACGGTCTTGCGGCGCTTGTCATAGAGCGCCGACGTGAGGGTCTCAATCACCGCCGCCATGATCGGATTGCCTGAAGCCTGCGAAACGATGCGGTGGAAGAGCAAATCATGAATGAGATAGTCCGCCGGACTGTCCATTGCCGCAAACATTTCCGCGACCTCTTCGGCGAGGGCGGCGTGGTGCTCTTCCTTGCCGCGCTCGGCGGCCAGGGCTGCAATGTTGCTTTCCAAAATGATGCGGGCCTCAAACATTTGCCAGGTCTGAAAACCGTGCAGAGCGCCCATCAGGCCGAGCGAGGCCTTGCCGAACTCCGGCGGGCCATCGGCAACAAATGTTCCAACTCCGTGCCGGACTTTCATGACGCCCATGGCAGCCAGGTAGCCTATTCCGGTGCGAAGACTCGCGCGGCTGATCTTGAGAGTACGGGCGAACTCGCGTTCCGGGGGAATTTTGTCGCCCGGCTGCAAGGTTCCATTTTCAATCAGGGAGCGAATGTGGTTGACCACTTGCATGGTGCGATGGGTATCAGGTTCGTCTTGCTTGATCCGCGGCATAAAAAGCAGCCACCTTCCTCAAATTCTGGAAAACTTGGGCAAAATGAGCTTACCACCGAAGTGTTAGCCGTGTTCCAAAAACTTGCTTCGCCGGGAATTCACGACATCAATCCGCGTGTGTATACTGGTGGTCTGACCTCCACGGAGGCCTAATCGTAATGTGTTCAGACGAGAGGTAAGATTAGAGCCATGCTCATCCATGAAGACCGTCTGTTTCCTGCGGAATCCAGCACTCTCAAGGTTGCTAGAGCCCTTTATGAACAAGTCAAAAACCTGCCAATTGTGAGCCCGCATGGCCACACGCAGGCGAGCTGGTTTGCCAGAAACGAACCTTTTTCCGACCCAGCAACGCTGTTCGTGCAACCAGATCACTACGTCTTCCGGATGCTGTATAGCCAGGGAGTTTCCCTGGACGATCTGGGCATCGGACAGCCGCAGATCAAGGACCCGCGCAAGGTATGGCGCCTCTTCGCAAAGCACTACTATCTATTCCGCGGCACTCCCACCCGCGTGTGGCTCGATTATTCCTTCCAGAATCTCTTCGGAATGGAGGAGCGGCTCTCGGAAAGGACGGCAGACCTTTATTACGACGCGATCGATGAAAAGCTGCGCACTCCTGAGTTCCGCCCTCGCGCCTTGTTCGAACGGTTCAATCTGGAAGTTCTGGCCACCACCGATTCCCCCGTCGATTCGCTGGACGACATCAAGGCGATCCGGGCATCGGGCTGGACGGGCAGAATCCTGCCAGCCTTCCGTCCCGACCCGGTGGTTGATCCGGAATTCGCGGGATTTGCCGGCTTGATTGCCAAACTGGGCGAGCAGACTGGAGAAGACACTGCAACCTGGACCGGCTATCTGAACGCATTGCGCAAGGCTAGACTGCGTTTTCGCGAACTCGGCTGCACGTCCACCGATCACGGCCACCCTACGGCACAAACCGCGGACCTTCCTCTGGCAGAAGCAGCGGCACTCTTTAGCCTTGTTCTCTCCGGCAAGGCCAGCGCACAACAGCAGGAGCTGTTCCGAGCCCAGATGCTCACCGAGATGGCGCAGATGAGCCTTGAAGACGGCTTGGTTATGCAGATTCACCCCGGAAGCGTGCGCAACCACAACCGCAAAATTTATGAGCGCTATGGCCGCGACATGGGCGCAGACATCCCCAGCCCCACCAACTACGTGCATGCGCTTCGCCCCTTGCTGGACCGCTTCGGCACCGAGACCAAGCTCTCGATTATTCTTTTCACCCTGGACGAGTCGACATTCAGCCGCGAACTGGCTCCGCTGGCAGGGCATTATCCCTGCTTGCGCCTTGGCCCTCCGTGGTGGTTTCATGACAGTCCTGAGGGCATGATGCGTTTCCGCGAAACTGCGACAGAAACAGCAGGCTTCTACAATACTGTAGGGTTCAACGACGACACGCGCGCCTTTCTTTCCATTCCCGCGCGCCATGATGTTGCGCGCCGCGTAGATTGCGCATTTTTAGCCAGGCTCGTCGCAGAGCATCGCCTGGATGAAGATGAGGCATTTGAAGTTGCGCATGAGCTGACCTACGGACTCGTCAAGAAAGCGTATCGGCTGTAAGGAGAAAGTTATGGATGGCATCAAGGCGCCATGCGCCCAGGCCGAGAATGGACTCTCGATTGGCACAAAGATAGGCAACGTTCGCTGGACGATCTGCGCCATGCTCTTCATTGCCACAACCATCAACTACATGGACCGGCAGGTATTGGCGCTGCTGAAGCCCACACTCATGCAAACCGTTGCCCATGGTGGCATCGGCATGACGGAAGAGAGCTACGGCACTGTTGTGGCCTTCTTTACCCTCTTCTATGCCATTGGCCTGCTGTTCGCTGGCCGCTTTGTTGACAAAGTCGGAACGCGCATCGGCTACATGGTCATCATGGCTCTCTGGAGCCTCTCGGCAATGGGCCACTCGCTGGTCAACTCCGTCCTTCAGCTTGGCATTGCCCGCTCCTGCCTCGGCATCGGCGAGTCCGGCAACTTTCCCGCCGCCAACAAGACAAACGCCGAGTGGTTCCCGCAGAAGGAACGCTCCCTTTCCTTCGGCATCTTCAACTGCGGCGCCAATGTCGGCGTCATCCTTGCTACGCTCATCGTGCCGTTTGTCAAGAACCGGTTCGGCTGGCACGCCGCATTCCTCGTCACTGGCTTCTTCTCCGCATCATGGATCGTTTTGTGGTTCATCCGGTACCACAAGCCCGCTGAACATCCCGCCCTCTCCGCCGGCGAACTTGCCTACATCAACCAGGACCCCCCTGAAAAGCGCGGCCCCAGCACACCGTGGTTAAAGCTCCTCGGCATCCGGCAGACCTGGGCATACGCCATCCCCAAGTTCCTCACCGACCCCATCTGGTGGTTCTATCTCTATTGGCTCCCTGGCTACTTCACTGACAAGTTCAATCTCAGCCTGGTCGGCCTGGGGATGCCCATCCTCATCGTCTACAACGCCTCGGCCGTGGGAAGCATCTACGGCGGTTACCTGCCCGCCTCCTTCATCCGCATGGGGCTGACACCGCAGCGCGCCCGCTTGACAGCCATGCTCGTGTGCGCCTCCCTTGTCGTTCCGGTCTTTCTCATCAACTATCTTCACGCGGATAACTTCGGAAAGTGGGCTGCCGTCGGGCTGCTCAGCCTGGCTGCCGCCGCCCACCAGGGGTGGTCAGCCAACCTCTTCACCACGGCATCGGATATGTTCCCGCGCAGCGCCGTCGGATCGGTTACCAGCGTCGGCTCCTTGACGGGCGCCTTGGGGGGCTTCCTCTTTGCCAAACTGGCCGGGCACGTCCTACAGATTTCGGGCAGCTACTCCATCCTCTTCATCATCGCCGCCAGCGTTTATCTCATCTCGATGCTCATCACGGTTGCGCTCGCGCCCGGACTGAAAAAAGCGGAGTCGGTCATATGAGTCTTTACTGCGCTACGGGAAGCCCCGATACCGATCTGTCTCCTCAGCAGTTGAACGATCTGCTGGCGGAAAGCCTGGCTAAGCTCGGCGAACGGAATCGCGTGCTTGCCGTGCCGCCCGATCAGAGCCGCGAGCATTCACGGGCCGGCGAACTTACCGGCTACGTGTTCAAGTATTACGGCGACCGGCTCAAAGCTGTATTGCCCGCCATCGGCACCCATACACCGATGCGGCTGGATCAACTCGATCACATGTTCCCGGCCGTGCCCAAGGATCTTTTCCGCGTGCACAACTGGCGAACCGACGTCGAGACGCTCGGCGAGGTTCCGGCAGAGTTTGTCTACGAACAATCGGAGGGCAAGCTCAACTACGCGTGGCCGGCCCAGGTGAACAAGCTCATTTCGCAGGGCGGCTTTGATCTCATCCTCTCGATTGGCCAGGTCGTGCCCCATGAAGTCATCGGCATGGCCAACTACACCAAGAACATTCTGGTGGGCACGGGAGGGCGCGAGGGAATCAACCGCAGCCATTACCTTGGCGCAGTGTACGGAATGGAGCGCATCATGGGCCGTGCCATGAATCCCGTGCGCAACGTCTTCAACTACGCATCCGACCTCTTCCTGCGGCATCTGCCCATCGTTTACGTGCAAACTGTCGTAGGGCGCAAGGCCGACGGAGGGCTGGCCGTACGCGGCCTGTTTGTCGGCGACGATATCGAGTGCTTCCAGTTGGCGGCCGAACTGAGCCTGAAGGTGAACTTCGAAATCGTAGAAAAGCAGATCAACAAAGCTGTCGTGTATCTCGATCCCGAGGAGTTCCATTCCACATGGATCGGCAACAAAGCCGTCTACCGCACCCGCATGGCCTTGGCCGATGGCGCGGAACTGATCATTCTGGCGCCTGGCGTCAAGGAGTTCGGCGAAGACAAGGGAATAGACGCGCTCATTCGCAAATACGGTTATCGCGGCACCCCGGCAACGTTGAAGGCCGTCAATGACAACCCGGAATTGGCCGGCGACCTCAGCGCAGCCGCACATCTCATCCACGCCTCGTCGGAAGGACGCTTCACCATTACCTGGTGCCCTGGGCAGCTAAGCCGGGAAGAGGTAGAGGGCGTCGGTTACGGTTATGGCGATCTAAAAACCATGCTCGCACGTTACGATCCCCAGAAGCTCCGCCACGGCTACAACCAAGTCGACGGCGAAGAAATCTTCTTCATTGCCAATCCGGGATTAGGTCTGTGGGCGCATCGCAGTCGCCTCTAAGGCAGGAAAGACTATGGCTAATCAAAAGTTGACGCTCAGCAAGTATTCCATTGGAACCGGGGACAGGTTTGCTCACCAGGCGAAGGCGCAGTTGCAAGCCTGTGTAAAGGCTCTGGAGAGTGGCATCGAGGTCGTCCCCGTCTGGAACAAGTCGAACCGCGAGCACACCATCATCGGGTCCGAGCCCTTGTCGGCGCGGCAAGCTGCTGATGCCGCCGTCAAAGCACTCGACTGGAAGCAGCAATACTTCTGCGACGCGGACCACATCACGCTTCAGACCGTCGGCCGCTTCATCGACTCGTGTGATTTCTTCACCCTCGACGTTGCCGACTTCATCGGCCAGCCCGCGCAGGAAGCTGACGTCGACGCCTTCGTGAGCCGTCACCCGGAACTGCTGGGCAGCATCAAGCTTGAAGGCGCGGACGAGACCTTCGAAATTACGCCGGAGAGCCTGCGCCAGGCCGCACAAAAATTCCTTGGAGCCGTCAAAAAGGCCGGCGAAGTCTACCGCAAAATTGAGAGCGTCAAGGGCGCAGGCAACTTCATCCCTGAAGTTTCGATGGATGAAACCGACCGCGCCCAGAGCCCCGTCGAGCTGCTCATCATCCTGGCGGCGATTGCCGATGAAGGCATCCCTGTCCAGACCATCGCCCCCAAGTTCAGCGGCCGCTTCAACAAGGGCGTTGACTATGTGGGCGACGTGGCGCAATTCGACCGCGAGTTTGCGCTCGACGTTGCGGCGATTGCTTATGCCGTAAAGAATTTTGGACTCCCGGAGAATCTCAAGCTGAGCGTTCACTCAGGCAGCGACAAGTTTTCCATCTACCCCTCTATCCATGCGACCATCAAGCGTTTCAACGTCGGCGTACACCTCAAGACAGCCGGTACCACCTGGCTTGAAGAGTTGATCGGCCTGGCCGAAGCCGGGGGCGATGGGTTGGCGCTTGCCAAGGAAATCTATGCTGAAGCCTTTGCGCACCGCGAAGAACTCTGCGCGCCCTACGCAACAGTCATCGATATCGATCCGGCCAAGCTCCCTTCGCCGGACGAGGTGCGCGATTGGACTTCGGACCAGTACACTTCCGCCTTGCGTCATGTGCCCGGGGCGGCGGCCTACAACAGCAGCCTGCGCCAGTTGCTGCACGTCGGATTCAAGGTTGCCGCCAAGATGGGACGCCGCTATCTTGACCTGCTCGAAGCCAATGAGCCGGTGATTGCAAAGAACGTGACAGAGAATCTTTACAACCGCCACATCGCCCCCGTGTTTCTGGGGCAAAAGGGATAATTAAGCCTTCGAGGCGCAGCAGAAGAGACCTCGTAAGCACAAATCTTGAACGGAGAAATCATGACAAGTCAGCTTCTCAGCCTTGAAGGAAAAGTGGCGGTTGTAACCGGAGGAACTTCAGGTATTGGCCGCGCCCTTTCGCTCGGCCTCGCCGATGCAGGCGCAGACGTGATCGCGACGGCGCGCCGTCAGCAACAGGTGGAAGATACCGCAACTGAAATCGAAGCCCGTGGACGCAAGACCATCCGCCAGGCTTCAGATGTATGCGACCGCGCCTCGCTGGAAGCGTTGCTGGCCGCCGCACTCGATAAGTTCGGCAAGGTCGACATCCTGGTCAACTGCGCCGGCATCATCAAGCGCCGCCCCACGCTGGAAGTTACGGAGGAAGAGTGGAACGGAATTATCAACACCAACCTCACCGGAACGCTGCGCGCTTGCCAGGTCTTCGGCAAGCATATGTTGGACCGCGGTTACGGCCGCATCATCAACATCTCGTCGCTGAATGCTTTCGCGGCGCTCAGTGAGGTAACAGCGTACGCTGCCAGCAAGGCCGGCGTGGCGTCATTAACCCGTTCGCTTGCCGTCGAGTGGTCCAAGAAGGGCGTTACCGTCAACGCCATCGCTCCCGGCGTCTTCCGCACCGACCTGAACGCGCAGTTGCTTGACAGCACGGCGCGCGGACAGGAACTGCTGATGCGCACGCCCATGGGCCGCTTCGGCAAAACCGAAGAGCTCATCGGAGCCCTTGTCTATCTCGCCTCAAACAGTTCTTCCTTCGTCACCGGACAGACTATCGTCGTCGATGGAGGCTTCCTGGCCAGCGGCGTCAACCAGTAGACACGGCACTTTCTTTCCAGCAACAAAATAGGCTGCGCCATTAGGTGCAGCCTGTTTTGTTGATCCATTCTGGGTTAGCGCAGCGAAACCTTCGCTCCCACCAGCTTCTCAATCGCCTGCCCTTTTTCTGCCTTCACAACCACGCCTTCGCCCGAAACATCCGCATAGCCAATCACGAGTCCGGTCTGCGCACTGATATTCACATTGCGCAGAACCACACCCGCAACAGGCGACTCCGGCAACCCGACGATTGCGCCAGCCGACGTGCTCCCCGTAGCCGTCACATTCTCGATCACGATGTCGTGGAAGTGCGGTGTCAGCCGCGTCACCGGTTGTGCCGCCTCGCCCTCCGCAGGCATCACCTTCGGATAGTACTCGCTGATGATCACCGCGTTCTTTACGCCTTTCATGGTGATGTCGCGAAACACAAAATTGCCCACGTCATTTCCGCGGTCGCGATTCGCCTTCACGCGAATGCCGTTGTCGGTTCCCTCAAAGTGAATGCGCTCGGCACGGATGTTACGCGCGCCGCCTGCAACCTCGCTGCCGATCGACAAGCCGTGCCCATGCAGAAACGTGCAATCGGTAATCGTAATGTCGCGGCTTGGATCGTCCGGCCCCGGCGAGTTGATGGCGCCCGACTTGATCGCCACATCGTCGTCGCCCACATCGGCAAACACATGATCAATCACGACATGCGATGAGGAAAATGGATCGATGGCGTCCGTGTTCGGCGAGTGCGTTGGAGCCAAAAACTTCGCGTTGCGGATGATCACATCGTCGGAGTAATAGGGAACCAGTTGCCACATAGGCGAATTCTGAATCGTCACGCCCTCCACGCGCACATGCCTGCAATGATCGAAGACCACCAGCCGGGGCCGCGGGTGATCGTTGCCCATCACGCCAGCGTTCTTGACGCTGCGCGCAATCACCCACCAGCTTTCGCCCGCGCCGTCGATGATGCCTTCACCCGTAATCGCGACATTCGTGGCATTCACCGCGCTCACCAGTGCCTGCAGGCCGGGCTCACGGAATTCCGTCTTGGCCGGATACTCCGCATGATCGGGAGAACCCAGAAGCGTAGCGCCCTTGTCGAGTTGCAGGGTGATATTGCTCTTGAGCAGAATGGGCGCGCTCAGATAAGTGCCCGCGCTCAGCACCACCGTGCCGCCACCCTGCTTCTCGCACGCGTCAATCGCTGCTTGAATCGCTACCGTATCCTTGGCGACTCCATCTCCCTTGGCGCCAAAGGTGCGCGGATTGCAAAGTGGAGACGCGTAGAGAGCGATTGCCGAAACGGCCACGAAAGCCAGGGCAAGCGCCGCTACAGGAAGAAGTTGCCTGATACAGGAATTCTGTCGATTCACTGGAGTTCCTCTAAGACGGAAGGTTTGCCTGCCCATCCATCATACGCCGGAAATCTCTAGTGGTCATACCACGCAAGCAGATCAATATTAGCCGCGAAAGCTAACGAAACAGCGGTGTCGCCTTGCTCTCAGGCTGGGCAGGTTCCGGAGCTGCAATTGCCGGCAAAGGGCAGGCGGACGGTAAATTTCGTGCTTCCCGGTTCGGATTCCACCGCGATGGCGCCACCGAATTTCTGAGTCACGATGCGGTGAACGATCTCGAGTCCCAATCCGGTGCCGGATCCCTGCGGCTTGGTGGTAAAGAACGCTTCGAAGATGTGCGGCCGGACCTCAGCCGGAATACCCGTGCCGTGATCCGTGATACTCACCGCCAGCCAGCCAGGTTCTGTCCAGGTCGCAATCTCAATCTGCGCATTCGCCGGTGAAGCGTCCACGGCATTGTCGATCAGGTTGGTCCACACCTGGCTCAGCGCGGAGCCGCGCGTGTGAATCGTCGACGGAGCCGCGTCAAAGCGCTTTTCAACGCTGATCTGCTTGATGCGCAGCTTGTGGCCCAGGATCGTCAGCGTGCTTTGCAGGCTGTCGTTTACGTCAATCGTCTTATCCGGCGAGCGCTCATCGTAAGCGAATTTCTTCACTGCCATCGCCAGATCGGAAATGCGCCCGATGCTCTCTTCAATGGCGCACACCAGCGAGACGCTTGAAACCAGCGCCTCCAACCAGTTGAGCGTGTCGGAGAAGCTGGCGGCCTCGAATGCTTCCTTCGCACAGCCAAGCTCCTCCTGGCGCAGCCCAATACCCACCAGTGCGGGCGCAATGGTGAATGCGTTTTCCACCCCGGCCGACGCCAGCCACGCCGCCATGGCCTCTTCCGCGTCTGATTGCTCCAGGCTGCTCACGGCCGGAGCGTGGCAGCCGTGCATGGTTTGTTCGAGCATGCTGCGCATGCACTCAAGCTGGGCCGGGGTTTTGGGCTTGGAGCTCGAACGCAGGCTCAGTTGCTGCAAACGCATCAGGTTCTCGCGCAGTTGCGAAGCGGCGCGTTTGGCCGCCGATCCGGGATTGTGCAACTCGTGCATGAGGCCAGCCGCGAGCGTACCCAGCGAGATCAGTTTCTCCCGGTGCAGCGCCTCCACCTGGTAAGTCTGGAGCCGCAGAGCCGCATCTGCCAGCACCACTTTGCGCGCTTCCGGGCAAGTGGCCATCAGCGTCCAAAAATCCTGCTCGGTAAAGCGGATAAGCAACGAGTCCTGCACCGCAACAATCACGAAAGGCGAGTAGGGCTTGCCGGTAAGCAGAGGCGCCTCGCCAAAGCCCTCTCCGGCGCGGGCGAAGCCCACTGCCGTGAGGGAACCATCCGGCTCCGGGCGGTCGGCACGAATCTCCCCGTCTAGCACCAGCCAGTACGCGCGAATCGATTGCCGTGGCTCCGCCAGGACCGAACCTGCGCGGGCCGTTATTCGATCGACGTTGTGTACGCCGCTTAAAACGTCACTCAGATCGGCAGCGCAGGTTTCGACAAAGGGGCGGGTATGGCCGAGAGCCTCCGCAACTTCCCGCAAAGGGACCGATTCGATGACGATAGATGGTCCGTCGATGCTCATTCTTGCTTGCTGCCTTCCTTCTAGAATCCCGCCAGGTACTGGTGAACAAACTGCACTGCGATGGAACCCTCGCCAACCGCCGAGGCCACGCGCTTTACTGATCCATGCCGCACGTCGCCGGCCACAAAGACCCCGGGGACGCTGGTCTCCAGCAAGAACGGCTCGCGCTGTTCATGCCAGATGTCGGGCAACTTGCCTTCAACGCGCAAATCCGGTCCGGCCAGCAGAAAACCCTTCTCGTCCCGCAAGACCGAGGGAGGCAGCCACGCCGTACTCGGCGCAGCACCTATAAACACGAACAGAGAGGTAGCCGGTACGCTATATTCTCCTGCCGGACCGCCCAGTTTCAGCGTCGCCAGCCGCTCCTCGCCGATCGCCTCCAACACCTGAGTCCGCGGCTCAATCACTATATTGGATGTGCGTTCGATCTCATCGATTAAGTATTTCGACATGGTGGCCGACAGGCCCTCGCCGCGAACCAGCATGGTGACCTTGCAAGCAAACTTGGCAAAGTGCAGCGCTGCCTGCCCGGCGGAGTTGGCGCCCCCCACGATAAAGACCTCTTCGTCCTTGCAGGCCACGGCCTCAACCAGTGCGGCCCCATAGTAGATGCCTCGTCCGGTCAGCCGTCCTGCGCCCGGAATATCGAGCTTCCGGTATTGAACTCCGGGGGCCAGCAGCACCGCATGGCTCGATACCTCACGCCCATCCCCTAGTTGCACAAACCGGTATTGCCCGTCGATGCGCAGGCTGGTGGCCCGCTGCGTAAGAAACTCGGCGCCGAACCGCGTGGCCTGAATGTGTGCGCGTCGCCCCAGGTCTGCCCCCGTCACTCCAGAAGGAAATCCCAGATAATTCTCAATCTTCGAAGAGGAACCGGCCTGTCCGCCGGGCGCCTCAGGCTCAATCACCAGCGACCTCAACCCCTCGCTGGCGCCATAAACCGCTGCCGCCAGACCGGCCGGCCCCGCACCCACGACCACTAGGTCATAGAAATCCTGGGTGGCCTGGACGCTCAGGCCCACCCGCTGTGCCAGAGTCTCCGGCTCAGGCGCAACCAGGGCGCTGCCGTCAGCAAACAGCACTACCGGCAGGTGGTCCGGATCCAAGTGCCGGTCCTCCAGCAACTGGAGCGCGTCCATGTTGCCTGCAATGTCCAGCCAGCGGTAAGGCACGTGGTTGCGCGACAGAAAGTTGCGTACCTTGTGGTCCTTCAGCGACCATCGATTCCCGATTACGCGAAGCCCTTCAAAAGAAGGGCGATAGCCGGCCTTCCAGTCTTCAAGCAGGTCGTTCAGAACCGGGTAGAGTTTCTCCTCCGGTGGGTCCCAGGGCTTGGTCAGGTAGTAGTGAATGCGAGCGGTATTGATGGCGCGGATGGCCACCTCTGTATCGGCATAGGCGGTCAGCAGCACGCGCCGGGCCTCGGGATACAGTGCCAGGGCACGCTCCAAAAAATCCACGCCAGACATGCCCGGCATACGCTGGTCGCTAAGCAAGAGAGCAACCGGCTCCTGCCGGGTTTTCAGCTGAGCCAACATATCCAAGGCAGCCTTACCGCTGGCTGCGCGCATCACACGATACGTGGCCCCGTACTGCCGGCGCAGGTCCTGCACCACCGCCTCCAGGACGCTGACGTCGTCGTCTACCGCTAACAGAATTGGCCTTGCCATATATCCTCAGTGTAGGGCTTGGCTACGACGCTTATGCAAACGTGTAACCGGATGGAGCATTGGTCGGGTCGCCGCTCGCTGGATGGTGGCGACTTGCATTCATAGATTTCCGCAACCGGCATTCGCGCAGGCGCGATAGCCCCAGGGTTAACGAAGTACATGCTTCCGACCCAGGATTTTAGTGAGCCTCTGGGTCGCCAAGCTGTAATCTCAAGAGTGGGGGAAGTGCTGCGATGCCAATCTTCCCAGTTCAGTTGATTACGAAAGGACCCCGGGCGATTCGTAGTGTTGCAATTGCGTACAGTCCCAAGATTTTCTTCGTTTTGCCGATAGGTTCGCAAGGGAAGAATTCTTTCGCCCCTGTTCAAGGCGCGCTACCGGTTTGCGAAGGAATCGCTGACTGGGCAGCCTGTAACTTTTTCAGACGGGGATCGAGCAAATGAGGCGCACATCATGAACAAGGTTATTCTGGCCGATTCTCAGGCAATTTTCCGCGCAGGTACCGCCAAGGTACTCGCCATGGACGAAGATCTGCGCATCATTGCTCAATGCACAGATGTGGATCGAATGTACCATGCAATCGCGACTTTCCCAGGCTCGATTACCGTGTTTGCCGCTTCCATGCGGCCGGATTTCACCCGGTTGCGCCTTCTGCTTGAGTCGGTTGGCAGCCGCGGCATCGTCATCGCAGAAAACAACGAGATTGCGGGCACTTATCTGCAACAAGGTTTCCGCGGCATCGTGTTTCGCAATGTCACCGGTCCGGCCCTCGTGGAGTGTGTTCGCCGAGTCGCCGCCGGCGACACCTGGCTTCCTCCCCAGGTGATGCAACCCGACTCGCCAGAAGAAGATATGGTCGGCACCCGCGTTCGCGACCGGCTGACACCAAAAGAGATGCGAATAGTCGCCCTCATCGTGCAAGGCTGCAAAAACCGCGAAATCGCCACCCGCCTCAAGACCACCGAACAGGTCATCAAGAACTACCTGCGGTCCATCTACGACAAAACCGGAGTTGGTGACCGGCTGGAGTTGGCTTTGTTCACAATCCACCACCGCGTGCTGGCACAAGCCGCCGCCGAAGTGGGCAGCAAGCTTGAAGCCGAAGAGGCTGCCGCGCCGTCGGCCGTCGCCTAGCAAGGCCGGCAGATTACCGACATCCTGCAACCCAGGACGCTTCTTGCCACCGGTTGATGCTCAGAACCTGACAGGGGAAATGGCAGTTCAGTTCTCTCGAAATCGAGACCTGAACTGCCATTTCCCCTGTTGCCGCGTCTGTGCGAGCACCCACACCCGCCCTATTGCTTTACGAGTTCCACCCTGCGATTGTGGGCTCGGCCTTCGTCGGTACCGTTGTCCGCAATCGGTTTGGAATCGCCCAGCCCAACTGCTGTGAGCCGTGCCGGCGCAATACCGTTTTTCACCAGCCATGCCACTACCGATGCCGCCCTTTGCTTCGAGAGCACCTGGTTGCCGGCCTTGGTTCCGGTCGAATCCGTGTGCCCTTCGATCTTCATATTCCAGTCCGGCTGCGCCTGCAACAGGCTCAATACGTCCCCCAGCACTTTCTCGGATGCCGGCTTGATGGTGGCCTTCGCAGTGTCGAACTCGATCCCGTACACCGCCACATGTCCAGTCTGATTTATCTCCGCGGCCCATGCGGCGGCATCGGAGGTCATCTCCTGCTGCATCGCCTGGGTCAGCACCGTTGTCACCACATACGAGCTGTCGCCGCTCATCTCGGAAGCCACTACAGCCACCCATTGGGCTCCCTTGTGCGCGGTCACGTAGTGCTCTGGGACATCGTATCCAGTGAAGTCCAATGTAAACCCTGATCCGCGCAATGCCCCCTCGGCATTCCGGCGCACCTGCAGGGCCGATTTGGCCGAGCACGTGTAGTGGATCTTCTCGATCTTGCCTTCCAGATGGGTCTTGCGCGGATCCTTGGTCAGCGAAGTCTGCACCTCGGCGGAATCGAAATCCGAGTTGCTGCAATCGGCAATCGAGCATCCGGAAATCCGCGTAAGCAGCGGGGTGTCTTTGCACCCGGCTGAATCTTCCTGTGCCACCAGGCCCACGGGCACGTTCAGCAAAAACAGGGCGGCCACCAACAGCGCTTTCAACCTCATGTAGTCCTCCAGATTGGAAATGACGGCTCCGGCACGATAGCAGCCTCACGCAGCGCGCACGGTGACAGCCGACACAACCCACAGAGGCCCACTATTTGAACGCCCACCAAACGGTCGACACTGCTTTCAGAGTCTCTCCGCCACGCTCTTGGCCTGCGTAAACAGCAGCAGGTAGTCCGGTCCGCCGGCCTTCGAATCCGTTCCGCTCATGTTGAAGCCGCCAAACGGGTGCGCGCCCACCATCGCGCCCGTGCACTTGCGGTTGAAGTAGAGATTGCCCACGTGGAACTCGCGGCGCGCAATGTCCAGCTTTACCCGATCGGAGGAATAAATCGCGCCGGTCAGCCCATACTCGGTGTTGTTCGCCACTTCCAGGCCTTCTTCAAAACTGCCCACCTTGATCAGTGCCAGAACCGGACCAAAGATCTCTTCCTGCGCCAGAACCGCATCCGCAGCCACATCGGCAATCACGGTCGGCTCCAGATAATAGCCGCCTTCTGCGGTCTCCGGCGCATGGCCGCCCGCCACCAGCCGGCCTTCCTTCTTGCCGGTCTCGATGTATTGGAGCATGGAGGCGAGAGCTGACTTGTTGATCACCGGCCCCAGGTTGTGGTTGGCTACTGGATCGCCGACCGTCAGCTTTGCCACGCGCTCCCGCACCCGCTCCACAAAAACATCGTAGATGGGAGCTTCAACGATAGCCCGCGAACAGGCTGAACACTTTTGGCCGCTGAATCCAAAGGCCGAAGCCACCACTCCCTCGACCGCCGCGTCCAGATCCGCGTCCGCACATACAAGAATCGAGTCCTTGCCGCCCATCTCGAGAATCGTCCGCTTGATCCAGATCTGGCCCGGCTGCGTTTTAGCCGCCTTCTCGTGAATCTCCAATCCCACTGCCTTTGACCCGGTAAAGGCCACAAAGCGCGTCCTGGGATGCTCGACAATCGCATTGCCGAAGCTGGCGCCCGAGCCGGGACAAAAGTTGACCACGCCGTCCGGCATTCCCGCCTCTTCCAGCACCTCCACAAACTTCGCGGCAATGGTCGGCGCGTCGCTTGAAGGTTTCAGAATCACGGTGTTGCCGGTAACGATCGAGGCCGCCGTCATCCCCGCCATAATGGCGAACGGGAAATTCCACGGCGGAATCACCGCGCCCACACCCAGCGGGATGTAGTGGAGTTCGTTGCGCTCGCCCGGCAATTGGATGGGTGTCGTCGCCCCCGCCAGCCGCAGCGCTTCGCGCGCATAAAACTCCAGAAAATCGATGGTTTCGCCCACATCGGCGTCAGCCTCGGCCCAGTTCTTGCCCACTTCGTAGGTGAGCCAGGCGCGAAACTCGAAACTGCGACCGCGGATAATCTGCGCAGCCCTCAGCAGCAGAGAAACCCTCGTCTCCACAGGGGTTCTGCTCCACGACTCGAAAGCCTTGAGCGCCGCCGTCATCGCCTGTTCCGCGTGCCCTGCGCCGGCCTTCTGGTGCACGCCGACCACCTGTGCCGGCTGCGCGGGATTGATGGAACGAATCTTGTCGTCAGTCTTCAGCCGCTCGCCGCCGATAATCAGGTCGTATTCCCGGCCCAACTGGGACGCGACCGAGTCCAGGGCGCTCTGCATCGCGCGCGCGTTGTCCGGCGCCTTGAAGTCGACAAAAGACTGGTTCACAAATTCGCCCCTGGGCGGGCACGGCTGAATCGAGGTTGAAACAGAGGTAATGGCCATAGCAGCTATAGTTTAATCTCGTTGGCGGCCTGCCGCGAAAACCATGCGCCTCACCGCGATTGGGCTGCCTGCCCGTCGCCGGACTTCTGCTCGTGATAATCCTGCTCCGTGTTGATGCTCCAGATATTGTCCTTGCCGGTTTTGCCCCGCAGAATGTTCTCGACCGCCTGCATGGCGGTAAGCATCGAGTGGTCCTGATTGTTGTATTTGTGCATGCCGTTGCGGCCAATCAGGAACAGGTTCTCAAAGCTGTCGGTAAACGCCCGCAGCTCTTCGAAGCGGTCGTATGTTCCAAAATAGGCGGGATAGGTTTTAGGTACGCGAACCACATGCGAATCGAGCACGTCGCAGGCTTTGAGAATGCCTATCTTCTCCAACTCCAGTGCGCCGAACTGCTTCAGTTCATCGTCGGGCTTCTTCCAAAGCGCATCCGTCTCATAGCAGAAATACTCAAGGCCAATCCAAACCTTGCCCTGCTCCGTCAGGTACGGACTCCAGTTATTGAAGATCTGCAGGCGGCCAATCTGCACGTCCGGCTCCTGGATATAAATCCAGGTATCCTTCAGCAACCCTCCGTCCGGCTCAGTAACTGAGAGCTTGTCGATCAGGATGCCGATAGTGAAAAAGTCCCTGTAAATCAGGCCGTCGGACACCTGCTTCACATTGACTGGTACCGGCGTGCCTGTAACCTCGATCGCATTCACAAGGTCGCGCACCGGCATAGTCGAAAGGAAATAGTCTGCCGCGAAGTTGCGCATCTCGCCCTCGTCGCTGATCGCATCCACCGACACAACGCGGTTCCCTTCGGTATGTACGCGTGTCGCCATCCAGCCCAGGTGGATCTCGCTGCCTGCCTCTGCGACTTTCTCCGCCACATGTTCCCACAACTGGCCGGGGCCGTACTTCGGATAAAGAAAACGCTCGATCAGCGAGGTGTCGGTCCCCTTCTGCGCGATGTTGTGATCGCGTTTGCCAAAAGTCTTCTTGAGGAAGTGTTTGACGGCGGTCGTGAGCGAAAGCCCCTTGATGCGTTGCGCGCCCCACTCCGCGGATATTTCGTCGCAAGCCGTGCCCCAAACCTTCTCTGTATAACTCTTGAAAAAAGTCAGATAGAGCTGCCGGCCAAAGCGGTTGATCAGAAAATCTTCAAGCGACTTCTCCGGCTTGATCTGCAGCGCCTGTGAAGCCATATAGCTGCAGCCCACCTTGACCGTTCGCACAATGCCCAGTTTGCTCAGCGTATCTTTGGTCAGCGTAATTGGGTAATCGAAAAAGCGGCGCAAAAAATAGATACGGCTCTTGCGAGGACGAATCAGCATCACCAGATCCTGCTCGCCGGCTGTCTTGCCGCCGGTAGCGCCCATGCCCGCAATCGTGCGCGATTGGTCCTGATAGCTAATGGCGGCGGAGTTGTCGGCACCGGCTTCAGTCGGCATTTGCTTCAGCCACCACTCCATCACGCGGTCGCTCTTTGAGAAAAACCGATGGCCGCCGATATCCATCCGGTTGCCCTTGTAGCGAACCGTGCGCGAGATGCCGCCAATCTCCCTCGACGCCTCCAGAACAATGGGTTTGATGTCAGACTGCTCCAGAAACTCCAGTGCCGCCGTAAGTCCGGCCGGACCCGCGCCAATGATAAGTGCTGTCTTGCCAGGCGAACTCATCGTTGAGTCCCGCGCCGAACTAACAAGCGGCTCTCTGCAAACCTCAGCTCGCGAATTCGATCTGACGGGCAGCGCATTTTGTCCGGCTTTCACGGTTCTCCGCAAGTGTACCTCCACGGCAACTCCCCAAGCTGTTTAAAATATCTATTACGTTACCATTGATCGAGAACCGCGCAAGTGCGTTCAACCCTCCGCTCGGATTTAGGCAAAAGGATGGCGGTCCCGACCCCTTTCGGCCGCTTGCAGCCTGAAGTCTGGCTTACGTGAAACAAGTTTTAGAAGCAATAGGTCTTTCGTACTGTTTGGAGAAAGGTACAAATTGGGCGCTGAAATAAAGATCACAAGACGCAATCTTGCCAAGGGACTCGCGGCCAGCGGAGCCGCTGCCGGATTCTCCCGCCTGCTTCACGCCGAAGCCGCTGTTCCGGCGTCTCCCGAGACGCCTTTCTGGAAGCAGGTTCACCCCGGCGTTTGGCGGGCAACCATTGGCATACCCGAGCGGTTCACCCCTGTCTCCAGCCGCCTTGTGCCGCCACAAACAGAGGCCTTTGAGAAGCTGCCCCGCGTGGATGCCGCACCTCTGCCACCGATTGAGGGCCTGCGCACCCCGCGTGGCTGTATGGTCCAGTTGCCGCTGCGGCCGGGAGAAGAGATTTACGGGCTGGGTCTGCAGCTCTTGTCGTTTGCGCAACACGGCAAGAAGAAAGTGACGCGCGTCAATGCCGATCCCAGGATAGACAATGGTGATTCTCATGCTCCGGTTCCGTTCTATGTAACCACCGAGGGCATCGGCATTCTCATCGACACAGCCCGTTATGCGACCTTCTATCTTGGCAACGCGCGGACTAAGCCAACCCGCCCGGTTGATGCAGTCGCCGCAGCCAATCCCGATCCGAATTACACAAACGATCTTCCGGATGGCGAGACAGGCTTCGTCACCGTCGATGTGCCCACCGCGGCTGGCGTCGATGTGTATCTCTTCGCCGGACCTGACATGCTGGACGCCGTAAAACGCTACAACGTGTTTTCAGGCGGTGGTCATGTGCCGCCGGAATGGGGGCTGGGCTTCTGGTACCGGCATGACTCGCGGTCCACGCAACAAAGCGCGCTTGCGCTTGCCAAGGAGTTTCGCGAGCGGAAGATTCCCTGCGATGTAATCGGTCTCGAGCCCGGGTGGCAGACGCACGCTTACTCCTGCACGTTCGTGTGGAACAAGGATCGCTTTCCCGACCCGGCGGACTTTGTTCGCTCCGCCGCGAAGATGCAATACAAAGTGAATCTCTGGGAGCACGCATTCACGCATCCCGCCTCGCCTCTCTTCCCTGCCATCGCGCCGAACTCCGGCAGCTTCGGCGTATGGGGCGGCCTGGTGCCCGATTTCGCCGGAGAACCGGCGCGCGAGTCCTTTGGCGACTTCCACGGCAGAACCCTCATCGACCTGGGCATCAGCGGGTTCAAAATGGATGAGTGCGACAACTCCGACTATACCGGCGGGTGGTCCTTTCCAGAATGCAGTTCCTTCCCTTCCGGCGTGGACGGCGAACAGATGCACAGCGTCTTCGGCCTTCGCTACCAGATGGCTATCTGGAATCAGTTCCGCAAGCGGCGGCAGGAGACATACAACCTGGTTCGCTCCAGCGGCGCGCTCGCCGCGCCTTACCCGTTCGTGCTTTACAGCGACCTGTATAACCATCGCGACTTTATCCGCGCGCTGGTCAACTCCGGTTTCAGCGGGCTGCTGTGGTGCCCTGAAGTCCGCGATGCCGTCAGCGAAGAAGACCTCATTCGCCGCTTGCAAAGCGTTGTTTTCTCTCCGCTCGCCATGATCAACGGCTGGTACATCAAGAATCCGCCGTGGAAACAGTTGAACCGCAAGAAAAACAACGCAGGCCAATTGCTCGACGGCTGGGAGAGCCTTGAGGCCCGTTGCCGGGAGATCATCGGATGGAGAATGCAACTCGTTCCCTATCTGAAGGCTGCTTTTCAGCATTACGCCGAAGACGGTACGCCGCCCTTCCGCGCGCTGGTGCTCGATGCGCCGCACCAGAAGCAGCTCCACGGCGTCGATGACCAATACATGATCGGCGACCGCATGATGGTCGCGCCCATGTTTGCAGGCGAAGAAGCCCGCAAGGTCGTATTGCCTGGGGGCGCATGGCACGACTTCTGGACCGGCGAAGCGCTCAAGGGTGGCGCTGAGTTATCCGTGCCCGCCTCCACCGCGCGGATACCAGTCTATGTCAAAGCCGGAAGCATCGTGCCCTGGGCAGACACCGGCCTCTATGCAGGCGCCCCCGAGACGCGCCGCCTTACAGCGCGGGTCTACGGCGACGGTTCGATGCCATTCACGATGAGTACCGGCGAAGACGCGCTCCGCCTTGACTGGAGCAATGGAAGCGGACGCGCAGAGGGAAGCAGCGGCGGCTACGAAGTCTATGCCTGGAAACGCATTGGCTGATATTGAGTCAGGCAGACTCCGCAAGCTGAAATGTGCGCGGACTCTGTATCAGGCGCCTACCGGGCTATAATGGCGCATAACTTTACCCATCGGCCAGGCAACGAAGGGCCTTCGTTTACGGGCCTTCGCGTTGTTCGAGGACTGAGATTGGTTTCTGAATGAATAGCGAAGAGCTCATCCTCGTAACCGGCGCGACCGGCTTTCTCGGGGTACAACTAGTGCACGAGTTGTTGGATCGCCAGCCCAACGCCACGCTGGCGCTGCTCATCCGCGATAGGCCAGGCCAATCGGGTCAGCAAAGGGCCGATCTGATTGTCCCCGCCGCCCAGCGCGCGCGCATCCAGGTCTATTCCGGCGATGTAAGCCAACCCAACTGCGGGCTGGACGCCGCCGTCTGGCAACGCCTTTCCGCCGAGACGACCCGCGTAATTCACTCCGCCGCAACGGTTCGCTTCGATCACTCGTTGGAAGAAGCCCGCCGCATCAATGTCGAGGGTACGCGCCGCGTGCTTGATTTTGCCGGAGGCGCGCGCCAGCTTCGCAGCTTTGCCTATGTCGGCACAGCTTACGTGGCCGGCGAGCGCAACGACCTGGTGCGCGAAAGCGAACTCGCCGTCGGCCAGGGCTACCGCAATACCTATGAACAGACCAAGGCCGAAGCTGAAGCGCTGGTCCGCTCGCGCCTCGGTTCCCTTCCCGGTGTAATTCTGCGGCCCAGCATCATCGTGGGCGATTCCCGCACCGGCGTCACCTCCAGTTTCAAAATGATGTACTGGCCGCTGAAGATTTACGCGCGCCGCCTATGGCGCACCGTGCCGGGCTATCCCGATGCGGTGCTGGACATTGTGCCCGTGGACTACGTCGCTGCCTCGGTCGCTCGGCTGGTCTTTGACGAGGCCGCGCTCGGCAACACGGTCCACCTCTGCGCGGGACCGCGCGGCAGCGCCACCATTCAACAAGTCGCACAGCGAGCCATGGAATATTTCAACGCGCCTGCGCCGCGCTACGTGGACCCAAAGTTATTCTTCGCCCTGGTACGCCCGCTGCTGTGGGTCTCATTGTGGGGCCGCAAGCGCCGCGTCCTGCGCGACGGCCGCGCCTACCGCGACTACTTCACCATGAAGATGCAATTTGACACCAGCAACGCCGAGCGGCTTCTGGAGCCTGCCGGAATGTGCCCACCGCCAGTGCTGGACTATCTCGACCATCTGTTCCACTACTGTCTGGCCAGCGATTGGGGCCGCAAGCCGGTTGCCGTCCAATGAGTCTGGTTCGCAACTATCAACTCTCCCGCGACCGCAACGTCACAGTGGCCAATCTCGTGGACGAGCTGGTTCGGCGCAAGAAAGACTGCGATGTCTCAGTTGGAGAGGATGGACATTTTCGTCTCTCCGATCTGCATGCAGATGTGCAGTCCATTGATGCCTTTCTCCGCCGCATCGTAGCGCTCAGGCCGGGCCAACCGGTCGCCATCTACCGCAGCAACAACCGCTATTACTTTCATTGGTTTCTAGCCATCATCCGCGCCGGAGGAATCGCGGTACCTCTGAACCCAATGCTCTCTCTTGCCGAAGTGAGCCGGATTCTGGCCGACAGCGGCACGGATATTCTGGTCACCGACAAAACGGTCTTCGAGCGCAGCATCCAGGACCTCAGCGCACTGAATGTGCGCATCTGGATACAGGCCGACAATGAAGCCGAAACGATGGATGGCTTCGTGCGCCGCGGCAATAGTGGTGCCCCGTTCCCGCCCACCGTCATCGATCCGTCAGCGACCATCGCAGTCTTCCATACCTCCGGCACCAGCGGCTTTCCCAAGGGAGCGGCCCTGTCAAGCAAGGCGCTGCTCGGTGGGCGCGCGTCCACAGTGCTCACCAGCTTCTTTCTGGGCCCACGCGATCTGGCGCTTATTGCCCTGCCCTGGTCCCACATCATGGCCGTCAGCATTGCGCTCTACGGTCTCATGGCAGGAATTCGCGGCTGTTTCCTCGACCGCTTTGATGTCGCCAGCGCAGTAGATTTGGTCGAACGCTTTGGTATCACCACCTTCGTCGGCGTGCCCGAGATGTTCGCCCGGCTCGTCAACAGCGCTCCTGAACCCGCGCGGCTCAAGACCGTGCGCGTGTGGCTCTCCGCCAGCGACCACCTTCCCACAGAGGTCCGGCTTAGCCTGCGCCAGTTCGGAGCCCTGATCCGGCTGCCGGGTGGACGGCGCATTCCTCCAGTACTGCTGAACGGCTACGGCATGGTGGAACTAGGCGGCCTCGCCATGATGGGCGTCGATCTATCGCTGTTTCCCGGTAGCGGCGACCTATGTTTCCCGGTGCCGCCGTTTCGCATTCGCGTGGTTGATGAAAACGCCCGCCCCGTGCGCGCCGGCGCCACCGGCGAGTGCCAGATTCGCCGACGCGGCCTTTCGCCGCATTATTGGAAGGACAAAGGCGATGTGCAGGGCTTGCTCACCAGCGACGGCTGGCTGCGCACTGGTGACCTGGCCACGCGAAATCGCCTCGGCCTCATCAGGTTGGTGGGCCGCATGAAAGACGTCATCAAGTCGGGTGGCTACTCGGTCTACGTGCGCGAACTGGAAGAAGCCATGTTGGCCCATCCTTCAGTGGCCCGCGCCGTCGCTTTTGGCTTGCCGCACAAGGAGAAAGGCGAAATCCCGGTCGCGGTGGTCGAGTTGCACCAAAGTTCGGAAGCGACCGAAGCCGATTTACTGGACTGGTGCCGCAAGCATCTGGCGGGTTACAAGGCACCGCGCCGCATCTGGATTCTGGAGCCCGGTAGCATGCCCCAAAATCACCATGGCAAGGTGCTCCGCCGCATCCTGCGCGAGCGGTTTTCAACAGAGATGGAATGATGCTTCAACTCGTTGCAACTCAGCCCGCTGCAGCCACCGCCGCAGGAGCAGCAGCCTTCACCATCTCCTCAATCGCATCGATCAGCAGTTGAGGCTCGTCCAGGTGAATCCAATGAGCGCTCTCGGTGGCAATCACCTGCTTCACGTTGTCGCCGATACGCTGTACGCATTCGTCTGAGAGCGGCATCGATTTCCCCGGCGTCAGCAGCAGCACCGGAATTCCGCGGATCGGCCCAGCGTCCTGCATCTCCCGCACCGTGTCCGGCACGGCAAGAATGTGACTGCGCATACCCCTGTAGTAATCGGGTCGCGACCAGTGAGCGGCCACGATGGGCCAAACTTCGCTCGGCATCTTGCCCACTTCGTCCTTGATGCGGTCCAGCGCGTGCCTGCCTCCGTTGCCGGCGGCGTTTGCCAGCCGTCCGGCAGTTTGCCCCGCGGTCCGCCCCTTCCGGCACAGCAGCGAATTCACGGCAAGCCGCACAATACCCACTCGCGCCATTGGAATCGCAACCCTAGTCAGCTTCTTGCCCCGGTCCAGCATCGCCTCTTTTGCGGGGTCCAGGGGCGGCCATTCTTCGCATCGCATCGGGTCCACCAGGACAATGCTTGTCACCTCTTCAGGATAAGTAAGCGCAAACCTCCGCACCACCAGACCGCCAAACGAATGTCCCACCAGGATATAGGGCGGCTTGATCCCTGCCCCCTTCAGCAACTCATGCAATTCTGGAACAATATTGCCCGGTGTGCGCGCCGTCCGGCAGGGGCTGCTCCAGCCCAACCCGCCGCGATCGTAAGAGACCGTGGAGGCGAACTCGGAGACTTTCTCCTGTATGCGGAACCAGTTCAGGTTGGTGGCCGCGATTCCGGCTTCAAACACCACTGTCGCCTGGCCCGCCCCCTTCTGCACCAGGTAGTGCCTGCGTCCGCTTCCGATATCGATCCACTGGCCCTCATGCGTATACCGCCGCCGGTCGCGCCGTGCGCCGAGACCTTGGTAAACAAGGCCCACTGCAATCAAGGCCGCCAACAAACCGGAGATCCAGAGTAGGTAGTGCATCGGTATTCCTAAAAATGCGTCAATTGAGTCGGGGAAAAATCCTTCAATCCGAGGTGCGCCTTTGGTGAGCCGCGATCGATGATCAGCAGCGTTGAACCCGCTTGGCCGCGAATCTTCGCTTCCACCTGGGTGGCCGACCAAACGCCCTGCGTCTGGCGCAGCCCAAAGTAGGTAAACTCTTTCACGGTCCCCGTGCCTTTCAGCGTCTTCTCCACGTGTACCGGAAAGCCGCTCGCGTGATCCAGCCAGCTTTTTACTTCGCTGAAGTGGCTCTTGTCTACTGCTCCCGGCATGCTCTTTACCAGGTTGCAGTTGCGCGCCCCGTACTTTGCTTCTCCCATCATCGACTGGCCGGCCCAAAAGTACTGGGCTTCCATCAAATCCTCGTAGCTGAACTGCTCTCCCAGCGGACCTTGGTTCCACTTTTCGAAAGGCAACGCGGTCGCCGCGGTATCGCCCGGATGTGCAATCCAAATCGCGTCCTTTTCTCCGGGCGGCATCTCCAGCAGCACATGAACCCGCGCCTGGGCCGGAGAAACAACCTCAAGCTGCACTCGCAACACGCCCGCAAACCAATGCGCCTTGATGTTGACAGCTAAGCTGGTCCGCGCCCCGCTCCCGTCCACGCGCACCAGGTGTCCGCTCATGCGATAGTCGGCGGCCTCCACCTGCCGGCGTGCTTCCGCCAGCGGTCCCAGCGGCTCCACGGCCTGTGCGGCAACGGGCAGCAGCATCGATGCGGCCAACGCGAGAGTTCCGAATCTCATGCCTCGACCTTCCCGTCGCGGATGCGAACCTGCCGGGCGGCAGCGTGCGCGATCTCATTTTCGTGCGTCACCACGATCAGCGTCATCCCCCGCTGCTTCTGAATTCCGATCAGGATCTCCATGATCCGCGCCGTGTTCACGCTGTCGAGGTTTCCCGTCGGCTCATCGGCCAGCAGGATTTCAGGATCGTTTGCCAGAGCGCGCGCAATAGCCACCCGCTGCCGCTCGCCTGCCGAGAGCTGGTTGGGAAACTGCTCCATCCGATGTTCCAGCCCCAGTTCCTTCAGCAACTCTTCGGCCCGTGCGCCGCGGTCGAATCCCTTGCGGTTCGTCGCCAGCATCGGCACCTGTACATTCTCGATTGCCCGTAAGGTTGGCATCAGGTGAAACGCCTGAAAAATGAAACCGACACTCCGCGACCGGTAGGTATCCAGATCCACAGCCGCACCGAGCAGGGCATTCTTGAAGAACACCTCGCCGGTGGTCGGCGTATCCAGTCCCCCCAGCATATGCAGCAGGGTCGACTTGCCACTGCCGCTTGGCCCGGTGATGGCGATATATTCGCCAGCTTCAATGGAGAGGTCGACACCGCGCAGGGCCTCGATTCGGCCTTCGTCGTAGCTCTTGTACAGGCTGCGCACTTCCAGAATTGGACTAGTCATGCCGCAGCGCCTCCACCGGAGAAAGCTTTGCGCCGCGCCACGCGGGCAGCGCCCCGGCGACAAGCCCGGCCAGAACGGCTATGCCCAGCGCCTCGGCCAGCAGCAGCACTGGAAAGGAATCAGAGACGATGCTCGCGGTCTGCGGCAGTGCGGCCAGCGCATGCAAAGCCCACCACCCAACCCCGATGCCGATAAATCCGCCGCCAAGGCCAAGCACCACTGCCTCGAGTTGAATGAGAACCAGCACCTGCCACCGGGTCCAGCCCAGTGCGCGCAAAATGCCGATCTCACGGGTACGCTCAAACACAGACATCGCCATCGTATTCGCAATCCCCAGGATGCCGATCAGCAAGGCGATCAAGGATGTGCCCCATGCCGATGCGTGCGCCATCCGCACCAATTGGTTGTTGCCGGCCCGCTCCGCCGCGGGAATGGCGCGCAGGCCCGGCAGGGCCGCTTCAATATGTGCCTTCGCCCGTTTCAGATATTCGTCCGGCGCTTCGCCGGCGGGCGCAGGGCGCAGCTTTACATGAATCGTCGAAACCTTGCCCTGCAGGCTGCTCAGTTGCTGCAACTGGTCCAGCGGCATAATCACCGCGCCAGCCTCCAGTGCGGAGCCGCCATGGTAAATAGCGGACACCGTGAACGCAGACCCTTGAATCTCCAACGTGTCACCCGGCTTCTTGTTCATGTTACCAGCCAGAAGATCGCCCAGCATCACCTCCGGGTGACCATCACGGAATGGCTTTCCCGATAGCAGTTGCAGTGATTGGAATTCGTAAGAATCGGCCTTCCAGCCGTAGACCAGCGCATTCACCTCAGGCGTCAGATCCATCACGTTGTAGATCATCGGCGTGGCCTGCGCAACTATGGGCAGCGCCTTCACCTTGTCGGCCGCCGACTCGTCCAGCGACGTGCTCAGAAAAGTCTGCTGAATAACCGCGATGTCGGTGCCGCTGCTCGAGTAGATGCGCATCCACTCATGCTCAAATGCGCGGGAAAACCCCACCAGACCTACAAATGCGCCGATCGCCATGCCTATTCCGCAAAGCGTCAAAAGAGTCCTCAGCCGCCGGTGCCAGAGATTCTTCCAGACAAATCCCGTGAACGACAGTTGAGAGTCCATGACTTTTTGGAAGTCCTCACATCTTGGATTATTGGCAGGCAGACTGCCAGTTTATCCAGCAGCAACTGCTATGTCTATCCATGATTTGGGGCCCGAGAGAAGTTTGGCCCTTTCACGCAACGTTCAGGAAGGCGAAACCATCTGTACCCTATCGACTATGCTAGCCGATGAATCCCGGTTTCAGTCTAATAGGTGAAAGGGGAAGGACCTTGCTCCCGCAAGACGTTTCCCTTCGCTACCCTTTCTAATGCGAAAGGGTAGCGAAGATTCCGAATTCGAAGCGCGGAAGTCACACACTGGAATTCAAGCTGCCAGCGCTTCGGCTTGTGGAGTCGGGACGCAGGGGATTAAGCAGAAGTCCAAACATTCCAGCATGCAGCTCAAAGCTCGTAGGCCTCCACTGCCGTACCCGCAAGCACTCTTTCCTGCTCGTCATTTGAGAAACTGCTGATCGCCTGCGTCACCGTTTCTATCCAGGCGCGATAAGGCGACGCCAGCGTCAACACCGGCCAGTCGGACCCAAACATCGTCCGCCGTGGCGTAAATGCCTCGAAGACCGTCTCGAAGTACGGCATTAGTTCCTCCGGGGTCCAGCGATCCCACTTTGCCTCAGTCACCATACCTGACACCTTGCAAAACACGTTGGGTCGTTGCGCGAGTTCCTTTAGGTTTTCTTTCCAAGGCGAGAAGTCTCTATCGCGAATCCTCGGCTTCGCGATGTGATCGACGATAAAGACCTGATTCGGGTGTTTGTCGACAAACTCAATCGTCTGCGGCAAGTGGGTTTCAAAGATCAACAAATCGTAACGCAACCCGTAACCCTTCAGCAGCGCAATCCCGCTGTTGAAATCATCCCTGAGCATGTAAAGCGGATCTGGCTCATCGTGCAGCGCATGGCGTATCCCCCTCACTTTGGGGAGGCTGGCCAGCCGCTCCAATTCACGAGCGGCGCCCGGGCTAGCGAGTGGAGCCCAGCCAACTACGCCACGTATCAGATCTGACCGGGCGGCCAACCCCGAGAGCCATTCCGTCTCCTGCATCGATTGCCTCGCCTGCACCACTACTGTCCCAGTAACCCCCGCCACCCTTGTTACTTCTTCAAGTTGGACGGTAAGGTAGTCTCGGCGGAGTATCTCCATTCCGTCGCCGATCCACGGGAACTCTTCAGGCTTATAACGCCATAGATGGTGATGAGCATCGATACATTGGTGAGCCATGATTCGCAACCTCGTCAGGGGGCCAGTTGTTTGAGCACTGCTGATGCCTGGGCATCATTACGACTTCCAATTCGTCATTGAGATTCCATGCGATGATTCACGTCACAGCGGCCGGTGGTAGCCCAGTTCAGCTCCGCCGCTCACGTGCATGATGTGCCCTGTGACAAAGCGCGCCTTGTCTGAAAGCAGAAACACACAGGCGTCGGCAATTACGTCCCCCTCTGGGCAGTAACCCAGCGCGTGAATCTCGTCCAGATAACGTCCGACCGATGCTGGATTCGGCTGCTCGGCGCACCATTGGCGAAGCATCGGAGTCCAGGTCCCGGCTGGACACACCGCGTTCACGCGAATCCCGAATTTCGCATAATCGAGTGCCATCGATTTTGTCAGCGTATTCATCCCGCCCTTGGTTGCCGTATACGCTGCGTGAGTCTCCTGGCCGATCACTCCGACGAGGCTCGACGTGTTCAGGATGCAGCCTTTGCTCTCCCTGAGGGCGTCAAAGGCATGGCGTGTGGTGTACAGGACACTCTTGAGATTGATGTTGAACAGCGCGTCCCATTCCTCATCGCTGGTATCGTGCAAGAGCTTCACTGGCGATCCGATGCCGGCGTTGTTGTGCACAGCGTCCAGTCGCCCGAAATGGGCCATTGTTCTTTCGATCGCCACCCGCACTTCGGCGTCGTTCGAAACATCGCAGGAAAACCCCATGTGCTCGGATCCAAGGCCCGCCGCCGCATTGGCTGCGCCGTCCTTACTGCGAGCGACAATGGACACACGCGCGCCCTCCGCTGCATAGGCTTTCGCGCACTCCCAGCCGATGCCCGTCGAGCCGCCCGTAAGAAAAATCACCTTATCCTTGAGCAACATATCTTCAATCCTGTCTTCGAAGAATTTAAATTCAGCGCCGGCAACCCGGTAGAAAGCGCGCACGGTCAATCAAAAGCCAACCACCGCTCCACCATCGACGGGCAGTGTAACGCCGGTGATGTACGCGGCAGCGGGGGAACAGAGATAGACCGCAGCCCATCCGATGTCCTCAGGCTGCCCCATTCGGCCCATTTGAATCCGGGAGAAAACACGAGCCTTGCGTTCCGGGTCATTATCCAGTGCTTTCTGGGTCATCTCACTGTAAATCCAGCCTGGAGCAATCGCATTGACGCGGACACTCTTGACGGCGAGCTCCGCTGAAAGGGTCGAGACCATCCCAAAGTAAGCACTCTTGGCCGCGGAATAGGCGATAATCCGCGGAACCCCCATGTACGCCGCCATCGACGAGATGAACAGGATCGAACCTTGCTCTCGGTCGACCATTCCTGGAATGCCCCCTGCGTCAACGCGCGCGCCGTCCTTGACCATGCAGCTAGCGATGCCGAACCGGATCCCGGTGCCGCCGCCGGTGATCAGAGCGGTCTCACCATCCAGACAAAACGGATTCTCAAATCTCATGCCATTGCCATCTTCACGCCTTGTTGATCTCAGCCAGCGCCCTTCGGTTCGGCGTCATCCCCGCGCCGGGGACCTCGGGCGCAACGTAGTAGCCGCCCTCGATCTTCGCCGGTTCCTGCATCCAATCGTGCAGCCACGGAATGTACTCGAGCAGCGAACACGCCGGATGTGCGAAGCAGAGATGCGCATGCACCTGGCACATGTCTCCAACATGCGGGACAACTGGAAGATTGTTGCAGCGCGCCATATCAGCAACCTGCCAGAACTCCGTGATGCCCGCCAACCGCACCACATCCGGCTGCACGTAATGGACCGCACCGGCATGAATGAAGTCGCGAAAATGCGAGGCCGTGTAAAGTTGCTCTCCGAGCGCAATCGGCGTCTGAATCGTCTCTGCCAGCCGCCTGTGGCCGTCCACGTCGTCAAAGTAGATCGGCTCTTCAATCCAGGCAACATCGAATTCCGCTAGGCGTCCCGCCGTCTGGATTGCCTGTGGCAGGCTCCAGCGCCCGTTGGCGTCGGTCATAATCTGGACCTCTGGCCCCAGCGCCTTGCGCACTTCCTCCACACGACGCAAATCCTCGCGTGAACTACGTCCACCCACCTTGAGTTTCACGGCACGATAGCCTTCCTCCTCTACCAGCCGCTTGCAATCTGAAACAACCGTCTCCAGCGCCCAATTCAGCCAGCCGCCATCGGTGTTGTAGGCCTCCACCTTCTTCTTCGCCGACCCGCCCAGCAGCTTCCATAACGGCTGTCCCACATCCTTGGCCTTCAGGTCCCAGAGCGCTATGTCGATTGCACCCAGCGCCAAGTGGGTAATCCCCGCGCGCCCCACCCAGTAGATCTCCGACTGCTTATGCAGCTTTTCCCATAACGCCAGCACTTCGAGCGGGTCTTCGCCCATAAGAAGGGGGCCGTAGCTGTTCAAGATGCAATCCACAATCAGCCGGTCGGTCGGCAGGTGCGCGTGCGTGCCTGAGAATCCGTATCCCACAAGGCCAGTGTCCGTATGAATCCCCACACCGGGCGCACCCCAGTGAGAAAGCGTGTGCGTGCTGTCCGCTATACCGCCGCGGGTCACCGGCGCATGCAAGATGATTGGTTCAAGTTTTGTTATTTTCATAGTGGTCGCTCAATCGAAATCAATCATTGCTTTCACCAGTCCGGGCTCGCGGTAAATCAGAGGCAATCGCTCTTTTGCTTCTGTAAATCCGAACCGGTGAGTGATGAGTGGAATTACATCCACCTTGTTAGTTTCCATGGCACGAAGGACGTCCTGAAATGTTCTGGTGAGCCCGGCCCAGCTGGCCATTAGTGTAAGCTCGCGGCGATGGAAATTGGGATCGTCAAAACTCACTTCTCCCATGAAGAGACCGATAAAGACAATTCGTCCGCCATGCCCGGCTAGCTGGAATGTCCCTTTCATCGAAGCCTGACTGCCGGTTGCGTCAATGACCACGGAGGGAAGTTGTCCGAAGTGCTTCTGGAGTTGCCCGCCGAGGTCACCATCCGCAAGGATCGGTTTACCAAGCTCCATCCGGTCGCAGGCGAAGGCGAGACGATCGCCTTGCATATCGATGCAGGCGATATTTGCACCCGCTGCCATCGCAAAGATCGCGACCGCAAGCCCGATTGGACCCATTCCGATGATTGCCGTCGGTTCGTCTTTCGAGGGCGCCGCACGTTCAACCCCATCTTCCGTCTGCGCAGACCAACCCACACGCCCGCAACCACGATGCCGGCAAGGTACAGCACGATCACTACAATGTCTATTCGGCTCATGTTCTCTATACCGTTTTCCCGCAATCACTTAGTACTGTAAGTCAGCTGATCTTGAGCGCACAGCAAAGGTGGGTGCGTTCGATGGCGGAAGGCGGGATATTGAGTGTAATGCCGTTGCCCTCGGAGTGCCAAGCCACCTTCTCGCCGGAGCCGAGCACATTTATGCTGTGAATGCGGCCCGAAGGGAGCTTCAGCGGATTGACAGACGAAAGCGTGACCGTGCGCTCGGGGCGGCCGAGGAAGATTGCGTAAAGCGCATCTCCTTTAGTGGTGTAACGCACATCCTGCCCGGTGTAAGGCTTGTCCTTGTTCTCGCTGAAGCCCGCTCCGCCTTCGTTGTGCGTAGGTCCTTCGCCATAGACGGTGAATGGGCGGGTTCCATAGATGGCCTCGCCATTGACTCGGAGCCAATCGCCGAGTTCAAGCAGGATCTTCTCGCTTTCCTCAGGGAACGTGCCATCGACCTTGGGACCAACATCTAGAAGCATGCAACCGTTCTTGGCAACAATGTCGGAAAGAATGCCGACGATATACTCAGGCGTCTTGAGCTTTTCGGCAGCCACGTAGAACCAGGGACCGATGGCAGTGTCGTCAAGCCAGGGGTATGGAGTGATCGCATCTTCGCGGCCGCGCTCAAAGTCGAGGATTCCCGTGTGTTGATGGATGCCGCGATCCTTCTGGGTGACACAAATCGTGAGGTGATTCTTCTCCGCCCAGTCATAAGCAGCCGCGAACAGGCGCTGCTGGTACTCAGGCGTAATCACAGCGAAGAATTCGAAGTCGAAGTAGATCAGGTCGGGCTCGTAGCGCGTGAGCACTTCATAAACCTCGGCCAGCCAGCGATCCTGGAAATGCTTGCTTGGAGGAGCCTTGGGCGCGTGCACCTCGGTATAGAGATCTGCGTTCATTGGATCGGCGCCGTCGTAAGCAAAAGAAGGCTCGTAATAGCGCCATGCAAATCCATGGTGGAAGGATGTAATGAACTTGAGGCCGCGCGCACGGTAGGCCCGGGCCAATTCGCCTACGATGTCTCGGTGAGGGCCCATGGCCACCGCATTCCAGCGGGTCAGCGAGGAATTCCAGAGTGCGAAGTTGTCGTGGTGCATCGCGACTGGCCCAGCAAACTTGGCGCCAGAGCGGGCGACAACATCGGCCCAGCGATACGCATCAAAGCGCTCGCCCGTGAACCTGGGAATGATGTCCTTGTAGCCGATGGTGTGCTGGTTGCCGAATGTCTTCTTGTGATACTCGAATGCCGGGTGTTCAGATTCGTACATTTGGTTGCCGTACCACTCGGCGTCGCCAGGCGAGAATGAACTGCCAACGGTGACCGGGCCCCAGTGGGAGTAGATGCCGAACTTGGCATCACGGAACCAGCCGGCGTCCTGGTGATTATGCAATGAGTCCCACTTGGGCTGAAAAGGACCATTGGCCAGCAGAGAGTCAATCTCGGTGGTCGTTCTGGAAAGATTGCTTTCCTCCAGGGCCACGGCTCGCTCAGGGCTGAGTCCAACGAAAGGGTTGCCCTTGGAGATTCCGGACAATGGGGTTCCGAAAGCACGCAAGGCGGCAGGCGTTGCTGAAACGGTGAGGGCGTTCAAGAGGAACTTGCGTCGGTTCATATCCGGATTCAACTCCTTCATGTCGATTCGATCTTTGCGCTACGTAAAGCCTGCTCCATCGCGCAAACTGTAATGCCATTCGAGTTCAACTCCTGCGGGATAACCTCGGCAGCATTGTCTCAACTACAGACGTTAGTTTCCTGGCAAGAGTACAGTCAACTGAAATGAGCTGCCTTTGTCGTTCTCCTTGACATAAAGTGTTAGTTATCGTCGAGAAACCAAAAGGGAGCGCACACGGAGCTTTACGGGCTGGATCACTTCCCGGAAGCGCGTCCTGCAAGAGCGCGACTGAGTTCGTTTGGATGCCGATAGTCGAGGTGGTAGGCAGTCGCTTTGACTTGCCACCCTTGGTCCCGGATGAGACGCCGGGCCTCATTCACCTTGAGATCGCGAGAGTATGCACCTGGGGAAATGCCAGCAACTTGGCAAAACAGCAAGGCCACGAACTGTTAACAATGGGTGAACCCGTTGGCGTTGAACTCGGCTTGATGTTACTTGACAGCCTGGTTGAACTGGCTACGTGGAAAGAGTTGCAAAAGCTGCGAGTAGTCACTGCATACTTGATTCACAGCTGATCCTCTGTCGTTTGAATGTGGTCCTGTCAGGGAACCTGCCCCAGAGTATCGGAGATAAGCCCCCTCGGCCACAAATCAGGCGTCCTGAGCTGTTGGTCTATCTTGGACAGCATCGATATCATCCCGGCTTCGCCCTCGGCGAATATACTTGGTCCTGCCCATCGATAGTTGTTCAGCGCTCGCCCGCGCAGTGAGGGAATCTCTATGAAAATGACCAGACGCGAAATATTGGCATCCGTACCTCTACTCATCGGCACAGCTAAGCTATGGGCATCAGCGGATTCTGCCGAGGCCCAATCGCCCAGCACCCGGCCGTGGTGGCCACAGCCAGCGGAGAAATGGACTGAAGCGCTACCCGTCGGCAATGGAAGGCTGGGTGGAATGGTCTTTGGTGGTCCGCTCGAAGAGCGAATAGAGCTGAACGAAGATACGCTGTGGTCGGGAGAGCCGCGCGATTTGCAGAATTACGAAGCAATCCGCTACCTGACGCAAATCAAGGAGTTGTTGCTCGCGGGGAAGAACGGCGAAGCCGAGGAACTAAGCAATGCGCATTTGCTTGGCCCATGGAACGAATCGTATATGCCGATGGGCAGCTTTACAATTAGCACGAGCCCTGGCGGAGTTCCAGTAGAACACTATCGTCGCTCACTAGATCTTCCAACAGGCATGGTAACGGTCGAGTTTCAGCAAGGCGCCATCAAATACAAGCGCGAACTCTTTGCCTCTGCTCCGGATCAAGTTATTGCAATCCGCTTGACATGCAGCGAGAGGGGCGGGGTGAACTTTGTTTCTGCGTTGAGCACCAAGCTCCATGCAAAAACCTTCGCCTGGAACAATTCAATCGCCCTCCGCGGGCGTTGCCCCGCTCACGTTGAACCATCTTATGCTGAGACGCCCATGCCCATTGTCTGGGAAGATCAGCCGGATGGAAAGGGCATGCGCTTTGAAGTGCGCGTGCAGGTCGCTGTAAAAGGAGGACGCTCGCTCGCGTCCGGCGACCACATTCAGGTAAGCGGAGCTGACGAAGCGATAATTCTCTTGAGTGCAGCAACGAGCTTCAACGGCTGCGCAGAGAGCCCAAGTAAGCATGGTCGCGACCCGGAGGCCATCTGCAACGAGGTTTTTGGACGCCTCAGTACCAGGACCTTTGCCGACATGGCGAAAGCCCATTGCGCTGACCACGAAATGCTCTTTAATCGCGTCCAACTGCAACTCGGGCCCTCTCGATCCGATGGCCGCTCCGTTGTGCAGATGTTGAATGACTACAAGCAGGATAGCGATCCCGCCCTGGCCGCACTCTATTTTCAATTCGGGCGGTATATGCTGATGGCCTGTTCGCGCCCAGGCAGCCAACCTGCCAATCTCCAGGGCATGTGGAACACCTCAGTGCGCCCCCCGTGGAGCTGTAACTACACACTGAACTGCAACGCGGAGATCAATTACTGGCCGGCAGAAGTTGCGAATCTTTCCGAATGTCATCAGCCCCTGCTCGACTTCATCGAGCGGCTGAAGGTCGATGGCCAACGTACAGCCCGCAACCTTTATGGATGCGCCGGTTGGGTGGCACATCACAATGCTGACATCTGGTGCACGACATCACCTGTCGGTGGAAGCTCGCAATTTGCTGTCTGGAAAACCGGCGGAGCCTGGCTTTGTCATCACATCTGGGAACACTACATGTTCAGCAAAGATCACGAGTTCCTTCAGAAGGCGTATCCCACTCTGCGCGAGGCCAGTCGCTTTTTCGTTGAGCACATGGTGCCGAACCAGGAAGGCTGGTGGGGTACCTATCCGGCTTCTTCCTTCGAGAACACGTTTCGAAAAGAGGACGGAACTGAGGGCCACTGCTGTATGGGGCCAGTGATGGACGGTGAAATTATCCGGGATCTATTCGCCAACACAATCGAAGCCTCTGAAACATTGGAAGTCGATTCTGAGTTTCGCGCACAGTTGAAGGACCGGGTTGAGAAACTGCCTCCACTGCGGGTCAGCCCGAGAACAGGCATGCTGCAGGAATGGTCGGAGGATTGGGACGCCGCCAACCCGCGCAATGGGCAAGTCGCTCCCATGTGGGCGGTCTACCCGGGAAAACAAATCTCTCCTCGCAGCACGCCGGATCTGGCTGACGGATTCCGAAAGCTCATCGACTTTCGTGCGCCCTGGAAATATAGCCAGGGCAGTTGGGTTGGGTCATGGACCGCGAATGCATTCGCACGCATCCTGGACGGGGAAGCCGCCTTCGCTATTGTTGACGGCCATCTCAAACATCAACTCAATCCGAACTTGATGGCTCATTTCAATCAGGAGCACGCTGAGTTTCAGATCGATGGCAACCTGGGAATCACAGCGGCAATCGCTGAAATGCTGCTACAGAGTCAGAATGATGAGTTGAGCTTGCTGCCCGCGCTGCCCAAACAGTGGAACGAAGGGGCTCTTCGTGGTTTTCGCGCGCGCGGTGGCTTGACGGTGAGCCTTTCTTGGAAGACCGGCCAAGCGACGGTAGCAGAATTGTCCTCGTTGAAAGAAGCACTGACACAGGTACGCCCTCCCAATTGGCAGCGAATCATTAAGGCCTCAGAAAATGATCGGCCAATGCAACTAGGTGTCGATAAAAATGGGCTGACTGCAATCACCGTACTCCCCGGGAAGCTTTACCGGCTAGTCTTCGCCTGAGTGAGAAATCATTGCATGCGACGCACCAGCCCCAGGGTCATTGGGGAATATGTGTCGTGCGATGGCCGCACAAAATTGAACGCAGGCGCCGGTCAGAATTCTGCGCTTCCACCTCCAAAGGGCGGATGCCCCTTCACGTTCGGATCGTAGGCGTGGAGCGCGGCCAGTTTATCCTTGGGCACGAATTCGTCCCATGCCGTGATGGGGTTTGGGACAGTCAGCCTGTGCGCGGTCTGAAAGTGGAGAGTCACAATCTGCTGCGGCTGAACGGGAATCGTGTAGGCCCCTGAGCCGGAGAGCTTGGATTTGTGTCTGCCGGTGAGGTCCGTGATGTAGACCGGGCCGTGGGGCAGGGAGAGCTTAATGGTAGCGGTTCCCGCGAGGCCGAGCGTTTCAGCAAAACGCAGTTCGATATGGTCTTCTTCCCTGCGCATGGCCTCGACGATGATGTTGTCGGAGGTTTCAAGGAATGACTCGGAGGGCTTGGTCGAGACCTGCTCGAATAGGACGGGAGGTTGGTTGTATTCCCAGGCGAAGTGGGGGATGCGGGCCTGGCTCCAGGGCTCTACATGGGGCACCAGCGCATAGCTGAGGACGTGCTTGCCCTGCCCGCTGGTCCATGGGTTGTCGAACTTGTGGTACTGATCTTCGGCGTTGAGCAGGTAGATCAAGGGTGTGTTGCCGTTGATCTCGCGGCCGCTGAGGCCACGGTCCATAAGCGCCACCCCCCCGCCGCCAGCGAGTTCAAAATCCATCCAGCGTACGGCTGGAACGATGCCTTTGTTCCATCCGGGCAAATCGGCATCGGGGCGCGCCCACCCACTGTGTGCGAAGCCGTAGGGAATGCCGCGGCGGACTTCGACGACATCCTCGGCGAGTGGGAACTCGGCGATCACAACCGAGTAATCAGGAATGTCGTTGAGCTCGGTCTCGAAGTCTATGCGGGGATAGTCGTGGTAGAACCGCAAGCGGCGAATGAGCTTGCCACCACCCCAGAAGCGGCCGATCGCCTCGACGCTGATCGAAACGGGTCCGCGCTCAATCCTGACCAGGGAGTCATAGTCGCTCGATGAGCCAAGCTTTACCCGGCCGGGGCGGGGAGGCATATAGTCGCCTGGGTTCTTCTCCTCCTTGACGGGCCGCTCGGCCACAATAACATTCGCCGGCGCACGCAACAGTTCGCGGCCTGAAGGCTTGAGGCGGAGACTGGAAAGCGCGCCGGTCTTTGGATCGACCTGTGCGATGAAGTTTGCCGTTTCGATTGGGGCGGAGGTATCGACCGTTTGCGGCCGAGAAGAGGCTTCGTCTGAGAGTTTAGAGCCCCCTATGCTGAAAGAATGCAGCTCGGGGCTGCAAAGCGTGCGACCATCTGACAGGGCCTCGCAGGGTACGCCTTCCAATCTCTTCCCGGCGGGGAGTGCAAGGACAACTGGGTCAGAACGCCTCCAGTTAAGCGGATTGAAGAGGCCGATTGCACTGCCCTGGGGCAGTAGCGATCGAGCCGCTTCATCGAGGAGGCGCGAGGTTGTCTTGCTGACCCAGTCAAAGCGGTCGCGCACATCCCAGGAGTTTTCACTTGCAAAGACCATCCCTCCGGCCGAGCCCCAGAGAGTGTTTCGATCCATGTTGAGGCACATCAGTGTCCAGGCGCTATAGGTGTCTTTCACGGCATAGCTGTATTCGCCGCGGAAACTCGCGATGGTCGAGAGTATCTCGGCAGCCTGAAGCGCCTGCTCGTTGCTGCGATAGCGGGTCTTGACCTCGGGGTTCTCGATCCAGAATGCGTCGAAATCATAGGCGGTGCCGGCGCGACTGGTGGGAATCTGGATTTGCCCAGACTGAATGCCGGGTAGGACGGCATCGACGTATTGGCTGAGGGTAGAGAAGCGGATGCGCGCCTGGGAACCAAGAGCATCCCACTGCTTGATGAGCTGAGACGGATACTCTTTGACCTCTGGAGCGCAGGAATAATCGTCACCACCGCCGAGGACTAGCACCGGCGCGCCGGATGGGGTGATTTTGTCTTTTGCGGCGAAGAACGTGTCGAGTGCATGAAGTTGCTCCGCCGCGAGCGGAGTCTTGCTCGAGAAGATGGGCTGGGCTTCGCTGTAGTGGCCGGGGCTAAGAGTCAGAATCTTAGAACCATCGGGCGAGACCGACCAGTAAATAGTCTTGCCGGTGGGATTTTTGCGGGTATAGACCATGGCATCCAGCCCTAGTCCCGCGGAGATCTGCGGCATCTGCTCGTGGGTACCGCATACGTCGATCGTCCAGGCATAGCGAGGCTGAACGCCGAAGACCTGCTGATACCAGCGCAGGCCCAGTACGCCCATGCGCACGAGCGCTTCTCCCCCGGAGAGGTTGATGGTGGGCTCGAGAAACATGGCGTTCACCAGCTCGACGCGCTTCTCGCGGACGCGCGCCTTGATCTCCGCAAAGCGCTCCGGTCGAAAGTTCATGATGGCGATGATGTTGTTGATCTCAGACAGGACGAAGGCATAGTTCGAGTCAGTACCGACACGGTCAAGGTGGGTCAGATAGCTATTGGCGCAATAAACGCGCTCATGCGAGAAGGTAGTGAGCCAACCGCAGCTTGCTGGATGGAAGTTGGGCACGATGTAGACATCGTGCTTTGATTCCGAAGCGGCCGCACTGGGCTGGCCGGCCACTCCTGTTCCGGCCGCAGCCGCCAGCAGGCCGAGAAAGCGCCGCCTGCTAAGCGCGTGGTCATGGCTGCTCGAATCTGCGAGATCACAGGTGGCCTTCGTTTGAGAGGGGGTGAGTCGGCGCATTGGTTCCTTTCCATCGCCGCCATGAAGTATTAGGCGGCCTCATTTGAGAATCGGTTGCGTGTCGGATGAAGTATATACGCCAGCCAGCAAAGATAGCAGCCAGTAAAAAGCTTTGAAGGCCGAAGCTGTCGCGGCCAAATGACAATTCTGGCATACTCGTTTCTCAATGGAAGCATTTGGCACGACAGATGTTGAGTCGCGACAATCCTTGAGTGTTGTTTGGTGCATGCGCAGCGCGGTAATATGACCGCATCAGAACTTTGGATTGGGAGCGGTCAGTTCGACCAATCATCTCGCTTCCGATATGCGTCTCAGAAATGTCAAGTATTGAAGCGAAATTGACATTGAGTTTTTCGCGTACTCTTGGTAGCTTCGAGTTTGACATCAAAAGGAAGATCATGCGCACGCGCCTGCAACTCCTGAGAATCGCTTGCACTAGCGCCACCGACCGGAGTTCACTCGCATGATCACTCCAAGTCTTCCGCTTGGTATCGAGTTCCATGCAGGCGGCGCGTTCCTATCGGCCAACTGTTACGCACCTCAGAAGTACATCAAGAAGTGGTCCTGGGAATCGTTCTGGATGATGCAAGCATTCTGGTGCTGGCTTGTTCTGCCAATCACCGGCGCCCTCATCACGATTCCTCATCTATGGCTCGTCTTGACACAAGCCCCTTCCGACCGAATGTTCTTTGCATTTCTGATGGGAATCGCATACGGCATCGGGGGCGCCGCTTTCAACATCTCAATCCGCTATATCGGGTTTTCGCTAACCTATTCAATTGCGGTCGGCCTCTCCAGCATTCTCGGCACAATAGTTCCACCCCTGGTGCGGGGACAAGTCGCAGCGATCGCCGGGCGTCCGGGTTCGCAATGGGTGCTAGCCGGGATAGCAGCAGGCGCGCTGGGGATTGCGATCTGCGGCGTTGCTGGACGACTGAAGGAGCGCGACCTTGATGCTGCTGCAGGAGAGCGCGGCGAGTTTTCGCTGATCAAAGGTCTTATGTTATCCCTGGTGGCCGGGATATTCTCAGCTGTATACGGTCTGGCACTTGAAGTGGCTGCTCCTGTGGCGGATGTAGCGGAGCATTTTGGGGCGGGTGTGTGGAAGGGCAACGTGTCTTATATATTTGTCAACTCTGGCGCCTTCCTGACGGCCGCGGTATTCAGCCTCTATCTTGCCAGGCGAAACTGTTCGATGGGCGAACTAGTGGCACTTCCCGATGATGGCGGCACTCAACGAGTTACGCGAAATCACATGCTTGCATTGCTGACCGGGACTCTCTGGTACGGACAGTTCTTCTTCTACAATCTCGGGCACGTCCACCTGGGTCAGCAATATGAGTTCTGCAGCTGGGCAATTCACATGATCATGCTGGTCCTGTTCAGTAATCTTCTGGCCATCGCATTCAGGGAATGGGGAGGAAGCGCGAGCAGCACTCGCATGATGATTGGCTTTGGGATCGCAGTTCTGTCTGGAGCCATTCTAATGCTTACCTGGGGCAGTCATCTTGGGGGAATTTCTTAACTACTTGGAGCATACAGCTATGGAACGATCTTCGAATTGCCTGGAAAAACTCGGACGCATGAAAGCGGCACTAAGTCATCAGGAGCCAGACCGTGTTCCTGTGAGCGACTTCTTCTGGGGGAGCTTCCTCAAACGCTGGCGCGAGGAGTTTGACCTTCCAGCAGACGCGGACATTTACCGCTATTACAACCTTGATTGGATGCAGTTCAACCCAAACGTCGATCCTCATATCAAGCCGTTTGAGATTTTGAAGGATTCTCCCGATGAAGTGGTTGTCCGCACTGGGTTCGAGGCAGTTCTATTCAAGAAATTCGACCAGGCCATGCCAGCGTTCCTGAGTTTTGACACGGACACAATCGATAAGATGAAGTCCTTCGAATTCGACGATCCGTGGGATACTCGCCGCTACTTCTCAGTGGGAGACGACCAGATAAATGGGGTTGGGGACTCATTCGCCCGCAATCTACCTTCATTCGTTGATCGCGTAAATGCAGCCTGGACTGATTTTCCGGTGTTTGGCGGCGTTTGCGAAGCGCATGAGATGATGTGGCGCATCCTCGGATCGGAGAACACAATGTGCTGGATGGGCATGTATCCGGACGAGATTGCGCGCTTCGCCCATCGAATCAACGAGTACGCTCTCGAAGTTGTAAAGGCTCAAATCAAAGCGGCGGACGGTCATCTCGACGGCGTTGTGATCTGGGGCGATGTTGCCTACAAGAAAGGAATGATGTTTTCTCCTGCCTTCTGGCGGAGCCACTTCAAACCAGGCGCAAAAGCTCTCATCGACGAGTGCCACTCTCATGGCCTGCCCGTGATTTATCACGGATGCGGAAACGTGAATCGAATCTTTGAGGATTTCATAGAGATTGGCGTCGATGCTTACAATCCGCTGGAATTCAAGGCGGGAATGGATGCCATCGACCTGCGGAGACGATTTGGCCATCGCATCGGGTTTTGCGGGAATATGGATGTGCAATTGTGGGCGGCCGGGAGCCGCGAGGAACTAAGGGCCGCAGTCCTTACAAAACTAAACGCAGCCAAGGGCGGCGGATTCATCTTTCAATCCGACCACTCCGTTCCAGGGAATATTTCCCCCGCCAGCTACGAATATGTTGTGCAGCTTGTTCGCGAGCACGGCCGCTATCCCCTCAATCTTGGCGAATATGACATTCCCGAATTTGACCAAACGACAAGTGGCTAGCCTTCGAAGGTTGTCCGGCGTCATTCTCAAAAAACCGGGGCGGCCGATCGCATTCCACTATCGCTAATCGACGAAGCGTTCGGGGTAAATCAGATCGGCGTTCTTTCGGAAACCTTATCAACGACTTTGAGTTGATGTTTAAGGTTCAACAACTATTGCCCAACAGAGATTTCCAACTTCAGGGGTTTGCAGGAACTCCCCGGAACTTGGCAGTTCGTATTTGAGAGGACTAATACGTGAAGAAACTCACAAGAAGAAGTGCCCTTGTATCCATTGCAGCCTTCACCCAAGCGTGGAGAATTGCAGGCGCAGAATCCAACTTTCTGGGCGAGCCTCTCGCGGCGTGGAAAAGCTCCCGCGATCAGGCATCCGAGTCCCTAAGGCGCTTGAACGAGTTGCAACTCGCAGTTGTAAATCTTCGCTTCGGCATGTTCATTCATTTCAGCCCGACCACATACCTTGATTTGCCCGATCAGCTCATGCCCGACCATGCGCCTCCTCGGCAAGGCAAGGACGGAATCTCCGGTACCGCAGACGATCTCAGCCCTGCGCTCGTAAATCCCAAAAAGCTCGACTGCGGACAGTGGGCCGACGTTGCGAAAAGCGCGCAGATGCAGTTCGGTGTGCTCACGACCAAGCACCACGACGGCTTCTGCATGTGGCCCAGCAAACACTCCAGCTACACTGTCGCTCAGGGATGTAAACGGGACATCGTCGGCGAGTATGCCAGCGCGTTTCGCAAGCGCGGCCTCAAGGTTGGCTTCTATTACTCGATTCGGGATCGTACCGAGAGAATCTCCGGCGATGTGCAGTCAGGAGGTGTCTCGCCCGAGAAGATCCAATTGATCAAGAACCAACTCACCGAATTGCTTTCAAACTATGGGGAAATTCTTTACATCGTGTTTGATGGCTGGGGAAACGTGTGGCATGAAAGCCCTACTTACTCCCAGATTCCCTACGCCGAGATTCATGACCACATTAAATCGATTCAACCAAACTGCCTTATACTGAACCACTCCCGTATCCGCTTCGTGAGTGACGTGCCGCAGCTAGAACTCCGCGCGGGCATGGAGTTTCCCACGGGCTCGGACTGGCCTACTGTGGGCGGGGACACCATGCAGCCTACCTGGTTCTGGCGGACGAGCTATCCCTCTGATCCGCTTCGCTCCGTTGATTGGATCGTGAATCAGAACCTGATGCCCGACAACAAGCGAAATGTAGTATTTCAATTGAACTGCGCTCCGAATCGCGATGGCTTGATGGACGACAACATCGTCGCCCGCATGGCCGAGGTCGGCAAAGCATGGGTGCGTCCTGCACCACTCGAGAAAGTTCCTGACTCGTGGAAGAGTTGGCCGGTGCCATCTTCGCTGCACTACTTCAGCGGGAAGAACATCGCCCAGGGCAAACCCGTACGCTTGTCGCCCAATCAGAAGGTAATATCTGCCGCACCCCTCGTGGATGGCAATCCCGATACTTCCGTCGATCTGGATGGCGCAGATGCCTGGGTGGAGATCGATCTGGGGAAGAGCTACCCCCTCGCAGGGGTGCATATTTGGAACCGGTCTCCGGCTCACAATGTCATTCTTGAGCGGGGTTTTATCTTTGTTTCTGACATGCCCATGACCTCCGATGATCCGGTAATTCTCCAGAAGCAGCCGGACATCAAGTCCATCTCGATCTCTGAGCCGCCCGGCTACCCAACTCCGTACGCCATCGGTGCAACTGGACGCTATCTGCGCATTGCATCCACGACAGGTCGGCCCGTCGGTATAGGTGAAATTGAAGTCTTTGCGAACGCGGCAGAATGAAAATAGACCACAGTCGGCGAGTGCGTCATCGACACTCCCGGGCTTTAGTCTCAGCTTATCTCGTTGCTCTCGCCGATTGAGTTCGAGCGGCAAGCAGACCGCTCATCGCTCATCGAGGCTGTCACGCTGGAAGCTGCCCTCAATCCGCGCCACCAGAGCAAGGCTTAAATCCAGATCGGCGAGATTGCGATTAAAGTCAATCGGATCGTGCAAGTGCGCGGAGAACGCTTGCACGATCCGATAGTGTTAGCTGCCCGGATTAGCTGCACCCGCTCGTCGATCCGCAACTCATGCAGCGGTAGCAGCTTCCGTTGCGAACCATAATGGCTCCGCAGGTCGAGCAGCTCGGTGCATCGCCCATCTCGTACATCTCGCGCATCGCGTCTGCCGCATGATAAATGCCACGATCCTTCAAGCTGACGTCTTGCGCCGAGCTGGCTGTCGTCTGCCATGCCTGCGCCTCCGGTGCAATGCCGCCACCGCTCGCCGCCGGGCCGCCGGAAGGTCTGCTCACCTGGTTCAGCCGCTTGGCTACCTCTTCCGCAAGGCGGGCCAGATGGTGCTGCGAGGTGACCGCATCTTCTTCAAACTCCGGTTCTGGAAGGATGCTTGGCGAGGCTGGCAGTTGCGGCGCCTGCGGAGCAAACCCTGCAAACAGCGTCAACTGCGTACCCGACAGGAAGCGCAGATTGAGCCAGCGGAAGATGTAATCCATCAGGCTCTTCGCGTAGCCGATCTGCTCGTTGCCGGTCCAGCCAGAAGGCTCAAAGCGCGTATGCGCAAACTTCTCGCACAGCACCTTCAGCGGCACACCGTGCTGGAGTGCCAGGGAAATCGAGGTGGCAAAGGCATCCATCAGACCGGAAACCGTCGACCCTTCTTTCGCCATCTTGATGAAGATCTCTCCCGGCTTTCCGCTGGGATAGAGGCCTACCGTGATGTAGCCTTCGTGGCCGGCGATGGAGAACTTGTGCGTAATGGAGGCGCGCTCATCCTGCAGCCGATGGCGCACTGCCCGCGGCGGCCCGTTCAGGTCTTGCGGATCTTCGTGCGCTCCCTCAGGCGCAGGCGTCAGCACAGGTACCGCCGCAGCCTCAGCGATCTGTTCCAGGGCGCTCTGGAACGCCGTGGCCGCGGCAACAATCTGCTTGGCGCTCACTTCGAGCTTTTCGCCGGGCCGGGCCTGGATTTGCGCTTCCAGGGCCTTAATATCCGCTTCCGCCGGTGGTTGAGAGGCTGCCAGATGGGCGAGCACGCGGTTGCCCGCAACCTCCAATACCGAAGGCTCCTTCTTCGCGTCGATGCTCGTATTCAGCGGCTGCGTACCCTTGGAACCGTCGCGGTAGATAGCCACCGCCTTGATGCCCTGACGCCAGCTCTCGGCGTACGCCTCGGCCACATCGTCCACGCTGGCCTCATGCGGCAGGTTCACGGTCTTTGAAATGGCTCCGGACAAAAACGGCTGCGCCGCCGCCATCATCTTGATGTGTCCCATGTAGTTGATGGAGCGTGTGCCCTTGGCCGGCTTGAAGCTGCAATCGAACACCGACAGGTGCTCCGGCTTGATGCCCGGCGCGCCTTCGATTGTGCCCGTCGCGTCGATGTAGCTGACGATCGCATTCACCTCGTCATTGTCGTACCCCAGCTTGAACAACGCGGCGGGCACAGTGTTGTTGACGATCTTGATCATGCCGCCGCCCACCAGCTTCTTGTACTTGACCAGCGCCAGGTCGGGCTCGATGCCGGTCGTGTCGCAATCCATCATGAAGCCGATGGTCCCGGTCGGCGCCAGCACCGTGGTTTGCGAGTTGCGATAGCCGTACTTCTCTCCATACGCCAGCGCCATATCCCAGCTCTCGCGGCTGGCATCGATGAGAGCGTCAAGCTGCGGCACATTGAACGGTTCGCCGCTCTGACGCGACTTGCCGATCTCGTTCACTTCGGCGCGGTGCATCCGGATCACGTCCAGGAATGGCTCGCGGTTCACATAGAAGCCAGGGCATGCCCCGCCTTGCCGGTCGACCGAAGCGGTCAGCGTGGTAGCCGAAGCCACCGGAGGGCATTTGGCTGCAATCACCGCCGACTGCAAATAGGCTTGCCCACACATGATTGCTGTCAGGCTTCCCGCCAAATCGCGTCCCGCCGCCGAATCGTACGGCAAGCCAAAGGCCATCAGCAGCGCTCCCAGGTTGGCATACCCCAGCCCCAGCGGCCTGTAATCGTGCGAGTTCCGAGCAATCGCCTCGGTCGGGTAGCCCGAGTTGTCCACCAGGATCTCCATGGCCGTCACCATCACCGAAATCGAATGCCGGTAAGCAGGAATATCGAACACGCCGGCCGGGCTCACATACTTCAGCAGGTTAAAGCTGGCCAGGTTGCAGGCCGAGTTGTCCAGGAACATGTACTCCGAGCAGGGATTCGAGGCGTTGATGCGCGCCGTGTTCTTGCTTGTGTGCCAGCGGTTGATGGTGGTGTCGAACTGCATGCCGGGGTCGCCGCAAAGCCATGTAGCCTCGGCGATCTTGCGCATGATCTCACGCGCCTTATAGGTCTTCACCGGCTCATGTTCCTTCACCGAATACGTGGTAAAGTCGCCGTCCATCTCGTACGCGCGCATAAACTCGTCGCTCACCCGCACTGAGTTGTTCGCGTTCTGGAAGAAGATCGACGAATAAGCCTCTGAATCCGGCCCCGATCCGTCGTAGCCGGCCTTGATCAGCGAAAAGGCCTTGGCCTCCTCCTTCGCCTTGCAATCGATGAAGTCCATGATATCCGGGTGATCCACGTTTAGAATCACCATCTTGGCCGCGCGCCGCGTCTTGCCGCCCGACTTGATGACCCCGGCAAAAGCATCGAACCCGCGCATGAAACTCAGTGGCCCCGAGGCCTGTCCGCCACCCGACAGGTTCTCATTCGATCCCCGGATCGACGACAGGTTGGTCCCCGTCCCCGAGCCCCACTTGAACAGCATTCCCTCGGTCTTGGCCAAGGTAAGAATCGAGTCCAGAGAGTCGTCCACCGCGTTGATAAAGCAGGCCGAGCACTGCGGATTCTTATAGCCTGTTGCCGAGTACTTCACGCCACCCGTCATCGGATCCCAGTGCCAGTTCTTGCCGTCAGACTCCGGCTCCAGTCGGTCGCAGCCCACGTTGAACCACACCGGCGAATTGAAGGCCGCCTTCTGAGTCAGCAGCATGTGCACCATCTCGTCGTGGAAGATGGCCGCATCAAGAGCCGTGGCAAAGTATCCGCCCGCGAGACCCCAGTCGCGGATCGTCTCCACAACGCGGCCCACCAGTTGCCTCACCCCGGTCTCCCGCTCCGGCGTATCCATCTGGCCGTGCAGGTACTTCGAGGCCACGATGTTGGTCGCGGTCATCGACCAGTCGGCGGGCACCTCCACGTCCTTCTGCTCAAAGATCGTGTTGCCCTTGGTGTCGGTAATGGAAGCGGTCCGCCGCTCCCAGGCAAGCTCGTCGTACGGGGAAACGCCCTCGGTCGAAAAACGGCGCGAAAAAGTCAGCCCCTCCTCGGTGTAGGGGGACTGAAGTGCAGCGGTGGAAGTTTGTAGATAAGCCTCGTTCATGGAGTCCTCTCGGTCAGAAAAATCGGTGAAAAATGCCCCCATCCGGCGCAGATACAGCCACGATGCTGGGGTTGGTACACATCTCAAACAAACGGGAAACGGGGGGTGGAAAACACCGCGAGCTTTGGTTTCTCAGCGGCTTTACAGCAGGTCGTCGTGCTGACGTTTCTTTACAATCCGTTAACAGCCGCAGATGAAAAAATAGCGCTGTCTGTGGTACAAGTCAACAACAAACCACAATATCTTGTATTTTGCTTGCATTTCGCGCATCTGATTTCCAAACACCGCCAATCGCTTGTGGAAAGCTCAAAACGCCCTTGCGCCACGCGGATTTCGGCGGTCAATTCTGCCTCAAACCCTGTGCAGTCCGCTTCTCCCGCGCCTGCCGAACCCTCTCCCTCAAGCCTAGCCCCGCCCCTGCCCCATCGCAAGGCGCAGAAACGGTGCAGATTTGGCCGGGAAATGTGGAGAAGTGGACAAACTAGCCTAAGTGAGAGCCTCAATGGCCTTTGCCGGGCCTTGGTTCTGGTATCGTTTGTGTGACTCAAAAAGCCGCCATGACCCTCCATTGGAAGAGACTCGCCGCGCTCTGCTTCGCGTTGACCTTCACTCCAGGCGCCCTCTCGGCCCAGACCCCCGACTTCACTCCGAAGCAAGGTATTGACCCCAGCCTCATGGCCAAGGCCAGGCTCGGAGATGCCGCAGCCGAATTCCAGCTCTCCGTGATCTACCGCAAAGGCCTCGGCGTACCCAAGGATCAGGCCTTGTCCGTTTCCTGGCTGCGCAAGGCCGCCGAACAAAACATCCCCAATGCCCAGTACAACCTGGGCCTCTGCTACGAACTCGGCCAGGGCATACCCCAGAACGATGCCCAGGCGGCAGCCTGGTACGCAAAGGCCGCTCAAAATGGCCACCCTGAAGCGCAGCGCCATCTTGGCATCTTCTACGCTACATGCCGCGGTGTCCAAAAAGACGAGCGCCAGGCCTTTGAACTCCTCGGTGCTTCAGCCACGGGTGGCGAACCCTTCGCTCAGTTTGAGCTTGGCCGTGCCTATGCCACCGGCCACCATTTCAAGCAGGACAAAGCGGAAGCGGCCATCTGGTACCGAAAATCAGCCGACCAGGGCAACGCCGATGCGCAACACAATCTGGGCGTCATTTACGAGAACGGCGACGGCATCCCAAAGGACTTGGCGCAGGCGGTCGAACTCTACCGGAAGGCGGCCGATCAGGGCCATGCGCCATCGCAATTCGCGCTTGGCCTTGCTTATGCGCATGGCTGGGGCGTCGCGAAAGATTACACCCAGGCCATCATCTGGTACACAAAAGCCTCCGAGCAGGGCAATACAGGTGCCATGGACAACCTCGCGCTGCTCTACGCGCACGGCCAGGGCGTCCCTAAAGACGAGGCCGAGGCCGAAAGCTGGTTTTTGAAGGCCGCCGAAGCCGGCGCCGTCGATGCCCAGTTCCAAATCGCAATGGATTACGACGGTGGCTATCACGGCTTGAAGAAGGACAAGGCGCTCGCCACCGCATGGTTTCGCAAGGCGGCTGAACAGGGGTACGCCCCGGCACAGTTCGATCTCGCCATGGAGATACACGAGCAGGACGATGAGACTTATTTCTGGTTGAGCCTGGCGGTGCCCAATCTTGAAGGCGATTTCCAGAAGAAAGCAGCCTTTTTTCGCGATGTCGCGGCCGCTGCATTAAAGCCCGGCCAGCGCACCGAGATCGACGCCCGAGTAAATCAGTGGCAAACCGATCATAAGAATCATCAATAGCAAAAAATGAGATTTTCATCACGCCACGCATCGCCCCTGATACCCTGTCTCTGTGCCCGACCCCACCCCTTCCCCGCTCGCCTGGAAGCCCGTCCCAAGACCCGGCCTAGTCACCCTGCGCGGCCGTTTCGTCACCCTTGAACCCCTGGACACCTCGCGCCACTCCGCGGCCCTCTGGCAGGCCGTAAGCGGCCACGATGAGCTATGGAGATGGCTGGCCGAAGGCCCATTTGCCGCCGAGACCGATCTTCACCGCGCCGTCGAGGCTAAGAAGGCGGCAACCGACGCCGTCTTCCTGGCCGTCGTCCCGGTCCAATCGGCGCTCGCAGCCGGCTGGGCCAGCTACATGCGCATGGATCCTGCAAACGGGGTCGTCGAAGTGGGCAACATCCTCCTGGCGCCCTCCTTGCAGCGCACCGCCGCTGCCACCGAGGCCATGTACCTGATGGCCGGCCATGTCTTTGATCATCTGGGTTACCGCCGCTACGAGTGGAAGTGCAACGCCGAAAACCTGCCCTCCCGCCGCGCAGCCGAGCGCCTGGGGTTCACCTTCGAAGGCATCTTCCGCCAGCACATGGTCATCAAGGGCCAAAACCGCGACACCGCGTGGTTTTCAATGCTCGACCAAGAGTGGCCTGCCCGAAAGCGGGCATTCGAGGCCTGGCTCGCCCCCGCCAACTTTCATCGCGACGGCCACCAGAGGCTGAGTCTCAAGGAAATTGCCGCCGCACAACGCTGAAGGGCCGCCGCTGTTCCTCCGAGGGAACAAACCGGATCGACTCGCGGAGAAACCCCGTGCCCCGCCCTTTCCGCAGCTTTAACACGGAAAGGGTGGGGCAGCACAACACTCAACCGGGCGCGTTCATCTGGAACGCAACCGGGCGCGCTGCCCTTATAGATCCGGAAACTGAATACTGTTCGGGTGCCCCATCCATTCACGCGTATTTTGCGGGAATGGGTGGAAAGAAGACGACCTTGTCTTCTTGCCGGATCAATAGAAAACTATTTCAGCCCGATTTGCAGATCATTAACGCCGATCGGCGCACAATAAATGTACGTGATTCCTCGATTCAAACCGCTGTCTGTCTGCCGGACACAATGTCGCAATCTCGCGAGACGGACAGGATTGCCCTACCCCTCACCCCCCTCCCTACCCTCCTCCCTCCCACCCCCCCTACCCAGAAGGGACAACCTCGCCAAACCATCTTTCAATGCCCTGATTCCAAGCTATTTACATCCATTTTTACCGTTATCTAAATAGTAAGCTGTTGCCGATTAAGTAAATAGGCGGCTTTGACCTTTGATTCTGAAAACGCCAGGATTGGCATACCTAGAAGGCAAAATACATGCTTGGCGCGAACCTAATGGAGCGGCAACCTCGCAAAATTCTGCCTGAGCACAGGAATTCTGGAATTGCTCCGCGGCGCCATCCTATCGAGCAAAGAAAACGCCGCCCATTTCCAGGCGGCGTTCTCTTCGATTTCAAGAACAGAAATCAGTTGTTATCCCTGATTCTCAATCCTCATGCCATAGAACGACCTGTGCACGAAGAACATCGACACCAGGAAGAATACGACGGTCAACACGTGGACCAGCATCGCGTTGGTCGCAGTCATCTTCACGGCCAGCTCGACAGCCAGCAATCCGAACAGGGTCGTGAACTTGATGATCGGGTTCATGGCCACAGACGAGGTGTCCTTGAACGGATCGCCGACGGTGTCTCCGATCACGGTGGCATCGTGCAGAGGCGTGCCCTTCATCTTCAGATCAACTTCTACGACTTTCTTCGCGTTGTCCCATGCGCCGCCGGCATTGGCCATAAAGATCGCCTGGTACAGCCCGAAGATCGCAATCGAGAACAGGTAGCCGACAAACAGGAACGGCTCCATGAACGCAAAGGAGAGTGTGGCGAAGAAGACGGCGAGGAAGATGTTGAACATCCCCTTCTGCGCGTACTTCGTGCAGATCTCGACCACCTTCTTGCTGTCGGTGACCGATGCCTTCTCCACGCCTTCCAGCTTGATGTTCTTCTTGATGAATTCGACAGCGCGGTAAGCGCCGGTGGTCACTGCCTGCATGGAGGCGCCGGCGAACCAGAAGATCACCGCGCCGCCGCAGATCAGCCCGAGCATAAAGGGAGCGTGCAGCAGCGAGAGCTTGTTTACGTTCTCGGTTAGTCCGTTGGTGAGGGCCATGATGATCGAGAAGGTCATGGTTGTTGCACCCACCACGGCGGTTCCAATCAGCACCGGCTTGGCGGTGGCCTTGAAGGTGTTGCCGGCGCCGTCGTTGGCTTCCAGCAGGTACTTGGCGCGCTCGAACTTGGCTTCGATGCCGAAGTCCTTCTTCAATTCGGCTTCGATGCCGGGAATGGTTTCGATCAGCGACAGCTCATAGACGGACTGCGCATTGTCGGTAACCGGGCCGTAGGAATCGACGGCAATCGTGACCGGTCCCATGCCCAGGAAGCCGAAGGCTACCAGGCCGAAGGCGAAGACAGCGGGTGCCAGCATGATCAAATCCATCGACCCGCCGATCATGCTGAAGTAGTAGCCCAGTCCCATGAGGGCGACCATGCTCAATCCCAGCCAGTAGGCCGACATGTTGCCGGCCACCAGGCCCGACAGGATTCCGAGAGAAGCGCCGCCTTCCTTGGCGGAGGTGACAACTTCCTGTACGTGCGCCGAGTTGGTGGAGGTGAAGACCTTGACCAATTCGGGAATGAGCGCGCCGGCCAGAGTGCCGCAGGAGATGATGGAAGCCAGCTTCCACCACAGCGTCGGGTCACCGGCGAGGTCGGGAATCATCAGGTAGGAGACGACGTAAGACAGGGCGATGGAGACAATGGAGGTGATCCAGACCAGCGAGGTCAACGGCGCCTCAAAGTCCATATCGTCGGAGTGCGCGTACTTCACCTTGGCGATGAAGCCATTGAGGAAGTAAGCGGCCGAGCTGGAGATCAGCATGGCCACGCGCATTACGAAGATCCAGACCAGCAGTTCCGCCTGCGTTGTTGCGGCGGCCAATTGCGCGCTGGCAATTTGCGCGGCATTTGCGATCACTTCTCCCACGTGAGGGTTAGCCAAAACCACTCCGTGGGGCAGAAATACTCTCGGGGTGACGGCCAGCAGGATAAAGGTGATCAAAGCCACGCCGGTAACGCCGTAGGTTTCAAAGCCGTCGGCCGAGGGTCCAACCGAATCGCCCGCGTTGTCGCCCGTGCAGTCGGCGATCACGCCAGGGTTGCGCGCGTCGTCTTCCTTGATCTTGAAGACAATCTTCATCAGATCGGAGCCGATGTCGGCGATCTTGGTGAAGATGCCGCCGGCAATACGCAGGGCCGCCGCGCCAAGGGATTCGCCGATGGCGAAGCCGATGAAGCAGGGACCAGCATACGCGGCGGGAACGAAGAGAAGGATGAAGAGCATGATGAGCAGTTCAACCGAGATCAGCATCATGCCGACGCTCATGCCGGCCTTCAGCGGAATCGCAAACAGCGGATACGGCTTGCCCTTCAATCCGGCGAATGCCACGCGGGAGTTGGCAAAGGTGTTGACGCGAATTCCGAACCACGCCACGCCATAGCTGCCGGCAATGCCGACCAGGCTGAACAGCAGGATGATGGGGAGCGTAACCGCGACATTGCCCACTGGCGACAGCCAGCCGAAATAGAGCGAGATAATGACCGCGATGAAAACCCAGAGCAGCATGATGAACTTGCCCTGCGTAACCAGATAGGTCTTGCAGGTTTCGTAGATCAGCTCAGACATCTCGCGCATGGACTTGTGAACCGGAAGATTCTTCAACTGCACGAAGATCGTCATGCCGAACAGCAGGCCGCCGACGCAAAACAGCAGCCCGACCATGAGCAGGGCTGGTCCGTTCAGGCCAAAATGATGCACGACCGACAAATCCGGCAGTTTCAGGCTGGCTTCGCCTGCTGGTTCCCCTTGCCCGTAGGCGAGTGAGGGAAGAACCATCATCAGCAAGGCCGCAATGGTCTTGTACTGTCTCTGCATGAGCGCCCCGGCGCCTGCCTTGACGGCTACGGCAACCCTCTGCATACCTGTGTCAGAGCCGATGACCCGGCGAGCGAAAAAGAAGGCCGCAACGAGCGAAAGCGTGCTCAAGGCCAGAATGAAATACACCGAATACTGTGCAGTCACAAATCCTCCCAACTTAAGGTTTGAATCCGTATCGCGAAAGGTCCCAGGAAAATGCGGCCTCGCAGAACAGCGTGGAAAAGTCAATCGAAGCGTACCATCCGGTGGTAACGGTGTCGAGTGATTGCAGTCACAGGGTTCTCGGGCAGTCCCGCTGTGGAACACGCTTCACGCCAGGCATCCGTGCAAACTCTTGGCGAAGACGAACTTCCACAACTTTTCACTATTCAATCGGGATGTCGATCTTGTCGTCCTGAAGCACAACATTCAGGTCCATGTCGCCGACATTGCGAACCGCGCCATTCGGCAGCGGGTGCAATTTGAACAGAACCAGCAGGTTGCGCTCGGGATCGTCGAATGCCCGGAAACTGGCTACCTGTTCCAGTGAGAAGTGAGTGTGAATGTCTTCCAAAGTGCCGGGATCGAGATCGTTCCAGGCTGCATACCAGCCCGGTTGGTAGTAGGCGAGTTTCGATGGAAGGTCAGGAAATAAGGGCCCCGGAGTTCCGAAATCATCGCAAAGCGCGGGCACGTGAGTCACCAGCGAGATCTGGTCGCCGCTGATGGAAACCAGCAGCCGCTTGCCGTTTGGGTGTGCGTCTATGTAGTGGGTAAGCCCCTCGGCAGCATCCACAAATGTGTATTCCGGATGCATCACGTACTTCAACGTCTGCGCACAGTTGATGCCCACCGTGACGGTGGCAAGCCCGATCACTGCCCAACCCTTCAGCTTAGCTGAAAGATGATGTGGAGGCGGCGACCCATGCCCAAGCATCTCCTTTGCACCTAGCGCGATAACCACAAAGCTGAAAACCGCCACCACAGCGAAATAGCGCGGCTGCGGATGATTCTGATAGGCCATAAAAAGGATGTAGCCGAAAACTGCCAGCACGGATGCTCCAAAAACCGGGTCCAGCAACAGCCTCCGGGCCCATGGACGCCGCCAGGCCAGCAGTGTGCCCAGCAGGATCGCACCTGCCAGAGGAACCAGGATGCGTCCCACCCAGAGTCCGCCATGGACCGACCACAATGCACTCCACAGAGGCCAGTACAATTCCTTTGGTTTTGGATACTTGTTCACGAAGAACAGGTAGCGGTAGTCGCGAAGCAAACCCAGGTGGGCCACCAGCGCCATCCAAAGACCAAAGGTAAAGGCAGAGGCGCCCAGCGCAATCAGAGCGCATCGCTGCGCCAGCTTGCGGTTCTGCCACAGCGGCAGCACAAGCGCCCACCCCAGAGCCGGTAACAGAAAAATCGCCGTCGTCTTGGTCAACATCATCAGAGTAAAAAGAAGGCCAATCCCGATGGATGCAACCAGCGGTCGCCGCAGGCGGGGCAACCGCACCGCTAGATTCAGGGCCACGAGCGTGAACAGGGTCAGCAGCGGCTCCAGAATGGCCAGCCTGCTGAAACAGTATAGGAAGGGGCTGGTCACCATCAGAGTGACAGCCAGAAGCCCCACCCAGCGCGGTCCCCTTTCCCTGATCAGCCAGTAACTCAGCAACAGGTTGGCAAAGAAAAACGCTATCGCCAGTCCTCTTGCTGCCTGCGGGGTCACCCCTGTAAAAAAGAAAAGCACCCACTCGAGAAGCGGCAATACTGGGACGGCTACCGCTGGATTGAAGTCCCCGGGCAAATACCAGTTACCGAAGAGGTGAGCGCGAATGGCGGCATTTCCATACCAGCCCTCATCTGTGTACTTGGCCCAATCCGAGAACCACGACGACTGGTTGGGAAAATCAGCGCTCAGATGCAGCGCATGCAACACCGCGAAGGCGGCAATCAGAGCCAGCCAAACAAGGTAGCACCAGCGCCTGGTTACATTCGTCAAGATTCGCCTCTCCGCAACAGCGCCCACAACAGGACTCCTCGACGAGGCGATCGCAAACCCGCTTCTCTGAGTTTTGAGATTAGAGAAAGCTGCTTTGGAAGACGCCTCAGGCGGGAATGATACGAGTATATCGTGCCCGTACCTCTTTCCTGCACCCGACTCAGATTCCGTCTACCGGAAAGTTCTGACCTTCCCTGTTCATGTTTCCAGAGGCATCGCCGATGAGACATCTGTAGGCCTGAAGCATACTTGTAGGGCCACGGAGGCGAGGCACGATGAGATCGATGCAGAGCGCCACTCAATTCCAGACTCAATCTCCCAATTCCAAACTGACGCTTGTCGAAGTGGGGGTACCCCCCGCGGCGCAGACAGTGGGCGTCAGCGCAGCCTGGCGCAAGTTGCTCAAGCAGGCCGAGATGGCCGCGCCCTATCTGCAAGTCGCCGCAATCGAAGGCGAACACGGCACGGGGAAAACGACCTTGGCTCGTTATCTCTTCAACCGCTCTCCGCTGGCTGAATCAAGTTTCCAAAGGCGCGATGCGCGCGAGTGGCTGGCAACCGATGGCGATCCGGCTACCCTGGCCGGGTTTACTTATCTGGACCGTGTCGATTTGCTTGCACCACCGGGGCAGGGTCTGCTGTTAGGTGTACTGAAGGCATTGCAGGACCGTCCGCCTGGTCGCGCCGTCGTGCTGGCGTCCTCGCAAACGTCACTGCGCCAGATGGCGGGGCAGGGGCTGTTGATGCCCGACCTTGCTTTCCGGCTCTCCGCGATCCGCTTCGCCATTCCGCCGCTGCGCCAGCGCAGGGAAGATGTAGCTCCACTCGCACAGGCTCTCCTCGACCGCATCTGCAACCGATACCAGCAGCGTCCGGTCGTTCTTGGACCGGGGGCGCTCGCCCGATTGCTTCAACACAACTGGCCCGGCAACGTGCGCGAGTTGGCCAGCGTCCTTGAAACGGCGTTGCTTGAAGCCTCCAACGGTGTGATCCAGGCAAAGGATCTCGCCCTGCCGACTGAAGCTGAATCACGACAGGATATTCCGGCTGCGACACAGGCGGACAACCTGACACTCGATGGGGTAATTCGCCATCATGTCCAGTACGTGCTTGATCTCAATCGGGGCAACAAGCTGCGTGCGGCCCGCCAACTATCCATTAGCCGCTCCACACTTTACCGCATTCTTGGCAACGAAAACTTCCTTAAAAACTGAACAACGTCGCGGCTTCCCGTATGTAAAGACCACGCGCAGCCGCGGTCTTTACATACGGGGTGGGTTTGTTGCGCCTTTAGAAATAGCGCTTCAGCTTAAGGACCTTGGACTCAAAGCCATACCAGAGCGCCGAGGCCACGGCCGTGGTGGCGGCGAGGCGGAAGGCTACGACTGCAAGATTGCCGGGGGTACCGTATCGGTCCATGCGCAGGTCGAACCAGCCGAAGTAGATAAAGACGGCGATATGGGTCATGTAGAGGCCGTAGCTGATGCGGCCGTAGAAGGCCAGGGGTCCGTGGCGAAGCATGGCGCTGAAGGGGTTTCGCGCTCCGGTGGAGGCAATGGCGGCGAGTGTGGCACCGGCAAATCCAATGGCCAGCGCGGAGTCGAGGAAAGATGTGCCTCCGGCAATGGTTGCGGCCGCCGCAATGCCCAGCACGAGGCAGTTGAGGCCGATCCACAGCCAGACGCGGCGGGCGAGGGGAAGCGTGTACAGCCCAAGCGCCAAGAGGCTGCCGCAGGCGATGCCGTCGAGGTGAATTAGGGTGTGTGTGGGGTTGAGCCAGTCAAGGTTGGCGTAGCGCAGGAGCTGGGAGCCAACCAAAGCGCAGACGAGCACCGTCGCCAACATCCAGGGGTAACGAAGGAAGCGAACCATTGGCGCCCAGAGCAGGTAGTACTGCTGTTCGATGGCTAATGACCAGGTGGGTCCGATGGCGGGCGGCAAGTTCAGGTGGAAGAGGTTCTGGACGAAGAAGATGTAGGCCAACCAGGGAGCGGCTTTGACGGCGTCCAGAATGGTGGGGCCGATGAACCAGGGCGCATTGAAGTAAACCACCACGAGCACGAGTATGTAAACGGGCCAGATGCGCAGGGCGCGGCGGCCATAGAAATTGCGGAAGTAGTGAGGCTTTCCACGCGCCTGAATCAGGATGGACGTAATGAGAAAGCCGGAGAGAACGAAGAAGAGGTTGACTCCCGCCCATCCCCACAGCGAGGCGTAGTGAATCCATGTGCCCTGAAGCCGCGGATGGCAGTGATAGAAGATGACGCCAAGAACCGCAAGGCCGCGCAGGCCATCGAGTTCCGGCAGTTGCGAGGGGAGCCAATCTGGGCGTTGTGTGCGCAAGAGAGAAGGTTAGCAGGTCAATGAGGCCGCAAGTCTGTGGTTCAGCAAATCAGTGAAAAAGCCAAGACCCAGGTCTCGAATTCGAGACCTGGGAAAGCAGGAATGAATCCTATCCGGCAGCGAGTTGTCGGGCGCGTTCAGTGGCGCGCATCACGGCCTTGATGAGGGTGACGCGAAGGCCGCCTTCTTCAAGCTCGAGGATGCCGTCGATGGTGCATCCGGCTGGCGTGGTGACGGCATCCTTGAGCAATGCCGGATGGTAGCCGGTTTCGAGCACCATTTTGGCTGCGCCGTAGGCGGTTTGCGCGGCCAGTTGCGTGGCGGTATCGCGGGGCAGCCCGACTTTGACACCGGCTTCGGCGAGAGCCTCAATGATGATGTAGATGTAGGCGGGACCGGAGCCCGATAGGCCGGTAACCGCGTCCATGTGCTTTTCGTCGACGAGGACGGTGCGACCGACGGTCTCAAAGATGCGCTGTGCGAGTTCCATTTTCTCTTTGGAGACAAAGCGACCGCGGCAGAGTGCGGCTGCGCCCGCTCCAAGAGCTGACGGCGTGTTGGGCATGGCGCGGATGACGGCAATATCCATGCCCGCAGCATCTTCGATGGAACGGGTCTTCACCGAGGCGGCAAAGGAGATGATCGTCTTTTCCGGTGTAAGGGCGGGAAGAATTTCCGCAATCATATCCGGAACCTGGAAGGGCTTGACGCCGATGAGGATCAGGTCGGCTTGGCGGACCGCTTCGAGGTTGTTGGTGCTCACATCCACGCCCCATTGTGTGCTGAGGGCAAGGGCGCGCTCGGCGTGGCCCACGGTGGCGTGAATCTGATCGGGGGCGAACAGGTTTTCCTTAAGGAAAGCCTGGAGTAGGATGCCGCCCATCTTTCCGGCGCCCAAAACGGCTACACGGACCTTGGGCAACTGCGCGGGTACATCTGTGGCCTCGACGGCTATTTCTGCCATTTGTCCTTGTCCTGGATGAGTGAGAGTTGTGGTGCTGCATTCAGAATACTCGCATCGGCAGAGTGTCGGCCACGATGTGGCTGCGGGCTGCGATTGCCACAGGCAGCCGATCGGCAAGCATGAAGGATTGTGCTTGCCGATCGGCTGCTTGAACGGTACGAACGCCTACTTCCTGGCAAGCCCATCGTTGGCAAGAAAGCCCGAGAGCGCGTCATTTGTATTCTTGTTAAGGCTCGCCGTTGGCCAGTCGGAACTCCAAAGGAGATATCCGCCCGAAACCGTGAGCTTCTTTTGCCCGTTCTCGATGGCGCCCAGAACTGTCGTTAGCCACGCACGATATTCAAGCTGATATACTCCTGCGGATTCGGTTCCCGCCTCTGGGTTGCGAAGATCGGCAATGTGCTCACCAAGATGAATCATAGCTCTGCCCATCTGGTCACCCTTTAAACGCTCAGAGTCGAACCTGCAATTGAAGAGCACCCCATCTGGAGAGGCGTCGGCGCCTTTGGCATCGTCTTTTTTGAGAGCTTCATTCGCCAGGAATTCAACCATAACCCCATTGTCGTCACCGGGCTTGCCGAAGGCATCAATGGCGCGTTTAGGCTGTTCCTTTAGCGGGATGGCGGAGCCGAACAGGCTCGCAACCAGGCTCCCAGCGTCCGAATCGGATGAAGACGCGCTATTGGCTGGAACTAGCGGCTTCGAGTAATCGACCTCCTGCGCGGAGACCTCGGAGACCGATTGCAGAACCAGCCTCGCGCTGTACGCATTGAGATTCCCGAAGCCGCTGATGGCAACGATCTTGCCTGTTCCGTCGCGACGCAACGCGGAGTCGGTTCCATCCAGGCGGCCAACCAAGGTGGCATTCACTTCGTAGCGGACGCAGCCCAAGCACATTCCGCCGCCTTTGTAGGGCGTTGAGAGCAGGGAGTCGAATTGCTTGAAGTCCTTGCTCTTTTCCAGTTGAACCGGTGTCCGCTCGACTGCGACTACGGATCCGCCGAAGTTGCGTGCGGGCTGCAATTGAAGAACGGCCGCCGGGCCCGACTTGGCCTTGGTTCCTTCGGGATAGGCAAGCCAGATGCCATTTACATACTGGCCGCAGTCTGTACCCTTCACCACAAACTCGTCGAATCCCGCTCTCACAGTGCCCTTTATGCGCACGGTCTTTCCATTGAAAGACGCCGGGGTCTTGAGAATGTCGCACACCGTTGCATCGACCGCCTGCGCATGCAGGCAGTAAGGGACTGCGCAGAGCATCAGCAAAGAAAAAAGACGATTCAAAAAGGTCTCTCCAATAGACGTGTAAGCCTGAGCCGGCAATTGGGCCTCGTATCAGCAGGTTTGAAAGTGAACCGACAAGCCTATCACGCGAGCCCTTCCCGATCCGGCTTAAGGAACGATGAAGGAGGCCTGAAACATAGTGAATAGCCCGGAAAGCATCCCTAAATGGGCTGCGAAGAAGGGCCTGCTTTCGAGGAGAGAGTTCGAAAGGCATCCCTCTGGGGCTAAAGCCCTCATGTATTTTCAACCACTTGCGGCACGGCTTGAAGCCGTGCCCTTTCAAGACAATGCCTTGATAGGCGTTTTTCCGCAGCCTTGGAAGCCCTCACTTATTTTCAGTGGTTTGCGGCACGACTGAAGTCGTGCCCTTTCAAAACAGCGCTTTGATAAGAGTTATTCCTCTGTATTCTTCGGTCTCATAGGCAGACAGCGATTGCGGCGCTCGTCAGACTTTCACGGCTTTTTGAAGGGGAGGGGGGGTGGGTAGGGAGGGGTGGGGTGGGAGGGAGGGGGGTGGGTGCCCTTCTGCCGCTCGGGGTTGAAGCATCGGTTCTGACGGGCGGCGGTTTGAGTTGAGGAATCTCATATATTCATTGTGCGCCGATGGGCAATAATGATCTGCAAACTTGGTTGAAATAGTTTTTATGGGCAGCGTGCCTGGTTGCGCTGCGAAGTACGGGAGCGGTTGAGTGTTATGCTGTCCCACCCATTCCGCAAAGAACGCGGAATGGATGGGGCACGGTGCTTTTCTGCGAGCCGATTGGGTTTGTTCTTCCGGACGGTCTGAGCGCGACACAGGAAGCAGTTGGCTTACTTGGAGAGCATCTCTTGCTTGGACAGGAAACCGGTGAGAGCTTCACTCATCTTGTCGGAGCGCTCCGCCATCGTCCAAGTCGAATCCCACAACATGTAGGCACCCTGCGCGGTGAGGAACTTCTGGCCGTTGCTCGCAGCGGTTGCCACGGTCATGGACCATCCGTTGTACTCGAGGATGAAGAGCGGCGCAGTTTCGTTGCCGGTCATGGGGCTGCGCAAATCGACGATATGCTGCCCCGCATGGATGATGGCCCTCACCTGCGCGTCGCCTTCCAGGCGGTCGAGGTTGAAGGTGCAGTTGAAGAGAACGCCGTCTGGGGACTCCTTCAAGCCCAGGGCATCGTCCTTTGCGCCGATCTCATTTACGTTCCCGTAGACGAGGCTAACGCCATTAGTCTTGTCGCCGCGCTTGCCGAAGGCAGCCACGTCCTTGAGGGCCTGCAGTCCAGCGGGACTTGATCCCAGGGAGACGGCGGATTTTTGCGCAGCTTCCACCGGATCGTAGAGGTCAGCATTTCCGCCAAAGGTAGGCATCTGCCCCTTGGAGGCCAAATCGACCTTGGAAAAGTCGACTTCCTTGGGAGTAATTTCAGAGACGGATTGCAATACCAGCCGCGCCGGGTAAGAGTTGAGGTTTCCAAAGCCGCCGAAGCCAATGATCTTGCCGTCATTCGCGCGTTCCAGATTTGCATCGGCGACGCCGTCGAGCCGACCGACGAGAGTGGCGGTGACTTCGTAGCGGGTGCAGCCGAGGCACATGCCAGCGCCCCTGTTGTGGGCCTGAGAAAGCAAGGAGTCGAACTGTTTGAAATCCTTGTTCTTTTCCAGGGTTACAGGCGTACGTGTGACTGGCTTGAAGGCACCGGCAAAATTCTTAGCCGGCTGCACTTGAACAAAAGCAATGGGACCCGACTTAGCCTTTGTTCCCTGCGGATAGGAGATCCAGATTCCGTCCACCATGGCGCCGCACTCGCCGTCTTTGACGATGAATTGATCGAAGCCTGCGGCAACAGTACCTTTAATGCGAACGATTTTTCCATCGAACGATTTTGGATTTTTGAGAACCGCGCAAACGGTGGTATCGACGACCTGTGCGGACAAACCACAGGCAAAGGCACATAGGAACAGTGCCATGACATAAATGCGCTTCATGTAACCCTCTCCAGCCGCTGCAGAGGCTGCAACAGCAACGAAAAATAGATTGGCAATCGGAGGACCGCCGACAGGAACTGGTCAGGATACCATGTCGAGGCCGGTCGCTCCGCTACCGACTGTCACTGGACAGCGGTCTTTTGCGCGGCAATCCAAGCATCGATTTGCGCATCGAGCAGGTCAAGCGGCAAGGCTCCAGAGTCAAGCACCTGGTCGTGAAAGGCGCGGAGATCGAATTTTTCGCCCAGAGACTTTTTGGCACGATCGCGCAACTCGATGATTTTGAGCTGTCCGATCTTGTAGGAGAGGGCCTGGGCGGGCCAAGCGACGTAACGGTCTACCTCGGCCTGGATGCTGGTCTCGTCGATGGCGGAGTGATCGTGGAAGTAATCGACCATTTGCTGGCGGGTCCAGTGCTGGGAGTGGACGCCGGTGTCGACAACGAGGCGGATGGCGCGCCAGATATCGGCTTCGAGACGGCCGTAATCCGAATAGGGGTCCTGGTAAAAGCCGAAGTCTTTGCCGAGGCGTTCGGAGTAGAGTCCCCAGCCTTCCTGGTATGCGGTGTAGCCGCCGAATTTACGGAAGGGCGGAATGCCGTCGAGTTCCTGGGCGATGGAGACCTGGAGATGGTGGCCTGGAAGGCCTTCGTGGTAAGCGATGCTTTCAACGGCGTAGAGGTTGCGGTCAGTGGCGTTGTAGGTATCGATGAACAGGCGGCCGGGGCGGCTGCCATCGGGAGCGCCGGGCTCATAGTAGGCGGGCGCGGAGGTCTTCTCGAGGTAGTCGGGCACAGACGAAACCTCAAAGGGGGCTTTGGGCAGGCGGCCGAAGAGCGAGGGCAGTTTGGCCTGCATGGGCCCGAGATAGGCGCGGTAGGCGTCGAGCAAGGCTTCGCGCGATGTGGCCTTCAATTTGGGATTTGCCTTGAGGCTGGCGCGGAAGGCCTTCAGATCCTGAAAGCCGAGTTTCTGCGAGATCACGAGCATCTCGGTCTCGTCGCGCTTGACCTGGTCGAGGCCAATCTGGTGAATCTGATCGGCGGTGAGATTGGTGGTGGTGGTGTGGCGGATGAGGAACTGGTAGTACTTTGCTCCGTCAGGCAGAGCGGAGATGCCGGGGTCGGTGCGTCCGGCGGGAACGTAGGTGACCTCAAGAAAGCGCGCCAAGCGCAAGTAAGCAGGCAGCATTTCCTTGGCGATGGCGTCGAGCATTTCGGCCTTGATGCGCTCCTGTTCGGCGGCGGGGACGGCGGCGGGAAACTTCTTGAGGGGCAGCGCCAGAGGCGAGTCTTCTGGCTTTTGGGCGGCCATGACCTTGACCTGCTCCAGGGCCTTGGCCAGGAGATATTTGGGGGGCACGCGCCCGTCTTCGACGCCGATGGACATGTTGGTTGTGACCTGGTCAAAGGCAGCGGGGAAGGCATGGAGACGGGCGATCCAGTCGTCGTAGTCCTTGACCGTGGTGAAGCTGAGCTGGGCCACGAGGCGGGGAAGCGCGGTGTGGATGCCGCTCATCTGGTTCAGAGGCATCTCCCACTGCTTAAAGTCCGCAGCCTCCTGGTCCTCAGCGCAGCGGCGGAGGAGCAACTCGCGGCTGAGCTTCTCCTGGGCGGTGAAGCCGGCGGGATCGATGGCGGCGAGGCGCATGAGGAAGTCCTGCTCGCGGGCCAGTTTGTCGTTTTCCGCTTTGACGGAGTAGTCGGAGACCCGATCGTTGTAGCGCTTGTCGCCCAGCATGGAGGCGAACTCGGGATCGTGCTTGAGGGTGTCTTCCCAGTAGTCGTGGAAGAGGGTGTTGAGCGCCTTGCGGCGGTCCTCGACGGGGGCGGGCGCCGGGGCCTGCGCGCGCAGCATGGGGAGGAGGGCGAGGAACAAAAGCACTGAGGCGGCGAGGGCGTTCGGAGCAGATCTTCTCAACGGAGGGTGTCCTTTGGGTGAAATCACCTTTTCGTTGAGTGTAGAACAGGGGGACAGAGACCAGGGACCAGGGAATAGGATGTGACCGAAGGCGGGTCTCAATCGCCTCCGCAATCGTCAATGAATATAAGGACTCCTTTCATGTTTCGATTTCGTTTTGCCGCTGCCCTTGCTGGCGCCGGGCTCCTGTTCTCTGCCGCTTTGGGGACCTGTCAGACCGGACAGGCGCAACAGGCGTATCCGGATGCGAATACGCCGGTGCTGCATGCCAACGCGAACCTGGTGTTGGTGGATGTGGTGGTGACCGACCACGGAACCGCGGTGCACGGCCTCGACCAGAAGCGATTCCACGTGTACGAGGACGGACACGAGCAGGCTATCTCGGCCTTCGACGAGCATCAGCCGGCGAGCGCTCCGGCGCCAGAGGCCACGGCAGCGCTGGCGGCCAGGATTGCCGCATTGCCGCCTCACACCTACACCAACATTCCGCTGTATCCAGAGGCCACGGCCGTGAATGTGCTGCTGCTGGATGGGCTGAATACCCCGATGGCCAATCAGCAGGACGCGCGCCGGCAGATGATCGAGTACATGAGCAAGATTACGCCGGGGACTTCGCTGGCGATCTTTACTCTCTCGTCGCAACTACGGATGGTGGAGGGATTTACAACGAACACCGCCCAACTGGTGAAGGCGCTGAAGGGCAAGGCCGGCTCGGCAGGGCCATCGGTGGTGCTGGACCCCAGGGCAGATTCGGCTCAGCAGACGGTGAACGAGACACTATCCAATTTGGCATCAGGCACTACGGGTCCAAGCCCGGAGACGGTGGCCGCGCTTGAGCAGTTCCAAACCGACCTGACCGCGACGCAGACCGACCTGCGGGTGCATATCACGCTGGATGCGATGCAGCAACTTGCACGCTATCTGAGCGCCATTCCCGGGCGCAAGAATCTCATCTGGTTCTCGGGTTCGTTTCCGATTGCTCTGGATCCCGACTCGGACCAGGCGCTTCCCTTCCTGGCGGTGCGCAGTTACGCGGACGATATCAGGAAGACCAGCGAACTAATGACGGCGGCGCGCGTAGCCGTTTATCCGGTGGATGCGCGGGGGATGATGACGCAGTCTACGGCCGACGCAGCCTATGCGCCGTCCGCGTTGAGGGTTACGGCGAACACGGGGGGCAAAGTCACCGTCCATAGCACCGGACTGAACGACTCGAACGTGGTGCACGATTATGAGACGTTCATGACGCAGTCGATGGAGCAGCACGGATCGATGCAGCAGATCGCCGGAGAGACGGGCGGGATCGCCTCCATCAACAGCAACGACCTTAAGGAGGCGGTGGCCAAGGCGGTTGAGAACGGGGCCTGCTACTACTCCATCGCTTTTGTTCCCGGAGACAAGAAGTTCAACGGGCGGTATCACCGGCTGAAACTGGCAGTGGAGGGCGGGGGCTACAAGCTGGCCTACCGCAGCGGGTATTACGCAGACGCCTCGAGCAAACCTTCGGCGCACAATCCCGGCACCACCAACCTGGTTGCGGAGGCGACGCTGCATGGCGCTCCACCCTCGACGCAGATTCTTTTTCGAGCGCAGGTGCTGCCCTCGACCGACCCGTCGCTGGTGGGCGTCAAGTTTCAGGATGGTCCGGCCGGGGATATGGCGGCTACGCTGAAGGGTCCGGTGCAGCGCTATTTGGTTGGCCTGGTTGTGGATCCCAAAAGCCTGACGCTGAATGACCTGCCGGGCGGGGTGCACCAGTCGGAGTTGGAGTTTGTGCTGGTGGCTTACGACAGCGATGGAAAGCGCCTGAATTATGTGGACCGCAGCTATGCCATCAACATCAAGCCCGAGGAATTCGCAGAGAAGATGGCGGCTGGCCTGCGCGCCCGGCTGACAATCGATCTGCCCAAGGGGCAGTCGTTCTTGCGCATAGCTGTGCAGGATTTGAACGGCAGCCGTGCGGGGTCGCTGGAAGTACCTATCAACGATACAGCCAAGTGAGGGGTTGCATCGGTGAATGCCCTTATTGCTCCGGCGTTAGAGAGTGATGCGCCTTCCCACTCATGCGCCAGAAAAAGGCGCATGAATGGGGCACGGGGGTTTTTTCGGGGACGCGGAGTTTAGAAGCAACCGCAGTCATGCATGGCGCTTGGTGGCACCCAAGGCCATGAAAATATTTGTCTGATCTCGCGTCGCCCCTACGGGGCTTGAGTGGTTCTTTCATCATCTTCCCAGGACTGCGTCCTGATTACATGACAGCGTCGGCTCCTCCGACCTGAGTAGACTGGTTGCTGC
>CAIKND010000080.1 GCA_903828675.1 uncultured Acidobacteriaceae bacterium
GCGGTCTCAACTCCGTTGGAACCCTGGTCGTCGCGCAGAGTGCCTCGGAACAAATGCCGCATTGGAGACTCCTCTCTAGTTCAACTGGCGCATATACACAGTGCGCCCATAGGTTGCTGAAGGCAGAATGGTCGACGCCTTCTTCCCCAAGATGGAGAAGTTGACGAGTGGACTCAGAGTCGCGCTCACCTTGACAGCCTCGACCGTAAAGGTGGCCGGCTCCGGATCGGCATTGTAGGTAGGCGCTGTGGAGTTAGAATTGCCCGCGCAGCTCGACGTGTTCGTCCAGGAACCTCCGCCAACTGCGGAACTGGCGGCATAGGCGCCCCAGTTTGTGCTGGACAAGCCCGCCCAGCCATTGACCTCGTTCGCCGCAATTTGGCATGCCGCGCTCACGGCCGGCAGCGCTTTTCCCGCCGTCGCCTGCTGTCCCTGAGCTGCATAGGTTGCTGCCTGGCGACCGGCCGAGGTAATGCCTGCACCGACATACACTACATAAACGAAATTAGCGGCCAGGGCCAGCATCAGCACGAGCACCATGCTGAAGAGCGCGGTCTCGATAAGGGCCTGCCCAAAGGAATCCTGAGAGAGCTGTGCCCCACCCTCTGTGCGTTCGATTCGGCTTGAGCTACGCATCTTGATCTTCTCAATTGCTTTCATTACTTCTGCCTCTCGGTGCGACAAGTGTGCCAGCCCGGCCTAGTTGTTCTGGAAGCTCGTGATATGCAGGCTGGTAGTGGAACCACCAGGAATCGTAACGGAGGCGCTATTGATCTGAACGGTATAGCTGTTGCCAGCAGGAAATATGGGGCCGGCACTACCCAACCTCAGATTGGCTGCAACCCGCAGGTAGATTTGATTGGTATTGGAGATTGTGCAGCTAGTGTTGCCTATTAGAGGGCTACTCCCCAACACATTTATGGTTATCGTATCGAAGCTTTTCCATGTTTTGCCGCCATCGCAGCTTATATCGCCCTCAACACTGCCACTGATAGACTCACCTCCTTGTCCAGCGGCGCGGCCACCGACAGTGACCGGCACTACGGTGTTTGATGGAACGGGATTATTCGGCCCAATTACTGGGGAAGATGTCATGGAGCAGGACGCATTAGACCAGCAGGTTACGGCGGCGATTGGCTCAAAGCTTCCCCAATTGTCAATGATCCCCGCGACAAAAGGTATTGTGTTGGCAGGCACGGATGAAGTTGTGCCCTCCAGGCCGCAGTTGCAGTGGCCCGCAACCTGAATTGTGTTCCAGGAGTTCATCATGCCAAGGGAGTGTGCAAAGATTCCCATGAAGGTGACAGGGACATTCTCGGTCACTGCAACGTTCATGTAGGCAGGCACACCGTTTAATGTCTTGGTTAAAGTGGGGCTGCTGTTCGAGTTGGCCGGCTGCGTCGTGGACATGCTCCACTGAACATCGTTCGAAGGCGCGTTGCTGGTGAGTCCGAGGCTCGCGTAGCCGTTGAGCTTGGCGTAATAGCACATTGCGTTGCTCGAGTTCGTTGCGCAATCTCCAGAGCTGGAGGACAGAAAGTTGTATGCCGTCACAGGAGTTGAGGTGCTTCCGTTGTTCGCCGCATAGAGCATATCCATGGCGCCTGCGGTGCAGGCAGCCTGAGCGGCCGTGTCGGCCCACTGCTTGTGCATCCATGCAACGGACATGTCGTAGGCCGATCCCATGAGCACCGAGCTCATGACGACGATGGCCCCCAGCCATACCGTGATGGTCTGGCCGCTCTCACATCGGTGCAGGTTGCGCAAGTCCGGCGCGCTGTTGTGTTGTCTGTTTTGCCAAGGTTGGGTCTTCTTGCAGGTTGCATCGGTCCGATGAACTGTTTGGAACACCATACACCACCATTCTCCCGGCGAAGAAACCCGGGGCCGCATGCTCTATTGCCAGCGTGATGGGGTCTGGCGCAGTCTGTGGGCAAGACACTTCGGTGGCTTCAACCGCGAATCTGTTCTCGCCGTGTGCTGCTCTGCCAAAGTGTTTACACTAGGTCGCGATGAAAGACAATGTCTACAGAGAGATTTTTTATCGCTGAGGATTTTGTCTCTTCGTGCTGCCGAAAGAGAGGGCCTGTCCGGCTGATGAGAAACCTGCCGGACAGGGTTGAGGGCGGATGCCTGGCCTATTGGACGGTTACGGTCAGTGTGGTGCTCCCGGTGATCGAACCATTGGCGCCTGTGATGGTAAAGGTGTAAGCGCCAGCGGGCGTACCCGGGAACCCGCCTGAGGGAGTGCCAATTCCGCCACGGCCACAGCCCGTGGGCAGCAATGCGGTGCCCAGCACTACAAGGCAGAGCATCGAAAGCCACAGCGTGCGCCGGCGGGGCAGGGCTATGAGCAGTACGCCAGCGAATGCAACTCCCCCGCCGCTCAACCCGATAAGCAGGTTGGTCGGTCTCTTCACACTGGCGCTGGTTGCGGCCGTCGTGGAGACGGTTACGGCTGCAGTTTGCGCCACAGTCCCGGAGATGCTAACTGAGGCAGGGACTGAGCAGGTTGGGTTGTTGGAGCCGTTTGCACCGCTGGAGAGGACGCAGGTGATGCTCACGGATCCTCCGAATCCGTTGGATGGCATCACGGTGAGAGTGGATGTTCCAGACTGACCGGGGGTTTTGATGGTGATATTTCCACTGGTTGTGAGGGTGATGCCGGCGTTCGCCGGCTCCGAGACGGCTACGGTTGTGGTGAACGGTCCAGCACCTTGATAGTTGCCATCCCCGCTGTAGATAGCGGTGAAGGTCGCAGTGTTCCCCGCGCCGATCTGAGTGGCATCAACAGAGGCCTCCACGCCGAACGTCATCTGACCCTGCTGCGGCGCTGAGCTACTTACTGTCAACGTTCCGAGGGACGTGCCGTTCATCGTGTAGGTAATGGTGCCGGTTGGCTCAGCACCAACGCTGGATACGTTGAATTGAAGAGAGACAGCCTTGTTAACGTCTGTGAGGTGCCAAGTCGTTCCATTTGCCGGGATAAAACTCGGCTCAATAGGAATGGCCTTGGTAATGGTGAGTGTTTGGGTTGTGGTGGACGCTTTGTAGCTTGCGTCGCCCGAGTATGCAGCCGTGAAGGATTGCGCCCCGGGGGCAAGCGTAGTGGAAGTGAACAAGTAGTTCGCCAAGCCCTGACTGTCGAGCGTGACCGTTGCCAGTTGGACGCCGTTCTGGCTCAGTGTCACCGTTCCGGTGGCCGGGTTTCCCTTGGCAAGGCCCTCCGTGCCGCCATAGGGGGTGATGTCCGCATAGAACTGAGATCCGTAGGCCGCGCCGGTTGGCGACGTGGCCGTCAGATTTCCGGTGTGCGGATCATAGACGTTGATGTTGAACTGCATAGTGCTGGTCTCAGGCAAAACGGTGATCTGAATCCCCTGGGACTGGCTGCCAGAGCTGGTCGAGTCGCCGCCGTACTGTGCGTAGAGGGTGTAGGTGCCGCCTGGCAGAGCCTGGGTGGAGAACAAAGCCGCCCCGTTTGTAATCGGCGCGGACATGATGCTGTCGGAGTTTTCCTCGGAACTGCTGGTCGTGATAACTACATTGCCGGTGGCCATGGAAGGGCTGACGGCAACCTTGAAATAGACGGTGCCGCCGTGGGCAACGGTGAGAGGGCTGGAACTGAGCGAACTCGTGCTCGTGCCCGCTGTGAGGCTCGTGGTGGTGGGAGCAAATTTGACGGTTGCCCAGTCGTTGACGAGTTTGGCGACATCGATGCTGCCGATTCCTGTGGCCAAGTCGTACCCCGTGCCAGCGTTGTAGCCGGTCATGAAATCGTTCGACCCGCAACTCGTGGCGCCCGCAGTGCACAGCACGGAGTTGTTGCCTTGGGCGATGTCGTGGAAGTCAGACGGATGGTTGGCCGCGATGTTGTAGATTGCGTAGTCGGCCTGCCCAAGACGCTGGCCCCCCTGACTCTGAATCACTAGCGCCAGGGTGCCAGCCATCGACGGCGCGGCTGTCGACGTGCCGCCCACCGGGGTGGTCGTCGTTACGGTACCGTCTATAGAACACGTTCCGCCGCATCCTGCGGTTCCAGGATTCACGAGGCAATCGGTATACGAAGAGCTGTCCCCGTTCACCGTGTTGTCCGAGCAAATCGACCAGGCAGCGTTGAAGTTCTGCGAATAGCCCTCATCGCCCATGAACGACCCGGAGAAGAACGAGACGTCCGGCACATCCCGCACCGAGTCTGCATGGGTGAGGGAAGTCTGGAACGCGGGCTTCGCATAGCCGCTTATCTTCCCAGAGCAGGATCCGGAACTGCTGATGGCGACCGAACAAACCGCCGCGCTGCTGATGCCTCCTCCTCCGGCAAGCGTGTTTTCGGGACCGTTGCCCCATCTGTAAGGAGCGTTGTTCTGGTAGGTGGTGAAGACATTCGTCGAGTCGTTCCACGGCTCTTCCGGGATGTAGCCGAGCGAGGTCGCGAAGTAGGGAGGCCTGCCAGTCATCGTCGCGGTGGTGGACGGAACCTGGATGTACTGTTCGAGCGTCGAAAGACTCGCTGTGAACAGTACATCGAAGTCCGTGCCGCCGACAGCAACATTCCAAGGGGTGGATGCAAGGCCATTGA
>CAIKND010000081.1 GCA_903828675.1 uncultured Acidobacteriaceae bacterium
ACACCGGCCTCCCCACGCCGACGCCTTCCTACGCATTTTTTACGGCCAAGGGCCATAAAAAATGCCTTGACTAAGCCGACGCTGTCATACATGGGCTATTTTCCTTTGGTCCCACCGGGACAAGTAGTCGCGTCCACTGGCTCCTATTTTCAGGGCGAATCCTTCGCTGCGTTCAGAATGACATTGCTGTGGGTGGAGGATAATGGTGCCGGACGGGCATTGTAGTCGGATGGTCGCCGACTCTTCCACAGCCGTGGCCAAATTCCCATTTGGGGAAGAGTTGCCGGTGATACACCCGCGATTCGCGGCCAGCTAGAGCTTGGACCATCCCAAGAAACCCCAGAGAGCTAAACAACCGTCAATTGCAAGAAAAACATAGGCCAGTGCATTCGTCTGCCACACATCTGCGGCAGTTTGGGGATCGAAAAAGGCAGGGGATAGGAGCAGGACGGCCGGTTGAGGTTCGAAGTACTCCATCCTTGTCGCGGTGGAACTGCGGCAAGGACGGGGGCAGGGTGAGTTATGCGGCTAGTGAGTGAATGGAGGGCCCACGCGGGGGTTTGTGGCTCGGTCCAAGGTTGTGCCACCAGCCAGCCGCAGGAGGGTTGATGTGGGAGTTAGTGCGGTTCCGATGCAAGTGTTGCCATTTGAAGATCATGCGAGGTGGCATTTTCTTGAGAAAAATGCCACTTGGGGTCTACGTTTCTGTAAAGAGCAGAATCGAAACCGCTGTGCCGTCGGGTCCATGCCGGGTTGAAGCACTCTGCACTTCAACCCGACATAGAGTTCCCCACTAAAGGAAGCACTTGCGCCCTGGATCAATCTGTCAAGGGCAAGCGCCTGACCTTAACGACTGTGAGGTTGCAATCGCCATCCTCACTGCACAAAGTGGGATCCTGGCCCGCGATCCAGTAGATGGGAGCCCGGTTGGGGACCTGCTGAAGGAATATCGCGAAGACGTGGTCGCCCTGACCGGGGACATTGGTCCCCGCACCGGCTTGCGTACAATCTTCGTCATTGAACTTGAAGATCGTATACGCCCAGCAGCCGTGTACCAGGCCGTTCTGCCTTTCCGGGTCGCTCACGTCCTCATAGTAGTAGCCGAAGTACTGGGTTGGCGTGAAGTTGACGACTTTGCCCACAGGGTCAGGCGTCAGTGAACCTACAGGGTATCCGCTCCCCTGGAATAAGACGTGCTTGGTCCCATTCAAGGTGCCCGTGGAATTCGTCTCAAACCACCCAAATTCGTTGATTTCCTGGGTGTTGGTAGCTGTATTGAGATACAAGGTTGCCTGGTACGTCACTCCGGAGGACGCCCTGAAATACATCTTCGGGTCGATCCCGCCGCCGGAATCAGCCCCTGCGTTATAGGTCATCCCCCAAAACGGAAGGGGCCCCGGCGCGGTGAGCGCGCTCCCGATTCCCTGGCAGTCGCCGGTCGATGTCATGCACCATCCAATACTCTTGTTTGCGGGATAGCCCCCATACCCCACAGGCCCCCCGTTGCCAAAGGTTAACAACGGGTAGTCCCAATATGGGTACCCGTTACTGTTGAGGTCAATAAAGTTTTGATTGGAGTCTTGATCCAGGTTCCAGGTTTGCCAGCTGCCGCCGCTGCCGAGGAGCGTTTGGGCGTGAGATGCCGTACAGGTTGCAATGACTGCACAGGCAACGAACAGGATCAGGCCGATTCTCCAGGTCCGACCGGCGAAAACTTGACGATTGCTAATTCTCATAGATCCTCCTCATCGAGGAACGAGTCCTCGACGAACCGCAAATTTGTGATTGGTGAGCGTGCTTATGCAGCCGTTGATCCGAACATGCGCCCCACTCCGGATCGACGGCAGTTCATTCGGCAATCAATTTGCCAGTTACTTCCCTGGCGACCTTACCTGTCACGTACCGAGAGGGCACGAGGGAGGCCGGTCCTGTCAATTGAAGGGCTCTTACTGAAAAGGTGCTGGGGAAAGCCGTGCAGGTTCGAACCGGGGGCCATTTCTCACGTCTGCAAAGAAACGGGATTTCGGCCGGGGAGACCAGTCATTCCTTGCCGCGTACCAGTGTGATAACCACGACCAAGGGACACACGATCAGTGTCGTTTCAAGATGCCAGCGACTGCGGCAGGGGCTCTTTGCGCTAGAGCAATTAACGCCGAACGCCGTGTGAAATTTACCTATCAGGGGAGGGACTTTGCGGGAACCGCGGGGTGCAGGAGCGACTCGCTAGAAGAAAAGGATGACACTGCTGTGGGTGGAGGATGATGGTGCAGGTGGCCGATCGATGACTCAGTGCCCTCGACTGTTAGGGGTCAACCTGCGGAAGAGGAATTCTTGCATCAAGTTGGCTGCGGCGCGGGCTCCTGTTCCAATGGCAGCATTCTCAAAGGTCAGCGCTAAACCGTTCCGATCGGCGGCGGGATAGTACAGATTCGAAATGCCACCAGCGGCAAGATCCCCAAGGATGCTGGAATAGTTGGCCTGCCAACGGTGATTGTCCCCCTTGCATATGAATGAGTTAGCGATTGCGTAATAGGTCCTGGAACGCACGGTCCCAGTCCCTTTATAGAGATATCTGGGGTCCTGCTTGAGCAACGAGGGCAAGATTGCGCTGGAGATCGTTGTGCCAATGAAGTAGTCGGCGTAGACAGCTCCATAGCGCTTGGCATAGCCCTCCGCGCCCTGCGCATAGCCCTTATGCGTGTTGGCGGCCTGCTCGACCCCTGCAATCACACCCGCCACGACGAAGCTGGCAGGGTCAACCGTCTGCTTCCAGGCAAGGGAGAACTTTTGCTTCGGGGTCAAGGGAACCGCATCTGGCGCGTAGCTCACATAGAAGTTCGGAATAGCGCCAAGAAGACGTTGGGTTTCCTGCACCTTGATCTGCTCCGCGGCCAAGTCATGGTCTGTAAACGTGACATTCACGTCGCTGCTCGTTGGCGCCAGAACCAGTGAAATTGGCGGCACATCTGCGGTCTCTCCGGCTCTGAGCATTCCGTTCGCGGTGCCGTCTGCAAAATCAGTATCGCGAACAACTAGATGGAAGGGACCGGGCTCAACGCTGAGAAATGTGAACCGTCCATCGGGGCCGGTTACTGTTTTGGCCTCTCGGGGATGGGTTTGCAGATTCGCCGTCAAACTGACAGTGGCCCCAGCAATCGCCGCCCCGCTGGGATCAAACACTACGCCCCCGATCGAACCGACAGATCTATCGGCGAGCGCTTTTGCGTCGGGACCGTCAGGCAGAGTGGGCAACTGAGCCCATAGCGCACTCTTGCTTGTACATAGAGAGAGAAGGAAGATCGATGCAATGCGACCGAGTCCAGGCAGGTTCAAAATGATCTTCCCCGAAGTTGCTCCACAGTTAGAAACGAGGCAAATGTAACCCACACAGCAACTGTCGAAACAAGAAAAGTTGCAGTTAACGACCTTCGCCGGATCTGGCTTGCCACCCACAACGCGATTACGCAAGTGGCCGCGTTGCCGATGAGTCCCATCACCACGCTGCGTAGTCCGAGAGTATAGAGGGGATAGGCCGCACAGAAAAGCAATAGGGAAAATACCCAATTGGTGTCCTTAATCGGACGATCGCTGTTCTCAATGACTAGCCACCTAGCCGCTCCCAATCCAGCAAAGAGAAATGTCCAGACCAACCCAATCACCCATCCAGGCGGCTCCAACCGGTATCTCTCGGATGATGTTCCCATCTCTGATGGATTGATCAGAAAGATGAAGAAATTCGTGAGGAATACGACTGACAGAGCTATGCCAATGTTCAAGACAAGGCTCTTTGTCGTTCTTTCATTCCATGTTGCAAACACTGTGAATCACCCCACATGCCAGTAGGGTAGTCCATTGCCGTGAATATTTGCTGTTGCCGAGGCGACTTCCACCAATAGATTTTGGTGCTGTCAAGCTAGTGGGACGTTTGTTGAAGTGGGGCATCATTGTTATGTTCAATGCTCATTTCGGGGGGATCGTCGGCTATTCGGAAGTTATTCCTCGATTAACAGACTTAGAATTTGCCCAGGAAGTCCTGCTGGGAAGGATCGACCTTGTGCACAAGCGTGATCGGAAGAGCAGGTATTTCAGGTCGGCAAAGCACGTTAGTGGTTAAAGAGGTCGCGGAAAAGGCCTGTATTTGAGCGAAACGCCGGAAAAGCATACTTCGTGGGCTAAAGCCCTCATCTATTTTCAATCACTTGCTGCACGGCTGAAGCCGTGCCCTTTCAAAACAGTGCCTTGATGAGGGTTTTTCCGCCAAGTGTGAAGCCCGCGCTCCTGCAGTTGGTGTTTTGGAGAGGGTGAAACCCCTGCTGCCCTCCGAATTGAGTCTTCCTGCAATCAGTATCGACTGCTCGCGGGTTTGGTGTCGGAGGCAGAAGGGCCCTTCACGAGGGAAGGGCCCTTCTGCTGTGGTGGCGTGTCTGCCGCCGCTGTTTCGGCTGCTGGCGCTATTGCACGGTGACGGTGACGGCAGTGGTCTTGGTGATGGTTCCCGCAGTGCCGGTGACGGTGACGGTGTAGGTTCCGGCGGTGGTGCCGGGGTTGGAGGAAGTGCCGCCGCCGCCGCCGCTGCTGCCTCCTCCACCGCATCCGATGGCGGAAACGGAAACGAAGAGCACCAGCAGGCCGAACATGGCGAGCCAGTTACGCCGCCGCCGGGGGATGCCGAAGAAGAAGGCCAGGGCCAGGACCGCTCCGCCGGTGGATGGCCAGAAGAGCTGCGTCGGATGGTTGAGGGCGGTGGCTGCGGTGGTGCTGATGGTGAGCGTGGCGGTTTGCGCCGCCGTGCCGTTGATGGTGGCGGAGGTCGGAATGCTGCAGGTGGCGGGGTCGTTGGCTCCGGTGGGGCTGGCGACAACGCAGCTAAGAGCGACGGGTCCAGTAAACCCGTTGGACGGCGTCAAGGTGATGGTCGCGGTGCCGGTGGTGCTGGTGACGCGGGTGATGGAGATGGGGCCGTTGTTGGTCATGGCGAAGGTAGGCGTGCCTATATTCACCGTGACCGTTGTGGTTTGCGTGATGGCTCCGGAGATGCCGGTTACCGTGATCGAGTAGACGCCGGCGGTGGTGGTGGCTGTGGTGGTGACGGTCAGCACGTCAGTACCAGAGGCAGACGCGACCGTGGGGGAAGCCATGCCACAGGTGGCTGGGCTGGTGGCTCCGGTTGGGGGTGTGACCGCGCAACTGAGAGCGACTGTTCCGGTAAATCCGCCGAGCGAGGTTACGGTGATGGTGGAAGTGTTACCGGTGTTGATGCCGGCGTCCATATTGATATTGCCGCTGTTGGAGAGGGCGAAGCTCTGGGAACCAGCGGGCGAACCCGTGACGAGGGCCTGGATGCCCAGGGTATGGACGTAGAGGCCGGTTGAGTCCTTGCCGTTGACGAGCACTTTATAGGTCTGATTGGCGGTGCCTGCAGGGGCGCTGACGTTGAGCGTGGCGGCGGCTGTGCCTCCGCTGCTGAGGCCCGCATTCGCGATGGAGCAGGTGACGCCGGGATCCGCCTGGCAGGTGAGGGTTACCGTACCGCTGAAGCCGTTCATTGAGGCCAGGTTGATGGTATCCGTTCCGCTGTTGGCTCCGCCGCTGATGCTGATGGGAACAATTGTGGTTTGCGGCACCAGCGAAAAGTCGCTGAGCGGGTTGGGGATGGAGTTGCCGCTGTTGAGCGTGAAAGCGGAGATAGCGTAAGTGCTGTCGCCTGTGTACTGGAGGGTGACGAAGTTCGCGCCCTGGAACAGAGTCTGGCTGTTGAGTGTGATGGAGAAGCTCGAAACGGCGCCGGAGGCCGGTGACGACAAGCTTGCCTGGTTGATGTAGTTTCCGCTGGAGAAGATGAGGATGCTGCCGGTGGGCGCCTGGGTTCCGGTCCCGGTAACCGTGCCGGTGATGGTGATTGCGGAGTTAGGCGCGATGGTGCCCGACATGGTGGCTGTGGTCGTGGATGGGGTGCCGCCGCCTGCCACCACTGCAATCTGGCCGGTCACCGTTTCGCTGTTGTAGTTTGCATCGCCAGCGTAATTGAAGGTCACGTTATAGGTGTTGGCAGCCAGGGTGGCGGGAATTGTGAAGGTGCCAACGCCGGCCTTGGCCTGGGAGTAGGGGTCGACGCCGGCGCTGAGGGTCACGGTGCCAGAGATACCCGCCGGGGAACTGCTGATGGTGGCCGTGCCGGTGGGCGGCAATACCGGGACCGGAGAGACTGCGCCCGAAGAGGACACGGAGTTGGCGTAGTACTGCGGGTAGTTCTCAACAACGACGTTGAAGGCTGTCGGTTGCCCGCTGACGATCTCATTATTGGATGTGGTATTCGATGCGCCCCAGAAGAACTCCGGCGTGTCTTTGACCACGGTAAAGGCGATGGGAGAGGCCGTGGAGGTGTTGTAACTGGCATCTCCGCTATAGGCGGCGGTTACGGAGTGCGCCCCGACGGCGAAGGGCGCGTTGAATTCTGCATCGCCCTCAGCATTGATGGCCGCCGTGTTGAGGACAGTAGCACCATCCTTGAAGGCCACGGTTCCGGTGGGAGTGGTGAAGACCGGGAACGAACTGCAGCCGTTAATTACACAGGTCTGAAGCGCTGCAACCTGCGCGGTTGGCGCGACCAGGGCGCTGAGCATCAACTGGGTACCGTAATCGACCTGGGAGCCGGGGCTGCTGCTGGCGGTGTAGTATGTGCCACCTGATGAAAATATGTTGAAGTCGATGCCGCTGGTCTCCGGGGCGACGGTGATGGATGTCTTAGCGGAGGTGCTGAGGCCGTTTTTGGAGTCGCCGCTGTACTGTCCCCAGATGTTATAGGTGCCGCCGGGGAGTGTTTTGACGCTGCCGGAATAGGCTGCGCCGGAGAGCGGGAACTGCGTGAGCCCCTGCTGGCCTACTTCGGAACTGTCGGTCAAGAGGGCAACAGAGCCGGTGGGCGTGCTGCCGGTGACTGCGCCGCTGATGGTAACGGCGGTTCCGTGGGCGAACGAGGTCGAGGACGGGCTGAAGGTAGTGGTGGAAGTGGCGAGATGGACGCTGCCCCAGTTGTTGACCAGGTTGGCGGCGTCGATGGTGCCCAGGCCAGTGGCCAGATCGTAACCGGTTTTGGCGTCATATTCGGCCGTCGTGCCGGAGCCGATTTTGCCCTCGGTAATGCCGTTGAGAACGATGGGGCTTGTGGCGGCGATGCAGTTGGGCGAGAGGGTGGGCGAAAGTTCGCAGGGTACGGAGATGGTGCCGACGGTTACATCGTGAAACGAGTTGGGGAACTGCGCGGCCATCGGGTAAAGCACAGTGTTGGCCTGTCCCTGGCGCTGGCCGGTCTTCTGATTCACGAGGGCCATGATGCCGGCGAACGCGGGCGCGGAAGCTGACGTGCCGCCGACGCCGTAGATTTGCACGGTTCCTCCACTGGACACCGGCTGGCAATCGCCGTCGGTGGCGCAGATGGGATAGAAGCTGTCGTTATAGCCATTGGAGGCGAAGAGCGAGACGTCGGGCAGATCGCGAACACCATCGCTGGGCGTAAGGGCGGTTTGCCAGGCGGGCTTGGGATAGCCGGCGGTGCAGCTAGTCGTGTTGCCGTTGGCGTCATAGACGCCGGTGGCGCAGTTGCTGGCTCCTCCGCCGCCGGCCGCGATGCTGGTGGCCGCGCTGTTATTGCTGAGGTAGTAGTCGTAGATATTGAACCCGTACTGGCTGATGTTCCAGGGCTGCTCGGGAATGGGCTGGAGCAGGGAAACGACCGGCGCGGTGTTGCTCGGGTTCAGATTCCAGTAGGTGGCGAGCTGGGCGTCAAGGGCCGCGTTGGTGCCGTTGTACTGGCTGTAATAGAAGTCCGTTCCACCTACCGCGATGTTGTAAGGCGTTGATGCAAAGCCGTTGACGGCCTGGCCGGAGGTCGCATAGTACGCCGTGTTGTCGTTGTCGCAGCCGGCTGATCCGGCGTCGCCGGCGGAGACCACGACCGTGATGCCCTGGGCGGCGGCCTGCTGCCATAGATTGCTGAGGAACTGATTTTCAGTGCCAAGCGCAGACTCGCAGGAGCCAAAGCTGACGCTGATGACGGGGGCGATGTTGCTATAGACGGCTCGCTCGGCGGCGAGAGTCAGGCCGTTGGATAGAGCGGTGTCTGCCGCGATGACCAGGTCAATGGTGGCGTTGGGGGCTACTGCTCCGGCCCACTCGACGTCGAGATAGGCTTCAACGGAGGCGTAGTTGGGGCCGTCGTAATTGTTGATGCCGTCCACGCCGGGATCGTCGCCGTCGATGATGACCTGGGGCGGGTTAACGGGAAGATTGAAGAGCGAGCGGAACTGATTGACGAGGCCGACGTTGATGTTGGCCTCGTTGATGATGGCAATGGTCTGGCCGGTTCCTTTGAAGCCTGCGGAGTAAAGTGGCGTGAGATCGTACTGGACCGCGTAGTCGGCGGGCGAAAGAACGAAGTTGTCCTGGTAGGCGAGGTTGCCGGAGTTGCCGATGGTCCACTCGGGAGCGGCCTTGCCGGTTTTTGGATCGTAGTTGGCCTTGCCGAGAGCGTGGGCATAGCTGCGGGGACGGAAGTTGTTGAGGGAGACGAACCCGGCGACAACCGGCGCAAGAGCCGAGGGAACCTTTGGATCTGAGGCGTTTGCGTAGTGGGTTTCGCCGTTGACCTCATACTTGTGAATCTGGGTGTGGAAGGCGGTGCGCATCTGCGCTACGTTGCCTGAAATCTCCATGGTCAGCTTGCCGGGATTGACCTTGCCGACGTTGAATCCGTGCCCGGTAAGCCAGGTCTGAACGGTGGCAATGTCCTGGTCGGAGGGGCCAAACTGCTTGCCGAACTGCTCCGGGGTGAGCCACTTGTGATAGTTGGCAGACCCAGGGGTGTGCATCTCGCCGATGAGTTGCTTGAGGTCGGCTTCCTGGCTGGCGCTGCGGCTGAGGACCAGGTGCATGCGCTCAAGCTGCAGGCTGTCCGGCGCGGCTCCGCGATCGTTGCGGGCATTGGCCAGGGGATGCGTTGCCCCTTTGACGGTGACCAGTTGGGACTCGTTGACCGGATTGACGACACGTACAGACGGTACGGCTTCCTGGGCCATCGACGCGGTGGCGAAGAGCAGTGCACTGGCCAGAACAAACAGTGGGAGCGAGCGCAAATTTGGCATGGTGTTTCTGAACCCTTTCTTCGGAGAGAGCCCCCGAAAAACAGAAAAGTTACCGTTGCAATCGGAATTTGCCGGAGAGAAGATTGTCCGGCGGCAACGCATCGTGGAGTTGGTAGTCAAAACCATCCTATACCTATGGTTACGCATGGAATCAGAAGGGTTATGGTTCCTGCTCACAATGCATGCCGGGCGACCAATTAGGTTCCGGCCTCGCATGAGCGTTACCAGTTTGGAACACTGAAGCCGTTCGAGAAATCGGGGAATCGCGTCAAGCAAAAACGGCAGAGGCTGCTAACGTGCTTAGACGTTATCCGGCGAGGAAGGTTGACCGCCGGGAACAAAGAACGGGAAAGCGGGCGCATCTCATCTCGCCAACCGGGACCGGCACAGCTCACTGGGGAAGCGTGAACAGACCGCAGCCGGATAAAGCGGGAAACGCGCACTGACAGGATAACCCGAGAGCTGCGGGGAAGGCTTAAGGGTCGGTAAATATGGGCGGGGAATCAAGGGATTTCAGAAAACACAGATTGCAATAGACAATTCATTTCTTATCGTATATTATTCGGATTTTCTGGGTGAACTTCGGCTATTTGGTGTCAGCCATGCGCGCTTCGCTTTTTATCACCTGCTATAACGACACGCTCTTCCCGGAGACAGGCCGTGCGGTGGTCACGCTGCTTGAACGGTTGGGCGTTGAGCTTGATTTCCATCCCAAGCAGACATGTTGCGGCCAGATGCATGCCAACACCGGATTTCGCGGTGAGGCATTCTCTCAGGCCAAGCGGCTTGTCCGCCTTTACCAGGACACAGAGACCATCGTTGTTCCATCGTCGTCCTGCGTAGCCATGATTCGCGATCAATATCCCGGGCTGATTCAGGAACTGGGCAACGCGGAACTGCAACAACAGTTTAGAGCCTTGTTGCCTCGCATCTATGAGCTGAGCGAGTTTCTGATCGATCGGCTTGGGGTGGAGGATGTGGGCGCTTACTTCCCGCATCGCGTTGTGTACCACGCCAGTTGCCACGGGCTGCGCGGCATTCACCTGGGCGACCGGCCCTGGCGGCTGATGAACAAGGTGCGCGGCATGGAGCAGATTGCGCTGCCAAACCTCGATCGCTGCTGCGGTTTCGGCGGGACGTTCTCGGTAAAGAACGCCGAAGTTTCATCGGCGATGCTGGCCGTCAAGATGCAGGATGTGATGTCGACCGGGGCGGAGTTCTGCACGGCTCTTGACAACAGTTGCCTGATGCATCTGGGAGGCGCCATGCACCGGCAGTATGCGGGGATGAAGACGATCCATCTCGCAGAGATTCTGGCCAGCACGGAAGCTGCGCCAGCGGAGGCGCTCGCATGAGCCACACCGCAAATCACCCTGTGCTCGATCCAAGGTTCGCGCAGCCGTTTCCGAAGGCGGTTTTGCCGGTACTGCGCAATCCACAACTGCGCAAGAACGTGGCCCACGCCATCGATGTGATCCAGGCCAAGCGCGCGAAGCTGGTGGCGGAAAAGACCGACTGGCAGGAACTGCGCACCGCCGCATCGGCCATCCGCACGCACGCACTTGAGAATCTGGGCTTCTATCTCGAACAGTTTGAAGAGCGCTGCACCGCCGCTGGAGGCACGGTCCACTGGGCCGCCGACGCGGAGGAAGCGCGCAAGATCATCCTCGACATTCTGCATGCGGAGAATGCCTCGGAAGTCATCAAGATCAAGACCATGACCTCGGCGGAGATTCAGTTGAATCCCTTCCTTGAGGCTTCAGGCGTCAAGGCATACGAGACCGACCTGGCCGAGATCATTCTGCAGCTCGGTGAAGAAGAGCCCTCTCATATTGTTGTTCCAGCGCTGCACGTGAATCGCAGCCAGGTGAGGGAGATCTTCTCTCGCACCATGGGCCTGAAGGATCTCTCGGACGACCCCAAAGAACTGACGAACGCGGCCCGCAACTATCTCCGCCAAAAATTTCTCAAGATACCGACGGCGATCAGCGGGGCGAATTTTCTTGTGGCTGAAACCGGCACGGTGGTGGTGGTGGAGTCGGAGGGCAACGGCCGCATGTGCCTGACCCTGCCCAAGACGATGATTACGCTGGCCGGGATTGAAAAGGTGCTGCCGCGCTTTCAGGATCTCGAGGTCATGCTGCAGTTGCTGGCCCGCTCCGCGACCGGCGAGCGAATGAACCCCTACAACTCGCTGTGGACCGGCGTCACACCCGGCGATGGCCCGCAGCGTTTCCACGTGGTTCTGCTGGACAACGGACGCTCGTCGATCCTGGCCAAGAAGACCGAGCGGCAGACGCTGAAGTGCATTCGCTGCGCGGCCTGCATGAATACCTGTCCGGTGTACCGGCAAACCGGCGGCCATGCCTACGGCTCGGTTTATCCCGGCCCCATCGGCGCCATTCTCACACCTCAGCTAATGCAAATGCATTATGCGCAGTCCTTGCCCTACGCCTCTTCTCTGTGCGGCGCGTGTTACGAAGTCTGCCCGGTCAAGATCAACATTCCCGAAGTGCTGCTGGAATTGCGCTCGCAGGTTGTGAATCAGGAGCGGGGTAAATTCGTTCGGTTCTTTGACCCAATGTATTTGGGGTTGCGGGTTGCCAGTGTGCTCTTTTCCAGGGCCTGGCTCTTCCACACAGCGCAGTTCTTCGGTGGTATCGGGGCGCGCCTCATTACGCGCAAGGACGGATGGATCCACTCCATGCCCAGCGTGGGCGGCAAGTGGACGCAGACTCGCGACCTACGAGGATTTCCCAGCCAGACCTTCCACGGGTGGTGGGCGGCGCGCGGCCAGCAGCCGAGCAAGGAGGCAAAATGAGCGTATCCGTCTCATCCCGCCAGCAGATTCTTGACCGTGTTCGAGGCGGCACCAAATCCGTCTCCAAACCTAAGGAAGCACTGGCGGAAGCCTACGCCGCCTTGCCGCGCGACTATGTCCGCGCCGGCCGTCTCAGCAGGGAAGCGTGTCTCGAATTGATGATCGAGCGGCTTCGCGAATACGACGCCGAAGTGGTGGAGTGCACGCCGGGCGAGTTGCCGGCAGCCATCGCCTCTCAGCTTGCCTTGAGCGGCAAGCACGTGTTTGTTGCGCCGCCCGCGTTGCCCGCGGAGTGGCTGGCCGCCGGTTTTGACTGGAAGGTCGATCACGATCTGACCTCCGCCGAGATTGAAGTGGCCGAAGGCGTAGTGACCGCGGCCTTCTGCGGCGTGGCAGACTCGGGAACCATCGTGCTGCACCATTCCGATACGGAAGGCCGCCGGGTGCTGACTCTGTTGCCTGACTGGCACCTTTGCATTTTGCGCGCCAGCCAGGTAGTCGAGACGTTTCCTGAGTATCTGGGCCGCTGCCAGCAGGCCCCAACTTTGGTGACAACCATCTCAGGACCAAGCGCCACGGCAGACATTGAAATGACACGCATCAAGGGTGTCCACGGGCCACGCTTTCTCCATGTAATTCTGGTCAATGACCAAGGCGCATGAACAAATTTGAAATGAAACCGGGCAAACCGGCCCGTGAGAGGGAATCAAAAGATGGCAAATTCTGAAACGGCACAATTAGACCTGGCATTCAAGGCCTTGGACGCCTTCCACATCGAGATCCCTTCCTGGGGATTCGCCAACACCGGCACGCGCTTCGGCAAGTTTACGCAGGCAGCGGCCGCCACCAGCATCGAAGAAAAATTTGCCGACGCCGCCGAAGTGAACCGGCTTACCGGCGTGACTCCAACCATGGCGCTGCACGTACTCTGGGACCTTCCCAACGGGCTGAAGGATGTGCCAGTGGTGAAAGAACTGGAGCAGCGTTTTGGCATTCGCTCGGGGTCCATCAATCCCAATCTCTTCCAGGATCAGGAGTACAAGTACGGCTCGCTTTGCAATCCCTCGGCTGCAATCCGCGAGCATGCCCTGGGGCATATGCTGGACTCGATTGAGATTGGAAAGGCGCTCGGTTCGCGCGACATTTCGCTGTGGATGGCCGATGGCTCGAATTACCCCGGCACGCAGAGCATTCGCAAGCGCATTGGCTGGCTTGAAGAAGCGCTGCGCACGTCGCACGACCACCTGGCGCTCAACCAGCGCCTGCTGGTGGAATACAAGCCCTTCGAGCCCGCTTTCTACCACACCGATATCGCCGACTGGGGCATGTCTTCCCACTTTGCGCGCCATGCCGGACCGCAGGCTTGCGTGCTGGTGGATACCGGGCACCACTACACGTCGCAGAACATCGAGCAGATTGTGGCGTGGTTGCTGCATACCGGGATTCTGGGCGGCTTCCACTTCAACGATCGCCGCTATGCGGACGACGACCTGACGCTTGGCTCGATCGATCCCTACCAGATCTTCCGTATCTTCAGTGAGATTCACACTGCGGCTTCTGACGGGCTTGAACTCGACATCGCATACATGATCGACCAGAGCCACAATCTGAAGGGCAAGATGGAAGCCACGATTCAAACCGTGGTGACCGCGCAGGAGCTTTATCTGAAGGCCGCGCTGGTGGATCGCGAAAAGCTGGCGGTTCTGCAGGAGTCCTGCGACCTGGTGTCGGCCGAGGAACTCTACCGCGGCGCTTTCTGGACGGATGTTCGTCCGCTGGCCGCAGCATGGCGCACGGCGCGCGGCCTGGCCGCGGACCCGCTGGCTGCCCTGCGCGCGAGCGGCTACGTGGAGCGCACCGGGCAGGAGCGCGGAAGCCGCAACTCCGCCGTCAGCAGTTACGCCTGATAAGTGGTCTATGATAGGTCCTGATTTTTGTTGATGAATCCGCATACGGGAGATGGACGGTTGGCCAAAGCGAAGATCAAACGCCTGTACTTGATTCCGATTCTGTCCAAGGCGCTCGACGTGATCGAACTCTTTGAGCAGAGTCATGCTCCGGCTACTCTGGAGGATGTTTACCAGAAAACCCACATCTCCAAGACCAGTGTCTATCGCATTTTAAAGACGCTGGTTCACCGCGGCTATGTGGCGCAGGCGCAGAACGGCCAATACAGGCTGGTTTCGCGCCCGCGCCGCTTGCGTTTCGGGTTTGCGGTGCAGAGCGCCGAATTGCCCTTTTCAGTGGCTGTGGCCCAAAGCGTAACCGCGGCTGCCTCTGCATCCGGTGTGGAACTGATTGTTCTCGACAACCGCTTCGATCCCGATGTGGCGGTCCAGAACGCCGAGGAACTAGTTGCCAAGCGGGTTGACCTGGTGATCGAGTTCCAGGTGGAAGAAATAGTGGCGCCGCGCATCGCCCACATATTCAAGAGGGCGGACATTCCAATGATCGCCATCGATGTGCCGCACCCCAACGCCACATATTTTGGCGTGGACAACTTTGAAGCCGGCCACGAAGTGGGCTCGCTGCTGGCGCAGTACGCCCAGACCAAGTGGAAAGGGAGTGTTGACAGAGTTATCGGTGTGGGCTTCAGCGAAGCAGGCAGCTTTGTCCAGAGCCGCATCACGGGCGCGTTTGATGGAATTCGCGAGCGGCTGGGCGAGTTGACCCCCGAGCACTTTCTCCAGATCGAAGGCCGCGGCATGAGAGAACCAAGCCGCCGCGCCATGCTGGAAGCGGTTCGCGGCCACAAGGCGGGTGAACGCATTCTGGTGGCGGCCGCCACCGATTCCAGCGCCCTCGGCGTGTTGGATGCCGCGCGTGAACTAGGTTGCGAGCAGGATTTTGCCATCGCCGGACAGGACTGCATTCCCGAAGTACTGGAGGAGATGCGTACCGGCACCAGCGCCATGATCGGGTCCATCTCCCACGAAGTGGAGACTTATGGCCCGCGCTTGATTCAACTTGGAATTGCCCTTCTGCGCGGCAATATCGTTCCTCCCTATAACTATGTCCGTCACCGCGCGGTCACACCGGAAATCCTGGCTGCGGAAGGTGGAGTTGCGGGAGTCGCGAAGCAACCTCTTTCGCTGGTAGGCGCGGAGATGGAATCCGTTTGACGAAGACTTTCTCCATTGCTTTCTGGAATGTCATCGCGGGCCGGCTCGTCTAATTAGCCTTTGGACGGTGTGAATTTGGAACGGTGTCAATGAAGATGGCGGATCGTACTCGTCTTCGACTCCAATTAGCAGTTTTGCGATGAATCTGAATAGGACCAATTTGAACGGAGATTGAACCGCTGTGATGCAAGAACCTGCTCGTGTAGCCATTGATTTAGGCGCTGAAAGCTGCCGCGTATCCCTGCTTCGCTGGGTGGGTGATCAACCCAAGATCGAAGTCATCCATCGGATTCCGAATGGCCCGGTCCATCAGGGTAATTCGCTCCACTGGTCGCTCGGCAAAATCCTGCCAGGACTGGAAGAAGGGCTGCGCAAGGCGGCCGCCGCCGCTCCTGAAGGCATTGCCTCCATCGCCGTCGACAGTTGGGGCGTGGACTATGTGCGCCTGGCCGCTGACGGCGGTCCGTTGCGCGATCCATTCTGCTATCGCGATGAACGCACGGTAGCAACCAAAGAAGCGGCGGACCGGATCATCGAGCCCTTCGAACTGTACAAGATTACCGGCGCCATGCCGCTGCGCATCAACACGGCTTATCAGTTGCTTGCCGACCCGGCAGCGGGCATCGACCCGGCCGCGCCCTGGGTGATGATGCCCGAATATGTACTGTACTGGCTGGGCGCGCGGCGGGTTTCCGAGTTCACGCACGCCACCCATACGGGCCTCGTCGATCTGAAGACGGGCAACTGGTCCGCTGAAGTCTTCCAGCGGCTGGGCCTTTCCCTGGACGCTGCGCCGCCTATCGTCCGCGCAGGAACCATCGTGGGCCAGTTGAAGGGACCGCTGGCTCAGCTTGATGCCTTCCGCGAGACGAAGCTTATTGTTCCGGCTTGTCACGATACGGCTTCGGCCATCGCCGGAATTCCAACCGATCTGAGTACCACAGCCTACATCAGTTCCGGCACCTGGTCGCTGGTGGGTACGCGCACTTCAGTGCCGGTTACAACGCGCCAGGCCTTCGACTCCGGCTACACCAACCTGGGCGCCGCCACCGGCGATCTTCTGTTCCACTCGCTGATCAACAGCATGTGGGTGCTGAAGCAGTGCATGGACTCCTGGGCAGCGCAGGGCCGCCCCTGGAAGATTGAAGACATCGTTCAGCAGGCCGCCGAATGCAACACCTCCACCGGCTTGCTTGACATGGACGCAGAGACCCTGATGCTCGACACCGACATGCCTGAGCGCATCAACAAGGAACTGACGCGGCTTGGTTTCGATCCGATCCCCGATGTGGCTGGGAATGAGCCCGCATTTGCACGCGTGATCTTCGAGAGCCTGTCGATGCGCTACGCCGCCGCTCTCGGCAGTCTGGAAAAGATGCTGGGCCGCAGGCTGACGGCGATCCACATGCTGGGCGGTGCTAACAGGAACAAGCTGCTGGTGCGCCTGACGGAAGAGCGGACCGGACTGCCCGTCGAAATTGGCCAGACCGAAAGCACCACCATCGGCAACCTGGCGGTTCAACTGGCCGCAAGCGAAGCCAATGGCCAGCCCATCAGCCCGGAAGCGGTTCGTAAATGGGCCAAGCGACTCTGCCAAGGCTAGACGCGTATGGCGCGCCGCGGGCTGTTCTAGACCAGGAAGGTGAGGACCGCGGGGCTCCCGACGGGCGTGTAATGGCCAGTAAAGGTCAAGAGGCCGGTCTCGCGGTGAATCCTGAACAAGGTGATGCAGTCGCTCTTCTGCGCGCATACATACAGGTAGTTTCCACTCGGGTCGATCCGGCAATGGCGCGGGTAGTCGCCCATGGTGGATGTCTCGCCGAGCAGTTTCAGCTTTCCATCCGCACCGATGGCGAAGACGGAAATCGTGTCATGAAGCCGGTTGGCGCAATAGAGATACTTTCCGTTCGGCGCGACAATGATCTCTGAAGTGAAGTCGGTCCCGGCAAAGCCAGCCGGCAATGTAGAAATGGTCTGTTCCGGTTTCAGTGAGCCGTTCTCGCCATCGAAGTGGAAGAAGACGATCGTCGAAGCTTCCTCCTGAAGCGAGTAGAGCCAGTGGCCGTTGGGATGAAAGGCAAAGTGGCGGGGGCCGTCGCCGGAAGGCAGGGAAGTGAACGGCGTTTCGGCAGGCGTGAGCTTTCCCGCCGTGGCGTCGAACTTGTACCCGTAGATTCTGTCCTGCGCCAGATCGGTTGCCAATACAAATTGGTTTTGGAGATCGGGCTCAATCATATGCGCGTGCGGAGAGTCATGGCCGCTGATCGCGAAGCTGCCTAGCGGGGCATCTGTGGCGAGTTTTGATCCGAGCGCCGCGCTTTCGCGATGTACGTCCACTGCTGCGCCCAAGGAGCCTCCGGCCAGAATAGGAAGTACGGCAATTGTTCCGCCTGCGTAGTTAGCCACAAAGGCATATCTTCCCTGGGTGTCAAGACTCATGTGTGCCGGGCCCGCGCCTTCTGAACTCACCGTATTGATGAGCCCAAGTTCACCGGTTGTCGCATTAATGGCGAAGGCGCTTACCGAGCCGCTGCCGCCTTCGAAGTTGGTAACTTCGTTGATAGCGTACAAGTACTTCTTTGACGGATGAATCGTAATCCACGATGGATTTGGAGTCTTCGCAACTAACTTGCGATTCGATAACTCGCCGGTGTGCGCATCCACTTCGAACAGATAGATGCCTTCACCGTTGGCTCCGCCGTCTACGGCGCTCGTGTAGGTTCCGGCGTACGCGAGTAGCTTGCCGCTCTTCGAGGCACCGGCGTTTTTTTGTGCCGGTGTCAGCGCGGAGTGCGTCAATGCAACGGCTGCCGTGCTCATGAGAAAAGTTCGGCGGGACCAGGCCCGCGGCAAGTTTCTGTCTGTCATATTATCCATCCTTTGATGATTGCTTCTTCTGTCGATAATTCACATCGTCAGGCGAAATGCCAGGCAACGGCGGTGAGCCCAAGTCCAGATACCGAGATGATGGTCTCACACACCGACCACGTCTTCATCGTCTGCCCCACGCTCATGTTGAAGTACTCTTTGACCAGCCAGAATCCGCCGTCGTTTACATGCGAAAAGATGAGTGAACCGGCACCGGTGGCAATGGCCAGCAACTCGGGGTGAACGCCGGTGCTGTGCAGCGCGATGGGGGCCACGATGCCTGCCGCCGTGGTCATGGCAACCGTGGCCGAGCCAGTGGCCAGGCGCATAAGCGCGGCCAGCAGCCAGGCCAGCAGCAGCAGTGGGACATGGCTTTGCATGGCCACCACGATGATGGCGCCGGAGACGCCGCTGTCTTGCAGCACCCGGCCGAAGCCTCCGCCCGCACCCACCAGCAAGGTAATGGCCGCCGTAGGCGCCAGGCAATCATTGCTGAACCGCAGAATCGTCTCGCGCGAAAAGCCGCGCATGGTGCCGAGGGTGACAAAGCTGAACAGTGCGCCGACCAGCAACGCCATATCGTCGTTGCCCGCCAGGCGCAAGCCGTTGTTCAACGCGCTGCCAGGTGCTGAGAAAATATCGGCCCAACTGCCGATCAGCATCAGAGCCACCGGCAGCACGATGGTGAGCACACTGAGCCAGAAGCCGGGAAGGCGCCGCCGTTCATCGCGGGTGGAGAGTTGGTCGGCCATCGGATTATGTGCCGGGAGTTGAATGTAGGGCGCGATCAGCTTTGCGTAGATGGGCCCGGCGAAAATTGCGATGGGGATGCCGATCAGCAATGCGTAAAGGATCGTGCGGCCCACATCCGCGTGATAGATGGTTACAGCCAGCATGGCGGCAGGATGAGGCGGCACCAGTCCGTGTACTACGGAAAGCCCGGCTACCATGGGCAGGCCGACGAGGACCAGCGATGTATTGGTGCGGCGGGCAACGGTAAAGAGAATCGGAATGAGCAGCACGAAGCCTACTTCAAAGAATGCAGGCAGGCCGACCAGCAGGGCAATGGTCACCATCGCCCAGGAAATATTCTTCTCGCCGAAGGCGCGGATCAGCGTGTGAGCGATCTGGTCCGCAGCGCCGGACTCTGCCATCAACTTGCCCAGCATGGTTCCCAGCGCAACAATGATCGCGATATGTCCCAGCGTTCCGCCCACGCCCACTTCAAATGAATGAATGATGGTTGGCATCGGCATGCCGGCAACGACGGCAAGCGCCAGCGCCGTGAGAAAAAGCGTAATCACGGGGTTGAGCTTGACTACGGCGATGAGAAAGATGAGGCCAATCACCGAGACCAGTGCCGCCACCAGCAGGAACATACTGTGCGAATCGATCATGGGCATAAGTATCGCGCTGCTCCAGTTTCATGGATTGGATATGAAAATTGAAGATGTGTTGGAATCATCCTTGTGGACCTTTATAGGCCACGCAGTCGATTTCGATCCTGCAATCAACAACCATGCCCGAAACGACGCAGGAGCGTGCGGGAGGATGTTCGCCGAAGTACTCTTTGAAGACCGAATTGAAGGAGGAGAAGTCGCGCGGGTCGTCAAGCCATACGCCGCAACGCACCACATGCTCCGGCCCGTAACCAGCTTCATTGAGAATCGAAAGCAGATTGGCGATAGCCTGCCGCGACTGGGCAACGATGTTGCCGGCGACTAACTCACCATTGACCATTGGAGTCTGACCCGAGACATAGAGCCAGCCGTCGGCTTCCACGGCGCGCGCAAAAGGAAGGTGCTGGCCTCCCGTGCCTTTGCCGCCTTCCACCCCGTATCGCTTGATGCTCATTTGCCGCCCCTTTCAGTCCTTGTGTTGCCGAGTGATTTCTAAGAACTTGTTGAAAAACACTTAGAGGTCTCGGAATGTGGCAAATATCGGAATACCAAAACCCTCACTGAGGCATTACCGATCGCTCTGCGGGCTTTGTAGGGCGATTCAGTTTTTCAATCTGCGTGACGTCCGACGT
>CAIKND010000082.1 GCA_903828675.1 uncultured Acidobacteriaceae bacterium
GACGCTGGCCGATGCCCTTATGAAGGTTTCTGCCGTGTCCTTGTCGCTGATCTTCATAATGAATTTTGTGTTTGGCGCGTTAGCTACATCGGCGGCAAACGCCTCGCCCACGTCCATGGCCAATTGCTGAATGCTTTGAAATGAAAAGATGAAGCTGGCATTCGCCTGGCGCGCGGTGTGGATGATGTCTTTGAACCCCTGGTAGGCGTACAAACCAAACTCGTCCAGAACAATCGAGAGGAACGGGTACTTTTGGTGCATCCGGTACTCGTTGTACCGGGACGCAATCATGAACTGCAGATTGCGCATCAGGATACGGCCCAGCGCCCGGTAAGGCTGGCTGTCAGTACCCAGGTTCATGCTGACAATCAGGATCTGCTTTTTATCGACAACCTCCTCGAATGTGACCAGGTGCTCGCATGAGCCGGTAATCAACGCCAGCGACTCGCCGACGAACGGCATCATGCTGTTGAGCAAGCCGCGGATCTTCGACAGCCAATCCTTGTCCTCGTAGTTGCCTTTGAGCGTTGCGGCAGCGAGCAGGAAAGCGTTCTTTTGGTGCTGTGGGAGGGCGGCGTTTGACATCACTTGGTCGCGAAAGTTCTCGATCAGCCGGTTCATCAACTCTGGCTGCTGGCACGCGACCAGTACATCCCAGAATGTAAAATGCTTCCCCGTATGTTCCAGGATCACGGTCACCGCGTTCAGAAATGCGCGCTGGTGTTCGGAGAAGAATTCGTCCTTTGCCCGGGCAGCACCAAGCGAATCGAAGACGGCGCCAACACGTTGCTGCAGTTTTCCATCGGCCGCGTAGAACGGATTGAACTTCTCGGAGATGTCTGGATGCGTCGGGTCGATTACGCGTACGTCGGAGCCTCGGCCGGCCGCGAACGCTATGTTCCAAATTGCGAGTACGAGTTCCTTGTCGCCTTTTCCGTCGAAGTACACGACAGAGTGGCCACGGCGAATGTCCTGGTCCACGATGTTCAGCAGCAGCGTAGTCTTGCCCATGCCACTCATGCCTGGCAGGTTGGCCTGCATGGATCGCTGGTCGTCGGTCCAATAAACGGGTGATCCATCGTTCTCGTATCCCAACAAGGTAACGCCCAGGCGTTTCGCATCCTCAAGCGACTTGCGATCATGCGCGCGCGATACATACAGTCTCGGTCGGGGCCATTGTTTCGCCAGCAACTGCGAGAGTTGGACACGGTAGCGAACCACCACGATCAGGTAAAAGATAGGCAGGCACAGGAAGACCAGGATCGCAATTGCCTGTGGCAGGCGCAACAGAAGGCCACGGGTTGCAATCCACACGATGCCGGCCAGCAGGATCAGGCACAGCCAGGCAAAGATGGTCATCGCTTCGCGGTGTTCTTCCTGCGGAGTCTTGGCGCGCTCGATTCTTCTTTCCATTGTGTTTTCTCGCTTGTTCGGGGATTTCGTTATCGCGATATGATCAGTGCGGCCAGGACGACTGCTGCCACGCTCGCGCAGACAAGAATGTAGAGAAGCGCGACTCTTATAGGAAACGGCTTGGCGTCGGCAGGCGCATCTGGCCGGCGAAAATGGCGATGAAGAAAATCGGCGGCTGTCGCACCAGTGTTTTCGGCGTACATCTCGGCGAATTCTTGCTTTAGCCCCTCGTGGTTAGATTCGCGCGTGAGACGCACGAACTTCTGGCGCCAGATGCGCGCATGCTTACACATCTCCCTAACCCAGGCCTCCGCTTCGTCTTCATTCGCGGGTGTTGGGTCGTCGGGAATCTGCGGGGCAAATTGTGGCAGGGGCAAAACCAGGGTGCCGGCCGGAACGATTGCCGTGACTGACTGGTCCGCACTTGTTTTGGCTGGCGGCGTGGGAGAACTGGCTGCGCTGGCTGGAGTTGGTTCAGGTTCAGAAAATGGCGACTGCATTGACTGGTACTCCTTGGTCTGCGGCGAATGTCCAGCGGAAGATGGCCGGTGTGACGTCCGGCTTGGTCACAGAAACTACCCAGTCGATGGTGGTATCCGGCGGCATGTCTGTGATGTCGAGCGAGGAGCCATGGGTTACGACCGGCGTTTGCTGGTACATCCGGAAGTTTTCGAACATTTCTGGCCCAATCTGGCGATTGATGTTTCTGTAAGCAGTGTCTGCGCCAAACGTCGGATCGACCTTGATCACCTCCGCGTTCTGCAACCGGTAGGTGTGCGTTGTCGCATTCGTCGCGCTCAACCGGACATAATAGTTGTGCGCATCTTCGCTAACCTCGATCACCCGGACAAAAACGGAATGTTTTTTGAGATGGATCGCGCGCGAGTCGACGATTCGCGCATTCAGCAGGAGACTTGCAAACAACCGATCATGCTCGCTCTGAACCTCCTCTGGGGAAGGAACCGGGGGAGGAAGAGGGGGGGCTGGCGCACGTTCCTTCACGAGCCACGACATAGCACCCGGCTCCGAGGCCGCTGCAATCTCGTAGAGATAGGTCGTCCGGTGCGTGAACACAACCATATTGGTGTCCACACCAGCTCGCTGAGGCTCAATGAGGATGTTGTTGGCATGCCACTCAACATGCACCTGAGTGGAGCCAAGCGCGACGTTTTCTACCGGTTCCGGGACCTCGACAACCGACACGTGGTGGAGGGCGGTCGCAATAACTTCTATACGGGTCTGGGCGTGACCGGCCGGCAGAAGCATAGCGGCCAGGAAAGCGATGCTGCCGAAAGGTGGGCATACGGTGAAGACACGGTTACTCATACGCCGCATAGTAGGCCGAAACGCGCTTTCGAGGGAATGTCTACATTGGAAAAAAATGCAGCTGGGGACAAAAAAGACGAGCGCCTCGTGAACGACGCATCCCGAAGGATACAGTTCACGAAGCGCCCGGTTGGTTAAAGGCTAGATTTCGCCCAGTTCGTTCAGATCGTAGATCTCCAGGTCGTTTTCTCCCGTAACTATTTGCGGCATCTCAGGGTTGACGCGCCGCCAGACCCGGACTGCACGGACGTTGCCATCCGCTGTTTTCTCTTGCTCTTCAGTCCGCTTGTAGCGGGGCTCCCAAGTCGAGTCTAGATTGACCCGAACCAGGGTATCTGTTTTGGTGTCCAGGACGAGATGCCAATTGTCAATCACCTCGTCTACGAGAACCTGCTCGCCGCCTGTCTGTGCAGCTACCGCATCCGCGAATTCCTGCGGAAAGGCATGGTACACAATCGACCCCGAGCCGGTTCCCTTGGTCACAATGTGGTTCAGCGCAGCGGCCCAGAACATGCGGTCCGCAGCGGGTTTGCCAGCACCCCAAAGGCAAATGGCCTGGCGGACTTCAGAAGACAGCACCCGATGCTTCTTCTTTGCATCCTCCAGGTCAGCTTCAGCCTTGCGGAGCCGGGCGTACGCGGTCATGACGTCAACCTTGTCGCCGTCGCTCTTCGCAGCCTTCACCTCTGCCTTGGCTGCCGTCAACAAATCCACTCTCCGCTTCAGCCAGAGAGTGATTCTGGACATCGTTGAACCGAAGAATTCGTTCATCCTCCGGCATTCAAGTAGCATGGAGCCGGTGATGTTCTTCCCGCCATACAGGCCAAGAAACAACCCAGCAAAATTGCCGATCGGCTTTGCTTCACCAATCACCCTCATCAGCTCGGGATACAGGACGTTGTACATCCGGGCAACGAGGTCCGATTCAGTGAGCGGCTTAACCCTTCCAGGCAGGTCATCAACCGACTTCAACTTCCTGTCAATTTCCAGCCAGGCCGGCTTGCCCACCGCGTCCGCGATTTCCTGGACCCGCTTCAGGTTACAACGCGTGTCATGTTTCAGACTGTCGATTTCGAGCTGCAGTTCGGACACCAACTCGAATGCGAGATCTGGCATGCCGGCCGCCAAAGCAGACGACATAGTGTTTGTGATGACGCCAACACGATTGCCCATTGCCTTGGAAGCAAGCGCGTAGATGTTGAGCCAGGGAGATTTTTGCCGCACCGCCTTCTTTTTCTCTGGCTGCTGTTTTTCGTTCATCCCGAAGCGATACTCCACAAACTTGGGGTACTGTTCCGAGTTAATGACTGCAACACCATCTCCGTCATAGTCGCCGCCAAAGGTCTTGGCCCGGTCTGAGCGGAGCGTGTACGTCCCATGCAAAGTGAGCTGCGTCGCGTGAACCGTCTTCGCGAGTTTGATAGACAGGCCGCGCTGAATCAGCATCCCAATGGCCACCTCACGGGGGAGGTTCTTCATAGGAAGAAGATCCTCGGCCATGCGAACAGGAAAGCGGACGCATAGGTTCCGGTCGCCAGGCTGGTCGGAGATGCAGTAGCCGTAGGGAATCCAATCGGACCCCGCATACAATTTCCCATCCTCGACCCCCAGGTAGCCATCATCTACAAGCATCCGGCCCGGCATTCTCATGCCGCCGCCAGTGAGCATTTTGTACGCCCACTGTGCAAGCAGCTGCTTAATGCCCCGGTGAATATGTGGGTGACGCGACATCGAGCCATCCCGGTCTGCAGCGAGGCAGGCTTCAACGACCCGGTAGTATCCGGTGTCGCTGTTTGCACTGCCTACCTGTTCAAGCAACTCCCTGTGCTCTTCGGTATCGAACCCGTTCTTCAGGATTTCGATTTCACGCCGGCACTGCCCGATTACCTCTTCGTCGATAACCGGCCAGGAAGCGTGTTGGAGCACTGTGTAGGAGCCCTTGGTTCTGGTGTCGGTGCGCGACACATCGCGTACGCCGAGAACCACCGGACCCTCAATTACCCTCCCGATCAAATCTTGACGAGAAGGCTTGATGGCTGATTCGGGGATCACGATGTCTGCGTTGATTTCAGGATGCTGGGCTACTTTGTCCGGCATCACCTTGAAAGTGCCCTTCGCCTGCGCCAGCTCAAAAGCAAGCCGGAACTGGTAAAGCGCTCCTGGGTCGATGTTCAGCTTGTCGAACAGCGACTGGGAAACCCAGCCGCGGCTATCGTTGGTACCCAGCACATGATCAGGGACAATCCTGACGCGCGCATGGGTTTCGATCAAGGCCTTTTCGCACTCGGAAACCAGAATGCCAAAATACGAGATTGCAGCCTCTGGCCAGCGTTGGTACTGACGGGCAAGGCCGGCTTCCCACTTCTGTTCTGCGAAGTAGAACTTGCCATCCTTGGCGCCGCCGGTTGCTCCGACGAGGCGGTAGCGGCGGCCCTGCCAATAGAGGGCAGCCATAGTGTTCTTGACGCGGAGTTCTTCTTCCTCCGTCATCCGGCCTGGGATCTGGACGAGAGCCAGTTCAATGCCCGGGAAAAGGCGGCCTGCCAGCATGCGGGTTGCGTAGGGAGAGGTGAGACGTTCACCTTTCGATGTCGCTTCCTTCTTCTGGTCGTGGACCTTCCCGTTGCGGTCGATGCGAAGCATGAGGATGCCACGGTCAACTTCGCCAACAAACAGGTTCGCTGAGCTGGAGAGCGGCCAAAGAGCATACCGCTGTCCTTTGAACATGAACCGGTTTATGGTCTTGTTGACGAGCTTCCGCTGCTTGTCGTCTTCGGGTGCCGGCGCAAATATAATCGCCAGCTCAGCCCCTTGCTCGTACCGCTCTTGCCATTGCTGGCCGAGGTCGGAGAGGGGGACGTGGTCTTGAGCCTCGCGAATCGAGCCATCGACTTCGATCGTGAGGTGGTTCAGCTTCTTTGTTGGCATGGAATCTCCGGGAAAACGAAGGAGACCCATACCTAGCCGCAGGCCAGATGGTGGTCTTCTTCGATCAAGGCCAACCATGTCTGGTCAGCGGTTTCACAATTACCCTCAAATGCGCTGAGGGGGCGTTGAAGAGCTGTGAAATCAGAGAAACTCTGGATAACACAGCCCTTGCAAACCAATTTGTGAACCGCGCGGCGGAGCCTACCCGGCCGGAACGCCGCTGACTGAGGACATACCATCCATCTTGATGATGGAGGCTGGAACGTCTTCAGTCGCGTAGAGCATAATCCAACCCGAAGTGCGTGGCAAGGGTAAGAATCGACAAATATGAGGATGGGGCGCATCTGCTAAGCCCCAGCGTTGAAGGCGTCCTGCTGTGGTCAGGACGCCTTCGCGTGATACTGTTGTGCCGGGTGCGGGCGCCTACTGTGCCGGTACGCCGGTCAGGGTGATACTGTCATTCGCCTTGTCTTCCTTGACGACACACTTCTGAATCCGGTAATAGGGAATATTGCGGCGATGCGACTCCAACACGGCATCGCACTCCAGTTCAAACCTCTTCACAAACTGCAAAGGGCCTCCTTCTCCAGGTTCTTCCGAAGCAGTTGCATAGATAAGGCCTACTCCCGCTTGTGTAGCTTCCGTCTTCTTCCTGGTGCGGGTTCGGCGGGAAGCGGGTCTTGTTCCCGAGTCCGGTCTTTCGTTGCTCTCGTCCACGTTCACCGTCCTTCTTATGGTTGGGGCGCGTTGTTGTCCGCGCTGATTTGTTGGGAGTGAAACTCGGCGACCATCAGGCCGCTCGGGTCGTTGACTGAGCGTATGCCTTCCACAAGCCGAACCGTGTAGGCTTCGGCAAGCTTCTGATAGACCTCGCGGCGCTCGCTCAAGTGCGAGACACTGCGGGTGGCGTAGATGTGCCAGGTAAGCGGGTCGGACCTGTCGGCTTGTGCCTCAGTAATCGTGACCACGGACCGTGCATGCTGGTCCTGGAGTTGTCCAACGGTGTTGTCCTGCTGCATCTTCTTGAGAACATCCTGCTTCAGATTCGCCGTCATCATGTTCAACGCGGCTGCCCAGTTCTCGCTCAACGTGTGCTCGTCGTAGCCCATGTATTGATTTAGAAAGCTAACGACGAAATGCTCCTTATCGAGGGCGGTTGGCGCTTCGCCGGTGCGAGCCTGTTGCAACTCCTCCGGCATGGCCGCACTATGCGCCTCCGGGGAGATTACAGTAGCCTGTCCGTCGGCACCGATGCGGATCACTGTCGGCGGCTTCACGCGAGTGATAATCACGTCGACCGCAAGCCCTGCGACTGCGACCGCCAGAAAGCAGGCTACCAGCGCCATCCTGTTTGCGTATGCCCGAAGTGCTCCGTCGGCCTCCCAAAACGGTGGCGATTTAGACATAGATGCCATCTGACTATTCCTCCTGCTGTGACTCCCTTTTGTTTAGCTCGGGACTGGTGACGTCACTCCCCCACCAGATAGTGGGCCGCCATTGAGTGTGCCGCCCCCGCCGCCGCCTGTACCGGCTGAGGACGAAGCCGGTGCTTGTGCCGCTGGAGTATTGGGCGGCGGAGCGACACTGCCTGCGCCTGTAGACCCGCCGCTGGCACCGCCTCCAGCGCCGCCTGTTGATCCACCGCTACCGCCGGCACTCATGTCCTTCGCATGGTGAGCCGCGCCCGCCGCGGCGCCTGCCCCGCCACCGGCCAAAGCGGCTATATTCCTCGCCATCAGAGCTACCCTCGATAGCGCCTGCACGGCTCCGGCGAAGTCGCCCTTAATCAGTGCGTGAGCAATGAAGGGAATCAGGATCATGAAAATGATGTAAACGATTCCGATAACAATGGCTTGTAACTGGCTGACGCCAGAAGCGATTCCGCCGACCATACCACCACCATTGAAGGTCCCCGCTGTCAGAACATTCAGACTGACGCTGAGCTTTGCCATGATCGCGTACAGAATCGGCCATGCTGCCCATTCCGCCAAGGACTTCAGATAGTACTTCCCGGCTGAGGCGGTTGCATTGCTGGGCAGAAGCGCCACGAGAAACGGGCCGAGCGCAAACAAGATCAAGCCCCAGCAGGTATACATAATTTCCAGAAGGATCATTGCCAGGTAGAAGAGTATGACGGTTAGGAAGATCACAAGGTCATTCAGCAACGCCGCCAAATCGATGCCCGTAATCGACATCACATTGGACTGGTTCTGCCCAACAATGTTGTTGAGACTCTGCTTGAAGGCCGTAGCGAAGTCGACACCTCCGGCTATTGAGGTGGCAACCTGTGTAAATCCGTTGCTGATGTCCTGGAAAAACTGCTGCCAATACTGGAGGATAAGGGCACACGCCGCGCACTTCACGAGGCTCACCAACAGGTCGCGAACACTTCCGCCACGCGCAAAGCCTTCGTAAATGCTGAGCAGGAACATGGTGGCAAGGAGCGCAAAGGCTATTCCTTGAATGGTGCCGAGCATACCTGCTCCAACGCTGCCCAACGCCTGGTTCCAGACCTGCACGAAGAAGAAGCTCACTGCTGCCTCGCTTGTTGGCCTGCGTCCGAGGGCGCAGGCTGTTGACTCAATTACTGAGGATCGTCTGTACGGTCTGGTTGGCAGTCTGATGGGAAGCACTCATGTGCTTCAACTGGTACCCGGAATACGCTGTAGATGCAGACTCAAGCCGCAACAGTTGTGCGATTGCGCCTTGCGAGTACGCGTTGGCTTGGAGGTTCCAGGCAGCGGCTTGCGCTGAAATCAGAGAGCCCGACCCTGGCGCAGAAGACGACAGTTGTTGCATCATCTGCTGAGAAAGCTGCTCTTCGCGATTCGCAATTGCATCGAGTGCAATAGCCTTCTTCATCGCCGCTTGTGCTTGGGCATCCGTCATATCCATTGCGATGCGGCTGTCGGCCGGAATTGCGGTCGAGGCTGGCAGCGCGCCATATACCGAGGTGTAGTTGCTTTGGATCGAACCGACGTTCCCCGAGTTTGCGCTGAGCAACTGCTGCTCCAAAGCGATGGTCTGCGGCAAGGTGGCGCTATTGACGGGTGTTCGGAACAGGTTTTGGGCGGCTGTCATTACCGACGCGAGCGACTTGGCAAAGGAAAGCGCCTGTTGGATCGCGGGCGTCGGGTACATGGTTTGCTGTTGAAACGCGCCCATCTGTTGAGTGGTAGCGGCCGTGGCGGCCAAAGGCCCACCCACCGTTACGCTCATCGTCTGATTCAACTCGGTAAGTGTCGCCAGGATGACGCCCAGGTCGAATTGACCATGCGCTGGCGTCTCCAGGACCAAAGCCAACAGGAGCGCTCCAGCGGCAGTCCAAATCATGCGAGCGGACACAGATGTACGCATTAGTGACCTCCATTCAGTAGCTGTTGCATGTTTTGGATACTGCTCGCGTGACCTCGAACAGCTTCCCTTACCTGTGACATCTTGATGGCAAGCAGGGTAGCGTGTTGGCGCAGCAGAGATGCCAGTAAACGGTGTTGCACGGCCTGCGAGTGAAGTTGCATCGCAGCAGACTGTGCTTGAATCATGTCTGCTGTTCCAGGAGC
>CAIKND010000083.1 GCA_903828675.1 uncultured Acidobacteriaceae bacterium
GCACCCGTAAGAGTGCGCCCATGCTGGGCGCACAAACAGGAAGGCCGTCCCCACCGGGACGGCCTTCGTATTTCTGACTCTCAGGAACTGATTGGTTCAATCTACCCAGTCAATCTTGAGTGGGGGCTTCCAGCGTCCTGTCCCCGATATTCCTAACATCATTGGCGCTGTCATTCTGAAAGAACGGAGCCCCGAACGCTCTTCAGTTTGGGGTGGTGAGCGAAGAATCTGCTTTTATTCTTCAGGGAACTTCTAATTCACCACACTAAGCCGCGAAGGTTGCGTCGCTGGCAGTCTGGTCGCCAAAGCCGGCAAGCAAACCGGCGACAGAGATATCTTCATCAAGCAATTCCCAATGCAAGCCGCGGCTCGTAATTCTCACCTGCTCGCGCTCGTCCGCGGCGCCATGCAGCAATCGCGGAAACCACGCCAGAGGCACGCCAATGGTGCGACCATCGCTCAAATCGACCCACATGCTGTCAGTGTCGAAACGGACGCGCGTTGCACTAACTGAAGAATTCATCCCATGCCCTTTCGATTCGGTCGCGATTTGCTTCCACGATTCCCAGCAACTCGCGGAGAGTGCAGGCATCATAACCGTCATTGTAGGCCACTCGCACTCCAGGATTAAGCCAGAATTTCGCTTCCACGTCATCTTTTTCAACGTGAATGTGCACCGGCTCAATGGGAGACCCTTCGTTCGAGTAAAAGAAGAACCGGAAGCCACGTTCCCGGAAGACTACTGGCATAGCGCCATTCTATTGCATCTCCGGAAGGTCAGGTATGTATATCCTCCATACGAAACAGGAAGGCCGTCCCCACCGGGACGGCCTTCCTGTTTGCTGGTGCCCCTGCCCGATCACGAGATCGAAGGCAACCCGGCCAACGCCATCGCGATCTCTTCCGCCGGATAATCGTAGTTCTGCAGCTTACCGGCCTGATAGTCGATATAACTCTGCATGTCGAAGTGCCCGTGTCCGCTCAGGTTGAATAGAATAGTGCGCGACTTCCCTTCCGCCTTGGCTTCGAGCGCCTGGTTAATGGCTTCGGCAACGGCGTGGTTGGCTTCCGGCGCGGGCACAATGCCCTCGGAGCGGGCAAACTGAATTCCCGCCGCGAATGCGTCCAGTTGCTGCACCGTCACGGCTTCCGCCAGTCCCAGGTCCAGCACATGCGAAACCAGCGGCGCCATGCCGTGATAGCGCAATCCGCCCGCGTGAATGCCCGGCGGAACAAAGGTGCTGCCCAGCGTATGCATCTTGACCAGCGGAGTCAGGTGAGCCGTATCGCCAAAGTCGTAAGCGAAATGCCCTTTGGTCAGGCTGGGGCAGGCGGCAGGTTCGACGGCAACCATGCGCGCATGGCTCTGTCCCTTGAGCTTGCGGCCGATATAGGGCATCACCAGCCCGGCAAAGTTCGATCCGCCGCCGGTGCAGCCGATAATCACATCGGGATCGTCGCCCGCCAGCGCCATCTGCTCAATCGCTTCCTGGCCGATCACGGTCTGGTGCAGCAGAACGTGATTCAACACGCTGCCCAGGGCGTACTTGGTATTGGGGTCCTTGGCGGCCACTTCAACAGCCTCTGAAATCGCCATGCCAAGCGAGCCGTTGGAATCGGGATGCTCAGCCAGAATGGCGCGGCCCGACTCGGTCTCCATGCTGGGACTGGCCGTGACCGAAGCTCCAAAAGCCTCCATCAGCGCGCGCCGGTAAGGCTTCTGGTCATAACTCACGCGCACCATGTAGACCTTGCAATCGAGGCCAAAGTACGAGCACGCCATGGCCAGCGAGGAGCCCCACTGTCCGGCACCCGTCTCGGTAGACAGGTGCTTGGTGCCTTCCATCTTGTTGTAATAGGCCTGCGCCACGGCGGTGTTCAGCTTGTGCGAGCCGGCCGGGCTTACGCCTTCGTACTTGTAGTAAATATGCGCCGGAGTGTCGAGCGCCTTCTCGAGCCGGCGCGCGCGAAACAGCGGCGAAGGACGCCACTGCGCGTAAATCTGCCGCACTTCCCCAGGAATCTCGATCTCGCGCTCATTGCTCACTTCCTGAAGAATCAGGCTCATCGGAAACAGCGGAGCCAAGTCATCGGGACCGATTGGCTTGCACGTGCCGGGGTGCAGCGTAGGCGCCATAGGACTGGGTAGATCCGGAAGGATGTTGTACCAGACACGTGGAATGCGATCTTGCGGCAGGTTGTATTGAATTGTCTCCATGCGCAACATTTTATCAGCGGAACCGGAAAATTATCCTCCAGAAAGCCAATTGTCCCCAACCTGTTTGCACTCCAGTTTGGGGCGCATCCGCACCCAGAAAAAGATGAAAATGAGGCATAATTTTACATTGTTTAATTTCAATAACTTAGCCGCTATTTTCACTGCAGATAATTA
>CAIKND010000084.1 GCA_903828675.1 uncultured Acidobacteriaceae bacterium
AGTCCTGGGAAGATGATGAAAGAACGACTCAAGCCCCGTAGGGGCGACGCGAGATCAGGCAAATATTTTCATGGCCTTGGGTGGCGCCAAGCGCCATGTATGACTGCGGTTGCTTTTCGGGCACCTTGCCCTCGCAATCCGCCCCGTGCCCCATCTTCTGAGCGGAGCGTAGCGGAGTCGAAGAACCTGCTTTTTGAATCCTTGCGCAAGGGCGGGACAGCAACCAACTCAATCCCCGCGCCTTTCCAATCCAAAGATCAGCATCACCAAAAGCGACAAAAAACGCCCATATTTTCAAGATGCTTATTTTAAACGACTTACCGTAAATTTTAACTGCAGATAATTACGATGCAATGGCGCACAATCTTTATATGGATCTCTACCCCCAATTCGCCGCCTGCCCACCGGATCGCGTACACCGACTCAGCAAGCCGGAGGTAGACACCCCCACCACCCCCCTCCCACCCCTCCTACCCACCCCCCCTGTACCTTTCAAACCATCTGCCGGATAGTTAGCCGGTAGGGACTCGACCGCCCGTCAGGAGCGCAAATTACCCCCTGCGCCAAGCAACAGCCTGGGTGGAACCCGCGCCCTGCGTGGTGGTCCGTGGCGTTAGTCCAATGGGAAGTCCACGCCGACAGCAGAGCGCCTGCACAGGAATTGATCTTCTCCCATCCACCCTATCCTCCCAACGGGCACATCTCACCTACATTGGCCAAGGCGTTAATATTGAGTAATTTAGTTCACATTTTACTATTATCAATACAGTAAACAACTGTCGATAAGTTATATCGGAGGACTTGACCTTCGGCGCTGACAATACACGAAGTTGACGCTAAACTCAGGAATTCCGACTGCAGAAATGGCCGGTTCAGAGCTTCCCTAGGCCAGTTTGCTGAGAAACAGAAAATTCAGCACCGTCTCTTCAAGCAGGCTGCATGCGCCTGGAAGAGCCGCCTGCACCACATCGCTGAACGTCTCGCCCAATTCAGTTGAGCCAGCGCCGACTGTCAGCAGGAGGGCAGTGCGGGGCAATGAATTGTAGAATTCGTGTCCCAGTCCAAGCAGTTCCGCCGGACCCAGAAAGTGGGTCGCCAAACCATCCTTGTTCAGAGCCGGGCTAACCTGAACCAGCGTAACCATTCCAGGTGGTGACGCTGCAGAGCAGTCCATAAAAAGAACAGACTCAGCACAAGCCGTCTCTTCGGCCAGCTCCGGAGTCCATTGTTGCCGAAACACGACGCGCACGTCGCTTTCTATGCGAAACCGTTCTTCTGCCCACTCTGCAAGCCAGAGCCCGACGCCATCATCTCCGCGTAGCGAGTTTCCGCAGGCTAAAATGAGGCATCGGGCTGGGCTCTTTGTCATTCAGGTGCCGCCGGTTAGCGTACGACCTGGTCAACAATCTCCCCATCCGGAGAAACAAGCGAGAGAACCAAGGGCATCTGCCCAAATGCATGTGTCGAGCAGCTCAAGCAGGGATCGAAGGTGCGGATAACGGCCTCGACGCGGTTCAGCGCGCCTTCGGTGAACTTCCCGTCCTTCACGTATGACCTGGCTGCCTGCAACACGCCTTTGTTCATGGCGTTGTTGTTATGGCCGGTCGCGACCACCAGGTTGGCCCAGGTCATCTTGCCGTTCTCATCCACCTTGTAGTGGTGGCTGAGAGTGCCGCGCGGGGCTTCGATCTGGCCTGCGCCTTCAAGCCGGTTTACACCGGCAGTGGCCCGAACGTGCTTGTCGAGAATTAGAGGATCGGTGAGAATCTCTTCAATCTTCTCGATTCCGTAGAGAGCCTCGACGAGCCTGGCGTGATGATAGAAGAACGAGCTCTCGATGGGACCGCTAGAAAGCTGCTTGTACTCGGCGAATTCCTTCTCCGCCAGCGGCGTGCCGATGGACTTGACGATGTTCAGCCGCGCCAGAGGACCTACGCGATAGCTGCCCTGCGGATAGCCGAGCGGCTTGTAATAAACGAACTTCGTGTAGCTGAAGGGCTCCACGGCTTCGCCAATTGCCTCGGTGAAGCGGTTGGCGGTGATGCCGTCTTCGATAATCTCGCCCTTGGGATCGATCAAACGAAGCGTGCCATCGGTGAATTCAATGGATTCGTCGTCATTGATCAGGCCCAGGTAGTTGGACGGGAAGTTCGCGAAGACCGAAATCTCCTGTTGGAAGCGGTCCGCAATCTGCTTGTAGGCAGTCAGAGCCAGTTGGACGTTGGCGTAGGCCTCGGGAAGCATCGCCAGAATTTCGTCGCGCTTCGATGGCGCCAGCGGTTCAGTCACGCCGCCCGGCACCACCCATCCAGGATGGATGCGCTTATCGCCCAGCAGTTCGATAATGTGCTGGCCAAAGCGCCGCAGGCCGATGCCGGCAAGGCCAAGATCGGGCCGCGCTGCCGCCACGCCAAAAATATGGCGATGAGCGGGGTCTGAGTCCATGCCCAGCAACAGGTCGGGTGAGGATAGATGGAAGAAGCTCAGTGCATGGGACTGCACCATCTGCGCCAGATTCAACATCCGTCGCAACTGTGCGGCGGTATGCGGAATCCGCACCGACATGATGGCTTCGCAGGCCTTCGCCGAGGCTATCAAATGGCTTACCGGGCAGATGCCGCAGATACGCGCCATCAGGCTCGGCATCTCGTAGAACGGCCGCCCCTCCGAGAATTTCTCAAAGCCGCGCACCTGCGTAACGTGGAACTGCGCGTCTTCCACTTCGCCCTGGCCGTTCAGGTGAATAGTGATCTTGCCGTGTCCTTCGAGGCGCGTTACCGGGTCGATCGTGATCGTCTGGCTCATGGCTTAGGCTCCAAAGCGAGTGAGTGCCGAAATATCCAGCGGCCCACCGGTTACCAGCGCTGTCAGCGCCGTGTGAAATGTCTCCGCAGAGGGCGGACAGCCAGGCAGAAACACGTCTACCTTCACAAACTCGTGAATTGGACGTACCACCTTCAGCAGCTTGGGTACAACGACGCACGGTATCTGCTGCTGCAGCGTCGCATTCTCAATGTAAGCTCGCTCCAGAATGGCTTCCGGGCCAAAGGGATTTCGCATGGAAGGCACATTACCTGCCACCGCGCAGTCTCCCATTGCCACCACCATCTTGGAGTGGGCACGAATCTTCTTGATCTTGATCTCGTCGTCCACTGAGGCTACGGCCCCCTCAACAAGCGCGATATCCACTTCGTCGGGGAACACCTTGGTGTCCACGATGGGGCTATAAACCACATCGACGAACTCCGCCAACTCGAGCAGCCGCTCGTCCATGTCAAGAAACGACATGTGACAGCCGGAACATCCGTCCAGCCAGACTGTTGCCAGTTTCAGTTTGCTCATTGCGCTTCCCTCATGAGGTTCAGGTAAGGCAGAAAATCGGGATTCTTAGGATGATCGGTGCCGACCTTGCTCTTGTCAAACAGAGCCCCTGTCGGGCAAACCTGCACGCACTTGCCGCAGCGGGTACAAGTCGAGCTGCCCCACTCTTCGTGCAGATCCGTGATCACGATCGAGTTGATGCCACGTCCCATTACATCCCACACATGTGCGCCCTCGATTTCCGCGCAGGCACGCACGCAGCGGGTGCAAAGGATGCAGCGGTTGTGGTCTACCGTAAACCGCTCGTGCGATGCGTCCACATTCAGGCTGGGGTTACGGTAAGGCAGGCGAATGTGCGTCAGTCCCTGTTCCTGGCCCATTGTCTGCAGCTCGCAGTGCCCGTTGGACACACACACGGCGCAGATGTGATTGCGCTCGGCAAAGAGCATCTCGAGAATCATGCGGCGGTGCTTCTGCAGCCGCTCTGTGTTCGTGCTCACCTCCATACCCTCGAAGACCGTGGCCACGCAGGCCGGCAGCAGTTTGTTGCTGCCCTTGATCTCCACCAGGCACAGCCGGCAGGCACCCACGTCGCTCAGGCCTTCAAGATGGCAGAGCGTGGGAATGTTGATGTCGTTTTCCCGTGCCACGTCCAGAATCGTCTGGCCTCTGCGTGCGCTCACTTCCTGCTCGTCGATGATTAGAGTTTTGACTTCAACGGCGTCGCTCATGCCAGCACCTCCACGGCAGCTTTGATGTTGCAAACACCGGCCGGACAGCGCTTGTGGGCGATGTGCTCGATGTACTCATTCCTGAAATACTTCAGGGTGCTCAACACCGGGTTTGGCGCTGTCTGCCCCAGTCCGCAAAGGCTGGCTTCCTTCACCGTAGAGCAAAGATCTTCCAGCAGTTCCAGGTCGTCCATCGTCCCGCTCCCGTCGCAAATCCTCGACAGCAGCGTGTGCATCTGCGCCGTACCCGCCCGGCAGGGTATGCACTTGCCGCACGATTCGGTCATGCAGAACTCGATGAAGAACTTCGCCACATTCACCATGCACGAAGTGTCATCCATCACGATCATGCCGCCCGAGCCCATAATCGAGCCCACCTTCAGCAGCGCATCGTAACTGACTCCGATGTCCAGCATCTCCGCCGGTATGCAGCCGCCAGAAGGGCCGCCGGTCTGCACTGCCTTGAATGTGTGCCCGTCCGGTACCCCTCCACCGATTACCTCGATGATCTCCCGCAGCTTGATGCCCATCGGCACTTCTACCAGGCCGGTGTTGGTGATCTTTCCTGTCAGCGCGAAGACCTTCGTCCCCTTGCTCCGCTCAGAGCCCATGTTCGCAAACCACTTGCCGCCGTTGCGCACAATAGGAGCAATGTTGGCGTAGGTTTCCACGTTGTTGATCAGCGTGGGTTTGCCCCATAGCCCGCTAACCGCCGGGTAGGGTGGCCGCGGCCTGGGGGTACCTCGCCGGCCTTCAATGGAAGCGAGCAAAGCAGTTTCCTCGCCGCATACGAACGCGCCTGCGCCCAGCCTGATCTCCACGTCGAAGCTGAATGTAGTTCCACAGATGTTGCTGCCGAGCAGACCCCGCCGCCGTGCCTCGCGCAATGCAGTTGTTAGCCGGGCCACGGCCACCGGGTACTCGGCTCTAACGTAAATGAAGCCTTTGCTTGCGCCCACAGCGTACGCCGCAATCGCCATTCCCTCGATCACGCGATGCGGATCGCCTTCCATCACACTGCGGTCCATGAACGCACCGGGGTCACCTTCGTCGCCGTTGCAGACCACGTACTTCAAGTCGCCGCCGGCTTTAGCTACGGTGCCCCACTTCAAACCCGTGGGATATCCGCCGCCGCCGCGTCCTCTGAGGCCGCTCTCGGTAATCCTGTGCACGACGCCGTTCGGCGTCATCTCTGTCAGCGCCGTAAGCAGTGCCTTGTAGCCCTCGCAGGAAATATAGTCGTCGATCTTTTCGGGATCGATGTGCCCTGCGTTTTCAAGCACCACACGGACCTGCTTGTCGAAGTGGTCGTTCAGGTCGCATTGCAGGGTGGGTACCGGGTCGCCGCCCAAGCTGGCCACAATCGCGTCCGCGTGATCTGCGTTCACGTGATGGTAGAGCGTTTCTTCGGGGTCTACGCGCACCAGCGGGCCGGACGAACATGGCCCCATGCATCCGGTGCGGCGCACAAGTACAGTCTTGCCTGACGCCTCGACAGCCTTCACCAAGGCATCCCGGAGCTTCTCCGCGCCCTGGCTTGCGCATGCCAGATCCATGCACACGTTCACTTCATAATCAAACTTGGCGTTTTCCAGGCGGACGCTTTCCGCTATTTGTTCGAGCTCCTCAATTGTCATTCTACAGCCCACCTTTCCAGTTGCTCGAGCACGTGCTCAGACGCGACTTCGCCTGCCACCTCGCCGTCGTAGAGCACCACAGGCGCGCGACTGCATGCGCCAACACAACGGGCGGTCATCAGACTGATCTGTCCGTCTTTCGTGGTTTGCCCCGGCGGAATCCCGAGTCGCTGCTCCGCTGCAGCAATCAATTTATCGGCACCCTTGATATAGCAGGCCGTTCCCGCACAGACCGTCACCGTGTGCTTGCCAGGGGGCTTCAGGCTGAAATAGTGGTAAAACGTCACCACTCCATAGGCTTGGCTCAGCGGAACCCGCAGCGAACGCGCCACAAATCGAATTGCATCGTCATCCAGGTATCCGAACGAAGACTGCACCGTGTGGAGCGTCTCAATCAGTGCGTGGCGGGCAAATCCATTCTTGCGCATGGTGCCGTTCACGATCTTCCATCGTTTGTCGTCGCTCGGAAGCGGCGGAGGGGTGAATGCTGGCACGGTTTCCTCCCGGGTTTGAAACATCGTACGCAGAGCTGTAAATCCTGGCTCCTTCGCGCGGTGTCTACCGTTGTTGTACTAGGAAGGGGACTTGCAATCCGTGACAGTGGTCACGGGCGTGGCAGACTATCTCGTTCTATGGTGCCTGTTTTCCCATTTCAGCTCGAAAACGTGAGCCCTATCACCAATCGGCCCACCGTGCCACAAAGAACTCCGGCAATCTGCTTTCACTAGCCCAGAGTCGGAAGGCGATCAGAAATCCCGAACAAAAAGATGAATCCTATAATGCAGCTGTACGCCGCGCCGGTCCACGCAATCACATGATAGAACCTTGGGTGGTGGCCGGTCGCCCGGAACGCCCCGCCCATGGATGCTGTCATCAGTGCATTCATGGCCACGAGGCCTAGCGCAAATGCCGCCAGCCCCAACATGCCTCTTGAAGTCCCACCGAGGTTGGCGGTCAGAAAGAACAGGGCCAACTGGCTGGGTGTTTCTGCGCCCACTCCGTGAAGAACCCCGATTGCGAAGACCGATTTCCCGTTGTACATCCATTGGAATCGTTCGGGTTTGGGCGTCTCTTTGTTCCACAGCCTGCGCGCCATCCAAGCTAACCACAGCACCCCGTTGATGGCGATCGCCAGCCGGCTCTCGATCCTCCCGTGACTGTGGCCGTGTGCGTCCTTCCTCAGGATTCCCGCAACTACTCCGAGTCCCAGCACGATCAAGGTCAGCCCGATGAGCCTTTCCGTCCAGTGGTCCAGGCCTTCCGGCAATCCCATGTGAAGTTCAAGAACGGCCACGCCCAGCGCCGCCACCGTGAATGCGTGGCCCAGTGCGTAGGTCATTCCCAATCGCAATCCGCTGCGCCAGTTACGCTGCACCGCAGTGATGTCAGAAATAGCGGCCAGGTGGTCGTAGTCGAACCCATGACGCAAGCCCAGGAGAAGGCAGGAGCCCAGAGCGGCATCGAGTTTCCAGTCGCCGAGGAAAGGTGTCACGAAGCTCAGTATAGAGCAGAAATGGCGGGATTGGCGCAGGCAAGTCCTGGGCTCTGCTTATTGGCGGGGGCTAAGGTCGACCTGGTAATTCTGGTAGTCGATCGTAACTACTGTCCTTCCAAACAGAAAGCTGTCTGATTCGGCTCGTGCGTGGGCGGCCTGTGAGAACCCGCTCACCTTAGAATATTGGCGCACCATTTGTGTGGGACCGGTCAGGACGGATGAACTCTTCGACGCTTTGCCTTGAATTTGAACGATAGAACCATCGTTGGCGTCAACCCACAGGGTACCTTCCAAAAGGTAAGGAGCCTTTCGTCTGGGGGACAAGGTTAGCGCCAGACAGTCCCGGCCGTTCAGCCGCTGGGTTTCTCCGGGCTTGAGCGTCATCTCATAATTTGCCGATGTGATCCACGCGCCTTCCCTGACGCCCGGCTGATTGATGGTCTTTTCATTGTCCAGAATAGTGCCTAATACCAGTTTCCGTATGGTTTCCGAGCCGCTTTCGGAAAGGATGGCGTAATTCTTGCCAGTATCCTTCCGGTACGTCGTCTTCACAGTCATTTCAGCAACGGGATTCGTTTCGTCGCCGTTTCTGTAAACGGCATAGTGTTCGGTATCGGTGTACCCGGAGATTCCGTCGAGCCGGGCTTTGACCGCCGCATCAATACGCGCGACGGCGGATGAATTGTCGAGTTGCTGGGCGGATGCCGAAAAAGCCCCGACGCACGCCAGAAGAAACGCGGCCGCAGTTGCTCGTGTCACGCCATATCCTCCACAACGCATCATTCAGGAACCGCCTCGGTGGCTCTCCTTTCAGGATAAACCTCCCACACTGACAGTCTGTGCTCAATAGGACAGTGTAGCTTTCCGTCCCCATCTATCGCAGACCGATTGCAAGGCAGATCATGCGCTATGCTGGTCATCAGCAAGGGGCCCGGATATGACGATGGAATCTCAACCAACACGAGAGCGGCGCGGAGTGCTGGTAAGCGGCGTTGTGCAAGGGGTTGGGTTTCGGCCGTTCGTCTACCGTTTGGCGCTGGAGGAGGGTCTTTCCGGTTTTATCGGCAATGATACGGACGGTGTGACCATCGAGATTGAAGGGGCTTCCGCAGCGCTCGATGCGTTTCTCACGCGGCTCCGCTCAGAGTCGCCGCCTCTGGCACGCATCGATTCCGTTGTTGTCCGCAATGCGGCATCGACGGGTGAGGCGGGTTTTCGCATTGTCGCTAGCGAGGTGCTGGGCCGGGTATCGACGGGGATTCCCGCAGATGCCGCCACCTGTCCAGACTGCCTCCGCGAACTTCTGGATCCTGCCGACCGCCGCTACCGCTATCCATTCCTCAACTGCACGAACTGCGGCCCACGCTACACCATCACTCGCAGCATCCCCTACGATCGGCCGCAGACGTCGATGGCGTGCTTCAAGATGTGCCCGGCCTGCCAGGCCGAGTACGACGACCCTGGGAACCGCCGTTTTCATGCACAGCCCAATGCCTGCTGGGATTGCGGTCCGCAGCTTACCCTCCTGAGCGCCGATGGAGAAGAGATCGCGACTGCCGATGCGGTGAACGCTTGCGTCGGACGTCTCGCGGCAGGACAGATTCTCGCCATCAAAGGCATCGGAGGCTTCCACCTGAGCGTGGATGCGACTAGCGAGGCCGCCGTCCTGCGCCTGCGCCAGCGCAAGCGGCGTTATGGAAAGCCGCTGGCTGTCATGGTTCGCGATCTCGATGCGGCGCGCAGGCTTTGCATGGTGACCGACGCTGAAGAATCGCTGCTCACTACTGTGGCACGCCCCATTGTTCTTGCCCGATGCCGCGCGGGCCATGAAGCAGTGGCGTCGGTCGCTCCGGGCATTCCATGGCTTGGCCTCTTTCTGCCATATGCACCGCTTCACCATCTGCTCTTCGCCGACGGCCGTCTTCAGGCGCTTGTGATGACGTCCGCCAACCTAAGCGAGGAACCTATCGCCATTGACAACGCCGAAGCTCGAACGCGCCTGGGTACCATCGCCGATGCCTTCCTTATGCACGACCGCGAAATACTGCAGCGCTGCGACGATTCAGTCATGGCGCTGGTCGATGGCGCTCCGCAACTACTCCGCCGCGCACGGGGTTTTGTACCCCTGGGCGTTGATTTGCCTCTTGAATCGCCTCCGCTTCTGGCAGTTGGCGGGCACCTGAAGAACGTTTTCGCCCTGGCCCGCGGCCGCATTGTCTACCAGAGCCAGCATCTGGGCGATCTCGAAAATCTGACGGGGCTGGACTTCTTCCGGGAGTCGCTGGATCACCTGATGCGGACCTTCGAAATTGAACCGGAGGCGGTGGCGCACGATCTGCATCCTGGCTACCTCTCGACCGGCTGGGCCAAGGACTGGGCGCGGGAGCACGGACTGCGGCTGGCGCCTGTGCAACATCATCACGCCCACGTTGCCGCCTGCATGGCCGAGCACGGGATCGAATCGGAGACAATCGGCATCTCCCTCGATGGCACGGGTTACGGAGCCGACGGACGAATTTGGGGCGGTGAAGTGCTTCTGAGCAGACTCGACGGGTTCGAGCGCTTTGCTCATCTTGACTACGTTCCGATGCCGGGTGGAGAGTCCGCGATTCGCGAGCCCTGGCGGATGGCGCTGGGCCACCTGAAAGCCGCGGGCTTTGACATTGAATCGACCGAAATTCAAGCGCTGGTTGGAGCGAAAGCATCCGAGGCGCGGGTTCTTGGCCGCATGATCGAGCGCGGCGTCAACGCTCCGCTCACGTCCAGTTGCGGCAGGCTCTTTGATGCGGTTGCGGCGGTAGTTCTGCAGCGTGGCAAGGTCGATTATGAAGCGCAGGCCGCTATTGAACTTGAAGGTCTCGCAGTGGACGAGGCTGACGAACCAATGAATTCGGAAACTTATGAGATGGAATTAAAGGCCGGCAACTGGTTATTGCGTGAGCCCATGAGAATCGGTGCGGGACCGTTGTGGCGCGCCCTGGTGAGGGACTTGCAGGCGGGTGAAAGCAAGCCCAGCATTGCCGCCAGGTTCCATGCTGCTGTCGCAACTGCTTTTGTGCGCGCTGCCGTGACGGCGCGCTCAGAGACAGGCATTAATCAGGTTGCCCTGTCCGGCGGTTGCATGCACAATCGCCGCCTGGCTCGCCTGCTTCGCGCTGGACTTGAGTCCGAAGGCTTTGCGGTGTTTCAGCATCGCCGCGTCAGTCCTGGCGATGGCGGCCTAAGTTATGGCCAAGCAGCAGTTGCGGCAGCGATGCTCAAGGCTAAGAGTTAGAACATTCTCTGCCTGACTTCTCAGGGCGGAGATTGAAGCCTTTCGTCTCCCACTATATCGTTCACGATCACGTTTAAATCGCATCAGCGACTGCCTCTGTCGACGAGCGGAAAATACGGCCGACTTGCGCCTGTCGGAAGACCTGAGCGGGGAATTGAGCAATTCGGCTTGCTTAGGGCGCTGCCGTTCGACCGGACAGGCCGCGCCTGGCTTCACGGTCCAGGAGGAAGGCGGGAGGAGGGGGGGTGGGTAGGGAGGGGTAGGGAGGGGGGTGGTGGTTGCGTACCAGCGAGGTGGTTTGCACAGCTCGAGCGGTGCTTCCTGGAATTTGAAATCCGCGGCGCACCTTCATCATTTGTCCTCTATTAACATTGTGCGCCAGACGGGGTTAATTATCTGCAGTTAAAACAACGGTTAAGTTATTCGAATTAAATATCTTAACAATTGGCGGGGTTTTATCATTTGCAAGTGGGGTGATGTTTCAGGCTCAGTGCAAATGGAATTCAGGCAATGGAAAAGCGCGGGGATCATTTTGTTGCTGTCCCACCCTTCGCGAAAAAGCTGCGAAAGGACGGGGCACGGAACGGATTGGCGAGGGTGAGTTACCCGCAAGGCAACCGCAGGTCCTCTTTGACGATGCTTGGAGTAGGCAGCTCCCCCGAAATAATTCGGCGGCATGCCGGGAGACCGGTATGCCGCCGATTGCGTTCATTCAAATTGTGCCGGGCAGGTAAGACCCGGCATCCCATTCTTCTATCGCGATGATGCTGTCCAATACTTATTGGGCGCACCCGGCGTTGCAGCGCCGCCTTCGACGGGCGCCCCGCCGGCATGGGCCCGAGCTAATGCGGCGGTGAGTGTGATGCCGGTGCCGGAAACTTGTGCGCCGGCGGCGTGGGCTTGGGTCAGCGGAACAGAGACGGTGATAGAGGCTCTGCCGAAGCGGTTGGCACTGGCAACGATTGCTGTCTCAGAGTCTGCGCCAGCGCCAATGGTGATGGCTTGACCAGGGTTGAAGCCGGTCGCGTTGGCGACAGGGATCACGGTTACAGCTGCGTTCGTTGCGGTGGCGACAGTGGTAGCTCCGGCGGTGCCAACAGTGGCGATGATGGCTGTCTCTAGACTGACACCGGCATCGATGCGAAGGGTCTGGCCTGCGCTGAAACCTGCGACGCTGACCACTTTGACATTGGTTGCGCCGGAAGCTGAAGCGGCAGCCAGGGCGGTGGCTGGTTCTGTAGCGAAATCGTTGCAGTTGCTGTCGGTATCGAGTCCGTCAGAGAGTCGGCCGGTGCTGGTGCTGGCCGGGGCGGCGGGCGGGGCGAAGGGATTGAAGCCGGCGGAGATAGGGCCGGGCGCTGGGGCATGGCAGCCGCTCTTTTCTGCTCCAGAGACGCCCTGGTAGCCTTCAGCGGCCCATGGGTCGGTGACAAGACCGTAGTTGAGGCTGTCGACGACGAGGCCCGAGGCATCGCGCAGCACGATGTTGCCCTCGTTGAGGGTGATGACGCGGTCGCCAAAACTGTAGGCGGTGGTGGAGAGGGTGGGGCCGCCGAACCACTGGTTGGGGGCCGGGGTGCCCTGGTAGCCGGCGGTGGAGACGGCGGCGTCGCGGACAACGGCGTCGATGGAGTGAGCTTTGGCCAGCGGCGTGTCGAGTGCGATGCCGGTGCCGAGCGGCTGGATGGGCTCGTTGCTGGAGTGGGCAAAGGCGGTTGGCGGCTCAAAGGTGATGCCCGTGCCGCGATCGCCGAAGGGGAGGTTGGCGGCGTGGTTGAACTTGAGCGGGGCGGCAAGGTCGAGGCCGGTGCCAGGCACCACGGCTGACTCTCGGCTGCCGTGCGCCTGGGCGAGGGCCGGTGTGAACTCGACTGTTGTGCCGGTGAGACTGGGCGCGCCGACTGCTGTGATGGTTACAGTTTCCTGGCTGGCAGGTGTGCCGATGGCGAGTTTGCCGCCGACCGCGAAAGCGTTACCGCCGCTGATCATGGTGAGAACGTTGAGGCGGACCTTGACGCTGGTTGCGCCGGCGCTGACATTTTCGAGGAGATTGGCGTGGATTGCTGGGGTGCCGACGTGAGTGACGGTAACGGTTTCAATGCCGTGGCCGGTGCTATCGATGTCGAGACGGATCTTGTCGCCTGCGGAAATGTCGGCAGTGGAGGTGACCTGAAGGTTGGTTGCTCCGACGGCGGCGGCGGCGGCGAGGTAGGCCTGAGTACCGCGCTTGCCAACGGAGGTGACGGTGGCGACTTCGTATTTCTCAAGGGATTTGGCGACAGCGGGGTAGGTGGCACCGTAGCCGAGGGCGATCTTCTCGCCTACCTTGAAGCCAAAAACCTGGGTGACGGGCACATTGGTTGAGCCGGCGGGGATGGTGATAACGGGGCCTTCGGGGACAGGCTGCCAGAGGGTAGTGGTGGCGGTGGCCGGGGTGCCGAGGGAGGCGATTTTGCGGGTCTCAGTGCCTGTGCCGGTGTCGATGGTGATGGAGTCGCCTGCGGACATGCCGGTCGTGCTGCGGACGTGCAGGGTGGTGTCGCCTGCCTTGGCGGGGATGGCGAGGCCGGAGTTGGCGAGGCCTAGCAGGTAGAAGCCGTGAGCTGCCAGCTTGGTCCCGGCGGGGATTTTGACGGCGGAGGCGATGGCCTGCTGGGTCGGGTGCTCGGTGAGGGTCCACTTGGAGAGGTCGATGCTGGCGGCGCCGGCGTTGTAGATCTCGATGAAGGAGTCGGTCGCGTTGGCGGGCGGGCCGGAGGCGATGCGGAACTCGTTGATCTTGATGGGGCTGACGTTGCGGACCTTTTCGGCGATTGTGTCGGATTGCTTCGCGTTGGTGTTGGCGTTTGTCCACACAGCATTGGCGACGAGGTCGCCGTTGAAGGCCGCCGACCCGGAGGTGACCGTGAAGGTCGCGCTCACGCTGGCGCCCGGCGCGACGGGGTCAGCGAAAGTCTTCGACGCCTCGGTGGTGCCCTGAACGACGGAGGCCCATTGCTTAGCGGGAACGGAAATGGTTAACTTGACGCCCTTCGCGGGCGCGCCGTTGGTGTTGGTGAAGGTGACGATGGCGTCTTGCGAGGAGCCTGGCGAGAATGTCTGGATTCCCGGCGGCGTGGCGGTTGCCGAAGCGGGCGCGAGGGTCAGGCGTGGCACGGCGTAGCCTGCTGCAACGACGTTGGCCTGCACGAGCTGATCGGTTGCGACAGTCGGGAAGGTGCCTGCGGCGGTCATAGCGCCTTCATAGAAAGTGCCCTGCGAGGCGTTGCTGTTGTCGCCGCCGTTGCCGAGGAGGATGGCTCCCTGCTTGCGCATCGGATCGTAGGTGGAGTCGATTCGCGGCCCGTCGTAGATGACCGCAAGGTCGCCCTTTTGTGCGTCGCCGCCCATGGTCATCCAATGGTGCGGTTCGCCCTTGGCCATCGCGGTTACGAATCGCCAGGTGACGGTAGGGACGTTGGCGCAGTCTTTCGAGCCATCCGCATTGACGCAACCGGCGAGATTGTTTTCCTGATCGGTCATGATCCAGGGGCCGGGGGGAACGCCGTGAAACCACGGGCCCGCGTTTGCGCCGAAGTACGCGGTTTCCATGGTGCCGTTGTCGTCGTCGCGGCTGTCGATCTCAGCGTTGCCGTAGTCAAAGCAGCAGCCGCCGTTGAAGTGGAGGCCGTTGATGACCCAGTACTGGCCTTCGGCCTGATCGTCGACCGCGGTGCCCCTGACATCGTTCTGGCGGAGGCCCATGCCCGGAACTATGAAGACGCCGTAGGCCTTGTGGCCCATGATGGTGATGGGCGCCATGTCGGCGACGGGGAGGTTGTTAAACCCGCCCATGGCCGGGCCGCTGAATCCGCCGCGTGGCGCCTGGGTGAGGTGGTTGTGCTTGGAAGATTGATCGTAGATGGTGGTGATCCAGCAGTAGGTGTTGGCGCAAAAGGCATCCTGTGCGGCCGCGTCGGCGTATCCACCCGGATCCGACGCGACGGGCTTGACGACGCCGATGTCGAGGGTCTTGCCGTCGGACTGGCGCAGAATTTGGTAGAGCGGGCCGTTATATGAGGCATAGAGTGCCCGCGTGGTGCTGTGGGCTGCCACGCAGGGGTCGCCGGCGGCAGCGTAGATGTCACAAGGGCCTTTCGGCCTGAGCAGAGGGGCATTGGAACCCGCCCCGGCCTGTGCCGTGATCGACAACGTGGCGCCAGTCATTGTGAGCGCCAGTGCAAGCATCATTGCAAAATCGATTCTCGTTTTCATGTTTACCCTACTGCCTTTCCGGGTTTATTTCAGCATCTGGAATTCTCATGGTTGAAGGTGGGTAATGCAAGCACTTCGAAGCGGAAGGTTCACATCGAAGCCAACAAGGCAGGTGTAGCCCCCTGTTTTATCGAGGGGGTATACCAATCCTGGAACTGCAATAGCCGCCGAAGATCGCGGGGCATTTGGATTGGAAATGCCAACGGCGGCTGCACCGAAGTGCAGCCGCCGTGGCGATGAGGGAAATGTACTGCTGTTGGCTTGAAGCCGGGTGACTAGAAAGCGGCTACGGTTTGGCGCAGGCTGTAAGAGCTGAGCGTCTTGATGTAGTTGCCGCGGTCGAAGGGCGATGTGTCGGGAACCGAGCGGCGGCTGAGGCAACCGCGCGTTTCGGCTAGCGAGGTGTACTCGCGCTTTTCGAGCCAGTATTGGAGATCGGCCAACACGCGTCTGATGTGGTCGATGCCGTGAATGTGAAGTGCTGAGACCATCATGGCGACACTTGCTCCCGCCATGATGCTCTTGAGGACATCTTCGGCGGAGTGAACGCCGCCAGTGATGGCTATGTCGGCATTGAGGTGGCCGTAGAGGATGGCCGCCCAATGGAGGCGGGGCAGCAACTCCGATGGCGTGGAGAAGTGCAGCGAAGGCCGCACTTCAAGGGTCTCGATGTCGAAGTCCGGCTGATAAAAGCGGTTGAAGAGCACCACGCCGCCTGCGCCCGCGTCCTGAAGGCGGGCGGCAAGGTGCGGAATGCTGGTAAAGGACTGCGACAGCTTGACGGCTACCGGGACCTTGACCGCAGCGCAAACACTGCTGACGAGTTCGAGCAGTTGCAACTCGAGCTCGGCCGAGGTCTGGCTGGCGTCGGTGGCTAGGGCATAGGTATTGAGCTCAATGGCGGATGCGCCAGCCTGCTCCATATCCTTTGCATAGCGGACCCAACCACCCGTGGTGGCTCCGTTGAGGCTGGCCATGATGGGAATCTTGACGGCCTCGCGGGCGCGCCGCAGGTGCTCGAGGTAAACCTCGTGCGTCATGCGGTAGTCATCGAGGTCGGGCAGGTAATCGAGCGACTCGGCGAAGGAGTTTGTGCCGCGCGAGAGATCATCGTCCAACGCGCGTGATTCCAGCTCCAACTGCTCTTCAAAAAGCGAGGTGAGCACGATAGCGGCGGCACCCGCATCTTCCATGCGACGAACGTTGTCGATCGACTCGGAAAGCGGCGTGGACGCAACCACAATGGGACTGCTCAACTTCATTCCCAGGTACTGCATTGAAATGTCGATCATTATTCTTCACCTCCGGCAACCGTTGCCGCTGACTTCTTTTCTTCCGCGACTTCCAGGGGAGCGATGTTGGGTGTCTCTCCGCGGCCCGGCATTGCGGCACGAGCAGAGTAGACACGCCACTGGCGCTCGACGTCGTCCTGCGCTTCCTTAAGCAACTTGGCGGCCAGCTCCGGGTTGCTGCGCGCAAGCATGGTGTAACGAGCTTCGCGGTAAGTGTATTCCTTGAGCCGGATGGAAGGCGCCTTCGAATCGAGCTGGAAGGGGTTCTTGCCGGTCTCGCGGAGCGATGGGTTGTAGCGCATGAGTGGCCAGTAGCCGGACTGGACAGCCAATTTCTGCTGCTCAAGGCCGTGGACCAGATCGTAGCCGTGGGCGATGCAGCTGGAGTAGGCGATGATGATGGACGGGCCATCGTGCGCCTCGGCCTCCTGGAAGGCTTTTACGACGTGACTGTCGTTGCCTCCGAGAGCGACCTGAGCGACATAGACCGATCCGTAGCTGACCGCTTCCATGGCCAGGTCCTTGCGGCTGTTGGGCTTTCCGGCGGCGGCGAACTTGGCGACCGCACCGCGCGGGGTGGCCTTGGACATCTGTCCGCCGGTGTTGGAGTAGACCTCGGTGTCTAGGACCAGGACATTGACGTTCTTGCCGGAGCCGAGGACGTGATCGAGTCCTCCGAAGCCGATATCGAACGCCCATCCGTCGCCGCCGAGAATCCAAACGCTCTTGCGAACCAGCGCGTCGGCGATGGCAAGCAGGTTGCGGGCGTCTGAGGTCTCGTTGCCGGCCAAGCGGTCACGCAGGGCCAGAACGCGCTTTCTCTGCTCGTTGATTTCAGGCTCGGTATTCTGTGTAGCGCTGAGCAGTGCCGTGGTGAGCTCGTCACCGATGGCTGAAGCCTGGCGCTTGACCAGCAGCTCAGCGAATTCCTTCTGCTGATCGAGGGCGGTTCTCATGCCGAAGCCGAACTCGGCATTGTCCTCGAACAAGGAGTTGGCCCAGGTTGGCCCGCGTCCTTCAGCATTGCTGGTGTAGGGCGTGGTGGGCAGGTTGCCGCCATAGATGGATGAGCAGCCGGTGGCGTTGGCGATGTAGAGCCGGTCACCGAAGAGCTGGGTGAGCAGTTTTACATAAGCCGTTTCGCCGCAGCCTGCGCAGGCGCCGGAGAACTCAAAGAGCGGCTGCAGAAGCTGAATGTCCTTGACCTGGGTGTGCGAAATTTTGGAGCGATCAACCTCAGGCAGGCTGAGGAAGAAGTCCCAGTTATCACGCTCCGCTTCGCGAATTTCAGGCTGGGAGACCATGTTGATGGCCTTCCGGCTGGCGTCGCTCTTGCTCTTGACGGGGCAAACCTCAACGCAGACTCCGCAACCGGTGCAATCCTCGGGAGCTATCTGGAGGGTGTAGTGGTCCTGCTCCATGCCCTTCCACTTGGGCTTGGCCCATTGGAATGTGGCGGGAGCCTTTTCGGCGAGTTCCGGGCTGTATATTTTGGCGCGGATGACGGCATGCGGGCAGACCATGGCGCATTTGCCGCACTGGATGCAGAGGTCCTTGTCCCAGGCGGGAATGAACTGCGCGATGTTGCGCTTTTCATACTGCGCCGTACCGGTCGGGAAGGCTCCGCCGGCCGGAAGAGCGCTGACGGGGAGCAGGTCGCCCTTGCCGCCGGCAATCTGGCCGAGAACATCATGGACGAACTTAGGGGCCTTGTCGGAGATGGCGCCGACGATGTCGAAGTCGGAGGAAGCTGAGCTGGGCAGCTCGACCTTTTCGAGGTGAGCAAGGGCCGCGTCGACGGCGGCGAAGTTCTTGGCGACGACCGCCTCACCGCGCTTGCCGTAGGTCTTCTTAATGGCCTTCTTGATCTGCTCGATGGCTTCCTCGCGCGGCAGTACGCCGCTGATGGCGAAGAAGCATGTCTGCATGATGGTGTTGATGCGGGTGCCCATTCCGGCTTCGCGGGCAACGGTGTAGCCGTCGATCACATAGAACTCGATCTTCTTGGCGATCATGCCCTGCTGGGTGCTCTTGGGAAGCTTGTCCCAGACTTCAGCCGCGGAGTAAGGCGAGTTGAGCAGGAAGACCGCGCCGGGCATAGCCGCTTCCAGAACGTCCATCTTCTCAAGGAAGCTGAAGTTGTGGCAGGCGACAAAGCTGGCGCGCGTGATGAGGTAGCTGGAGCGGATGGGGTTGGGCCCGAAACGCAGGTGCGAGGTGGTCATGGACCCGGACTTTTTGGAGTCGTAGACGAAGTAGCCTTGCGCGAAGTTGGGGGTCTCGCTGCCGATGATCTTGATGGAGTTCTTGTTGGCGCCCACGGTGCCGTCAGAGCCGAGGCCGTAGAAGAGAGCGCGAACGGTCTTGGGATCTTCAGTAGAGAAGGCGGGATCGTAGTCCAGGCTGGTGTGGGTAACATCGTCTTCAATACCGATGGTGAAGTGGTTCTTGGAGACCGGCTTGGCCAGCTCGTCGAAGATACCCTTGACCATGGCAGGAGTGAACTCCTTGGAAGAGAGGCCGTAACGGCCGCCGATGACCTTGGGCATGGCGGTAAAGGGCAGGTTGTGGGCGTTCTCGGCCAGCACGGTGAGGATGTCCTGGTAGAGAGGCTCGCCAGCGCCGCCGGGCTCCTTGGTGCGATCGAGAACGGCGATGGACTTGACGGTGGCGGGCATGGCGGCAAGGAAGGCCTTGGAGTCAAAGGGCCGGAACAGGCGAACCTTGACCATGCCGATCTTTTCGCCCTGCTTGACCATGAGGTCGACGGCTTCTTCAGCAGCCTCGGCGCCGGAGCCCATGAGGATGATGATGCGCTCGGCATCGGGTGCGCCGTAGTAGTCGAACAGGCGATAGGCGCGGCCGGTCTCGACGGCGAAGCGGTCCATGACGGACTGCACGATGCCGGGGACCGCGTCGTGGAACAGGTTGCAGGCTTCGCGGGCCTGGAAGAAGACATCGGGATTCTGCGCTGTGCCTCGGATCATGGGGCGATCTGAGCTGAGAGCCTTCTGGCGGAAGTCGATGAGGAACTTGTCGTCGACCATGGCGCGGATGGTGTCATCCGAGATGGGGATGATCTTTCCCACTTCATGAGAGGTGCGGAAGCCGTCAAAGAAATGAATGAACGGGATGCGGGATTCAAGAGTGGCGACCTGGGCGACGAGCGCCATGTCGGCAACTTCCTGCACGGAGTTGGAGGCGAGCATTGCCCAGCCAGTGGAGCGGCAAGCCATAACGTCCGAGTGGTCGCCGAAGATGGAGAGCGCGTGAGTAGCCAAGGTACGGGCAGTCACGTGCATGGTGGCCGGGGTGAGTTCGCCGGCGATCTTAAACATGTTGGGAATCATGAGCAGGAGGCCCTGCGAGGCGGTGAATGTAGTTCCAAAAGCACCTGCCTGCAACGCGCCGTGCAACGCACCGGCTGCGCCGCCTTCGCTCTGAAGCTCTTCAACGACGGGCAATGCGCCCCAAATATTTCTCTTCCCCTCCGAGCGCCACTGATCGGCCCACTCAGCCATAGGAGACGAGGGGGTAATTGGGTAGATGGCGACTACTTCGGAGAGACGATAGGCAACCGAGGCGGCCGCCTCGTTCCCATCAAGGATGACCATTTTCTGTTCACTCATTCACTTTGCCTCATAACGCGGCCTGCGGAAATTGACCGCTAGGGTGAGTGTCGTCTGTAGGAGGGGTAGAGTGGCAGTGATGCGGGACACAGGCCGGACGCCTAATCCCACATTATGAACTAGTTTTCATATAGTGAACAAGCCTTCGATCAACGGAATATGAGCATTCTCCGTGACGATTGGCGGGATGGGAAGACTGGGGGTGAAAGGCGCTATCAATCCATGAGGGCAGACACTTTGGGCATCCATTCTGGGATGGCGATGTGTTGCGGACAAAGTTCTTCGCAGATGCCGCAGTTTATGCATGCGCCCGAGCGCTCGGCCTCGGTGAGAAAGGCCTTGTAGCGGAAGCGGGCGCTGGCGAGATCGTCGAATGCGTGCGCGTAATTGAAGAACTCGAAGTTGGCGGGAATGTTGAGGCCGACGGGGCACGGCATGCAGTAGCCGCAGCGGGTGCAGGGGATGACGGTGCGCGCGCTGTACTTCTGGCAAACCTGGGCGATGAACTCCTGGTCTGCGGGGCCGAAGGAGTGAATACGCGAAGTCCCGGCAAAACGCAGGTTTTCATTTACCTGGGACATGGTGCTCATGCCGCTGAGGACGAGCGAAACTTCAGGCTGGTCCCAGAGCCATTGGAGCGCCCACTCGGCGGGAGACCGGCGAACGGGAAAGTGGTCGATGACTTCGAGGATATCTTTGGGCGGATCGGCGAGGCGGCCACCGAGCAGCGGCTCCATGACCACGACGGCGAGGCCTTTGGCAGCGGCAAGTTTGAGGCCGCGTGTTCCGGCCTGAGTCTCGGTATCCATGTAGTTGTATTGAATCTGGCAGAAGCTCCATAAATCGCTGCCGTTCACGATCTGATCGAAGGCCGCGAAGTCGCCGTGAAAAGAGAAGCCCAGGTGACCGATGCGGCCGTCGGCGAGGGCTAACGCCGCCTGGGCAAGGAGATCGTGGCGGAGTACAACATCACGCCAGCGTCGTTCATCGAGGGCATGGAAGAGGTAGAAGTCAATGTGGCTGGTTTGAAGCTTCTTGAGTTGTTCGTCAAGGAGCCTGCCGAAATCCGCTGGGGATTTTACGAGCCAGGTGGGAAGCTTGGTGGCTAGTTTGACCTTTTCCCGATAGCCGCCCTGGAGTGCCTCACCAACAAGTATTTCGCTCTGGCCTTCATGATAAGGGTAGCCGGTGTCGAGATAATTGACGCCATTGTCGATGGCGTGGCGAAGCATGCGCACGGCTTCAGGCCTGTCGATGTTGGGGCTGTTGCGCTGGCCGTCCAGTGCAGGAAAGCGCATGCAGCCGAAGCCGAGCGCCGACGCCTTCCAATCAAGTGATCCAAAATTGCGAAATTGCATGGTCAATTCTCTTCCCCGGTTCCCGGAGTGGATTTTACTGCACGGCGGTGGTTCTACTCCGTCGCGAGGCCTTCGACCAGGGCGGCCCACTCCGCATCGAGGGTGGGACGGTGGAAGGCGCGGCCGGCGCGGCGGTACCAGTAGTCGGCGTTCCAGGTCTCGCCCTCTTTGCGATGGAGGTAGGCGTGTACGGCCATGTCCTGAGGGGTATCGAGCGAGTCGACCAGGGCGTGGGCGCGTGCCCAGTTCCCTTTTGCATCCCACCAGAGGGCAACGAGGGGAACGGAAAGGCCCGGGGGCGGGTTCTGAAGCTCCAAAGAGGCGCGAAACTGCTCGATCTGCATGCTTTCCTTGTAGCATTCTATTTTTGTTTGCTGCAATGGAAATTCCACCTCACAATTGTGATCTTGCTCACATTCAACCAGCTTCCGCGCTGGTAGAAACTAATCATTGCTCCGATGAAAAAGCAGCAGGCCCGCCAGGGGGGAGTGGGAGGAACTGGCGATACCCGGCCAGTTTTGCCCTCCTGGGGGAAATTCATGGGGATTATTGGAACTAAAAGCCTCCTGGCAATAGTTTGCAGACCGAGGGCAGATGGTCGTATACTGAACTACGACCATTCCGGTCGTAGTTTAAAGGTGCTGCCTTTCCGGCGGCCCATCGGAGTCCGGCGGGTGAGTGTACTGAGCGAATTGAATGTGGGCGAGAGCGGGGTGCTGGTAGCCCTTGACCTGCCTGAGTCCGTGCAGAACCATTTGATGCATATGGGGTTTGTTCCCGACGCACTGGTGACGGCCCTGCGCCGTGCTCCGGCCGGCGACCCGACCGTGTATGGCGTTGACGGGATGGAGATTGCGCTGCGTCATGAGACGGCAACAGCCATCCGGGTAAAGCCGCCCGAAGCTGCCGGCGAAACAAATCCAGAAGATGAGATTACTGAACTGGTTGAGGCCGCGCGATGAGCGGTTGCTGCACTCCTCCGGCCTTTGTTCCCCCCGCCACTCCTCAGCCTGACGGAGAGTTGCAGACCGTTGTATTGATCGGGCCGCCGAACTGCGGCAAATCCACTTTATTCAACAGGTTGACCGGACTGCGCCAGAAGATCGCCAACTTCCCTGGCGTGACCGTAGAACAGCGGCTTGGGCTCATGGCCGGTGTGGGCCGCGATGATCTGACACTGATCGACCTCCCGGGCATTTACAGCCTATCTCCTTATTCTGAAGACGCGCGGGTCTCGATCGACGTGCTGCGCGGCAAGATGCCCGGTACGCCGAAGCCGGATGCGGTACTGCTGGTGCTGGACTCGCTGCACCTGACGCGGCAACTGATGCTGGCCGCGCCGGTGCTGGCGGTGGGCCTGCCTACGCTGGTGCTGCTGAACATGACCGACCTGATGGAGACGCGCGGCGGTCACATTGACGCACTGAAGCTGGCACGGGAACTAGGCGCTCCAGTTGCGCAGATCAGCGCTGTGAACGGAACCGGCCTGGAAGCGATTTCTCTGTTTCTGAACCAGCAAGCGGACCGCTCGGCGGCCAAGCCGCTGGCGCTGCCGGTTATTGGCAACGCGGCGAGCGCCCACTCATGGGCGGCGCAAGTGAGCAGGAAGACGGGCTACAGGGCTCCGCTTTCCGTAGAAAATACGCGCAAGATCGACGACGTGCTGTTGCACCGCATCTGGGGACCGCTGCTGTTTCTCGCCGTGGTGATTGGGGTGTTCGAAGTGGTGTTCGCCGTTGGGCAGCCGCTTTCCGATGGGTTCGGCGACATTCTTGCGCGCATAGGAGAATTCGTGAGGCCGCTGCTGCCGGCGGGCTGGCTGCAGTCGCTGGTGCTGGACGGAGCCTGGAAGGGCATCTCGTCGGTGCTGGTGTTTCTGCCGCAGATCCTTTTGCTTTTTCTCTTTATCGGAATTCTGGAAGACTCCGGCTACCTGTCTCGCGCGGCGCTGATTGCAGACCGGGTGATGCGCACCATTGGATTGAACGGCAAGGCATTCATTCCCCTGCTTTCTGCCTATGCCTGCGCGGTTCCGGCGATCATGGCGACACGGACGATCGAGAACAAGCGCGACCGGCTGGCGACGATCCTGGTGACGCCCTTCATGACCTGCTCGGCGCGACTGCCGGTGTACATGCTGCTGATTGCGGCGTTCATTCCGAACATCGAGTACCTGCATGGATTTCTAGGACTGCGCACGATTGTGATGCTGGGACTTTACCTAGCGGGCTTTGTGGCGGCGATGACCACCGCATGGCTGCTGAAGAGTTCGATTCTCAAGTCCAGCGAAGCGCCCTTCATTCTGGAACTGCCGCAGTACCGCATGCCGACCGTGCGTTCTCTGGCGTTGCGACTGGTGGACCGGGCACGCGTGTTTTTGAAGCAGGCGGGCACGATTATTCTGTGCGTCACGCTGGCCTTGTGGGTACTGGCGCACTTGCCGCTTATCCATACGGCGGCGGGAACGATGGGCGCTCCTGACTTGGCGAATAGCCTGATTGGGCGGCTGGGCCACTTCATCGAGCCGGCGATTGCGCCGCTGGGATTCAATTGGAAGATCGGAATCGGGCTGCTGTCGAGCGTGCTGGCGCGCGAGGTGATGGTAAGCACCATGGGCACGCTCTACGGCGCGGACCCGACCACACAGGCAATGCATCTGCAGACCGCGTTGCACCACGACATGACGATGGGCGGCGCGCTGGCGCTGATGATCTTTTTCGCGTTCGCGATGCAATGCACTTCGACGATGGCGGTGGTGAAGCGCGAAACCAATAGCTGGAAGTGGCCGGCGGTGCAGTTTTTGTACATGCTGGTGCTGGCCTGGTGCGCGGCCTTCGCGGTGAACCACATTGTTACTGCGATTTTCGGGTAGGTATTCAATCCCAAGTGTCAAAGACGAGACATGGGGCACCTTGGCTGATTGAGGTCTAAGCTGCTGCGCCTTTACCAGTCTTACCGGAAGGGTTCAGGTCCTCGAACTGATCGATCAGCACATCGCCTTCTGGAAAAACAGCACGAATCTGCAAATCTCCGCCGATGGCACGGACATAACTGCGCAGCGTGCTGATGTACATATCGGTGCGGCGCTCGACCTTGGAAACCGCTCCCTGCGAGACGTTGAGTACCTGGGCCAACTGCGTCTGGGTAAGTTGACGCGCATCTCTCAGCCCATCAAGAGGCATGGCCTTTAGGGCCTCTTGCACACGCTTTTCTACACGGGCGCGACGCTCGGGATCCATCTTTGCACGAAGTTCTTTGAAGTTACGAGCCATGTTGTTTTACCTCCTGCGGGGAACCGACTTTACGAACATTCAGTTGCCGATCTCTTTCAAGTGTCTTGCATAAATCTTGTCGGCCAGTGGTATGTATTCGTCATACCAGTTCGGCTTGCCAGTCTTGTCTCCTCCGATCAGCAGAATCGCAGTGCGCCTGGGATCGAAGGCAAAAAGAATACGATACGGCCGTCCTTCATGCTGGCAGCGCAACTCGCGCATATTCGGAAATCGGGAACCTCGGTTGGCCGTATCGGCGTGGGGTCGCTTGAGATGAATTCCCTGCTCTTCCAAAAGCCGGACAGAAAAGTCCACACTCTCCTGTTCGTCGGGGTTGAGGCTGTTCCACCATTCCTCGAATTCCTCGGTGAACTCGACCTCGTACGCCATGCATCAATATTCCATCAAAGCTATATATTCCGTCAAGGTTATTTTCGAGGGCCGAGATCAGAATTGCCTGGAAGCGACGACCTTATTGAGCTTTTCAGCAATTTCGTCTGCTTCCCTCATCAGATTGAATATCTCCTCTTTGATCTCCGCATAACGCTTCCACTCGACAGGAAACATTTCTTCAGGCCGTTTGAGATTTACCTCGGTAGCTTTGCTGAGGTAGGAAGCGATCAATCGGGATTTCTCTTCAAAGGAGTTGTTCTGCAACGGCATTTCCCTAAGATAAACTTCCCAGTCCTTTGACCCTTTCTTCGAGTTACAGGCACGGCAGCAAGGGACAAGATTGCCGAGTTGACGCCCAAAGCCGCGCAATTTCTCATCCTTAACCAATCCAATGAGATGATCCCAGGTATCAGCATGCGACCCGCAATAAACGCATCTCAAATCATCAGGATTCTGGCCGAGAATTCGAAGTGCTGCGTCAAGAGCCACCTCATCGTACTTATCCACAGGGGCGATGGCCGAGGCGAAGGCGTGATTTATCGTTGTCTTCCGCTTACGGATTATTGAGTACGAAGTAAGGTGTGATTTGATGCTCTGTTTCTTCATATCTAAGCCCCTACATCGAACACTCGATATTAGAAGGGATTGGTCAACTGGTCATGTACCCACAGACACAAGCGCCTTCAAGGCGGAGGTAATCGCTTATCGACTGCTGGCGATCATTTGGGCGGCGTGTTGGAGGCTGGTTTCGGTGACGGTGGCGCCGGAGACCATGCGGGCTACTTCGTGGGTGCGGGCGCGGTCGTCGAGGACGCGGATCTGGGTTTTAGTGCGGCCGTCGGACTCGCGCTTTTCTACGACGAGATGCTGGTCGGCGAAGGCGGCGATCTGAGGCAGATGGGTGACGCAAAGGACCTGCTGGCCGCGGCTGAGGGACTTGAGCTTGTGGCCAACCGCCTCGGCGGCGCGGCCTCCGATGCCGATGTCGATTTCGTCGAAGACCAGAGTGCGGGGGGTGGGGGATTTGGTCTTGGGCTTGGCTGCGGCCTCTTCGACCGTGACTTTGAGGGCGAGCATGACGCGGGACATTTCGCCGCCGGAGGCGATTTCCGTAAGGGGCTTGAGTGGCTCGCCGGGGTTGGTGGAGATGCGGCATTCGACGACATCCCAACCGGTGGAGGTCCAGTGGGCGGTGTCTGAAGTACTTCCGTCGGGGGCTAAAGCCCGCGTTGATTCTGTCGACTTTATGCGGGGGTTGAAACCCCCGCCTCCCTCCGAATGAAGTACTTCGGCGGAGTGGACGGCGACTTCGAACTTGACCTTCATGGCGAGCGAGTTGATCTGGGCTTCAGACAGCCTGGCAAGCCTGGCGGCGGCGGCTTTACGCTCGGCGGTGAGCGCGGAGGCGGCGGTGCGATAGGCCGCGGCAGCGGAAGCGAGGGCGATGCGCAGTGTCTTGAGGATCTCTTCGCGGTCTTCGACTTCGGCCAGCTTCTGGGTTACGTCCGCGCCGAAGGCGATGACTTCAGCAACGGTATGGCCGTACTTGCGCTTGAGGCGGTCGAGCAGGGCGAGGCGGTCTTCGATTTCGGCGAGACGCTCAGGAGAGGCGTTGATGCCTTCGGCGTAGTCGCGAAGTGTGGCGGCGACATCGCCGAGGGTGGCGCGGGCGCTAGCTACCTGTTGCACGGCGTCGGCGAATCGGTTGTCGTAGCGGGCCAGCTCTTCAACGTTGCGGAGGGATGCGCGGAGAGCGACTTCAGCGGAGGCTCCACCTTCGTAAAGCTGATCGAAGGCGCCCATGGCGGCGGCGTAGAGCTTTTCGGCGTTGGCGAGGACGCGCTTCTCGGTTTCGAGGTCGTCGTCTTCTCCAGGCACCAGGTGTGCAGCTTCAATTTCCTTGCGCTGATAGCTCCAGAGATCGACCATGCGGAGACGGTCCTGCTCACCCTGGAGCAGGTCGTTGAGCTTGTTCTGCGCGGCATGCCAGCTTGCATACGCTTCGGCGACTGCGTCGGTGGAGATGGAGGCGAAGCGGTCGAGGAGAACGCGCTGCTGGGCCTGATCGAAGCTGGTGAGGGTCTCTGTCTGGGCGTGAACGAGGGCGAGCTCAGGGGCAAGCTGCTTGAGCACCGCGACGGTGGCGGGCTGGTTGTTGACGAAGACGCGGCCCTTGCCGGTGGAGAGAATTTCACGGCGGAGAATGATCTCGTGGCCTTCGGCGTCGATGCCGTTTTCTTCGAGGACGGCTTCAGCGCCGGGAGTGGATTCGAAGACGCAGGCGACGACGGCTTTGTCTGCGCCATGGCGAACAACTTCCACAGAGGACTTGCCGCCCATGAGGAGGGCGAGCGCATCGACGAGGATGGACTTGCCTGCTCCGGTTTCGCCGGTGAGGAGGTTCAGGCCAGGGCCGAGGACGGCGATGGCGTGATCGATGACGGCATAATTTTCAGCGCGCAGCTCGACGAGCATCTTGGAGCGGACCTCCCGAAGTGGGGACGGTAGTTGGTGATCATGCTTTCCCACCGTTGCGACGAAAAGGTGTCGCAAGAATGGGACACAGAGCGTTTGTGGGAATCTTACCTTAACGATGCGCTCAAAAATGCACATCAGAGGACGTGGGGTACCCGGTATCTTCAAAGTTTAGCGGCTGTTGCGGACCGCCATGAGCGCAACGGCAATCCGAGCGCAGCATAGCATGAATGGCGGGTTTTGGTGCCTAGGGAGCCTGCAGCGCGGGCCGTGGGGGACCATATCTGTAACTTGGGAGGCTGACCTGATGTCTGATACCGTTGATACTGAGGTGAAATGCCGATTTTAACTGCTGCTTTTGTTTATTTCATACAGTCTGACAACGGCGCGGGTCAGCCGGTCACGACGGGGTTCAGCGCGCTGGCGGAGATGATCAGCAACATCGGTCCGGTTGCGGTGGGCGTGATGGTGCTACTGCTGTTTTCCAGCTTGTACTCATGGACGGTGATCTTCGGCAAGATTTCAACGTTCAGCAAGGCGACCAAGGACAGCAAGCGGTTTATCCGGGCATTCCGGAAAGCGACGCGGCTGCAGGAGATTGCGGCTCTGACAAGCGACTGCGCAGCCAGCCCCCTGGCGCAGGTGTTCGAAGACGTATACGAGACATACAAGCGGCAGACGGGCGGCTCGGGACCACCGCGCAACCTGGTTCCGCTGGAGCGTACGGCGCAGACGGCCACGAGCGAGGCTGTAACCAGCCTGGAGCGGCGGATGACATGGCTTGCGACCATCGCGGCCGTGAGTCCGTTTGTGGGCCTGTTCGGCACGGTGATGGGCGTCGTGGACGCGTTTCACGGGTTGGGAACGGCAGGATCGGCAACGCTGCGGGCAGTGGCTCCGGGCATCTCAGAGGCGCTGATTACGACGGCGGCGGGGCTGTTTGTGGCCGTGCCGGCGGTGGTGGCGTACAACCAGTTCTCAGCGCGGATCAGAGTGTTTGCCTCAGCGATCGACGATTTCTGCCGGGAACTGCTGAACTCGCTGGAGGAGATTCCGGTGCGGGCAGCCGCACCACCAACGCCTCGCGCGGTTGGAGCGGATATCCCCCGGGAGGCGGAACGTGGCGTTTACAAGTAGCAGCGGCCAGACCCGGAGTTCGCTGGCGGAGATCAACATTACGCCGCTGGTGGACGTGGTGCTGGTGCTTCTGGTGATCTTCATGATTACGGCGCCGGTGCTGCAGTCGGGAATTGAAGTGGCGGTGCCGAAGACGCGCACGGTGAAAGAGATTACCGAGCAACGGCTGGTAGTGACGATCAATCACGATCAGGAGGTCTTCCTTGGCGATCAGCCAGTCAACATCCACGACCTGGCGCAGCGGTTGCATCAGGCGGGAGCGGACCCGGCCAGCCAGGTGATTTATCTGCGTGCGGACCAGAGCGTGCCGTTCGGCGCCTTCGCGACGGTGATGGATGCGGTGAAGCAGGCGGGAATTACCAACGTGTCGATTGTGACGCAGCCGCTGGATACGAAGAGTTCCGCTGCGGGCGGGAATTAGCGGAGTTGGGATAAGGCTTTAGGGTTCCGGCCCCTAAGGAGCGATGATCTTTCCCACCCTTCGCAAAAAGCGCGAAGGATGGGGCACGGAGGCGGTTCGTGAGTCCGACGAGAAAGAGCAACCGCAGGTCCTTCGACTCCCTTCGCTTCGCTGCGGTCGCTCAGGATGACAGCTCGATTGTTGGTGACGACAGCGCGTTTGATGAAAGTAACGATTTTGTGAACAATTTTCGGACGAGAGCATGAGCGCGGTTTTGGAGGGCGTAGAGCACCTTGAGCGAGAGCTGACACCGGAGCCGATAGCGGGCCCGGCGGTCGGATCGCTCGTGCTCCACGGCGTTTTGCTTGCGTCCATTGTTTCTTATGGACTGTTGAGCGGGCTTTTCCATTCCAGTTTTTGGGGCAACAAGGGCGCCGGTGGAGCCATGCAGGTGAACCTGGTGAGCAATGCCCTTCCCTTGCCCGCCGATCAGCCTGTGAACCAGAATGTGCTGGCCACAGAGACTCCAAGCCAGGCACCGGCGGAACCGAGCCCCAAGGAAAAGCAGGCGGTTGACGAGAAGGCGATTCCGATCCTGGGCAAGCAGAAGCCAAAGCAGATGCCAATCCAGAAGACGCAGCAGCACCAGCAGCAGCCAACGAAAGACAACCTGGCACGTTATGGAGAGCAATCGGGATCGTCGATGCCGCGACAGACGATGCCGCAGAACGCATCGAATGGACCTGCCGCGGTGGGAGATGGGGATTTCGCCAGCAAGTACGGGTGGTACGTGGACCAGATCAACCGAAAGATGGCAACCAGCTGGTTCAAACAGGAGGTTGATCCGCGGACACCGCGGGGCACACGCGTTTACATATTCTTCACGATCCAGCGCAACGGCAGCCTGGAAGCAAACGATGTGAAAGTGGATCAGGCGAGCGGAAGCCCGACGCTGAACCGTTCATGCCTGAATGGAGCAAAGCGCGTGGATACATTCGGATCGCTGCCATCCGCTTATAACTCAAGCACTTTGAAGGTGTCTTATTACTGTGAATACTAACGATTGGCCGCGTTCAGCGTCCTGCACTAAGGGCATGGCGCGGGAACGCGCGGGTTGTGTAAGAGGAAGGATTGTTCATCGCATGAAGGGACTTCTACGGCTTTTGCCGCTTTGTTTGCTTTCTCTTGTATACGTTTCGACAGCGCAACTGGCCGCCCAGGACTGGGTGCATACCGGAACGAATCTGGGCAACACGCGGATTCGTTTGGCGGCAGCGGACTTTAAGCCGGTGGGGGACGATGCGCAGACGCCGGCGCTGAAGGCTGTTTTTGACGCAACGCTCTATAGCGACCTGTCGAATGGAGGCATCTTCGACCTGGTGTCAAAGAGCCTGGCACCGCAGGCGATGCCGGGCGCGCCGCAAGAGATGGTGATGGGGCAGTGGTCCGCGGCTCCCGCCAATGCGGCCATGGTAGCGTTTGGGGCGCTCTCCGCGAACGGCGGGCGGCTGTCGGTGTACGGGTGGCTGTTTGACACGCGCAATCCCGGCAACCCGCAGGTACTGAGCAAGCAGTACAACGAAGCAGCCAGCGAGGACATGGCGCGGACGGTGGCGCACCGTTTTGCGGACGAGATCATTTATCGGCTGGGCGGCGGCATCAACGGCATTGCTGAAACGAAGATCTACTTTGTGAGTTCGCGCTCCGGGTCGAAAGAGATCTGGGCGATGGATTACGACGGGCAGAACCAGCACCAGGTCACACACCTCGGCGCTATTTCGCTTTCGCCGCGCGTGTCCCCGGACAACTCGCGAGTCGCGTTTGCGTCGCTGGGCAAGGAAGGATGGGCCATCCGCATGTATTCGCTGGAGTTGGGTCGGATGGTGAGCTTTCCAGGAGGCTCGGCAGGCGGCAGCAATCTAACGCCGGCGTGGTCCTCCGATGGGACGAAGATCGCGTTCTCGTCTTCGCGGTCGGGCGATCCGGAGATATGGGTAGCAAATGCGAACGGGGGCGATCTGCATCGGCTTACCACCTTTCGCGGGCCGGACGTGGCTCCAGTGTGGAATCCGCGCACCAACTCGCAACTGGCGTGGGTAAGCGGGCGAACCAAGCTGCCGCAGATTTATGTCATGGACCAGGATGGCGCCAATATCCAGCGCATGACCGACAGCGGGTATGCGGTATCGCCGTCGTGGGCTCCGAACGGCGGGCTGCTGGCTTTCAGTTGGAATCGCAAGTACGGGCCGGGCGATCCGGGCGGGCAAGACATCTATGTATTTGAGATTGCGAGCATGCACTGGCTGCAGGTGACACATGAATCGGGCAGCAACGACTATCCCTCGTGGGCACCGGATGGGCGGCACATTGTTTTCCAGAGAACAGTGGGCAAATTTGCACAAATATGGACTATGCTGGCTGACGGGACGGACCAGCACCAGCTAACGCGCACGGGCGACAACTCGATGCCCAACTGGAGTTGGAAGTAAACCGGGGTGAATGGCGGCGTGAGCGCGGTCACATAGTTTAGCGCTTATCCGGAATTCATGGGCTATGATTTTATGGTTGCTGAAATCAGACGGCGGATTGCGCCGAATGTTGGAGGCAGAGCGGAACGGACGTTGAGCATTTCTTGCCAATTCAGTATGCTAAGCGGGCCTAAGACAATAACGTTTTCCGGATGGATACCGATCAGAGCTATTGTGTACCAGTCCATCGGACTATGCCCTTCTCAAGCGATGCGCGCAGGTAAGAACGGCTCGAGTGGTGGCGGTATACGGGCCAGAAAAGACCGGATCGGCCGGAAGATTTTTTCAAATTACGGAAGGAGTAACACATTGAACCGACGTAATCGCATTCTTGTACCTGTTTTCCTGCTTGTCGCCCTGGTAGCAGTTGCTGGTTGCAAAAAGAAACAGCCTCTACCGCAGGCACCGCCTCCACCGCCCGTGGCCGCCGTAGCGCCGACAGCGCAACTGACAGCCACACCGACGGTTATCTCGGCCGGCGACCAGGTGCAACTTTCCTGGCGTACGACTGACGCGACCACCGTGTCGATCGACGGCATCGGCGACGTACCCTCTTCGGGCGTGAAGACGGTGACCCCGACCGCTTCAACCACGTATCACCTGGTGGCTCGTGGCGAGGGTGGCTCGGCGGACGCATCAGCGCGCGTGACGGTGAATGCACCTCCAGCCGTGGTGGTTCCGACCAACACGATGAGTGCCGAAGAAGAGTTCAAGGCCAATGTGCAGGACATCTTCTTTGACTACGACACGTACGATGTGCGCGCCGACGCGCAGTCGACACTGGCAAAGGACGCCAGCTACCTGGTGAGCCATCCGAACGTGAAGGTCGTCATTGGCGGCTATTGCGACGAGCGTGGCTCGAACGAGTACAACCTGGCGCTGGGCCAGAACCGCGCCGATGCGGCCAAGAACGCTCTGGTCACGGCAGGCGTGGCGACAACGCGCATTCGCGTGGTTAGCTACGGCAAGGAAAAGCCGTTCTGCTCCGAGTCCACCGAAGAGTGCTGGCAGCAGAACCGCCGCGGCGGCCTCACGATGGACCGGTAGAAAAGACAGTGGGCAGTGATCCGCTGAATGAGAATGGCAACTCTGAGTCTCGTCAGTCTGGTTGCCTATCTCTTGGTTGATGGGTTCCCAGGTCTCAAGGTCGAGACCTGGGGCACCCGAAGCTGAATCTGGAAATCCAGACCGGCGCAACCGGGACAAAGCAGTAGCATTGCGTGCGGCAGTCCCGCCAGATGGCGTGGCTGCCGCACGCTCTTGTTATCATGGGTGAGTTATGGACATAGGACGCACAGTTCGCAATCGTTTTCTGGCGGCAGCCGCATTTGGCCTTGTTTTAGCCTTGGCGCCTACGCCGGCACACGCCGTATCGAAAGAGATCATCGAGTTGCAGACGCAGGTGCAGCAGTTGCTGGACATGGTGCAGCGCCTTCAGTCCACGATGGACACGAAGTTTGGAGTGCTGCAAAACTTGGCTCAGCAGACCGCGGACGAAGCCAACCAGATGACCGCGGCAGTTAACGCGCTGCAGCAGAAACTGAACACGCAGAACGACGCAGCAGGCGGCAAGATGGACACAGTCAGCGGACAGGTGCAGTCGCTGAACGACTCGGTGGATGAGTTGAAGTCGCGCATCGCCAAGTTGGACAAGTCCGTGCAGGAGTTGCAGACGCAGTTGCAGAACGCACAAGCCACCGCAGCGGCAGCCAATGGCGCGTCAACGGGCGGAGGCGCGAACCCAACGGCAGGTCCCGCTGGCGGCCAGACTCCTGCCATGCCGGGCGCGAATCAGGCGCCGCCACTGCAAGAGACGTTCCAAGCCGGCGTGCGCGACTTTAACGCCGCCCGGTACCCGTTGGCTGCAGGTGAGTTCCAGGATGTGGTGCACTACTATCCCCTGGACGATATGGCCGGCACCGCACAATATTATTTAGGCGAGATTGCCTATCAGCAACAGAACTACGCAGAAGCTGTGAACTCCTACAATGCCGTGCTGGAAGGGTTCAGCGGCAGCCCCAAGGCCTCGGCAGCGCAACTGCACAAGGGAATGGCGCTCCTGCTGATGAACAAGCGGGAAGCCGGAATTCATGAGTTGCGCCTGTTGATCCAGCGGCATCCGCAAGCGCCGGAAGCAGCGCGGGCGCGCAACAAGCTAAACAGCATGGGGGTGCGGGCTTTGGGGCGGTAAGAATAGTGGGCAGTTAACAGCTGACCGTGATCGGTTAGTCAATGCTCTATTGGGATCCTTGCCTACTCCGTGAAGGCTGAAGATAAGTAGACAGAAAAGCCCCGCATAGTGCGGGGCTTTTTGTTGGCATGCAAATCAGATACTGCTTAGCCCATGGCATGGGGATCGTTGGCGCCGACGATGAGGCTTTTGTGGTGGCGGACGTCCGCTCCCTGCACCCAGAAGATGACGTCTTCGGCGATGTTAGTGGCGTGATCTGCAACGCGCTCGAGGCTACGGCTGATCATAAGGGCGTTGAGGGCCTGGGGAGCAAGGTGGCTCTGCTCTTCCATGACTTTGGTGAGGGACTTGTACGCGGCCTTGTTCATGGCGTCGACGGCATCGTCCATGGTGAGCACGACGCGGGCCAGTTCAGCGTCGGCCTCGATGAACGCCTGCAGGCTCCTACGCACCATTTCTGAAGCGAGCTGGGCCATTCTGGGGATATCGACGGGGAGATCGGCGGCAGCCATTTGCTCCATGTTGCGCACGCGGTCGCTGATACTCTTGGCGGCGTCGCCGACACGTTCCAGGTCAGCGTTGATCTTGATGACACTGAGAATGAAGCGGAGATCGATCGCCATGGGCTGCTCCATGGCAAGCAGGTCGAGAGCGGCCTGATCGATATCGCGCTCGAGGCGATTGATGGCGGATTCACTGCGGCTGACGAGGTCGCAGATAGACAGGTCGCGCACCCGATATGCCTCGATTGCGCGCTGAATGGCCTGTTCGGCGAGCCCGGCCATGACGAGCAGGTTCTCCTTAAGGTCTTCGAGGCTTTGTTGAAAGCGTATGCGTGTCATCCGAACCTGCCCGTGATGTAGTCTTCCGTTCGTTTATCGCTGGGGTTTGTGAAGATCTTGTGCGTGGCGTCGAATTCGACCATGCGGCCATTGAGAAAGAAGCCGGTCTTCTCGGCGACGCGCGCTGCCTGCTGCATGTTGTGGGTCACGATCACAATAGTGTACTGCGACTTCAACTGGAAGATCAGGTCTTCGATCTTGGATGTGGAGACTGGATCAAGGGCTGAGGCGGGCTCGTCCATGAGCAGCACCTCTGGATCAACAGCAAGAGCGCGGGCGATACAGAGGCGCTGCTGCTGACCACCGGATAAACTTGCACCGGATTTCTTTTTCAGGTCGTCTTTGACTTCGTCCCAGAGGGCCGAGTTCTTGAGCGACTTTTCAACGATCTCGTCGAGGGCGCGGTGGTTGGAGTAACCATTGAGCTTGAGTCCGGCGGCCACGTTGTCGTAGATGGACATAGTGGGAAAGGGGTTGGGGCGCTGGAAGACCATGCCGACACGACGCCGGATCTCGACCGGCTTGGCGTTCTCGTAGATATCAAGTTCGCCGATACGAATGGTGCCAGTGACTCGAGCGATCGGATTGGTCTCATGCATGCGGTTGATGCAGCGCACAAACGTACTTTTGCCGCAGCCGGAGGGGCCGATGAGAGCCGTGGCATGGTTGGCCGGTATGTTCAGATTGATGTCCTGCAGCGTGTGATTGGAGCCGTACCACGCATTCAGGTTGATGACCTCTATCCCAACGCCCACTTAGCTAGCCCCTTTCAAAACGCCGCGGCTGGTGACAAAGCGAACCAGCGAAACGGCAAGCACAATCAGGATGATTAAAACCAGAGCGCCAGCCCACGCGAGGCGGTGCCAATCGTCGTAAGGCGAGATGGCGTAAACATAAATCTGCAGTGGAAGAGCGGCGATGGGATCGTTGAGGCTTGTGCTCCAAAACTGATTTCCCAAGGCGGTGAAGATGAGAGGAGCGGTTTCTCCGGCTACTCGTGCAAAAGCCAGCATGCAGCCGGTGATGATGCCGGGCGAAGCGGTCTTTACGGTGATGGAAAGGACCGAGCGCCAGTTTGGCACGCCGAGACCGAGAGCAGCTTCGCGAACCGCATGGGGCACCATGAGCAGCATCTCTTCGGTGGTGCGGCAGACGGTGGGAATCATCATGATGCCGAGAGCCACACCGCCAGAGAACGCCGAGTAATGCTTTTGCGGATTGACGATGAGCGCGTAAATAGCGACCCCCATCACGATGGAGGGGACGCCGTTGAGCACATCGGCGGTGAAGCGGACCGCGTTGGCGAGCTTGGTGCCGCGACCGAACTCGGCCAGATAAATGCCGCCACCGATGCCAATGGGCACACCGATGGAACTGGCAAGAGCGAGCAGGATTCCAGAGCCGAGGATGGCGTTGGCCATGCCGCCGCCGGGCTCGCCGACGGGCTTGGGAACCTGGGTGAAGAAAGCGAGATTAAGGGAACTGGCTCCCCGGTAAACGAGATAGATGAAGATGGCCACCAGGGGCGCGACGACCAGCGCGGTGGCAAGAATGGCCAGTGCTGTAACGGCGCGATCGGTAAGCGCCCGCATGATGGACCGGGTTCTATAGGTTTCGACGTTCACCGTATCTTCCTCTGACTCACTCGGGTATCCTCAACGCGCACTCCGTGGTGTTCCGCGCGTAACTGCCCAGACCAAGAGTTGAGCGATGGCGTTGACGATGATGGTGACGATGAACAGCGCCAGGCCGATTTCAGTGAGGGCGCTTAAATGCATGTCGGCGGAGGCTTCAGCGTATTCGTTGGCAATGACCGAGGCCATGGAACTGCCGTTGGCCAAGAGAGAACGGTGAATCTCCGGGCTGTTGCCGATGACCATGGTGACGGCCATGGTTTCTCCAAGAGCGCGGCCCAGGCCGAGAATGATAGCGCCGACAATGCCGATGCGGGCATTGCGCAGGACGGCCATGCGGATCATCTCCCAGCGGGTGGCGCCGAGGGCGAGAACCGCCTCGCGCTGCGAATGAGGCACGGCGGTCATGACTTCGCGGGTAAGCGAGGAGATGATGGGCAGAATCATGATGGCGAGAATAACGCCGGCGGCAAGAAATCCGAGACCGGTGGGGTTGTCGTTCCCTACCAGGCCGGTCCAGCCCAACCAGCGAATCAGCAGAGGGTTGACGTGCTCGCGAAGCAAAGGGACGAGGACGAAGACCGCCCAGAGGCCATAGATGACGCTGGGAATTGCTGCCAGCAGCTCGGTGAGGAAAGCGAGCGGGCCGCGCAGGACCGTGGGGCACATTTCAGTAAGAAAGATAGCCAGTCCAACTGCCAGCGGCACGGCCATGAGCAACGCCAGAAAGGAAGAAACGAGGGTGCCGAAGATGAAGGGGAGCGCGCTGAAGTGCTCGTTGACCGGGTCCCAATAGAGCTTCTGCTGGGTGTAGGAATCAGTGAACACCTGGTAGAAGAAGCTGAGTCCGAACTTGTTCCATGCCAACTGCGAATGCACCACAAGCTGCCAGACAATAAGGACCACGATGCCGAAAATACTGAAGGCACAGAGCACCATCAGCCAAAAGAATCCTCGATCAGCGATGGCCGAATTGCCGCGCGCCATGAGGAAACTGCGAACCGCAGAGACCTCGGCAGGTGGGGTATCAGCCAGGGGCTGACCATCTGGAGGAGCTGATTGCGGCTGGAACTGAGCCTGAGAGATACGAATTTCCGTCACGTTGACGCTCACCTCTCGTAGGCTATCGGGCCTGTATGAACAGGATGTTACAAGTGTGCTAAATCAAGTGCATAGAGGTGAAAAAAGCAATCGGTCAAAGAGATATGGCGGCTCAGGAGGGGTTGGGTCTGGTTTTGGGCTGAATAGGTCGAGGATTGTGGTCGAGAACTGAAAAGGCCGGATTAATTCCTCCAATGGTTTTCATTTTCCTTTAAGCTGGTGAATTGGAAATTGGAAGGTAAAAACCATGCACCGTTTTTTTGCGTTTGCAGCCCTCGCATTGACGACCCTCGCCGTTCAAGCCCAAAACGAGACAGTTGCACAAACCGACCCGCAGCACCACGACTGGCGGGCGTCGTGGGTGACGCATCCGACGGCTCCGCTGCGGGAACCCATTGTGCTGCATTTTCGGCGGGCGCTGACGCTGGCGAGTGTTCCGGCGAACTATCCGGTGCGGGTGACCGCGGACAACCGGTTTGTTCTGTATGTGAATGGGCAGCGGGTGGGTGACGGACCGGCGCGCGGAGACCTGAACCACTGGCGCTACGAGGGATTCGACCTGACGCCAAAGCTGCATACGGGGAAGAACCTGATTACGGCCACGGTGTGGAACTGGGGCATCTTTGCGCCCATTGCACAGATGAGTGACCGGACAGCGTTTTTGTTGGAGAGCGAGGCGACGGGAGCGGAGGGGACCAGCACGCCCGAGGGCTGGCAGGTAGAGATTGAGCCGGGGCACCGAGCGATGGATCGCAGTTTGGTGGACTTGAAGACTTACTTTGCTTCCGGGCCTGGTGAAGAGATTAGCGCGGGGATGTATGACTGGGATTGGCAATCGGAAGAGGAAGAGGGCGGCTACTGGGTAGACGTGGCGACGCCAATGCGGGACAGCATTCATGGCGGCGTGAACAAGGGCCATTCTGCCGATACGACGGGGGACAATTTCTGGGGGCTAGTGCCGGATAAGCTGCCGCACATGGAGTATGCAGCGACGAGCGCTGGCGAGCAGGTACGCGTAGATATTTTGAACCGGGGACAAATTGCGCCCGAGTTGCGCCAGTTCCCTGCCGCAGCAGTAACAGTGCCCGCTGGAAGCCATGTGCATATTCTGCTGGACCGGAAGACGCTGACGACGGCATATCCGATTTTGACGGTTTCTGGCGGGAAGGGCGCCAGGATTCTGCTGACGTATTCAGAGGCGCTCTACGACAAGGAGATGCACAAAGGGGATCGCGACGATGTGAGCGATCGCAAGGCGCGCGGGTTGAAGGATAGCTTTGATCCCGATGGCGAGGCGCATCGCGTATTCGAGCCGCTGTGGTGGCGGACGTGGCGCTATCTGGATCTGGATGTGGAGACGGCCGGCGAACCACTGCAGTTGGAGTCGCTTCAGGCGCGGTTTACGGCCTATCCGTTCGCGGAGAAGGCGACCTTCCAATCCAAAGACGACGAGTTGAAGAAGATATGGGAGATCAGCTGGCGTACGGCGCGGCTGGACGCGCATGAGACTTACATGGATACGCCCTATTACGAGCAACTGCAGTACGTGGGCGACACGCGCATTCAGGCGCTGATTTCGTACGCGGTGGCTGGGGACGACCGGCTGGCCCGGCAGGCCTTGCAGGCCTTCGACGACTCGCGCTTCCCGGATGGAATTACGCGGAGCCGGTATCCGAGCGCGCTGGCGCAGACGATTCCGACGTTTTCGCTGCTGTGGGTGGGGATGGTGCGGGACTACTGGATGTACCGGCCCGATCCAAAGCCGGCGATAGCATCCATAGCCGGGACGCGGACGGTGATGGACTGGTTTGCCGGGTTCGAGCAGCCAGATGGATTGCTGAAGGAGTTGCCGTGGTGGAGCTTTGTCGATTGGGTTCCGACCGGCACGATTCCCACGTATGACTCGAAGGGTGAGTCGTGCGTAACGACCCTGGAATACCTGGGCGCTCTCGAGGATGCGACGGCTCTGGAAAAGGGGCTGGGGGAAACGCTGCGGGCCACCGGTTACGAGGCGCGCGCGGCGCATGTGCGGAGTGGCCTCTACAGCAAGTGCTGGAACGCAGAGCGGGGACTACTGGCCGATACGCCGGAGATGAAGGGCTTTAGCCAGCAAGCGAATATTCTGGGCGTGCTGTACGACGTGGTGCCGAAAGAACACGGGCGGGACGTGTTGAGGAAGATGCTGGCCGTGGAGCCGGGAACTACGCCGGACGGGGTTCTGAGCGCATCGTATTATTTCCGCTTCTACCTGGCGCGGGCGCTGGAACACACCGGCATGGCGAACGACTACCTGAGTTCGATCGATCCGTGGAGGAAGCTGCTGCCGCTGCACTTCAGCACCTGGCCGGAGGTTCCCGGCGACACGCGCTCGGATTCGCACGCCTGGACCTCGCATCCTATCTATGACCTGCTGACTCTGGTGGCGGGGATCGAGCCGGCAAGCCCTGGGTTTGCCACGGTGCGCATTGCACCTCACATGGGAGCGCTGCCGTCGCTGAAGGCGACCTATCCGCATCCGGAGGGGATGATTACTGTGGACTATACCCAGGTGGGCGCGGGGCTGAGTGCCGCAGTAACTTTACCTGGGAAACTGACCGGAACCTTTGTTTACAACGGCAAGACCTGGCAGTTGAATCCGGGAGAGAACACGATCCAGGCTCGATAGCGGGATCTGCAACGAGCGCCTCCTCGATTTTGGAGAGAGGATTTGGGTTTCCCAGGTCTTGAAATTGAGACCTGGGAGACCCCGCTCGGGCAGTAACGCAAAATATCCTATAGCAGTTTCAAGCGCGCGAACTGGAAAATCGATATAGTTAGCTGTTCGGGGCATTTTACCCGTTTAAGAAAGCGTGTTAAAACTCCAACATGTCCAAGGGAAAGAATTCTACTCCACCAGGGCACGTCAACCTCAGAATGCTCGCCGAGCATCTGGAACTCTCGCAAACTACTGTCTCACTGGTGCTGAACAACTCTCCTTCTGCCAAGTCGATTCCGCAGGAGACCCGTAAACGGGTGACAGAGGCGGCGGCACAGCTTAACTACCGGCCCAACTACTTTGCGCGGTCGCTGCGGCAGAGCAAGTCAATGAGCGTGGGAGTGCTGGCTCCAGACCTGAGCGAGGGCTACTTTACGCGCGTGATGAGTGGGGTGGTGGAAGAGTTGACGGCGGCGCACTACTTCTACTTCACGGCATGTCACGACTGGAAGAAGGAACTGATTGAGAAGTATCCGCGGATGCTTGTGGAGCGGGCCGTGGATGGGTTTCTGCTTTTGAATACGCCGGCGGACCAGATTGCCGTGCCGGTTCCTGTGGTGGCGATTTCAGCTCACAGTGCGGCCGAGAATGTAACCAATATTGTTCTGGACCATCACGAGGCAGTGCTGCAGGCCCTGACCCACCTTTACTCGCTGGGGCACAGGCGCATTGCTTTCATGCGCGGTCCGCGCGCCATTCCCGATTCGGAGTTCCGTTGGGTGGCCATTCAGCAAGTTGCCGGGGAGATTGGCCTCAAACTTGATCCGACGCTTGCGATCCGCATTGATTCGGCGGGGTGGTCGATGAAGGCCGGGTACCATCCGATGGCTCCGGAGATCGGCTACAAACCGATGCAGGCTCTGCTGGAAAAGACCCATGACTTCACCGCCATTTTCTGCTTCAACGATATTGCGGCCATCGGAGCAATTCGCGCATTGAAGGACGCTGGGCGGAGCGTGCCGGGAGATGTGTCGGTAGTGGGATTCGACGACATTCAGTCGGCGGCTTACTCGACGCCCTCGCTGACAACGGTGCGGCAGCCGCTGACGGAGATGGGCAAGCGCGGGGCGCAGGTGCTGCTGGAACGGATTGCGAACCGGGAGAAGGAGTTCCCGGGAGAGATTGTGATGAAGCCGGAACTGGTGGTCCGCGAGTCTACGGGGCCTGCGCCTACCGAGCCTAGAGCGTCTGGGTTGCGGAATCGATCGTGATTATCAGGGTTGCCCGGGCCCAGGCGAACCTTGACTTGACGGCCTCGAAATCGGGGCCGGTAGTCACGAAGGCAGCTGTCCCTCTGATCAGGAAGCCTGTACCCGGACCATTCAGGCCCTGGACCTTGCTGCTGCCCAAAGTCACCAGGACCTTGTTATTGACCGCAATGTTGGCCTCCGTCTGATGAAAGTAGCCAGCCGGGATCAATAGTCGGCCATCGTCGGAAACCTGCAGGTAGCTGTTCCAGGTGTTCACCATATGCGGGCCATTGGCCCCCAAGGTGGCAATGGCAACCACTCCGTCCCTCTTCATCACTTCCAATAGTTTTTCTGGAATTTCCATGAATTGCCTCGGTAGCTCAGTTATCGGGCCGGCCCATTCGCAGGCTGATTCAGGCACGATGCAGAAGTGAGACTTGTTCGGAAGCCCCCTGACAAGGCCAGCCGCTCAGGAGCAGACGGATTAAAGCCAACGGCTGATATAGACCTGGGCGTGGGCCTCGCCGCAATAGTGGCGCGCGTGGGGCGCGTCGGCGGCTTCTTTGGTCCACTTGAAGACGTTGAGCTGCGCGTTGCTGCAGTGGATTGCGATCCAGCGCACCGGGTTGTCGCTTTCCTCACCGCAAATCTCACAACGATAAATCGTACCGATCATTGACCGACCTCCGACGCCAAACTTCACATATGGCGTGCATTGAATATAGTTCAGCAAATTGGGAAAACTGTCCCTTGGCGGCTAAAGATGCCGCTGAAAAACGCCCAATTTCGAACAGGTAATTTGAAGGGCATTCCTCAGGGGCTAAAGCCCTTTTTATTTTCAATCACCTGCGGCACGGCTGAAGCCGTGCCCTTTCAAAACAGCGCCTGCATAAGTGTTTTTTTCGCAGTCCGCAAAGCCCCGGATTATTTCCGGCACTTTGCGACGCATCTGAAATCATGCCCTGTTACAGCGCCGGCCTTTGCCATGACACAGAGCGGGTTTCTGAAGCACGCTTTACTTTATCCGGCCTGGGCACGTTTGCGAAATAGAGAGATTGGCAGGTGGCGCGTTTCTACTACTCGAGCATCTGCAGGTCGAGGGGTTGTTCGATGAGGCAGTCCATAGTGCGAATGCCTTCCAGAGCCCGTTGCAGCGCCGAGGACTTGCATGGCTCGACGGTGACGACGAAGGGCAGCGCATCGGCAGGATAGCCAGGCTTTTGCACGATGGCGCGGATATTGATGTGCTCACGGGCGAGCGCGCCGGTGATTTCAGAAACGATGCCGGGGCGGTCTACGACGGTGAAACGAATGTAGTGGGGAACTTTGAACTCGCCGCCGATGCGGGCGGGAACTGAGGGAATCTCGACGCGGCGGGACCCGTGGGCGAGGGCGAGCAGATCGCTGACGACGGCGACGGCGGTGGGGTGGCCGCCTGCGCCGTGACCGGAGAAGACGACATCGCCGCCGTAATGGCCGGTAAGGATCACCATATTTTCAGTACCGCGCGACCAAGCCATGGGCGAATGGAGATCGATGAGCATGGGTCCGACGGTGGCGGCCACACTGCCGTTGGTTTGCTCGGCACGCGCCACCTGGCGAATGGTGCAACCGAGGTCGCGGGCATAGCTGAAGTCGACGGCTGAAACAGCGGTGATGGGCTGGGGCACAATCTCTTCGGGATCGACGATAACGCGCAGGGCGAGGCGCATGAGAATGGCAAGCTTGGACCGGGCGTCGAATCCACCCACATCTTCAGTAGGGTCGGTCTCAGCGTACCCCTTGGCCTGGGCGATTGCGAGGACGTTGGCGTACTCAGCACCCTGCTCCATGCTGCTGAGGATGAAGTTACAGGTGCCGTTGAGGATGCCTTCCATACGCTCGATACGGTCGCCGGCGAGGCCCTGTTCGAGGCCGGGAATGACGGGGATTCCACCGGCAACGGCGGCGCCGTACTTGAGGTGTCCGCCCTTGGCGGCGGCCAGTCGCTCGAGATCGACGCCGTGATAGGCAATGAGCTTTTTGTTCGCCGTAACGACGCTCTTGCCAGCTTCAAGGGCACGGCGTACCCAGCCGCCGGCTGGATCGAGGCCACCGGCCAGTTCCACAATGACGTCCACATCCGAGGCGAGCACGGCATCGGCGTCATCGCTCCAGACCACGCTGGCGGGCGTCCAGTCGACGCGCTTGCGGGCCACGTTGCGGTTGAAGACGTGCGTGAGTTCCACGGATTTGAGCTTGGACTCGACCAGAATCCGGGCGACCGAACTGCCTACCGTTCCAAAGCCGAAGAGCGCGATGCGCAGAGGACGGCGAACCTGGGACTCCTGCGCGAGAGTGACGGACTGCTGCAGCGATGCGGAATCATGCACTTCAGACACCTGAATTTCCTTTGAGATGGATTGAGCGGAAGCAACCACGCAATACCACGATGATACCCGAAGGAGGAAAGGAATGAATTTGGCGGCGCGCAGGTCAAGTGAGATCAAGGCACACCTTTTGAAATCGGTGCTTATTCATGTCGTTTCGGCAAAGTGAACCATGCTTGACGGGAACTCAGGCCGTGTTTTCGCCTTTTTGCCGCTTTGAGGCTATCCAGTTCCAAATCCTCATGCCAGGGAGGGGGGGTGGGTAGGGAGGGGTGGTAGGGGGGTGGGGTAGCTCTGGGCTTTGGGCTGGGTTGCGGCAAGTCGACTCGGCGCTTGCGATCCGGCGGTATGGTTTTGATTCATTGGTCGATCTCCGTGGACAACTCTGAGACAAAAAACGAACGGCCGGGAGTGCTGCTGCTTGATGACAGACGCGCCCTGACCGTTCGAGGAGGTCCCATGTTCTTTTGATTGCTCTGGTACTAATTATGGCAGTTAGAGGTGAAATTTTATGCAGTGTTAAGACATTTAGAATGAATATCTTAAATCTAATTTGGCTTGACATGCTGGCGGGAGAATCTAATCGGGGCGGAAGAATGGTGTAGATTGCTTGCCAATCGCCCCAACTGAATTCTCGCAGGGCTCTAAAGCATCTGCGAGAAACGAAAGGACATAGAATGACTGAAACAACCGACAACGCGCTCACAGCCCTCACCCCAGACAATGTTGAGATCGAAAAGAAGTCGCTCGAAGGCCGCACCGCGCAGGCTATGGACCGCTACCGGGATGGATATCTACATGCCCGGACAATTATTGGTTTAGGCGAAGTCATCAAAACAATAGCCTGGCTTGCCAGTTGCGTTCTGGCTTTTGCGGGAATGGTTTTTTGGTCCAGCACAGACAACAGCTTTGGCGAGATTGGCGGCATTTTGATCATCCTGGTAGGCCTTATCCTGGGCGGCTTCGGTTATATCCTCGGCGTCCTTGTTCAGTCGGCAGGTCAATCCATGAAAGCGCATTTCGACTGCGCCGTAAATGGATCGCACTTTCTGAATGACGATCAGCGCGCGGAAGTCATGTCATTGACCTAGAGAGTTTCTCGGCGCTTCCAGAGACGCCGCCTTTCTCGGGACAGGCATCAGGGCAACCGCATGAATTGCGATGAATCCTTGATCGGAATTCGTTCCGCCCCAACAGGGCGGGTTGTATCGCTCGGAACGTTTTCCCAGGATTGCGCTACACCACCCCAGCAACGAAGACCTGTCGCTGGGGCCCGGTACGCTCCATCATGGGCTATTTTCTTCCCCTCCCTCCGGGAGGAGAGACGGCGATTGACCGGTTCTGGCCTCAAATGGAACCAGCTCTGGCGACTAGAGCATTTTCGGTTTAGGTGTTTACGGCGGATATTGAAATTTGTGCTGTCTCACCCAAATTATTGTTCACACTCGCATCGAAAATGCTCTAGGGAACCTCTGATCAAGTGCGATCTCCACAGCCAGTTTGCATAAACTTGTAGTTGGGTGGAGATCACGATGCGCCAGATAACATTTGCTTGCCAGCCGAGTTTTGAGAAGTTTGCCAGAGCCAGTCGCAGGGCGCAG
>CAIKND010000085.1 GCA_903828675.1 uncultured Acidobacteriaceae bacterium
AGGCTCTCGCTTTCGACGCGAGAGGGCTCCGATCTCGAATGTGTAGTGAATCAGGCTGTCCGGCAGATCGCGGCCGCAGTGGAGCCGGACAAACGCCCTTGGTCGAGAACTCTGAATCCCAACTCGGACCGTCTGCTGCTGCTTACGTCATCGGACTCTCCGGCGACGATCAGAACACACCTGCGAAATGTCCTGCAACGGATGGACGGTCTGCACCTAGAGCAGACGGTGATGGATGCAGCGCAGAACCAAGGGGAGAAGGACGCTCTAACCGACCTCATCGCGCTCATAGACCGCGAGTGGGCCAAAGTCACGGGGGCCGCGCCGACGCCCGAGGAGCAGAAGGTGTTCCTGAAGCTCTTAGACGTGGAGGTGCTTGATCCAGAAGATGGAGAGATTCATGAGCGCGAGGCGAAGACAGACCTCGCAGCGAGTGTGCTCGAAGACGCATCGCACGAACACCTCGACTGGACTTCGCTCGTTACGCTACAGTCTCCGCATGGGTTCTTCTGGCCGTACGAGGATTTGTATGTCTATGGCGATGGCGACGTCCCAAAGACGGCAGGTTGACTGGCATTGACCAGCGCACGAGACCCGCGTCAGAACTGAGTGGGTTGCTGCCCCAGCTGAAAGACTGGTGGAGACATTAAAGCGGCGATGCCCACACGCTCCTCAGCAGCCGGTGCTCATTTGGTTCGATGAGACGCAATCAGGTCGAGCCATTCGTGTCGCGTCAGGCAGCAACGGCGCTGGTGACTTCCACTGCGGGGCCGCATTTCGGAACCAAAGGGGTGAGGTGCAGGCCGGCCCGGACCTCTTGGCGTACCTGCATGAGGATGAGCCCGAGCCGGTTGTCGCCGCCGGTACAACGTGTGCTGACACCGTACTTCTGTTTGCCAGCCGGCAGTGACTGGCACTCGCAAACGCCCCACACATTGTCGTGGCAGGCATTGCCGTGAACGAGTTGAGCGTCCTCGGTGGCCAGCAGCATTTCGCGCAGAGTAGGCCAGGAGAACTTCGACCGCTGAATATCGAGCATAATGTCGAGCTGCGCGGCGTCCCAATCCGGCCGCATCCAGTTCTTGGGGATATTCTTGCCGAGCCGTCTTGCGTTCCAAGGCTGGATGTTCCAACCGATGAATGAAACGCGATCAGGGCGGCTAAGTATCTTGGCTGCTTCAAAGGCGGCAGCCGGTGAATTGTACTGGTCGTTATCGAAGAAAAAGGCAGAACGAAAGAGCGGGCTCAGAAAGGCGTATTTTCCAGTAAACGATTGAATGATCGAAGGCATGGTGGACTCCAGTGTGAGAAGGCGTGCGGACAGTGGTCCTGATGCGCGGTGTCGCGCTCAGATCCGCTGTTCGTCGAGAGAGATGGATTGTCTCATAACCTGCGCGAACTCTTTGGCCTTCTTGATGCGGATAGGGCGCAGAGTCGCTCCTGATGCAGTAGGGACGCTCCAAGCCGCATCATTTCGAGTAGAGCGAGGAAGGAGACTGTTAGCAGCCGAGCCGGGGCAGCCCGCAGTACCAGAGACCAGTCGTCCGTTTGCATGTGGCGCTTTGGGGCTAGGCGGCCAGAAGCTCGGTTTGGGGATTGTCGAGCATTTGGGCCGATTCTGTTGTGGCGGCCGATGAGCGTCCCCAGAGTGCCGCATCCCAGAGCTGGGATATAAACGTCGTTGGAGGGCAAGGTCAAAGGGCTATTCGAGTTGGTCGGCCTGGGCAGTGCCGAATTGTTCCTGAAGAGCCAACACTGCCTCTCCACTCGAACCAGAATACGAATGATTTGCCGAACAATGGGCGTCGCGTTGGGCGTTCACAGGACTAATCGTGGAATTGCCTAATCTCTATTAGATTTGCCTGTTCCAAGCGCGAGGTCTCAGTTCATGACTTGGGATATGGCAACAACGGGCCCGCAGTGTTCAAGTCCGATATTCTGCGCCGCTCCGCGGCGGTCCTCAGATGCGGACGCGGCGCGTGTATGAAAACTCAATGCAATGAGCGCATCATTTGCTTTGCACGCGAGTATGTGCTCAACTCACCGCCTTGGCCGCCAGACCACCTCCCAAGCCGCAAATTCGCTCGGTCTGATCAGGTAGCGAGCAAAATTTCCTTCATGTAGGTTCAGGAGTTCGGCCTCAGCCATCTCCCTGAAGCGCTCGCGCTCGGCCGCCGTAATATTCTCTTCGACCCAGCGAGCAATGTGAGCGGTCGCCGCCCTCCTATCCATGGAGACGCGCACTACCTCGGAGACGATTTGTCGCAGAGCCGCGCTGTACTTAAACCGGAAGGGGTCGGGCTCGCCGAGCGACTGCCTGACGGCGGCGTATTGTTCTGCCGAGCGCCTATAGGCCCAGATGAACACATCTTTCAGGAGATCTACTTCATTCCGTTCGTACACACTCAGAATTGCGTCTGTATAGAGGGATTGCGGAACATCGGTGAAGGACAGCGGCGATAGATTGCGTTTGATGAAGGGAATATTGGCGGCAAGGCGGGAGACACGCTTGTTGACGTCATCGAACGGTTGCAGGTACGGCAACTGCACCATGATGAAGAGCGCCTGCTCGAATGGATCGTCAATGGCATCAGCCACTGCCAATATCTGGTTGAAACACTCCTCGATAAGCTGAGGCACTTCGAGCGGGCGAAAGGTAGATCTCTCGATTCCGATTGCAATATGCCTTAGCCGCCCAGCCGCTCCCTCATCTTGCAACAGGTTTTGCGCGAGAATTCCATGCAGATTGAGGATTGTGTAGCGGTTGAAGCCGATCTCATCCGCTGCGCTAACGAGAAACTCGATCGCATCCTTGTGGTTCATGATCATCTGCGCTTCCAATCGGTCCCGGCCTTGCGCTTCTTCCCCGAACTCGATGAGGCGTTTGGTATCGAGCAAGGAATACGTATTTCCCTCAAGACGGCTTGAGTTCCACGACAAGTCGATCAGGAGCCGGCTGAGAACCTGTTTCGCGTACGTGCCTGGGGCCGCTGCCGCAAAACTCGGCTTTCCAATCTCCGCAAGGCGGGCCCGTTCCGTCGGCAAAAGGTAAAAGCTGGTATTCGGACGATACGAATCGAGGAATTGACGGTTGTAGCCTGCGGGCTTTCGCGCCGCAGGGGGCTGACTCAGGTAACGGCGGACCGCGACGCTTGTTGGAGAGAGAGTTACAACGGCCTCTTCCGCTCGGGCCCGTGCTGCGGGAGTGCCAGCAACCGGGCCTTGTTGCATCTCCGGTAGACTGTATTTGGCCGCGCGGCCCTCACCTTCTTTGACGAGGCGCCCCACATCGACCAGATGCTTGAGCCGAAATTGTAGTGTGCGCGGCGCGACCTTCGGCATCAGTGTCTCAGCGATGTCAACCCGACTTGCGCCTCCGGGATGGCGCTGCGCGCTGGCCAGAATCGCTGAAAGAGCTTCTTCCGGTATGCGTTTGGGCACGGACTCCTCCTTTTAATTGCGCGAAGAGGATATACGCGCAATATAGTTCATATTAGCGCAATAATAAATGAAATAGCGCAACAATAAGTTGCGCGTATCGTCTATAGTTGCGCGTAAAGAAATACGCGCAACCTACTCGGAAAATTCTGCCCGGCCAGGGTCAGAATTCGTGTCCCCATTTACGCCTTGCTCCGCGTCTGGATTATTAAAGCGGGTGAACCGGGAGATGAAGTTCAGATGGACAGTGCCGGTGGGCCCGTTGCGCTGCTTGGCAACAATGATCTCTGACTTGGCTCTATCCTTCTCGGACATCTCTTCATCGCGGTTGTAATAGGCCTCGCGGTGGATGAAGGC
>CAIKND010000086.1 GCA_903828675.1 uncultured Acidobacteriaceae bacterium
CCTTGCGTTTTTGTTTATCTAGTTATATAACTAGTTTAAGGAGAGCCCATGGGATTCCCTACCAAGGTCCAACTCATCCAGCGTAAAGGCAGCGAGCAGTGGTACATCAACTTCCCCTCCGCCATCGCTCAAGCGATGGAGTTTGAGCGCGGCGAGGTCGTCGAATGGATCATCGAGGATAAGTCTCAACTGGTCCTGCGTCGCCGCACTGCTCCCGCTTCGACTTTAAAAAAAACGAATCTCGCGCCGGGCTGATGTCCGCCTGGCATTCCCTGTTCGATGCGGCCCGCCCTGCCTTCGCTCAGCAGCGCACTTTCGACCGGGCTCGCGGCCTCGCCTTGTCGGCTCTGGCCTGCCTGGGTCGGCGCACCGTGTCCGGCTTGCTCTGCGCTTCCGGCCAGCAGTTTCACGACTGGTCCGCAACCTACCGTCTCTTCGAGAAACAGCGTGTCGCCCCCGACGCACTCTGGAACTGTGTCCAGCACCAAGTGCTTACCCAGCTACCTGACGCCGCTCCGGTTGTGGCGCTGATCGACGACACCATTTGCCGCAAACGGGGCAAGCACATCAGTGGTACTTCCTGGCGGCGCGACCCTCTCGGCCCTGCTTTCGCCGACAATTTCATCTGGGCCAGTCGCTTCCTGCAAATCTCTGTCGCCCTGCCCGCGCACCCCGATCAGATGGCTTCCCCTGCCCGTGCCATTCCTGTCGATCTGCAACATGCTCCTTCTCCACGCAAGCCATCCAAGCGTGCGCCCGAAGAAGTCTGGAAAGAGTGGCGCGCCGCTTCTGCTCTTTCCACCGTCAGTTCTCTGGGCGCCCAGCGGATCGCTGCGCTGCGCAGTTCCGTGGATGCTTCTCCAGGCGGCAAGCAGCGCCAATTGCTGGTTTGTGCCGATGCAACCTTCACTTGTCGTGCGGTCTTCAGGAACCTGCCCGAGCGCACAACTCTCATCGGTCGCATCCGTAAAGATGCATGCTTCTACGCATTGCCAACACCAGAGGAAGAAAATCAAGGTCGCGGCCGCCGCCGCGCGTATGGTCAACGCCTTCCCACTCCGGAGCAATACCGCCAGGATCTTTCCATCCCCTGGCAATCTGTTCGCGCCTGCACCGCCGGCAATACCTACGATTTCGATATTAAGGTCATTTCGCCATTGCGCTGGAAGCACGCTGGCGGTGAGCGTCAACTGTTACTGCTAATCGTCCGGCCGGTGGCCTATCGTCTCAAACAAGGCGCGGATCTGAACTACCGCAGGCCTGCCTATTTGATCTGCACCGATCCGACGCTCTCCCCTCAACAGATCCTCCAGGCGTATCTCTGGCGCTGGGAGATCGAGGTCAATTTCCGCGATGAGAAAACCCTGCTCGGTTTTGGTGAGGCTCAGGTACGCACTGCCACCGCTGTTCGCACGACAGCCGCATTTTACGTCTTCGTCTACGCGCTTCTACTCCTGGCCCTGCAGCAATGCCAACTCGCCCACACCCCATTGCCCCCACCACTCTGGCAGCGCCGCAAGCCCAAACGCCCGCTCTCGCGTCTCACCACTCCTCAAGCCATTTCCCTATTCCGAGCCAATTTGTGGTCGCCTGCTCTCGGCCTTACGAATAAAAACGGCTTCGCAGTGGTCAACCACACCACAACGAAGCCGCCTCAAATCCAATTTGCTCTGAAATCAGCTGTCTTATACGCGACAGGATAGCCAAACACGAGTGGCAGGCGGAAACGCCTGCCCTACTGTGAGGGAGTCAG
>CAIKND010000087.1 GCA_903828675.1 uncultured Acidobacteriaceae bacterium
ATCTGGCCGTGGAACCCTGCGACATGCGCAAGGGCTTCAACGGACTCACCACCGCTGCCGTCGAGCACCTGGGCCAGCCGCTGGCTCACGACGCGCTCTTCGTCTTCATCAACAAACGACACTCACGGGTCAAGTTGTTATGCTTTGACGGAACGGGAACTTGGCTGGCGACAAAACGCCTGGAGAAGGGCACGTACAGTTGGCCCGAGCCTAGCGAAGCGGGACAGCGCAAGATCACACTTCAGCCCGAAGCCCTGCGTCTGTTGCTGGACGGGGTTGACATGCGCGGTGCGAAATTCAGGCCGTGGTACGAGCGCTGATCCGAAAAACATACGTAAGATCACGTATGCCGGTCCCGATGATTTTTCTTGCCAGTTATATGTTATCCGACATGTTCCAAACATGTCCGCCGCGAACCACCCCGACCTAACCACCTTGCTTGCGCGGGTGGCCTGGTTGGAGGCCGAGCTCAAGCGCAAGGACCAAATCATCGCCGGTCTCCAGCACCGTCTCTTCGGATCGAGTTCAGAGAAGCTCGATCCCAACCAACTCGAACTGCTCTTCAATGAGTTGATCATGGGCAAGCCCGCGCCGGCAGCGGGCACCGAGCCTGAGCAGCCGAAAGCCAAGACACGGGCCGCAAGCACACGCCGCACCAAGGCGGACCGCTTCCCCAAGAATCTCAAGATCATCGTCGAAGAAGTCATCATCCCGAAAGATGTCGCAGCGGATCCGGACAACTACGATGAAATCAGCGAGGTGTATCATGACGAAATCGACGTCATCAAGCCCCAGATGTGCTGGCGGCGCAAGATCCTCAAAAAGTTCGTCCTAAAGGGCGACAAGAGCCGTCCGCCGGTCATAGCTCCGGCTCCGCTGCCAAGCATTCCCGGCACGAACATCGCCCCGGCACTCGCCGCCCAGATTGCCGTTGATAGGTTTGTGGATAGCATCCCCTATTACAAGCAATCGAAACGCTTCGACCGGCTCTACGGGGCCGATATCGGGCGCCAGACCCTCAACACCTGGATCCACGCCACCGCCCGCCATCTAACTCCGATCGGCGCGGCCGTCAGAGGGGAGGTGCGCCAGGCCATTGAGCTTCTAATCGACGAGACTCCCCACGCCTATCTTTGTCCGGGGCATGGCAAGACCAAACGGGGCTATCTGTGGGTGTACTACGATCCTGTCGCCAGGAACTCGCTTTTCGAGTGGCATGCGGGCCGGGGTCACGAATGCCTGTTGGACTTTCTTGGTTACGACCCGGCAACCAAAACCATAAGCTTCACCGGAACCATCCAGTGCGACGGCTACAGCGCTTACCGGGCCATCGCGGCGCTATTTGGCAGCATCCTGCTGGCAGGCTGCCTGGCCCACATCCGGCGCAAGTTCGTGGAAGCCATGCCGGAGAAGCCTGAGCTGATCTTGCCGATCCTGCTGGCGATCCAACAAATCTACTTCATCGAAAAACACCTCCGCGAGGGCAATGTGCCTCCGGCTTGCCGTGAGCTGGTCAGGCGCACACGCAGCCGTGCCATCGCCGACCGGCTCCATCAGCTTATCGTCGAAGCAAGGGCCCTGACTCTGCCACACGGCAAATTCGGCGAAGCTCTCACCTACGCCATCAACCAGTGGGACAAGTTCCTTGTCTGCCTCCAACAAGGCACGCTCGAAGTAGACACAAATCTTGTCGAAAATCTAATCCGTCCGACAAAGTTAGGTGCTAAGAATTCCTTATTTTTCGGCAGCCTTGAGGCCGGCACTAACAATGCGTTGTTCTACACGCTGATGGCCAACTGCAAGAGCCACGGCCTGGACCCGGAGATGTATCTGA
>CAIKND010000088.1 GCA_903828675.1 uncultured Acidobacteriaceae bacterium
GCAGGGGAGAGCGGTCACTCGCTCCCCCTATGCCGATTATGTCTCCCGCCGGGCGCAGTCCACTTCCCTCCCAGGCGTCTCCCTTGGCAGTCACTCAGCTATAATTCCCAGTTGATTCCGCTGAGGCAAAACAGTCCTGCAAATAAGGTTGCTGATTTGCAGGACTATTCCGCCCTGCCCCTTGAAAGGTGAACTTGTCCATGAAAAGCTTCACTCGCCGTGATTTTGGGAAGACTGTAGCCGCCGCTGCCGCTTTTGCTGGGGTTTCATTGCCCGAAATCGCTCTCGGCCAGCCTCATGCCGCAGTCCGTCAATACCCCGAGGGTTTTCGTTGGGGCTGCGCCACCGCTGCCTATCAAATTGAGGGCGGCGCCACTGCGGACGGTCGTGGCCCTTCCATCTGGGACACCTTCTCGCATACGCCCGGGATCACCGTAAATGGCGACACGGGCGACGTCGCCGATGACTCCTATCATCTCTACAAAGAAGATGTGAAACTGCTCAGGAATCTTGGCGTGAGCGCCTATCGCATGTCCATCTCCTGGTCGCGCGTCTTTCCCAGCGGTACGGGCCAGCCCAATCCGCTCGGGCTCGATTACTACAACCGCGTCGTCGATGAACTCCTTGCGAACAAGATCACACCTTACATCACGCTCTTCCATTGGGATCTTCCCGCGGCGTTGCCCGGTGGTTGGCAGTCACGCGACACATCCAAGGCCTTTGCCGATTACGCGGCCTACATCGCCAAGCATCTCTCCGACCGTGTTCATCACTTCATGACCACGAACGAGTTCACCTGCTTTACTGATATCGGATACCGCGACGGCCGCTTTGCACCGGGACTCAAGCTGCCCGCGGCGCAGGCAAATCAGGTGCGCCACCACGGCATTCTGGCCCACGGCCTCGGTGTCCAGGCCCTCCGCGCAAATGCCCCGAGTACCACCCAGGTGGGCCTGGCTGAAAACGCCAATGTCTACGTCCCCATCATGGAAACGCCGAAACACATTGAAGCCGCCCGTCGCGCCACACGGGATGGAAACGCCCCCTTCCTTGCCACATTGATGGAAGGCAAGTATCCCGACAGCTACCTGCAGCGTGAAGGCGCGAATGCGCCCAAAGTCGAACCCGGCGACATGCAGGCCATCGGCAGCAAACTGGACTTCGTTGGCCTCAATGTCTACACAGCGGACTACGTCAGCGCAGACGGTTCGGCACAGGGATATGCGATTGAGCCGCGCCAGACATCCTATCCGCACATGGCTTCACCATGGATCAACATCACTCCCGAGTGCGTTTACTGGACAGTGCGCAACGTATGCGACCTCTGGAAGCCGCCCGCGATCTATATCACGGAGAATGGCTGCTCCGCCGACGACGTAGTCACCTCCGCTAATCGGATTGAAGACACCGATCGCGTCATGTATCTGCGCAACCACCTGACGCATTTGCATCGCGCTACGACGGAAGGTTATCCCGTCAAGGGCTACTTCCTTTGGAGCCTCCTCGATAACTTCGAGTGGTGCGACGGTTACAGCAAGCGGTTCGGCATTCACTATGTCGACTTCAAGACCCTTAAGCGTACCCCGAAACTCAGCGCCGAGTGGTATCGCGAGACCATAGCCCGCAACGCGGTGGTGTAACTCATTGCCCAGCACCGCCTACCTATCCAGGCCGGCGCAAGGTATCCGAAAGAAGCTCGCATATGACCAATAATTCTGGTTTGCGCGCAATGCCCTATCGCACTGGTGGGCTGTTTCTTCTCGTGGCGGGGTTGGCGGCTCTTTTTCTTGCTGCGGCGCCCTCCACAACAGCACAGGTCAGGCTCTCCAAAATAGGCGATACGGTCGTTGATAACTCCGCTTTGACCTTCCCGCCAAATTCGCCGTTCGGATCGGCCATCAACGGCCTCGCCTTCCAGCAGGATGCTGTCCATACCGCTCTGGGCTGGCAATATGTTGCCTACTACGACAGCCGCCGGCATGTGGCCGTGGCACGGCGACACTTGCCCAAGGGAGCGTGGGAGTCGATCCACTTTATGGATTACGACTTCAAGAGCATCGACGCGCACAACGTCATCTCTCTCGGCATTTGCGAGCAGGACGGCACTATCCATCTCGCCTTCGATCATCACGTCAGTCCGCTTCATTACCGGGCTTCAAGACCAGGAGTGGCGACGCACCCCGGCGATATCAAATGGGACACCTCGCTATTTGGACCCATCCATCAGGATCTCGAAGCCGGAAAGCCGATTGTGATCACCTATCCGCGCTTCTGGTCCACCAAAAATGGTGGCCTGCAGATGAACTACCGGCGCGGTTCCTCCGGATCCGGCGACAGCATGCTGGTGGACTACAATCCAGCAACCGGTACATGGACCAATACGCGGCAGATCGATTCAGGAACCGGTAATTTTCAGGATGAACTGGGACCGAATAACCATCGCAATGCCTATCCCAATGGCTATGACTACGACGCCACCGGAAGGCTCCACACTACCTGGGTTTGGCGTGAGAATTCTCAGGGCTCCAACCACGACCTGAACTACGACTACAGCGACGACGGCGGCAAAACTTGGTTCACTGATTCAGATCAGCCCATCGTGGGCCCGGCAAGCATCGATACCCCCGGCCTTGTGGTGGAGCACATCAGCCGCCGCCAGGGCCTGATGAATAATCACGCGCAAGCCATCGATTCGCAGAATCGCATCCACGCCGTAATGTGGTATTCCACCTCGACCACGACGCTCACCGCCAAGGGCACGGAACTGTGGGGGCCACCCGCCGACCGGCGCTATCACCATTACTGGCGCGAGGCGGCCGGCAAGTGGCACGACGACCTCCTGCCCTGGGTTGCGGGTTCGCGCCCGCGGCTATTCGTTGACGATCACGACAACCTGATCCTGATCTACGGCAGGCTATCGATCGATGAGTCGATGCAGGGGGGGATTTACTCTCCAGGCGACCTCGTTATCGCCGTCGCAACCGCGAAGAACAGATGGCTGGATTGGAAGATCGCCGTCGAAGAAATGGGTCCATTTATCAATGAAATGCTCGGCGATCCCACGCGCTGGAAGGCCGAGAGAATTCTTTCCGTCATGGTGCAGCAGACCCCGCGAACGCTCGGAACGCCCTCTCCGTTGCGCGTGATCGACTATCGGTGGAGCGATGCTCCGTAAGTGCAGTCGGCGTTATTGTCAGGCTCAAAATCCGGCAAGCTCTGTCTGCGCGCGGTCCAGATCCTCGGGCACGCCGATGTCCAGAAAGAATCCTTCCACTTCATAGGCTGCCGGGTTAACTCGGACTATCTCCGGCATCATGAAATCCACCTCGAATGAAAATTTCTCAGGTAGCGCCGCCGGCCATTCCGTGTCCTTCTGGATCATGTAGGCGCCTGCATTGATCCAGCCGGGACCGGACCGGCCCTTCTCCTGAAATCCGACGATGCGTCTCCCTTCCACCAGCACTCCGCCGTAGCGGGCAATATCGGCCTGACGCGTAATCGCAATGGTCAATGCGGCGGCTTCGGCCGCATGGAATTGCAACATGGCCAAGTAATCCCCCTGAAGAAAAGTATCGCCATTCAACACGAGAACGGTACCTTCTGTGGCCAGGGAAAGCGCCTTGCGAATCGCTCCACCCGTGCCCAGGGGAGTACTTTCTATCGAGTAGCCTATCTGCATTCCATCAAAGGACTCACCAAAGTGGTCTTGAATGACCTGATAGCGATGGCCAACCGAAAGCACGACGCTCGTATAGCCATTCCCTTTTAGTTGGGTCAGTAGAATTTCAAGAAACGGCCTGCCGCCCACTGGTGCCATTGGCTTGGGAATGCCGCTCAGCTTTGCAGCCAACCGCGTACCCAGCCCCCCGGCGAGAATAATCGCTTCCATTCCGGCTATGCCTCAGGCTCGAAGGGGACGATCGTTGTCACAATCTGATCGGGCTTTGCCGAGTGCTCCGCGCTGAAGTAGCAGCGTTCCACAATCATGCAGAAGATATGTTCCAGAGCCAGATGTGCCTGCTGAACGTACATCGTCACGTTGGAAGGGATTTGTATGCAATAGTCACACAGTGGCGCCATCTTACTGCCTGCGCTCCCGATCAATCCGATCGTCGTGATCCCCATCCCTTGGCACAGCTCAAGGGCCCGCAGCACGCTGGGGGAGTTGCCTGAGGTCGAGATGCCCAGAAACACATCCCCTGCCTGGCCCAGCGCCTCTATCTGCCGCTCAAAAACCCGCTCATAGCCATAGTCGTTGCCGATAGCCGTCAGGATCGACGAATCCGTCGTCAGCGCGACAGCGCGCATCGGCGGACGATCTTTGCAGAGACGACCGACGAATTCCGCCGCCACGTGCTGCGCATCTGCTGCGCTGCCGCCGTTGCCGGCAACCATCAGCTTCCGTCTAGCCTTCAATGCGAAGGCAGTCAATTCCGCAGCTTCCGCCAAAGTGGCGTGCAACGCCGGGTCTTCCGCAACGGCCATCAGCACCGCCAGCCCATTCACTAATTGTTCGCGCACATCCTTGCCTATGGAACTCTCCATGCATTTACTCCTGCTCCGGTAAAGTGGCACCGGTAAGCCAGACCCCCATCGTGGCTGGCGCTCAGGGCCGTGGAAACCTTGTCGATATGGATTGGGTCCGTCAGGAACATCATGAACCCGCCGCCGCCCGCGCCGGAGATCTTGGCACAATACGCACCGGCGTTCAGGGCGCAGGCGTAAATGCGCTCGATGTGGTCGTTTGAGATTCGGCTGGCCATTCTCTTCTTCGATTCCCAACTGCTGCGCAGAACCTCATGCAGGAGCGGAAAATCTCCGCGAAGCAGGCACTCTTTCATATGGAAGGCTTCTTCCTTGATGGAATGCATCGCTTCTAGTGCCAACTCATTCTTGTCCACCACGTTCCGGGATTGTTCCCTGATGATCTCCGCCGATGTGCGCGAATTCCCGGTGAAATACAACAGAAGCGAGGCTTCAAGCTCTGAGACAACCCAATCTTTGACGCGTAGCGGATTTACCAGCACCCTACCATTCTGGCCGAACTCCATGAAATTGAAACCGCCAAAAGCAGCCGCGTATTGATCCTGCTTGCCACCCTGGAGCCCTGCCTCCACGCGCTCGATAACCCAGGCTGTGTGCGCCAGTTCGTAATCGCCCAGCGGCACATTCAGCCATTCCACATAGGCCGCCAGCATGGCTACGACCAGCGTAGAAGACGAGCCAAGCCCTGAACCCGCCGGCACGTCCACGCGTGTGCTCATGCGCAGACTCAGTGGCTTACCGCCATTGAAATTGAGCACCACATGGTTATAAACGGCTTTGAACAGATCAAGGCAGCCGTCATTCTTCAGAACCGGCTCTGCCAGATAGCTGGTGCTCTCGTACAAATCCGCGGACTCAAACTCGACCATGCCCGTCTTCAGAGGCTCGAGAGCCGCATAGGCGTAGTAATCGATCGTGGCGTTCAAAATAGCGCCCCCAAACTCATCGCAATAAGGGGACACATCTGTGCCGCCCCCTGCCAGGCCAAGTCGTAACGGTGCTCTGGAACGTATCAACATAGTGCTAGGTCTTCTAAATCAATACTAATCACGAAAGGAAGCAAAGAGAACTTTCGCAAATTCAATGGAAGCTACTCAATCAACTTGACGGGCCTCCTCGCAGTCTATCGCGTCGAGGGGGTCAACGATCGCACTGATTCCAGTGAACAGCCCGGATAACCGGCAATCACGGCCTTGGCGTTGTATTAATCGTCGCCGCATCGGCATGGTGAAGCAACGGCTTCCTTGAACCCTTCTGCATGGCTTGGTTGCAGGACGGTCAATATGGTCTTGAACAAGATCTGAATATCCATCACCAGAGAATAATTATAGATATACATAAGATCGAAGCGGAGTTTAAGTTCCGGCGTAGTCGAGTACCTTCCATTCACCTGCGCCAAGCCTGTAATGCCAGGCTTCACTGCCAGTCTGAATTCATAACCCGGCAGCTGGTCCCTAAATATCCGGACGAAATGTGGACGTTCCGGCCGAGGTCCAACCAAGCTCATATTGCCAAGAAGCACATTCATCAATTGCGGTAGCTCGTCTATGCGCGTTGCGCGCAGATAGCGCCCGATGCCCGTAATCCTAGGATCTGCTGACATCGCAATAACCGGCCCTGTGTATTGTTCCGCGTCCACAATCATGGTCCGGAATTTATAAAGGGTATATTCCTTGCCATCGGCGCCAACACGAGTCTGTCTAAACAGCGCAGCCCCGGGTGAAGACAGCCGAATCATGATCGCGGTTACCGCCATTAGAGGTGCTGTGACTATCAGCAGACAAAGCGACTCAGCCATGTCCAGCAGGCGCTTGATGGAGCGTTGCCCCGGTCTCAGGTAGGGAGGGCTCAAACGAAGCATCAAGACATCGTCTACCTCCGTTGGGTGCGCGCCCACAATCCATAGCTCAAATATTCCTGGGATGATAAGCACGCTCTTCCGCAATTGTGATGCCCTCTGGATAATGGAGGTCATGTCTTTCGCACCCTCCGTGATGAGCACCGTGCCCCAGGTAATCTCATCGTCAGACAGTTTTTGAAACTGGTCCGCAGTGAGACACTCGCTGATGGAAAGCCATGTTGGGGCGGCGCATGAGAGCCTCTGCCTTACGGCGTTCCCACTTTCTAGGTTGTTGGCTACAATCAGCCCTTTCTCCAGATTCTCCTTGCGCCGAACCCGCCTCCGAATCAGGATGCGCAGCATTGACAGCGCCAGGAATTGGATGGCCGCGGAATCGGCAATTACAATTCGCGATATCGTCCATCGGGGTTCCCACCCGTTTAACGACATCCACGCCGTAATGTACAGGCACTCCGCCATCAGCAACGACGAAACCAGATTTACCGCCGGACGCCTCGACCAGGTCCGGTAGAGCCCGCACACAGAGAAACATACAACCGCAGTGACAGAAAGCAGCGGAAGAAGGTGCGCGTAAAGTTTCAGATTCATGTCCCGCGCGTGGCTTGCCGTCAAGTCAATTGCCAGAAGGGAGCATAAATGAACGGCGACCAGGTCAACGGCGGCAACGAGCGGCGAATATTCAAGAAAACTGGTTCGGTGCTTCGTCACGAGTTCGTCTCCTGAGACCAACCGGCATGCCATGTTGGGTGCTTGAACCGGGCTGGCGCGTACGTGGGTGATCGGTACTGCTGAAAAACACCACAAATCTCAGGAAAAGGATACAGGCACTATTTAGCGGGGCCCGATTCTCCCGTCCCTCTTGTCATTGACTCTCATAACTTGAAGTTCATCTCAATTCTTACTACGAAAATGCCCTGTCCGCGAGTAAGTTAAGCACTTACTTCGCTAAGTGCTTGATGAAGAAATCCGCCATCATGTGATTGGCCTCGAGCGCTTCGGGCAATTTTGGATCGTACCAGAACGCATGGGTAAGCGCGTCGAAGACCACCAAGTGCGCATCCACGCCAGCGATCAGGAAGGCCCGGTGCAGATTAGCTGTGCCGCTCAGCAGCAGATCGCGTCCGCTCGTCACAAACAGCGTCGGCGGCAGCCCGTGCAGGTCGGCGTAGATGGGTGAGAGCACCGGATCTTTGAGGTCTGCACCGGTTGCGTACTCCAGATTTTTCTTGCCCGGCTCCGGCGGATCCAGGTGTCCGGAAAGGCCGCGCAACGCGTAAAGTGAGATCGAATCCCCGGCGCGCGCAAAGTCGCCCATACCGCTAAAGACGCCAAGTGCCGCAGGCATTGGCAAACCAAGCTGCTTTATTCTTACAGCCACTTCTGCAGTCAGGATGGCCCCCGCAGAAGTTCCGTAGATGACGATGTGCTCCGGCTTGTAGGTCTTTAGCAACTCCTTGTAGACGGCGATTGAATCGTCCACGGCCGCGGGGTACGGATGCTCTGGCGCCAGCCGGTAAAGCTCGGCAACTACCTTGATCTTCGTGTAACTGGCTATCGGAATCGATTCCGTGTACGACCCCGAATCCGAGTTAAAGCCGCCCCCGTGCAGATTCAGCAGAACCCTGTCGCGATTGCTCTCTGGCATTCCTTCCGGCGTGACAATGCGAACTGGCACTCCGGCAATCTTGTCCTCCACAAGCTGGTTAGGACACAGCGCGCTCCAGGCGGCGCGGGCACTCGCCGTATACGCGTCGGTGTGGCTGCGGCGAACAGCAAGCGGCTCAGGCGGCCCCTGATCCGGCACGGCGCTTCCTAGCACCATTTGTGCTTCGGGGCTGATCGTTGAAGGTAGCGGGACCACACGTGTCACGTGTGCCGTGCCTTGGGCGTCGATATAGCTCGTGTCCCGGTTGGGCGCTGCGGCTGCAGTGGTCGGCTGCGGAGCGGGCTGTTGCGCGGCCAGCGCGGCTGAGGCCAGCAAAACAACGAGAGCGGCGTGACGGGTGGGCAGGTTCATTCGACCAGATCCTCCTGGGAGGGATTGATTGGAGCGGGCTCGCAGCAAAATCACGAACCCCGTCCACCATACCAGAAACACAGGATCGCCAATCGCAAGGTTTGCCGGTAAGGCAGCTCGTTGAACGACGGCCTGCAAGCGGATACGCAGTTTTGTAGCAACTTCGGCGGATGCGCAATTGACAAAAGGGAGCGCAGTCACGCTCCCCTTTGTCGATTGCCATTTACTCGATTGGTATTAGTGCGGTAAGACCAGCAGACTGGTTTCAAGCAACTTCTCGGTCAAACGGTCGACTGCCAGAGGGTACTTGTATGACACGGCCCTGGTGCTCATCCCCAGCAGAGTGGCAGTCTCAGCCTGGGTATATTCCTGCAGCGCGATCCTGCTCAACAACTGTCGATCCAGCGAGCCCAGCCTGTTTAGACACATTTCAATGTCGAGAACGAAGATCACAGCGTCCTCAAATGTGCGGACCGGCCGGCTCGATGCCCATCCCCTCCCGACTGAACCGGCCAGGATCGATGGAGCCCTGCCCACCTGCATCGAAGCATACAAATAACGTCGCAACATACTTTCCGTGTGCTTCCTATAGAAGGCCAGGCTGATCATTGGACTGGCGGCTGGCTCTTTCGCCGGCTTGCTTTCATGCTTTTCTGCCGGCCTTCTTTCCCAACTCCTCAGTTCCTTCGGCCATGCTCCTGGTGCATTACTTGCTCCCCAAACGGTCGGTAACAGGAGTGCTGCGCTCATCGCGCACCTCCAATTGCTTCGACCGCCGCCCAAACTGCGGTGTGCGGCTTGCGGCCTGGCCGACCGCGTCGCTTCCGGCTCTCCGGCGATGGAAAGTCCTTCAGTTTTGCTTCACAACCTTGGCAGTAAACACTCCCTAGTGTTTGGGCGCGGTACCAAAGACAGCCGCACCCCTCGCAAATTTTCAATTGCACGCGCAAGTCCATGACCGATTCTCCGTATTCGCGTACTTTCCCGACGGTTTCTTTTGCTGTATTTTTCTCCGCGGGGTGAAGAGAACCAGGCAGGAC
>CAIKND010000089.1 GCA_903828675.1 uncultured Acidobacteriaceae bacterium
AAGGCGGGGAAGCGGCTGCTGCCGGTGATTGGGGTTGGCTACGGACTGGCCTACATGGACCGCATCAACATCAGCTTTGCCTCGCTGCAGATGAACCGGGACCTGCACTTCAGCGCGTCGGTGTATGGGCTGGGTGCGGGGCTGTTCTTTATTGGATACGCATTATGCGAGGTGCCGTCGAATCTGCTCCTACTGCGGTTTGGGGCCAAGCGGTGGCTGGCGCGGATCATGTTTACCTGGGGGATACTGGCGACGGCAATGCTGTTTGTGCGGACTCCGCTGCAGTTCAACGTGCTGCGATTTCTGTTGGGGATGGCGGAGGCGGGGTTCTTCCCAGGCGTGATTTATTACCTGATGCTATGGTTTCCGGCGGGGATGCGAGCGCGTGTGGTGAGCCGGTTTTACATTGCGCTGCCGCTGAGCTCGGTGGTGATGGGATCGCTGGCAGGGTGGCTGCTGGGACTGGGCGGGACGTTGGGACTGGCTGGCTGGCAGTGGCTATTCCTGGTGGAGGGGCTGCCCGCCGCACTGTTCAGCCTGGTGATTCTGCGCCTGCTGCCGGATGGGCCAGGAAAGGCGGCGTGGCTTAGCGAAGAGGAGAAAGCCTGGATCGCGCGGCAATTGGGAGCGGACAACTCACAGGCGCACCTGGGGCACGAAGCGGGGGTGTTGCAGGCACTGCTTTCGCCCAAGGTGTGGATGATGGGCGCGTACTTCTTTTGCGCGCTGACGTGCAGTTATGGGTATGGCTTTTCTGCACCGGCGATTCTGCAGGTGGCCACGGGCTGGAGCGTGGGCAACGTCGGGCTGCTGGTCGCTGGGTTTGGGGTGGCCGGGGCGGCATCGATGCTGCTGAACGGAGCGCACTCGGACAGGGCGGGCGAGCGGGCGCTCCATTGCATTGTGCCCTGCGTGCTGATGGGCGCGGGCTATGTGACGGCCAGCTTTGCGCATTCGCCGTGGGTGGTGGTCCCGGCGCTGGGGGCGAGTTTTGTCTGCTTCATGTCGATGCAGGGGCCGGCGCTGTCGGTGCCGACGCAGTTTTTGGCTGGCAGGGCCGCAGCCGCGGGAATCGCGGCCATGAATACGATCACCATGTTCAGCGGCTTCGCGGGACCCTATTGGATGGGCGTGATGAAGGACGCGACCGGGAGTTACCAGGCGGGGCTGCGGGGACTGGCGGTTCCGAGCCTGGGCGCGGCGCTGGTGATGTTTGTGCTGACGCGAAGTTTGAGGCGGCAGGTGTGCGCGCCGGCGCTGGAGGCTGAGGCGATCGCGGGCTAAAGCTTACACCGTGTTGGAGCGGCTCGGCCGGGTGCCCATCCGTTGCTTCTCTCTGGCCTTTCCGGCGCAAGGGTAGGATAGCCACAAACTATTCCTCACGCCTTTCCCTCCACTAAGGACCAATTGCAGTCATGCGCGCCGCACCCGGAAATGACAAAAATATATCGCCGATTTTCACATCGCAGAATTAAAAGGACTTAGCCGCCATTTTCACTGCAGATAATTAACCCCAATTGGCGCACAATCTTTATATGACATGCGTCAACCCAAATCGCTGCCGTCCAACGGATGTTGAGGCGCATACCGGCCAGAGGCTCCACCCCCCTCCCTACCCTCCCTACCCACCCCCCCTACCCACCACCCCAACCTCGGTGCGCAGTTTATATGGTCCCCGTCTAGCGGCGCATCTCTAGCTTAGGTGCTTGGAATGAATGACATAGACATGCCGAGCTCGCGGGCTGATCGGCCCACTATTATCTAAGTAGTAAACAATAACTCATTTCTGCTCAGATATGTCCTCATTTCGCGAGACAAATTGCGTCCTGATATCCGCTCAAACTCCCGCAACCATCGCATCTCCGCCAGAGAACTCGACAGTGACAACAGTGATGTCGTCCAACTGCCCGAAAGCTCGGGCTGCGTCGGCAATTTGAGCAGCGGGAAGACGGCTCATATCGCGCGTCCTATCGAATCCAAACAGTTCGCCGGAGCGGGCCTGGGCCTCCACAACGCCATCGGACACGAAGGTCAGGCGGTCACCCTGCGAGAGGCGGACGGTTGTGCATTCGTAGCGCTCGTGCGCGAGAATACCGAGCGGCAGCGAGCCGGGGACACTGATTTCCACACCGTTCAGATACGGCGGCAAGTGACCTGCGTTCGCTATGGTGAGTACGCCGCTGCCAGTCAGGTGTGCGGCCAGGCATGTGGTGAATCCGCCGTGGAGCCGGCCCATCATGCGGTCGTTCAGAGAAGCCAGCAGAACTGCCGGATCGGTTCCATGAGCGGCTTCAGCGCGGATCGCGCCTACCAGCACCGAGACCAGCATGGCGGCCGAAAGTCCCTTCCCGCTCACATCGCCAACCACGATGAGCATTCCGCAGCGGCTGTCCGCGATCTGTTGGAAAAAGTCGCCGCCCACCTCGTCAGCGGGCCGATAGATGCATTCGACGGTGAAGCCGGGGCACTGGTCCAGCGCGTCTGGAAGCAGCACCTGCTGGACCTGGCGCGCGGCTTCGAATTCGCCCGCGAGACGCTCTTCCTGTTGCCGCGCCATCGTGAAGCGCCGGATAAGAAAGACCAGCAGGGCCAGTAGAAAAACAAGATGAAGAAGGATGCCGGTCTGGAAAGTAAACGGCGGCAACGGAAGCGGTACCTCAAGCACGCCCGGCATCCTCGTCCAGCCTGCCTGCGCCAGTACGATGGCGAGGTTGTCCGCCAGGTAGTAGCCGAGATCGAGAACCGTGGGCAGCAGCAGCAGGCGCGCGTCGAGGTTTCCGCGCCAGGCCCTCTGCACAAGCACGCAAAGAATCCATACGACCGCGGGCAACAGGCACACAAGCTGTATCGAGGCCGAGGCGGGAGCCGAGAACCAGCCGGGCCAGTAAAGCACGGCCGCTACTGGGCTAAACGCCGCCAGCCCAAGAAAAATGCGGGCAGCGGTGCCGAGACGGATGCCCAGAACCCGTGAAAAGAAGCAAAGAGCCGCGCTGATGTTGACCGCCACGAGAACGCCGTCCAGCAGGTCATTGACTGGCACCGGCGGCCACGAAAATATCTGCTCGCAGACAAACAACGCGTTGTCGGCAGACTGGGCCAGAAGCATCACGGCAAACCATAGATACTCGCGCTCCGCCGGCCGGATCAGGAACAGGCAGAGGATGGCGAAGCCTATCAGCGCGGCGGTGATGCTATAGGAGTACCCATCAACGTAGCGCACATTGCGCGCCAGCTGCAGATGTTGCTGCTCCACCCGCAACAAGCCAGGGTCGCCGGCGAGATTGCCCGGCCGATAGGAACCTCCGCCCACATAGCCTGCCCAAATGGGTGCATGCCACACACGAATGGCGACCTGAACGGTGCGCGCAGTACCGCTGCCTCCCAAGGTAAGCGGGTGGAGGTGGTAGATCATCTGCGCAGAGGGGATCATATTGGGTGGCATCTCTCCCGAGCCGCCCGCTGGTTTTCCGTCTATATAGAGCCGGTAAGATGTGATGATCGGTGCAAGCAACAGCGAGGTAGGTTTATCGCCGGCGGGCACCGTCACTTTGAAGCGGTACCAGCCGAAGCCGCTCAAGCCCTCATAGCCCTGGAAAGACCAGGGCTTGCCGCCCTTCAACAGAGGCCACGTGGAGTCATCGAAGTCAGCACCGGACCAGAGTGGAGTTCCCGAGACAACCGGCGAGTCGCCTGGATGGAATCGCCAGAGTCCGTCCAGGGAGGCGGCCGCGTTCCGGCCACGGCCCAGGTCGAAGGATTGGGCTGGAAGCCAGATGGCGTTCAGCACCACGGCCAGCAGGGCCAACCTTTGAACGGACCGACCTAAGCGCATGCGGGAGGATTCCTCGGGGAAATCGGCAGATCGTGGATCGATGCTAATAGACTTGAGCCGATTTGCACAGCCGGATTTTTGAAGGAAGCGCATTATGGTCGGTGCAGCTACAATGGGCGGCATGAAAAACGTGCGATTCTTTGCTGCTCTTTCGGCGATTTTACTGACTGTCGCCGGATCGGCGGGTGTCAAGGTACAGGCCGTCGCAGCACAAACGCTCCCCGCAGAGCCGCAACTGGTGATTCTCGATACCGACATTGGCGACGATATAGACGATGCCTTTGCCCTTGCTCTGATCCTGCGCAGCCCCGAACTGCATCTGCTTGGGATCGAGACCGCCTTTGCTGATACCGAACTGAGAGCGCGCCTCGTGGATCGCTACCTCGCGGCGGTGGGGCGCAAGGAAATTCCCGTCATGGCCGGAGTTCCAGGGCCTCAGACAAACCACTTCAGCCAAGCCGCCTACGCGCGGCAGGAGCCCGAACGCAGGCACGGATCTGGAGTGGACTTTCTGTTGGGGCAGATCAAGGCCCATCCAGGCCAGATCACTCTAATTGCCATCGGCCCACTGACGAACATCAAGGCGGCCGTGGAGCGCGATGCCGCCACGTTCAAGAAGTTGAAGCGGGTCGTCATCATGGGTGGCAGTGTCTACCGTGGCTATGGAGACCAGCACCAGCCGCCGTCGCCGGAATGGAATATCGTTTGCGACCCCGCGGCGGCCAAAGCACTGTTCGGCGCCGGAGTGCCGGTGTTTGCTATGCCGCTGGATTCGACCCAGGTGCATCTGGAACAGCCGGATCTGAGCGCCCTGCTGGCCCACGGATCGCCACTTACCGACCAGTTGACGCTTCTCTATCACCAGTGGACCGGAGACAAGGAATGGCGCTCACCCACCCTCTACGATCCGGTAGCTGTCACCTACGCCATCCGCCCTGAGCTTTGCCCGGCCAAGTCTATGCGTCTGGAAGTTGACGCCAAGGGCTTCACGCGCCCGGTTGACGGGCCGCCAAATGTCCAGGTTTGCCTCCAATCGGACGAGAAGGGATTTTTGGAATTCCTGCTTGGCCGGATTGCCAGGTAGGCGCCTCTCGAGGTGTTTTAACAAGAAACTTAGGACGACTTTTCTCTAACTTCGGGCTGTTTTGCAGTTTTTCTGCACCGCAACTCATCACATGTGCGCGCGGTCACTTCCAATGCCATTGACAGCAGAGGAAAGTAGGATAAAAATGGCGAGTCGAAGCAATTCGAACCGTTCCAAGACGTCTATGGAGGGAAAGTGAAAAATACGATGAGTTTGAAAGTTTTCGGAGCATTGGCTCTTTTGGGAACCGGATTGGTGATGACCGCCTGCAAATCGGCCCCGGAGCTGACGACAGCCAACGCGCAGGCCCTAATTCAGGCCAAATATGATGCGACGCCTGCGGTCGGCGTTAACATCTCCGTCAACAACGATGGCATGGTGCAGGGCGCAACGGCCAAGTATTGGAACCGGACCACGATTTATCCAAACAAGTACTGGGCCGACTTTACCCTGACACCTGAAGGCAAGAAGGTTGTCAAGCAGGCCGGCGGTGGCGATGTGATCAAATGGCGGCCGGACAGCCCCACCGATAAGAACTATTCGATTGTCATGGTGACGTTGGCCGCAAATCACCTAAAAGCGCGCGACATCAAGGCCATCCAGGACGCAGTCGGAGGTGGCAAGACGGTCACGTATACAGAAGGCGTTGATCTGACAGGCGTTCCCGACCCGTTGGCGGCGATTGCCCACAATCCCGGCAACAAGCTGAGCTCCACGCATCAGGCCGACTTTGTCCTCGATGGCGCGGCCTGGAAACTGCAATCGATCGAATAATTCAAGAAAACCTTGAGGGCGGGGTCAGAATTGATTGACCCCGCCCAAGTTTCTTGCTATTGTAAGAAGGTTCCGCAAGAACACATCCGTCAGTGTGTCTTACCACGGATGTGTAAGGGCAACCCGCCCCGGTACAATTGAGCGGGTTGGCTCCAAAGGCCAGGTGAAGTCTACCAGCCAGATAAGTCCCTTCAATTGCTCTCTTCTTGCGGAGGGCAGGGATACATCGCATCGGCGCCCACGCGTTCTCCACCTTGGAGGGCTATGCGGGCCGGAACCGCGAAACGGAGTCGGCTTTACCTGCTATGTGCAGGAAAACGACCGGCCACCGTCCCGGTTCTCGTCTGAGATTGGAACGAAGGCAGACGCGAAGCAGTAACGATAGGGCTTCCGTGCGCGCGCTCGCCGGTTAAGGCTTGCGCTTCACCGCAGGGGAGGCCCGATAGGTCTGCGCGCGGCTGTTTGGGTTGAGGGTTACAGGGTTTTTGACGGGGTAAGGAGTTTCAGTTTGCCTACATTTAATCAGTTGGTTCGCAAGGGGCGCACGGCCCCACGGTACAAGACGGCGTCACCGGCGTTGCAGGCTTCTCCGCAGCGGCGCGGCGTTTGCACTCGCGTGTATACACAGACACCGAAAAAGCCGAACTCGGCACTGCGCAAGGTTGCACGCGTGCGGCTGACCAACGGGATTGAGGTGACCACCTATATCCCCGGCATCGGCCACAATCTGCAGGAGCACTCGATCGTGCTCATCCGCGGAGGCCGCGTGAAGGACCTTCCCGGCGTGAGGTATCACGTCGTGCGTGGGACGCTGGATTCGGTGGGCGTGGCCAATCGGATGCAGAGCCGCTCGAAGTACGGAGCCAAGCGCGCCAAGGGTGGCGCGGCGCCGGCTAAGGGTAAGAAGTAAGGCAGTTGTCAGCGATCTGTTATTACGGTTCCGGGACGGAATTGGGGACCCGGACTAGGGCAGCAGAAGCAGCGCGGAAGCGCGAAGGATTTTGAGGAACTATGCCGAGAAAAGGGCACATTGCGAAGCGGGAAGTGGCGCCAGATCCGGTCTACGGATCGACATTGGTCACCAAGTTTGTCAACTCGATGATGTGGGGCGGCAAAAAGTCAACTGCTCAGGGTATCTTCTACGAGGCGATGAAGACTCTGGAAGAGAAGGGTGGGGGCGACGATGCCCTCAAGCTCTTCAAAAAGGCGGTTGAGAACTGCAAGCCGCTTCTCGAAGTGAAGACTCGCCGGGTGGGCGGCGCCAACTATCAGGTGCCAATTGAAGTCAATCCCGATCGTCGTACCTCGCTGGCCATTCGCTGGCTGATCACTTACGGCCGCAACCGTGGCGAAAAGGGCATGATGGACAAACTGAGCAACGAGCTGCTGGATGCGGCGAACGGGCGCGGCGCGGCCATGAAGAAGAAGGAAGACGTGCACCGCATGGCTGAGGCCAACAAGGCCTTTGCTCACTACCGCTGGTAAGCTGGCGGGCGTTGCTGGGAGTGGGGTCGGGCTGAACGATGCACCGGCTGGATGGGGTCTGAGGGATCAGACTCGCTGAACAATGAGAACAGCGGGCATCAAAAGCTCGCAAGGGAAAATACCGTGGCTCGCACCGTACCTCTGAATCGTTGCCGGAACATCGGAATCATGGCGCACATTGACGCCGGAAAGACGACAGCGACAGAGCGCATCCTGTTTTATACAGGCATCACGCACCGTATCGGCGAAGTGCATGAAGGCACGGCGACCATGGACTACATGGAGCAGGAGCAGGAGCGCGGCATCACGATTACTTCGGCGGCCACCACCTGCACTTGGCGCGACTATCGCATCAATATTATTGATACCCCCGGCCATGTGGATTTCACGGCCGAGGTGGAGCGTAGCCTTCGCGTGCTGGACGGCGCGGTTGCTCTGTTCGATTCAGTCTCCGGCGTGCAGCCACAAACTGAGACGGTCTGGCGCCAAGGCGACAAGTATAAGGTGCCCCGCATCTGCTTTGTAAACAAGATGGATAAGAACGGTGCTGATTTCGAGCACGTTCTGGAGACCATCAGGAAGCGTCTGGGTGCGCGGCCCGTAGCTTTGCAGATTCCAATTGGCGCCGAAGCGGGCTTCAAGGGCGTTATCGATCTGATCGAGATGAAGGCTATCCTTTGGCACGACGAGACGATGGGCGCAGAATTCTCGATCGAGTCGATCCCGGCCGAGCTCGTGAAGAAGGCTGAAGCTTTTCGTCTGCAATTGATCGAAGTGATCGCCGAGACGGACGATGTATTGCTCGAAAAGTTTCTGGAGGGCGAGACGCCCAGCATCGATGAACTGAAGGCTGGCATTCGCCAGGCTACCATAGACCTCAAGGTCTTCCCGGTAATCTGCGGAAGCGCATTCAAGAATAAGGGCGTGCAGACGCTGCTCGACGCCGTCATCGATTATCTGCCTAGCCCGCTTGATAAGCCTCCGGTTGAGGGCATAGACCCGTATCATCCAGGTGTGACTGTCATACGCAAGGCCGATGACAGCGAACCGCTTGCGGCCTTGGCCTTCAAGATCATCAATGACCCGTTTGGCAAGCTGTGCTTTGTGCGCGTTTATTCGGGTTCGCTCAAAACTGGCGATACGATTTTGAATCCGCGCACCGGTAAGACTGACCGTATTGGCCGCCTGGTCAAGATGCACGCCAATAAGCGCGAGGATGTGACTGAGATTCTGGCTGGAGACATCTGCGCCGTAGTCGGCCTCAAGGAATTGAAGACCGGCGATACGCTCTGCCCGCCAAATCACGCGATCGCCCTGGGAGCCATTACGTTCCCAGAGACAGTCATCTCCGTAGCCATCGAGCCCAAGACCAAGGCTGATCAGGAGAAGATGGGCATCGCCCTCTCTCGCCTGGCGGATGAGGATCCTACTTTCAAGGTGCATACCGACGAAGAGTCGGGGCAGACCATTATCGAAGGCATGGGCGAGTTGCATTTGGAGATTCTGGTAGACCGCATGCGGCGCGAACATAAGGTCGAGGCCAATGTCGGTGAGCCGAAGGTCGCGTACCGCGAGACCATCCGCAAGTCGTCCGAAGCTGAAGGTAAATACATCCGCCAGACCGGCGGCTCAGGCAACTACGGTCATTGCAAGTTGCGCATCGAGCCCAATACGCCTGGCGCGGGCTATGAGTTTATCAACGCCATCAAGGCTGGGTCGGTACCCAAGGAATATATCAAGCCAATCGATCAAGGCGTGCAGGGCGCAATCGAATTGGGCATTCTCGCTGGCTATCCGCTGGTGGACATTAAGGTAACGCTATACGACGGCAGCTACCACGAGGTGGACTCGAACGAAATGGCCTTCAAGTTTGCCGGCTCGATCGCGTTCAAGGAAGCAGCTCGCAAAGCCTCGCCGGTGTTGTTGGAGCCGGTAATGGCGGTCGAGGTCACGGTCCCCGAGGAGCATATGGGGACGATTATCGGCGACATCAACTCACGACGGGGGCGGATCGAGGGCATGGAGCATGCTGCCGGTTCGCAGGTGATCAAGGCGATCGTGCCCCTGAAGGAAATGTTTGGCTACGTGAATGACATTCGCTCATCCACGCAGGGCAGGGCTTCGTATTCGATGCAGTTCGCGCGTTACGAAGAGGCTCCCAGGATGATCGCCGATGAAATCATCGGGCGGTCCCAGGGGAAGTAGCGCAGGGCAATTTGTAAGCAAGGTTTTGGGGCTGGAGCCGGATGGCCGGCGCCCCGGGTCGAAATAGGCAGTACAAGCCACGAAAGGGATTTGGGACTTTTATGGGCAAGGAAAAGTTTGATCGTTCGAAGCCGCACGTGAACGTGGGTACGATCGGGCATATCGATCACGGCAAGACGACGTTGACGGCTGCGATTACGAAGGTATTGCAGAAGCACAATCCGAAGAACAAGTTCCGTTCG
>CAIKND010000090.1 GCA_903828675.1 uncultured Acidobacteriaceae bacterium
AGAAAAAATAGCTGCCAGCCCGGTTTTTATGAGTGAAAGTTTGATAAGCATAGTTCTCGAACTAGCGAATGAGCTTCCGAATCCGGACTAAAACCACTCTCATTTCATTCCACTGATTTCGCTCAGCACTCAGCACTATCTTTCTCAGCACTATCTTTCTCAGCACTATTTTTCAGCACTTCCGACTGCCGACTAATCTTCCCTCGTCACTGTCATTATTTTGTAATCGTGAAAAAGTGATGTAAATTTCCGCGAAAAGCCGATAACTAAGCTTCGCGCGCGTGTGGGCGGGTACTATCTGAGTTGGAATTTCCCATGTAATTATTGTGCGCCTTTGGGCGTTAATTATATGCAGTTATTATTGCTGCTAAGTCATTTGAATTCAGCAATGTAAAAAATTGGCTGTGTTTTTGTCATTCCCGGGTGCGGGGATTAGTTTTGTTGCTGTCCCACCCATTCGCCAGAAAAACGCGATTGGAGGGGCACGGAGCGACTAGCGCGGGGAATGTACCCGATGCGCTACGAGAATGGCCTGTTTTGAGATTTTTGTACCTAAATCAAAAGCCCCGGAACTGGTCCGGGGCTTTTGGGTTGGTACGTGGGTTGGAGTGAGAAATCTAGAACTCCAAGCGGAGGGAGAACTGCGCAACACGCGCGCTGTTGGACGTGCCGGTGATTTTGCCGAAGTTGCCCGCGTTGTTGACGATATTCATGCCACCCGTTCCAAAGGCGGGGTGATTGAATACGTTATAGGCATCGGCGCGGAACTTGAGGTCGACCTTGTCCTGGAGGATCGGGAAAGTCTTTGCAAGGCCGGCATCAAAGTTGAAGGCACCAGCGCCGCGGAGGTAGTTGCGCTGGCCGTACTCGAGGCCGATGGGGCCGCGGAATTCGGACAGTACCTTGGTTGCACCGGCAAGACCGCCCGCGAACGAATAGACCGTATTGCTGGTGTGATTCACATTGACCTTGGTCTTCAGATCGGCTCTATTGCCGGTGAAGATTGCCGGATCATAGTTGTCAAACGAAGCCATGAATGCATCGGAGTATGCCGTGATCGCCACACCGGTGCGATAGGTGGGGAGGCCGGAGATGCTCCATCCGCCGATAGCCTCGTCAAGTGCGCGAGGTGCATTAGCCAGGAAGGTCCTTCCGCGTCCAATGGGGAACTCGTACTGGAAGTTCGAGGAGATTTCCTGCCTGACATCAAAGTCCGAATCGCCGCGGCAGGCCCGGGGTTGGAACACATCGCAGATCATTCCGCTGTTTGAGAACAGGGAGTTGTTGTTTGCGCTCAGAGAGGCATTGTCGATGGAGTGGGACCAGGTGTAGTTGACTTCAAACCGCAACCCATTCGACAAGTTCTTATCCAAGGTCGCAAGGAGGCCATGGTAGACCGAGAAACCTTTATTGGTGAGGTAGACATTGCTTCCGAACTGTGCTGGGATGCCAATGTTTGTAGGCCAGTAATTGCCGTAGTAGTAGTACGAGTAATAGTTGAGCGTCTGGATGGCATCGGAGATGTCACCCCTGCCGATGAGTGTGCGTGCGAAGTACTCGACGCGCTTGGTTTTGCTACCACTGATGGTGTGGGGTCCCAGGTTATTTTCAAACCAGGGTTCGTTCGTGACGGTCGCGTAAGTTGCTCCATTACGAGTCTGGGTGGTCAGGTCAGCAAAGGCCTGGACCATGGTCTGTGTGGACTTTCCGGAATAGTCAGGAACGTCAATTACCTGGGAGGCATCGGCATCCGCCAGCAAGCGGCGGCCAAGGCGGCCCACATAATTGATCTTAAAGAGCATGTGGCCTGGAAGGTCCTGCTGAATTCCGAAGTTGAAGGCGATCGAGTAGGGATCCTTCAGCTTTTTGTCGATGACAAAGCTCGTATCGCCCTCGGGCAATCCATACGGGATGCCATCACCGTCCACGAATGGGACGTAAGGTGTGGCGAGAGCCGCGGGCGCCGGATTCAAACTGGACGAGTAAGAGAGTCCCGAGCCAATACGCGGATCGACGGCGAGGGAATCGGGAGCGGAGGCACCGCCAAACTGGTTGGATTGGGTGTTGCTGAACAGGTAGGAGATCTGATCCTGAAGGAAGCTGATGGCATCGATGACGGTGCGGTCATAGATGATGCCGACGCTTCCGTTGAGCACGGTCTTCTGGTCGGCATAGGGGGTGAAAGCAAAACCGACGCGAGGGCCGAAGTCCTTATAGGACATGTCGTACATGTCCGGTCCCTTGTTCGCCTTGCCGCCAAGTACATAGCTATACAAAGGAAGGCCGGTGTTGCTGGTATTGCCCGACTTGCCAATAGCGACACGGTCGTTGATGTAGGTGTTGAAGTCGATGGGCTTGTTGACAGACTGATACCCATGCGTTTCGTAAGGCACCGAATAGAGCTGGTAGCGAACGCCATAGGAGAGAGTGAGTTTCGGGCTCACCTTCCAAGTGTCGCCAAAATATGCCTCGGTCTCGAAGAAGCGGTAAGCCTTCGGAGCTCCAGAGCCTGCGGCAAGTGCGGTGCCCTTGGCATCATAGTTATAGTTTGTCTGGATATTGCCGATGACGCCCAGGCCTGTGGAGAAAAGGCTGTCGTAGGCGTTGTTGGCGATGCTGTTCGGGTCCTGGAGGATATCCGACGGACGGACGGTTGGGTCCAGGCCACTGGTTAAGGCTGCGCCTTGCTGGCCGGCGTAAACAAAGTTGAAGTTGTTGGTCAGGTTGCTGTTGGTCTTGATGAACTTGAAGCTTCCACCAAAGGTGAGGGAGTGATTGCCCTTTTGCCAACTGAAGTCATCGCGGACAATTGGGATGGGAATGCGGCGCTTTTGTCCGTTGTAGGAGGTATAGGGACCGTCAAGGCCAGAGAAGCTGAACTGGTTGGCTCCGGTGGGGTTGTAGACGTCAGGGAAGTTGAGCTTGGAGATGTTATTGCCAATGGTGAACTGGTTGACTTTATTTTTGCCGATGTTCCAGACGTGGCTGAAGACATAAGCGTAGCTACGATCCTGGAAGGGGTGGGTCAGCGGATCGGAGTTGAACTCAGAGAGTGACTGCGTGGCATCGCGGCGGGTGATGGTATTGCGAACGAATATTCTCTGCGTGGGGGTCAGATTGAAGTCCACTTTGGAGACATAGGTGTGGCGAGTATCAGGGGTTGGCTGCGTGAAGCGGTAGCCGCCGGTGTTGATACCGTCTCCGCCGGACAGGTCGTTCGCCGAGGGGTACCGGCCGGCAATATAGGTAATCAGCGCTGCATCCATACCGATACCGCCGGGATCGAGTGCTTTGATCTGAGCCGCGTTGAGGGTAGTGATGCAAGCGGGGGTGGTATTTTTACGGCTCGAGCCCAAGCAGCCTGAGCCGCTGTTGATGTAGTTCAGGTTTCCAGCGCGGAAGTCGCTGAGGGGCACGGTGCGCTCTGCGGTGCTGGACTGAATGATTCTGGAGTCGGCCCAATCGAAGTAGAAGAAGAGCTTGTCCCTGAGGATCGGTCCGCCGAGGTCGGCACCAAACTGATTGTGGATTAGAGGAGTGCGCTTGAGGCCGGTGAGGTTATTGAACCAGGTGTTCGAAACCGTGGTTGTATCGCGATGGTATTCGTTGACGTTGCCGTGAAATTTGTTGGTGCCGCCCTTGGTGACGAGTTGGAACTGAGCGCCGCTGCCGGTGCCGATGGAGGCTCCCAAGCCAGCGACTGTTCCCGTGAACTGCGCCACCGAGTCAACTGGAGCGGTTGCAACGACGGCAAAAGCCTGGCCTGAAGCGATGTCGTTTACGTCGAGGCCGTCAACCGTGACTACTGATTGGTCGATGCGCGCGCCTGTTACAGCAGCCTGATTGGAATCGACACCGGCCTGCTGGTAGAAGAGGGTCGAGATTCCGGTGGAACGGTTATAGATAGGAAGTTCATCGAGCTGTTTGACATCAATATTGTTGCCGACTGTGGCATCAATGGTGTTGATGGTGACGACCTCGTTGCTTGCCGAGACCGATACCGTCTCCGCCTCAGCTCCAACAGCGAGGCGAACGTTTTGCGTACGGCTAATACCCACGCTGAGGGTGATGTCCGAGATCACCGCAACAGAGAAGCCCGTGCGGGTGAAGGTCACCTTATATGCAGGGTTTGGGGGTACGCTGGCAAAACGGTAGAAACCAAGGTTGTCTGTGGTCTTTGTGAGCGAAATGCCGGTGGTCGCATTCGTGAGCGTAACAACGGTGCCTGGAATCACGGCTCCGGACGGATCTGTTACCACTCCGACCAAGGAGGAAGTATCCTGCGCCTGCAGGAAAAGACCGGGTGAAAGCAGAATGACCAAGAGGGCAAATTTGGAAAACAGATTGCGCATTTTTTAGGATCTCCTCGGTAACAAAGTCGGAGTTTCAAGCCAAGGCTTGGTATTTACCTGGCAATTTCATCTTGATTGAGGCGTTGCGTTTTTAGAAATACCTACCAAGGTCAGGGCAACCACTATTACCGCCTTGGTGATGGATGCGACATGACTGGCTATAAATCAATTGGAGCAGTGTTAAGAAAGCGAAAGCAAAGAGAACAAAGAGTGAAACAAGGGGCTTCTCGTCAACGGGAAGCAACTTCCTAAGTGATACAGCACTGAAACTGACTGCGCTTGTTGGAATCAGCAGCTTTTGGGGGTATTCCGCCTAAGTATTAGCAATTCGGTTGCCATGATTTCAAGTTGATTATTTTCAATTAGTTAGTGGTTATCGAGCCTATAGAAAATGTGTATGTCTGTATTTTTATATGGAAATATGTATTCTTGATTCAGTTCTGCGTATGTATTTTGGGTAGAGGCTTTAGGTACATGGTGCGTGGTTGACGGGGTAAGGCTGGGTGGTTCATTCAATGACCGTTGGGTAGAAACTCCCCGGCTTATGAAGGGACAGAAGTCGGGGAGCGGGTATCAGATGCGCATGGGCATGAGGACGTAGCGGTACTTGTACTCGGCATCGGGGTCTTCGGGGCGCATTTGGCCGGCAGACTGGGAGTCTTTGAACTCGAGCCGCACTTCGCCCTCGTTGTTGAGGGCTTTGAGGAAGTCGAGGATGTAGATCGAGTTGAATCCTACGATAATGGGGTCGCCGACATAGGGTGTGTCGATGGTGTCTTCGCTCTCGCCTGATTCGGTAGAGTTGGCGGTAATTTTGAGTTCGTTGCCCTCGAGGCGCATCTTGATGGCGCCCGAGCGTTCATCCGCAAATTGAGCGACGCGCTGGATGGCGGCGGAAAGTTCGCTGGAGCGGACGACCGCGAACTTGGTGTTGTCGCGGGGCATGACGGCCTCGAAGTTCGGGAACTGCCCGGTGAGCTTGCGGGTGCTGAGTGTGCGGTGGCCGACGCGGAAGAACAGAGTGTGTTCGTCATCGGCGAAGTCCACTTTGTCAGCGTCGGTGGACGAGAGCAACTGCTGCAATTCCTGGAGGGCCTTGCGGGGGATGAGGACACGCTTCTCGCCGCTGATACCTTCAAGGGTCTCGTTGGGCTTTTCAACAAAGGAAAGGCGGTGACCGTCGGTGGCGACCATAGCGAGCGACTCCGCCTTGATGACCAGGAGGGCACCGTTGAGGGTGTAGCGGGATTCCTCGTTGGAGATGGCGAAGATGGTGCGCGCGATGAGGGTCTTGAGGGCTACGAGGGAGATGCTGGTGGCGGCGATGGCAGGAAACTCGGGGACCTGGGGATAGTTGGCGCGCGCCATCCCCACGATCTTGGTGTTGGAGCGGCCGCTACGAATCTGGACCCAATGGTTTTCAAGAAGCTTGATGGAGATGTCTCCATCTGGGAGGAGCTTGATGTAGTCGTAAAGCTTGCGGGCGGGGATCGTGCAGGAGCCGGGCTTTTTGACTTTGGCAGCGGTGCTGGTACGGATGGCCTGGTCGAGGTCAGTGGCGGTGATGTTGAGCCGGTCATCCTCTGCTTCGATAAGGAAGTTGGACAGAATTGGGATGGTGGTCTTGCGCTCGACCACGCTCTGCGTTGCTGTAAGTTCCTTCACCAGATCCTGGCGGCTTACGGTAATTTCCATCGCTGCCCCCTGCGTGGCCGGCTTTTCGACTTCAGTTTCTGCAATTGGCATAAGGCTACGTTGACCCCAGAAGCCAAGTTCCAGCACTGGCCACACTCTACAACACATTGTGGCACGGCGGAAGTGGCTGTCTTTTCTTCTTCTTGATTGTATTCATCCTGGAGATAAAAGGCGCGTGGAAAACAGGGGTGCTTCTCTGGATTCCCGGGTATCTGGAGGTTAGCGGGCCTGGGATACGCATTTTTGTCTAGATGAGGAGGCGGATTGAGGTTTGAAGCATATGGTCGCATTGCGCGACGGGTAGTGGATAAAGGATAAGAGATTAAAAGAAAAGCTAGTAGTACCCGTAGTTGGGCGTGGAAAAGTGGGAAACCTTCCGATGTGATTGTCGGAGAAGAGGTTGGGGGGGTGACGGGTTTTCTAAATCGTGGCTGTGGAATTGAGGAGTTTAGGAAAAGTAGATCCGGAGAAGGGGGAGCAGGCACTTGTTTCCCACGACTCCCACAGGGGATGTGAAAAGGCCTGTGGAAAGTTGAGTTCTTGTGTGAAAAGCGTGTTCAAGGGCGAGGAGAGAAAGGAGTTAGAAGTAGCACGAACTCCACAGGAGAGGTGTATTTGCCATGATTTATACGAGATGGATTTTCCTCCGGATGGTGTTGGGACTGATATGTTCCCGATCGTGAACAAGGCGGAGAAAGAAGTGTTCGGGGAGAGCAGATTGTATTTGTTTGGGTCCTAGACTAGAGCTGATAAGGGACTTGACCTTGCATGGGAGCTGCGTTGATGACGATTGATATCGGACGCCTAGAGAGCCAACTGATGGAGATGTCCGCGGAAGGGGCGCCGGGGCGAGAGTTTTGCGATGCGATCTCAGTATTGGCAGCATCAGGGCGGTTTGTGCAAATGCGGGAGGTGCTGCCGGGGATTGTGTATGACGAGCTTTGGGAGCGGTACGGGCAGGATCCAGCGGCGTTTGTGGCTGGTTGGCGGCTGCTGGGCCAGGAGATGAGGCAAGGATTCATCCAGCATGCAAGGCAGCGGCTCACCTCTCTTACGCGGCTGCAGCAGGCAGGCACAGGAACAGCAACACCCGCATGGCAGGAGATTCAGCGCGCTCTGGATGGGCAACAGAACGATCTGCTGCGGGCGGCATTTGCTCTTGAATTGCTGGAACTGGTGGAGCCTGCGGTGCTGCGAGCGACGCACCTGAGAGAGTGCGTGGTAGCGGCGGCGAGCTCCGAGGAGGCCGACCGCTATCTGGATGAAGCAACCCGCTGTTATTTCTTTGGCCTCTTCACGGCGTGCGCAGTGATGTGCCGTTCGGTACTGGAAGAGGCTATCAAGCAGAAGTTGCCAGATCAACTGACGCGGCTAGTTCGAACACGATACCGGAATGCAGCGACGCTGGGGAATCTGCTGCACGAGGTGAATAACAATCTATTGCTGACGGGGATTGATGGAGATTTTCCAAGTTTGGCCGACCGGGTGAATGATGCGGGAAAGAAGGCTGTGCACCAGGGGTTGCTTTCAGAAGATGAAGCGCGCGAGTGTCTGGAGGAGGCACGGAAGGCATTGCAGTTGCTGTTGCGAGACTAAACAAGCCGGTGCGATTTGGGCGCGGCTTTTATACTGAAGGCTCCATGTCTTATATAGCGGCTATCGATCAACTGAATGCGATGACGCCGGAGCTCTACGCACGGTCAGGCCAGCCGCGTCGGAAATTCTCGATTGAGGAGATTCGCATCCTTCTGTGCGAGCTTGGGGATCCGCAGCTTCGTTTTCCTTCTATTCTGATTGCGGGAACAAATGGCAAAGGGTCGACGGCAGCAACGCTGGCCTCGATTCTGTGTGCTTCTGGGTTGCGCACCGGGCTCTACACTTCGCCTCATCTGGCGAGGGCCAATGAGCGGATTCGGCTGGATCGGATGGAGATTGCTGACGAGGCTTTCGGGGCATACTTCTTCCGCGTCCATAACGCTGCACAGCGGCTGACGCAGAGTGGCGGATTGCCGCAGCTCCCTAGTTTTTTTGAGGTTCTGACGGCACAGGCGCTTTTGTATTTTGCAGAGGCTAAGGTGGATATTGCTGTTCTGGAAGTTGGTATGGGAGGGCGGCTGGATGCAACGAATGTTGTGAATCCGCTGTTGTCGGTGATTACCGATATTTCACTCGACCATACGGAGTGGCTGGGTGAGACTATCGCGGCGATCACTCGGGAAAAGGCGGGAATTCTGCGGGCAGGTGGAACGATGATTACGTTGCCGCAGGTGGAGGAAGCCAACGAGGTTCTGAGTGAGGTAGCAGAAGAGCTGAGGGTGCGAAGGGTGAATGCGACGGCATATATGCCGCGCGAGGACGTGGTTGGTCCGTATTCGGTGGAGATTCCCGGAGCGACAATTGAAGTGAAGTCGCCGCTATCAGGTGCGCACCAGCATCGCAATTTGGCATTGGCTATCGCCGCGGCGGTTGAACTGAGGAGTGTTCACGGTCTTCCAATCGCGCCGGCAGCGATTGCAGAGGGCATACGCGGGACGCAGTGGCCGGGGAGGTTGGAGCGCATCCAGCGTGATGGAGTGGAGTGGATTTTAGATGTGGCGCATAATGCAGCAGGGGCCTGGGCGTTGCGCGCTGGGCTATTAAGCGCACTGGCAGGAGACAGACCGCGAAGCTTGATTTTTAGTTGCCTGCGAGATAAGCCCGTACAGGAGATGGCGCAGATTCTTTTCCCGCTTTTCCAGCGGGTGATACTTGCGCCTATCCATTCTGCTCGCGCCGCCGCACAGGACGACATGGTGGCTGCAGGGAAGGCGATAGGGATAACAGCGATCTCTACAGATTCAGTGAGCGACGCGCTGCAGTTGGCCAAGGAAGGCACGCGGGGCGGATCTATCGTTGTCTCCGGGTCAGTATATCTAGTTGGGGAAGCACGAAGCCTGCTGTTGGCGGGAAAGGTTGATCAACCATGAGCCGACGGCCCAATCCGATGCCCTGGTTCTATCGGTGGCGTACGAACGCCTTGCACGTTCCATTGATGGCAATGACCACAATCGTGTGCGGTTCGATTTCGCTGCTGGTGTCGTTTGTGGACAAGCAGGGCCGAGCGCAACATAGAATTGCCCATGTCTGGGCGCGGGCACTTGTGTTCTTCGCCGGCTGCTCGCTCAAGGTGCGCGGAGCGGAGAACCTGAGGAAGTATCCTGTGGCCGTGTACGCGGCTAACCACACGTCCTACATGGACACGCCAGTGATCTTTGCCGCGCTGCCTTTTCAGTTCCGGATACTGGCTCGGAAGCAGTTGTGGCCGATCGCGTTTATTGGTTGGTACCTTGACCGGTCAGGGCAGATTCCGATCGATACAGCTAATCCGCACGCGAGCATGGCAAGCCTGGGTGGAGGGGTGAAGGCGCTGCGCTCTGGGGTGCCGATTTTTGTATTTCCGGAGGGCGGGCGGACATCCGATGGAGAGTTGAGGCCGTTTCTTTCTGGTGCAGCTTACCTGGCGATACGCGCGCAGGTGCCGTTGGTGCCGATTGCTCTGAGTGGCGTGTATGACCTGCTGCCTATTCATACGCGGCACTTTTATCCGGGCGAGTTGACTCTGAGCGTCGGTGAACCGATCGAGACAAAAGGGATGACTCCGCGCCAGACCAATGAGTTGACGGCAGAGTTGCGGTTGGCGATCCAGAGTCTCCTTGAGCCGTATTCATCACAAATGACTGAATCCGGTGAAGATAAGGTTATTCAGGTGGACGCTTAGGGAATACAGACGGACAAGCTCTATGCGTGTGGAAGCGTCTGTCATTACACTAGTGCTTCCATGTCTGTTCATATCGCCATCCCGGAGCCGACCACGAGCGATCACGCATACAATCAGCGTTCGCTACCTGGGTACATTGCTGCGTTGCAAGGCGCAGGAGCAACGCCGATCATTATCCCTTTGCATGAGCGACCGGAGCGCGTGGCCAGACTGCTGGCTAGCGTTCAGGGTGTTCTGCTGCCGGGGAGCCGGTACGATGTTGACCCCGAGAGATATGGGGAAGATCGCAGCCAAGAGTGTGGGGAGGCAGACCCAGCTCGTGCGGCAGTGGACGAGCTTTTGCTTCAGGACGCCTTCAACATGCATAAGCCGGTTTTGGCTATCTGCCAAGGGGCGCAGACACTCAACGTTTGGCGCAACGGTTCGCTGGTGCAGGATCTTAAGACAGCGGTGAATCATCAGCCGGGCCGAGATGTGGTGGAGGCGCATCCGGTTAGGATTGCGCAGGGATCGAGGCTGGGTCGGCTGCTGGCGCCAGGTGTAGGGGCGAACGTGCAGGTTAATTCGAGCCACCACCAGGCAATTCGCGTGGCGGGCGACAATTTGCTTGTGAGCGCGGTTTGCGCGGGGGACGAGGTTGTGGAAGCGGTCGAATTGGATGCGAAGGACCACTTTGTTGTTGCCGTGCAGTGGCATCCGGAGCGCACCTACACGCAGAGCGCATTTTCACGTGCAATCTTCGCGGCGTTTGTGGAGGCTGCGGCGGTTTGGCTAGCACCTCAGGTTGATCGCCCGATTGGTTTGCAATGAGCGAGGGTGAGGTTGGGAGAAGTTTGGAACTTGATGCCCTGTTAGCAGAGGCGGGGGTGGCACCGCTAGGGGCTATAGCAGGTACGCAATTCGGAAGGTATATTTCGCTGTTTGTTCGCTGGAATGCTAAGATGAATCTCACATCAATTCGGGATGTGGAGGGAATTCTCTCGCGGCATTTTGTGGAGTCGATTGCCTGCGCGCAGAGCTTGCCGGGGGAAATCGCTACGCTTTTGGATTTCGGTTCGGGTGGTGGATTGCCGGGAATCCCGATAGCGCTGTGCCGCCCTGAGATTGCCGTCACCCTTGCTGAGTCACAGGGGAAGAAGGCCGCATTTCTTCAGGAGGCTGTTCGATTGCTCGGGATATCAACGCGGGTTCATCCTTTTCGCGCTGAGGTGTTGAGCGAGAGGTTCGACTGCGTGACGTTGCGGGCGGTTGACCGGATGGACGATGCCGTGGCGAGCGCGTCCGAACTGGTTAATCCGGGAGGGTGGCTAGCGCTGATGACTACTGGCATGGAGCTTGCCAAGTTGCAAGCGGCGGCCGGCGCTGAGTTTTCCTGGTCGGAGGCTACACCGTTGCCGAACAGTGAGCGACGCGTATTGGTCCGGGGAAGGCGAGAGTTCAGTTTGCGAGTTTGATTGCTGCGAGCGTCTGAATTTGAGCGAGGTCCTTGGTTCCCTTGACGAGCAGGCGCAGGCCTGTTCCTTCAGGATAGTGCGTAGCCTCGTCGAAGAGTTTGATTAGAGGCTTTGAGAGTTTGTTTTGCCGGGCAGCAGCGACCGCTTTATCTCCCAAAATGAAGGCAACGCGAAAGCAGCCGTCGCAAGGGCTGAGGTAGACGATATTCCGCTTTTTGATTTTGAGGCGAAGGGACCAGCCGTGTTTGGGTGAGTAGGAGTTCCATTCGCGGATGGTCACGCTGTGGTGCTCTGCAATCCAATCAAGGAACTCGTTCCAAGCTGGCGCACTTGGGCCGAGTGCCTTAGAGACGTCCTCGTCTGTTGGTTGAGTTGTCATACCGATGAATGCGTTCGGGATGTCCATCTCGCTGTTTCCTTTCAGGAAGCCTGGGGTCAGGCCACTTGGATTAACACTGCGCTTAGGGCGGGTACATAGCACTGGAACTGGGAACCGCTGGTGCTGAGGGTGAAGGCAGCAGCAGGCGAGAATGTGCCGTCGTTGTTGACGGTGGCGCCCTGAATAGTGACAGCACCGGTTGCGGAGAGATTGGGTCCCGTAGCGCCCTGGGAGAGTTGGGTCATCTGCAGGAGTGTTGCGGAGGCTGCGGTCTGGGGAAGGAGTGTGGTGAGTTGCAGGCTTTGGGTGCTGTCTTTGTTGATAACAACAATGTTGATGTTTCCGGAGGAAGTTTTGACTGCGTAGGCTGTGGTGTTGAGATTTCCGGCGGTTAATTGAGTGGCGTAGAGGGAACCCTGTCCAGCGAGAGTGAAGAGCAGAATTCCATAGTACTCGGGCCTGGCAGCGACGACTACGCCGTTGGAGTCTGCGATGGGCGTGTAACCTGTACCGTTTCCGCCACCATGGAAGTTGACTCCTGATGCAGTTGCCTGGGCGCAGTTGAACATGTAGTCGAGGACCCAAAGAGATGATGCGTAGGAGTTACTGACACCACTGGCCCCACCGTTGTAGTAGGAATTGCACTCGGCGATCCGGTATGGGAGCCCGAGTGCCTGGCCCCCCGCTTTGAGGGTTGAAAGCAGGCTTATAAGGGTTGCGTCTGGGGTGACCAGGTTGGCGGCGGTTGAGGTGGGGGCCTGGCCGTTACCGCGGTAATAATGCTGTGTAAGGAGTGTTATCTCGCTTTTAGTGGTGCTTTGCCCAAATGGGATTGTCCACGTAGACACGCTGCCAGCTGACGCCGGACCGGTGATGGAGGCGTTAGGGGTGGTGGCGAGGATGGCTGTCCGGTACTGCTCCCACAGGGTAAGAAACTTTGAGAGAGACCAGTTTCCGGCGTAATAGCCTCCGCAGCAAGTACTGCCGAAGAGGTCAACTTCGTTGCCGATTTCGATTCCAAGCAAGGAGGAGCCGAGTGTCTGTGCGACAGAGGCTACTTCGGCTGCGGCGAGGGCGGGAGAAGTTGTGCCATTGGCGGAGCCTCCGAGGTTAATCCCGTAGAGGCACTGCCAGCCTGTCGCCTTGAGGAAGGCGGCCAGCGCGTCGACATCGGGAGGCGCGACTTGGGGTGAGGTTTGGCCAGGTCCAGTTGGGTTCCAGACGGTTTGGTCAACTGTATTTCCTCCGATGCGGAGGAGGCTGGGGCCGAGGCGTTTGAACAGGGCGATCAGGTTGCTGTTCGAGCCAATGAAGACAGGTTTGTAGAGCATGCTCTTTTCATAGGAGAGGCCGGCAAAGGCTGGGCCTATTGAGCCAGCGGAGGTGCTGGTGACAGTCAAGGATGCGCTGGTGATTGGTCCAGCGGGAGTGGGTTGCGGGTTGGAGCCGGAGGGGTTGGCGGGGGAATGAGAAGAGATGGGGCCCGTACATCCTGGCAGGAAGGCGGAGGCGGCGAGGGCGATTGCACCGCGGACAGCGAAGCGGCGGTCAAGGATGAAGTTAGGATCATGGATCTTGGGCGAGCAGATTTGATTTACAGTTTTCATCCTCACAATTCTACTTTTCCTGGAGGCTTGGGATCTCGATTTCTTGCAGGCAGAGGGGGCAGAGTTGCTTCCTCAGGCTTTGTTGTGGGGGGATGCGCAGGATTAGCGGGTGGCTAGTTAGACACCAAGAGTGTGCGTGCGTTTGTGGGAGGTGTCGTGATGTTCCACGTGGAACAATTATGGGGTTCCCCTAAAGGTGAGAATGTTCCACGTGGAACATTGAAGGCGAACGTAGGCCTACGGAGTGTTCCGAAATGGGTCGAGGTTCGAATCGGGTTAGCCTCTCATTAAAGGGGCAAATCCCGCTTAGAGTTCAGGAAGTTTTCCACTGTTAGCCTGCTTTGGCGGGGCAGTTTGAGGAGTGGGTTGAATTGCCTGGAACCCTTTACCTCTCTAGCGTTTGATGTGTGGCAACAGCCAAAGGGCGCGGATGCTTTCCACAGCTTTGCTCGGTTCTCCACAAGTCAATCGCCTACCCTCAAATCGCTGTTCCTTTTACTCTTAAAGGCCATGGGCAAGATACTCGGTGTCGTCAACCAAAAGGGCGGAGTCGGCAAAACTACCACCGCAATAAACCTGTCAGCGTGCCTGGCTCTTGAGGGTCTTCGGACGCTGCTGGTGGACTGCGATCCGCAGGCCAATGCTTCCTCTGGAATTGGCTTTCAACGCGACGACAACCGGCGTTCGATCTATGACGTGCTGATGGGAGATTGCCCAGCTGAGCAGGTAATTCTGCCGACTGAAATCGATCATCTTTGGTTGCTGCCGGGATCGAAGAATCTGACTGGAGCAAATGTCGAACTGGCGGGTGCCACGGATCGAGCACTTCGGCTTCGCCGCGCTTTGGCGCCACTTCGGGATGCGTATGACCTGATTATTCTGGATTGCCCTCCGGCGCTCGACTTGCTTACGCTCAACGTTCTTTCTGCCGCAGAGACACTACTCGTCCCCATGCAGGCTGAATACTTCGCACTGGAGGGCATCTCGGAGCTGATTTCTACTCTTGAGCGGGTGCGCGCAGCCTATAACCCGAGCCTCACAATCGAGGGTGTTCTGCTGACGATGTACGATGATCGCACCAACCTGGCTCAACAGGTGACCGAAACGCTGCGTGAATATTTCCGCGAGCGTCTTTACCGCACCGTAATTCCACGTAACGTGCGTTTGGCGGAGGCACCGAGCCACGGCAAGCCGGTGGCGCTTTACGATGCCCGTTCGCGTGGCACCGAAGCTTACTTTGAACTCGCAGGGGAATTTCTGGCGCGCAATCAGATTGAGAGTCCACGCAGCGCCGAGCGCAAGGTAGCCGCGGCAGCGAGGCCCAACGTAAAGGTCAGCTTCTGGCCGTACTCCTGAGTAGTTCGCTAGAACTTGCAGCTCTTTCGTTGTGTGCACTTCCGCTATCAACAATTCTGTACGATCCGACCGCATCTTGCCGTCGAAAGGGAAATTGAACAATGAACATTGCTTCTACAGATACAAAGCGCCGCGCGCTAGGCAAAGGGCTCGATTCTCTTCTTCCGCGGGTGCATGCCCCTGCACCTTCTCCTGAAGCTGAAGGCGGCAGACCTCGCGAGATCCCAGTGGATCAGATCGATCGCAACCCTTTCCAGACGCGCACACATATGAACGAAGGGCAGTTGGCCGAGCTGGCCGCCTCAATTACGGCTAACGGGGTGGTGCAGCCGGTGCTGGTGCGCCCATTGGCCAGCGGGCGCTTCCAACTTATTGCAGGTGAACGGCGGTGGCAGGCGTCGAAACTGGCAGGTAAAGAGACCATCCCGGCAATTCTGCGCCAGGTTTCAGATGAGCAGGCGATGGAGATCACCATCGTCGAAAATCTGCAACGCGCTGATCTAAACCCAATGGAGCAGGCAAGGGCATTCGAGCGGCTCTCTCGCGAGTTTCACATGACCCAGGAGCAGATGGCGGTCCGCACCGGCAAGGACCGCGCAACGGTGTCGAACTTTCTGCGCTTATTGCGGCTGCCGACCTCGGTGCAGACCAGGGTCGAATCTGGCGAGCTGAGCTTTGGGCATGCCCGCACACTTCTGGCGTTCGAGCACGCAGAAGAGATTGAGAGGGCTGCGCAGCGGATCGCAGCGCTTTCGCTTTCTGTTCGCCAAACAGAAAGCTACGTTCAAGGTCTCTTGCATCCCGAGAAAGCCACGAAGAAGAGCGCCAAGCCCGAGCCTCCGGTCGATCCCAATGTTCGAGAGGCTCAGGAACAACTACAGCGCAGTCTGGGTCTCAAGGTCACTATCGAGGACCATCACGGCCGTGGCAAGGTGATCATTGAATATGCCCGGCTTGAGGATTTTGACAAGCTGTTGGAGCAGTTGGCTGGAGATTGAGGAGGGGCGGCTGATGCGGCACATAAAATCTGATAATCTGATTTTATGAAAGAGCGGGCCATCAGCGTTACCGAGGCGGCGCGTAACTTTGCAGACTGCGTTAACCGCGTTCGCTATCAAGGGTTGACGTATATCCTGCACAAGAACGGCGTGCCGGTCGCGCGGATTATTCCGGAACCAGAGAAGCCGAACGCTGAGAAGAAGCAGGAAGCAACTGCCGGCGCGGAACCCGGAGAAGCATCGGCTGCTGAACAAGTAATAGCGGCACAGCCGCACGATCCTAGAGCGACCAGCAAACCCGCACATCTTCCCAGCGAAATCACGCGACGAGTTCTGCATTGGTAAAGTAGAATTCTCGTTCATGCTTGGAGGCAGATCATGGTTTGGACTAATTGGAAACGTTTACGGCAGACTCATGCGGTTGTGATCTTACTTGCATTTGTTTCATGCCTGGGCGCGCAACAAACATCAGGCGGAGAGCAGCGGTGGACAGAGGCGCAGGCTAAAGCATGGTACGCGGCGCAACCGTGGCCCGTAGGCGGGAATTTCCTGCCCTCCACCGCCATCAATGAACTGGAGATGTGGCAGGCCGATACCTTCGATCCGACCACTATCGACCGTGAGCTGGGATGGGCCGAACACATCGGCATGAACACGATGCGCGTCTTCCTGCATAACCTGCTCTGGGAACAGGACCCCAAGGGGTTCCAGCAGCGCATAGATACTTTCCTGACCATATCCGCCCGCCATCACATTAGGCCCGTTTTCGTACTCTTCGATTCCTGCTGGGAGCCGTTCCCCAAGCTTGGTCCGCAGCATCCTCCAATTCCGGGCGTACACAACTCGGGGTGGGTGCAGGCGCCAGGAGCGACGGTTCTTGCAGATCCGGCGCAACATCCGCGGCTGGAGAGCTATGTGAAGGGAGTGGTTGGCGCCTTCGCCAACGATCCACGGATACTGGCATGGGACTTATGGAACGAGCCGGACAACGGCAACGATAGCTCTTACGCGAAGGACGAGCCGAAAAACAAGAACGAGATCATTCTGGCTTTGCTGCCCAAGGTATTTGATTGGGCACGAACGGCGCATCCGACGCAGCCTTTGACCAGCGGTTTGTGGCACGGCGAATGGGCATCCGAGGCCACGATGCCACCGCTGGCACGGATCCAGATTGAGCAGTCGGACGTAATCAGCTTCCACAGCTATGCGTGGCCCGAAGAGTTTGAGCAGCGCGTTCAGCAGTTGGAGCAGTTTCACAGGCCGATCATCTGCACGGAGTACATGGCACGCGGAGCTGGGAGCACGTTCGACACGATACTGCCGATCGCGCACAAGTACCGGGTGGGGGCCATCAACTGGGGACTGGTTGCAGGCAAGAGTCAGACCTATCTGCCCTGGGATTCCTGGCAGCGGCCGTATGTCAACGAGCAACCCACGGTGTGGTTTCACGATGTTTTTCACACCGACGGCAAGCCCTACCGCGAACGCGAGGTAGAGATCATTCGCAGCCTGACGAGCGAGAAGTAGGGGAAGCAATGAACCGGCGGACATTCATGAATGCGGTTGCAGTGCTGAGCGCCCCACTTGTTGCGGGTGCAAGCCTGGTGGCACGGGCTGGGCAGTTGACGCCCAATGGCGATAGGAAAAGCAAGCCTCACTCCGAAAGCGCACTGCAGATTGAGAAGGCCACGGCGGCGGCGATGGCGATGCAGCGGCGCGACTGGGAGCAGGGGATTCTGGCGCAGGCCATGCTGGAGGCAGGAGACCGCAAACGCGTAGTTCTGTTGACGAAGGCGGCCATTGTGCAGCGAACTCCCGATGGGCGCCTGGGTGTGGTAATTTCCGGCAGCCCGACCGATCCGTCGATGGGCGGGGTGGCTTATGCCAAAGCTTCCGAGTGGACAGGGGACCCAAATATCCGCGAGGCAGCGGACGGATTGCTCGACTGGATTCGGCGAAGGTCTCCGCGCAACGAAGAAGGTATTCTCTATCACGCTCCCCGTGCGGCTGAGATGTGGTCGGACGGGCTGAACTGCGCGCCTCCGTTTCTGGCGGCGATGGGGCACTACGACGAGGCGGTTAAACAGATTGAAGGATATCGGCAGCGGCTCTGGAATCCAGAGAAGAAGCTTATGGCGCACATCTGGGATGATGGAGTGCACCAATTCAAGGACGGCAATTTTTGGGGTGGCGGCAACGGCTGGGCGGCAGCAGGGCTCGCGCGCACGATCAAGAGTCTGCCCCAGGAACGCAAGCGTGACCGGGAGCGCCTCGCGGAGTTCTGCCGGGAGATTGTGGACGGTTGCCTTGTTCACCAACGGCCGGACGGGCTGTTCCACGACGTTGTGGATCAACCGGCAACCTTTGTTGAAACGAACCTGGCGCAAATGCTGGCTTATGCCGTATTTGAGGGAGTATCGCAGGGCTGGATGCCGAGGAGTTACCTTGAACGCGCGCATGGGATGCGCGGCGCGGCTCGTGGCAGGATGGACGCCTTCGGATTTGTTCAGGGAGTTTGCGGTGCGCCGGGGTTTGATCGCTCCGGAGTTTCGACCGAGGGACAGGCCTTCTGCATTCTGATGGAGGTTGCGGGCGAGAGGGCAGATTGGACGTTGCGGGCAAAGGGATAGTCGAGGGTTACTCCTGACGCCCGATTACTTTCCGATGCAGAAAGTGGAAAAGATGAGATTCAGGATGTCGTCGGCGGTGGTCTGGCCGGTTAGGGAGTCCAGTGCCCAGAGGGCGCGGTAGAGGTCGAGCAGGATCATCTCGTGGGGTATTTGGTTTGAGTTGGCGAGGGTGGCGTCTGTCAACGCCGACAGAGTTGTGGTGATCGCCTGATGGTGGCGGAGGCTGGTCAACATGCCAGGTTCCGAAGCGGCTCCGCCGGTTGCGAGGGCAAGAATGCGTTCGCGGAGGGCGGGGATGCCTTCGCCGGTGAGCGCGGAGGTGAAGAGGGCGGGGATGCCGGCAATCTGTCCCGCGGGTGAATCGGTCTCCAAAAGGTCGCTCTTGTTTACGGCTACAAGGGCGGGGCGGTTTGTTAGGGCGTCAAGCAGGCGGTGCTCTTCTTCGTTGAGGGGTTGGGTGGCGTCGAGAACGACGAGCACCAGGGATGCGTCCGCCAGGGCCTCTCGGCTGCGGGCGATACCGAGGAGTTCAGCCTCTTCGCGGCCTTCGCGGAGGCCGGCCGTGTCTACGAGTTCGAGAGGGATGCCGTCCAGCGAAATGCGCTCGGAGACAAGGTCGCGGGTGGTGCCGGGCGTTGCGGTTACGATGGCGCGGTCTCGCTCTACGAGGCGATTAAAGAGGGAGCTCTTGCCGGCGTTGGGGCGGCCCACGATGGCGAGGGTGAGACCGTCGTGAACGATGCGACCGCGGGCGAAAGAAGCTTCATGTGCGGCCAGCGGCAGGGTAATTGCCCCGAGGCGCTGAGCGATCTCGGCTTCGGAGGTAACATCCACATCATCTTCAGCGAAGTCGATTCCAGCTTCGAGCAGAGCTATGAGGTTAACAAGCGACACCTTTACCGGGGCGACGCGGCGGCTGAGTGCTCCTCCCATCTGGCTGGCGGCCTGGCGAGCCTGGGTGAGCGTGTGGGCCTCGATGAGATCGCGCACTGCCTCTGCCTGGGTAAGATCGAGGCGGCCGGCCAAGAAGGCACGCTGGGTGAATTCGCCGGGCTCTGCGAGGCGGGCGCCGAGTTCAATGGCGCGGCGGAGCAAAAGCTCAAGCACCACGGGGGAGCCGTGAGCGGCAATCTCGACCACATCTTCCGCGGTGTAGGAATTTGGAGCCGCAAACCAGGTGACTAATGCCTCGTCGATACGACCGGCGTCGATGTCAGCCGAATCAACTACCTCGGCGAGGCGGGCGCGCGCGTGCTCGAGCGGTTGGCGGAGGGTGACCAGTTGCACGGCGATGGAGGCGGCCAGCGGTCCGCTGAGGCGCACGATGCCAATGCCTCCGCGGCCCGGCGGCGTGGAGATTGCGGCGATCGTGTCGGGATTGGGACCTGGGCTGGTCATGGGCTGGAAACAGTGTAGAGGCTTAGCTTGCCGATTGCCCTGTTCTTCTCCGTGCGACCGCTACTTTTCGCGGTTTCACGGAGGGAGGGAGGGAGGGCGCTTCAGAGGTGGCTGTCGGCTTGTGTTTTAAGAACGATATAATCCAGTGCGACGCCGTGAAAGCGCTTACCGAGCCTTTGAAACAGCCTTTTCACAGCACAAATTCAATACTGAAGGCCTAATTCACTTGATCGTTCAGCGGGTACGATACGGGTTGAGTGTCTCGAATACGAGACGTGCGGGGAGCGTATTGCGAGCTCTGATGATTGCGGCGCTGCTTTTGCCTTCGGCAGGAGTGTGGGCGCAGCAAGCGGCGCAGGCTGTGTGGAATGGGGTGCTGCGCAATGCGGGTGGCGCTCCGATTGCGACCGCGAAAATTCGCCTGGCGGCAAAAGGCGCCGCGAGCGAGGCGATCACAGGCGCGGACGGCGCTTTCCGGCTGGCGGCACTGCCCCAAGGTCAATACAAGCTCACGATCGAGGCCAATGGCCGCAAGGTGGACTATCCCCAGCACATCGCGCTTGAGCCCGCAGCCCCCCCGGTCGCTCTGACGCTCTCTGATCGCGGGGAACTCACGGTGGCTATCCTGCAGGGCCCGCTGGCGACCGGCGGGGAGGAACTATCGAGCCAGGCGGTGAGCGAACTGCCGTTGAACAAACGCGACTTCAGCACGCTGCTGCTGCTGGCGGCAGGAACCATGACGGACGCGAATGGCGCGACCAATTTTACGGCTCAGTACGCGATCAACGGTCAGCGCGGCGTGGAAGCGGTCTTTGCGATGGACGGGGCGGACATCAGCGATCCGGAGATGGGCGGGGCCACATTCTCAAACTTCAACGTGGATGCGGTTCAGGAGATTCAGTCCAGCTCGGGCTGGATGCCGGCGGAGATCGGCCGCGGGGCGGCGGGATTTACGAACATCGTCACGCGCTCGGGGGCGATTGGTTTCCACGGCTCATTCTTTGAGTTTGTACGTAACTCCGCGTTCGATGCGCGCAACTACTTCGACTACGCGACGCCAGCCTATCCGGGAAGGATTCCGCCCTTCCGGCGCAACGAGTTTGGGTTTACAAACGGCGGACCGATATTTGTGCCGCATGTGTACGACGGTCGCGCACGGACTTTCTACTTTACGCAATACCAGGGATTTCGGCAGGTGCTTGGCACTCCGCAAGTGATGCCGGTACCGACGGCACTGGAGCGCGCGGGGCAAGACACGGTGACTTATCCGGATAAGTCGGTTGATACTTTGACGGTGCCTGTGGATGCCGGAATCGCGGCGGTGCTGGCGCGCATTCCGCTGCCTAATTATGTGGCTGGCCCGTTCGGGGAACACACCTATGCGACGGCGTCGAAAGTGACGACGAACGCAAACCAATTCTCGCTTCGACTCGATCACAGAATCTCAGGAAAAAACCAGTTCTTTGCGCGATTTATTCTTGATAATCTGACCGGCCCGATCACGAATCCCGACCAGACAGCGATCGATCCGTCTTTCGGAATTCAATACATAGACCGCGAGCGCAACGTAGTGGGCACCTTGACGCATACGTTTTCGCCTCGGCTGACGCTGGAGTCCTCGTTGAGCATTCAGCGTTCAACGCCGGGGTTTCCAACGGCGAACCGTATCGATCCTGCGTCGAAGTTCAATGACGGCCTTTTCGAGGCGTTCGACTCAGCGGCCGGAACGGTGATGCAGGCCTACGGGAATCTCTTTCAGCTTCGCGAGAACGCAGTGTTCACTACCGCGCGCCATGCCTTCAAAGCCGGCGCGGAAGTGCGCTTGAACCGCGACACGACGTACTTTGGCATCAGCCCGAATGGCGAGTACAGCTTTGGCGGAGGCATCGCTTATTCGGGCGTGCCGATTTCGTCGTTGAGCGGAAAGCACAACCTCAAGATCGGCGATCCTTTGCCGGACACGCTCTCGAGCTTTTTGTCGGGCAGTCCGTTTAGTTACGCGGTTTCACTTGCGCCGACTTACTTTTCGAGCGGTGAGCACATAGGGCCGGCGGCTGACAGCCGCAATAATGTGAATGCTTACGTGCAGGACACATGGAAGGTAACAAGCCGCCTTACGCTGGACTTAGGCGTTCGCTGGGAAGTGTATGGCCCGATTACTGAACGTGCCCACCGAACCGCGAGCTTCAATTACGAAACTGGCACACAGAGGTATGTGGTGAACCCGCAGCCTGGTTATAAGACCCGCTGGAATGGATGGGGTCCGCGAATACAGGCGGCGTGGCAGGTTGCCGACAAGTTACAGATTCATGCGGGCGGCGGAGTTACATTGATACCGCCGAATATCTGGCAGGATAACTTCCTAACTGGGTCAACGCCCTTTGCGGTGATGCCGCGGCTTCTGTCGGCATCCAACGCGCCTATCCGTTATGGATTTCAAATCACGCCTTCGCAGTTGCCGCGGACGTTTACGCTGGCGGGCGCAGATATGTTCCCGACTGGAAGCACCAAGACGGTAGCGCCCAACACAGCGATGGACGTAGATCGTTACGAGCAGGACGTGGCCTCTCTTACGCCGGGGCACGTGGTAAGCGACCTGACGCTCAACGGCGTGGATCCTAAATTCGGCAACGGTACGCTCTACACATGGACAGCGGGCGTGGAGCGCAAAGTCGGCAATCTTACAGCGTCCGCAAACTATGTGGGCACGGTCGGTGTTAAGTTGCCGCGCTCGGCATTTCCAAACGCCTATCCCGGCGCGGACGCGACCTTTGCGCGTATGACCAAATTCGACAGCGCGGGCAATGTTATTGGCGGTTTTGGCCTCGAGAACGAAATAGTGGCAACTGCGCACTCGAACTATCACGCGTTGCAAACTTCTCTTTCGGGGACGATGGGCCATGGCGGGCCAGGTCTACAGGCGAGTTATACCTGGAGTAAGTCGATCGACGACACAAGTCAAGTTATCGGCGGCACAGGTTCAACGGGGGCGGTAGCGCAAGGGTTCCCACAGAATCCCTACGATACGCATCCTGAGCGCGGTCCATCTTCGTTTGATGTAACACATGGCTTCGGCCTAAGCCTGGCGCAGGATCTACATTTGGAGAGCGTCAACTTCCTGCATCCTATCAGCAAAAGAGTTACCGACGGCTGGGAGTTACTGAGCATCTCGAGCATGAGCTCCGGCTCGCCGTTCACCATCTTCTCTGGCGTTCAACAGACAGGGGCTGGTTCGAACGGAGTGGACCGCCCCGATCAGATTGCTAAACCGAAGCTCTCGACCGCGCGCAAGGTGCGGCAGGATTACTTTGGCGCGGGTGCGGATAACGCCAAAGCGTTCTATATCCCCATTAACGTGACAGGGGGGACGGGGCCGAACCATGGCCGCTTCGGCACGATGGGGCGGAATACATTTCGCGGCCCGGCTTATTATGATTTCGATTTTGCGCTGATCAAAGACACGCCTTTTGGAAAGCGCAAGAGCGGCGCGGAACGTGTGGACGTGCAATTTCGCGGCGAGTTCTTCAATCTCTTCAACATCGTGAACATGGGGCTGCCGGCGAACATTGTGACCGGCTCGGGGTTTGGCGAGATCAGCAAGACCGCGGGGACGTCGCGGCAGATTCAGTTGTCGTTGAAGTTGATTTATTAGTTGTGGGTGCACCTTGCCGTGCATTGAGGAAAACAGAATGTCGTTGAAGCGATGTGGGAAAATGGGCCGGATCCTTGCGGCCGGTGTTGCGCTTGCAGTTGGAACACTTCCGTTGACTGCGCAGCAAGCAAGCGCACAGCAAACGCGTCTGCAGGCGACAACGCGCCATGCGCTCGACATGACGCTGGTTAAGCCGGAGTCGGTGGGCTTCTCGACCGCGCGGCTGGAGCGGCTGCATGCGCTGATGCAGGAGGCTGTGGATCAGAAACATCTTTCCGGCGTAGTTACGATTCTTGCGCGGCACGGCAAGGTGGTGGACTACCGCGCGTACGGACAGCGGGACATGGCGAGCGGCGCGCCGATGACGAAGGACACGATCTTCCGCGACTACTCGATGACCAAGCCAGTAACGGGCGTGGCGATGATGATCCTTTACGAGCAGGGCAAGTGGCTTCCGTCGGACCCGATTGCGAAGTACATTCCGGAGTTCGCGCACCTGAAGGTATTCAAGGGCGTGGATGGGGACGGCAAGATGGTCCTTGTGGATCCGGACCACGCACCCACGATGCGCGAGTTGATGACGCATACGGCGGGCTTCAGCTATGGCAACGGCAAGACCCCGGCGGATGCCATGTACGGCGAACTGCATGTGAGGCAATCGAAGAACCTGCAGGAGATGATTGAGCGGCTGGCGAAGATACCTCTGCTCTATCAGCCGGGCAAGGGCTGGGTCTATTCGATGTCAATGGATATCGAAGGCTACATTGTGGAGAAGCTGTCAGGGCAGACGTTGCCGGAGTTCATGCGCGACCAACTGTTCAAGCCGCTGGGCATGCGGGATGCGGGGTTCTATGTGGCGGCGGATAAGCGCAGCCGCTTTGCAGCACTCTATGAAAATAGCGCGGAAGGAAAGCTGATTCCGGACTCGACCAACGGTAGCAGCATGGGGGATTTTCTGACTCCTCCCGCCATGCCTTCAGGCGGGGGCGGCCTGACATCGACGGCGGAAGACTATTACAGATTTGCGCAGATGCTTGCCTATGAAGGCGAGTTGAACGGGGCGCGGATTCTGGCTCCGGCGACAGTGCACCTGATGGCGTCAAATCATGTGCCGGTGGAGCTACTGACGGGCCAGTACAGTATTGGGTTGCAGATTCTGCGGCCGGGTTTTGGGTATGGCTATAACTGCGCGGTTGTGTACGACCCGCCGGAGGCTAACTTGCCTGAGGGGAAGGGCACGTTCTTCTGGGACGGAGCGGCGGGAACGTGGTTCTGGGTAGATCCGACGAACGACATAGTTTTTGTGGGGATGATTCAGCGGATGCACGGGGGCAGTCCGAACGTAGAGTATCTGAGCCGCAATGTTGTTTATCAGGCGCTGGTGGATCCGGCGAAGTAGATAGAGCGTTTTCAGTTTTAGTGTTTGCGGTGGAGATTTGAATTCATGCTATCCCACCCATGAATCACAAGACGATTCATGGATGGGGCACGGTGGATTTTTGTTCAGACTGGCGGCGAAAACGCTCTAGGTGTTGGCGATCCCACCCTCGCCACAAAAGGAAAAGCGTGGTGAGGGTGGGGCGCCCATTGAGCTATTACTTGAGCAGGTCGAGCGTCATGGCGGTCATGGCGGTTACACCGGCGCTGATGGCTGGGGCGTAGACAGGCGCAAAGAGCGCGGAGTGAAGGCTGGGCAGCGAGACGCCGGATTTGCGGCTGTCTGCGAGTTTGTCAGGGTCGGCAGCGCCAAGCCAATACATCACCGTGGGGATCTGGCCGTCGAGCGAGAAGAGACCTACGTCCTCACTGCCCATAATTGCGCGGGCCTCGGAGACGCGATCTTTGCCGAGCGCGGCGGTGGCGGAGGCGCGCAGGCGCTCGGCGAGGACTGGGTCGCAGAATGTGGCGGGAGTGCTTTCGCCAAGGGTAACCGTTGGCATTCGGTTGGCGGGGATGCCGTAGGTTTCCGCAAGACCCCTGGCAGTGCGGCGGACGGCGGCGACGATCTGATCGCGCACGGCAGGCGAGTAGGTGCGGAGTGTGAGGCCGAGGGTTACTTCGTCGGGGATGATGTTGTTTTTCGTTCCGCCGTGGATGGTGCCGACGGTGAGAACGGCGGGCTGCTGGGGATCGATTTGCCGGCTGACGATGGTCTGAGCCACGAGTACAAATTCGGCAGCCAGTACGATGGGGTCCTTGCCAGCTTGAGGCGCGGAGCCGTGGCCACCGATGCCGCGCATGGTTACGTTGATGGTTGTGGCGCTGGCCAGAAGCGGGCCGCCTTTGATGGAGATGGAGCCGGCAGGTACGTCGTTCGAGTCGTGCTCCGCAAGCACGAAGTCAGGCTTGCCGAAACGCTCGTACAGATGATCGGCGAGCATGGCCGCTGCGCCCTGAACTACTTCTTCCGCGGGTTGGCCGATCAGCATCAGCGTGCCGTGCCACCGGGCTTTGCGCGCGGCTAACTCCCGCGCCGCGCCGAGGAAGACGGTCATGTGCAGATCGTGGCCGCAGGCATGCATTATGCCTACCTGCTGGCCTTGCGCGTTGGTGGTCTTCGCGGAGCTGGCGTAGTTGAGGCCGGTCTTCTCTTCGACAGGGAGCGCATCCATGTCAGTGCGGATAAGCAGGCGCGGGCCGGGGCCATTTTCAAGGACAGCCACTACTCCAAAGGCTTGTGCGCCGTCTTCATACTTGCCCACGCGTTCGGTGACTGTGTATCCGAGCTTGCGTAGTTCGGAGGCGACAAAGGATGCTGTCTGCTCTTCGTAGCGGGAGAGCTCCGGGCTGCGATGGAGATGCATGTAGGTCTCAGAGAGGGATGGCAACTGACGCTGGACGGAAGGGGCCAGGTCGGAATCGGAGGGGCCTTGGGCGTACAACGGCAACGAGGCGGCGAGAAAGGCAACACAGAAGACAAGTAAGCGCATCTTGGGCAGAGACCTCAGGGCGTGAACGGCCAGACAGCGATATGCGCCAGCGTACCACAGGGATCGGCAGAACCCGCAGCGGGGCGAATCCGAATTCACGCTTGATGGGGCTGGTAGACTTCGGCATGATTGCTCCGGCCCTTAATGAGCGATGAGCTTTCCCACTCTTGCGCCAAAAAAAGGCGCGAAATTAGGCACGGAGCCGCAATATTTATGGGCCGGATCAATAAGGAGAGATGGATGGGCGCGACAAAGATCGAATTTCGAATGCGGATGGCGATTATGGTGGTCGTGGTTACGCTGGGCTATTGGGCGCCATGGATTCACGCGTGGGGATTGGGCCGGCGCATTCCGCTGATGATGTGGTTGGCGCTGGAGATTAGCCGGCTGGGGCTTGTCAGCTTCGCGGTCGCAGTACCGTGCACGATTGCTCTGGGTGCGCTAATCGCAGCGGTGGGCGCGGTGTTGCGGGTGTGGGGCACGGCTTACCTGGGGTCGGGAACGGTGAACCACGGGCAGATGAAGGCCGGTGCAGTGCTGGCCGATGGTCCATACCGCTACGTGCGCAATCCGCTCTACATCGGCTCGTGGTGCATGATGGCGGCCATGGCTTTCCTCATGCCTGTGACGGGCGCGCTGTTTTCAATGGTGCTGGTGACGGCCTTTTTTATGCGGCTGATTCTGGGGGAAGAGGCATTTCTCACGGGGCAGCTTGGCGAATCTTACCGGGAATATCTTCGTGCCGTGCCGAGACTATTTCCCAGGCTGCGGACGAGTTTGCCACGGGCGGGGCGGAAGCCTGGCTGGCTCCGCGCTGTGGTGGCGGAATTGAATCCGATCGGCGTGTTTGTCACACTGGCATTTCTGTCGTGGAGTTACGACGACGAGTTGATGATCAGGGGAATCATCGTGAGCCTGGGCGTCTCGCTGGTGGCGCGGGCGCTGATGCCGGGGATGAAGCAGGAGACGAGCCGCCAGTAGTAGGTTGGGTGCGCCCTGATAATCCGGCAAGAAAACAAGGTCATCTTCTTCCCACCCATTCCCGCAAAATACGCGGGAATGGATGGGGCATCCGAACAGTATTTATAGCGGTTTCGATTCAAGTGTTGCCATTTGAAGATCATGCGAGGCGGCATTTTCTTGAGAAAAATGCCAGTTGGCGCCTACGTTTCTGTAAAGAGCAGAATCGAAACCGCTGTAGTTGCCGGATCTATAGATGCGTCCACCCGGATGAAGCATTTCTGAGGCGAATACCATTCCCCAAATCGGCATAGGGGGAGCGAGTGACCGCTCTCCCCTGCCACACCACCCGGCATGCGGGTCCGCACCGGGCGGTTCGAGAAGTTGAGGTATTCCCTAT
>CAIKND010000091.1 GCA_903828675.1 uncultured Acidobacteriaceae bacterium
AGGTGAAGCCGAGTCTGATCTGGACAGTGATGAAGACCGACGCCCGCGTTCTCAAACAGGAGGCATAGGGAATACCTCAACTTCTCGAACCGCCCGGTGCGGACCCGCATGCCGGGTGGTGTGGCAGGGGAGAGCGGTCACACGCTCCCCCTATGCCGATTCAAAGACAATCGGGTACACCTTCCGCAGAGCACAAGACAGCTACTGACGGCTGCCCCGTACAATAGGGGAGTAAGCCCCACGAGCCGATGGCGGAACAAGAGCAAACGAACCCTCCCAAACCCGAGCAACCAGCCCGCAAGCCCGACGAAGACCCCGTCGGCAAGGTCTACGACTCGCGCCTTACCCGGCGGCTGGCTCTTTATGTGCGGCCCTATTGGGTGCAGGCGACCATCTCGTCTCTATCAGTCTCGCTCAAATCCATCTGCGATGTGGCCGGACCGATCATGGTCATGATGGCCATTGATCGCTACCTTTCCCCGAGCATGAAAAGCCAGGACGCCAGCAGTGCGCTGGCGCACTGGCTGGCCACCAACAGCCCGCTTGCGCGCCTGCTGCCGGCCGATCCCTACCGCGGCATTTCAATCCTGGCGGCCTTGTATCTCGCGACCCTGCTGGCCGCCTATATGTTCGCGTTCGTGCAAACCTATCTGATGCAGTGGATGGGCCAGAAGGTCATGTTTGACCTGCGCCGCGACATCTTCCGCCACATGCAGCGGATGCACATCGGTTTCTTCGACAACCACGCCGTTGGCCGCCTGGTGACGCGCCTGACCTCGGACGTGGACGCCATCAACGACATGTTCACTGACGGCATTCTGGCCATTGTGAACGATTTCTTCATGCTGATGATCATGGCCGCCGTCATGCTCAGCATCAACTGGTGGCTGGCCCTGCTGGCCTTTGCCGTGCTTCCGCTGATTCTTGTTGTCACCCGCCTGTTCCGCGACCACGTGCGCGAAAGCTACCGCCGCGTGCGCGCTGCCATCGCCCGCATCAACAGCTTCACCCAGGAACATATATCGGGCATGAGCGTGGTGCAGCTGTTCAACCGGGAAGAGCGCGCCTACAAAGATTTTGAGTATGTAAACCGGCTGCACATGATCGCCTTCAAAGACACGATTTTCGCCTATGCGCTTTACTATCCGGCGGTGGAGTTGCTGTCTGCCGTGGCGATTGCTCTGGTGCTGTGGCGGGGCGGATTCAGCGTGATCGGCCACGGCGTTGTGACCATCGGCGTGTTGGCCATGTTTATCCAGTACTCGCAGCGGTTCTGGCGGCCGATTCAGGATTTGAGCGACAAGTACAACATTCTGCAAGCGGCCATGGCGGCCTGCGAGCGCATCTTCAAGCTGCTCGACACCCAGCCGGAGATCGTGAGCCCAGCCAATCCGGTGGAGGGCGACGGCAGCAACAGGATTGAATTCCGCCATGTCTGGTTCACTTATCAGAAGCTCAGCGAACAGCAGCAGGCCGCAGTGGCCGCGGCTGAGGCGTCCGGCTTAAGCGCAGCGCAAATGGCTGCTATCGAGGGCGTCGAGTGGATTCTGAAAGATGTCTCCTTCACCGTTGAGCCGGGGCAGACAGTGGCGATTGTGGGCCACACCGGCGCCGGCAAGACCACGCTCACCAGCCTGATGATGCGCTTCTACGACGTGACCGCCGGGCAGATTCTGCTCGATGGCACTGACCTGCGGGCACTGGAACTGAAGGCGCTTCGCCAGCATTTCGCGGTAGTGTTGCAGGACCCATTTCTGTTTACCGGCACGCTCAAAGAAAACATCCGTCTGGGCAACGAAGAGATTACCGACGAGCAACTGCGGCAAGCCGCGCGCGATGTCAACGTGCTGGATTTTATTGAGAGCCTGCCGGAGGGTTTCAACGAGCCCGTGCGGGAGCGGGGAAACTCGCTGTCAACAGGGCAGAAGCAGCTGATTAACTTTGCGCGGGCTCTGGCCTACAACCCCCGGATTCTGATTCTGGACGAGGCTACTTCGAGCGTGGATACCGACACCGAACTGCGCATTCGCGGAGCACTGGAAAGAATGGTGGAGGGGCGGACTAGCGTGCTGATCGCTCACCGGCTCTCGACGGTGCAGCGGGCAGAAACGATCCTGGTTATGCACAAAGGGCAGTTGCGCGAAAAGGGCTCGCACCAGGAATTGCTGGCCCAGCGCGGTCTTTACTGGAAGCTCTACCAGTTGCAATACAAGGACCAAGAGCAGGGAGTTGCAGCCCCGCGCGTCGGCGAGTCACCAATTCAGCGGGTCAGCGAATTAGCGAGCTAACCGCTAGTGTCCTGAGTCCAAAACTCCCAACAAAACATTGTCTGTCATTCTGAGTGAACGGGGCCCCGAACGCTTTTCAGTTCGGGGGTGGTGAGCGAAGAATCTGCTTCTGTTCTTCGGCGAACTTCAGACTCACCACACTAGCTTGGCAAAGCATCGAGGCAGGGAAATGCAGCAGATCGTCGACTTCATTCTGGAACTGGATAAGCTCAAGGGCGTAACCCGCAAGGTCAAGCCGGTGGGGCTTGATCGCTATGAGAATTCAGCGGAGCATAGTTGGCAGCTCGCGCTGATGGCCGCGTCGCTGGCGCGTTACGCGAAGTCGCCAGTCGATATCAACCGGGTAATTAGTTTGCTGCTGGTGCACGACATCGGCGAAATCGACGCCGGCGACACGATGGTGTTTGTTGAAGGCGGCTGGGAAGAGCGCAAGGCCGCCGAATTGGCAGGGGTTAAGCGCATATTCGGGCTGCTACCGGAGGAGCAGGGAGCGGCTTTTCTGGCACTCTGGTTGGAGTTCGAAGACGGTGATACCGCTGAGTCGCGCTTTGCACATTCGATCGACCGCGCAATGCCTGTGCTCCTGAACCTCAGCAACGAGGGGCAGAGCTGGCGCGAAAACAGCGTCAGCTACGACCGCGTGGTCCGACGCATCGCTCCAGAGATTCAGGCGGGCTGCCCGGCACTTTGGGATTACCTGGAGGGGCGACTCGAAGACGCCCGCCGCATGGGCTGGTTCGGGGCGTAAGGCTAGAGAACAGCAGGGAGCGGAATCACCATCAAAATCCCCTCAAACACCAAATGATCTACACTGCTTGAGTTTCCACAAGAGGACTTTGCGTCTCTTCTACAGTGACTGCGCGGAGTGCGATCTGTTGTAATGCTCTGTTCAAGAGAGCGGCTCAGCCCTCACCAAAGTGGGTGCCAAAGAGGTGAAATCAATGCAGACAGCAAAATCCTTGCCCATGATCCCGTGGGCCGCGTCGGTTGCAACAATTTTGGTGCTCGGCGCAGGCATGGCGCTCGCGCAGAGCGCGCCGGTTGTTACCGGCGACGCCCGCGTAGACAAACTGCTGAGCCAGATGACGCTCGAAGAAAAGATGACACTGATTCATGGCACGCAAGAGGATCCCGCCGCATACCAGGGCCAGGCCGGTTACCTCGCCGGTATTCCCCGCCTCGGCATTCCGGGGCTTCGTTTTGCAGATGGGCCGCCGGGAGTGCTCACGCGCCATCCGTCAGCGGGTGAAACTGCCACCATGGGCGTGGCCGCCACCTTCAGCGTCAAAGACGGCGAAGCCAATGGTGTGGTCATCGGTCGCGAAGCTCGTGCACTGGGCATTGACGTCTCGCTGCAGCCCTTTGTGAATATTGATCGCGACCTCGAGTTTGGCCGCGGGTACAACACATTCGGCGAAGACCCGTTCCTGACCGGCTTGATTGCCGCTGCTGAAATCAAGGGTATCCAGTCGCAGCATGTAATGGCGCAGGTCAAGCATTATGTGGCTTACGACTCTGATGCGAGCAATATTTCCGTCGATGACCAAACCCTCCATGAGGTCTACGTAGCTCCATTTGATGCCGCGATAAAAGCCGGCGTTTCCTCCATCATGTGTTCCTACAATCGCGTCAATGGAACGTTCGCCTGCGGCAACGACTCGACGTTGACCAGGATCCTTCGCGACGAGATTGGTTTCAAGGGATTTGTAACTTCGGACTGGGGCGCAGTTCACGCCATCAAGTTCATCAATGCCGGCTTGGATATGGAGATGCCGGGGCCAGCCAAGGCGGGCGGATTTTCAATACCTTCATTCTTCGATCTGGAGCCGGCGCCTCCGCCTCCGCCGCAGGGCCACGGAATAAGCGACGAAATCGCGGAGATGATGGGCGGACACATTCCCGAAGAACCCGCTCCTGCACGGTTCAATCTTGGGGATTTTGGAACAAAGCTCGATCAGAGGAAGATGGCCGAGGCCCTGAAGGACGGCTCCGTGGACGAGGCCGCCATCACCCGCGCTGCCGGACGCGTGCTCTATGAGATGGTGAAATTTGGATACCTTGACGGTCAGTCGAAGCACGATGTCACAGAGCAGGTGGTTGAAGCCAACGCAGCGATCATAAAGAAGACCGGCGAAGATGCTGCTGTGCTGCTGAAGAACGAAGGCGGCGCATTGCCACTTAAGGCCGCCGACCTTGATTCAGTTGTCCTCATCGGGCCCACTGCCCTCCAGGTAGATTCGATCGGCATCAATGGTGAGCGGTCTGTCGGCCTCCCTGAACGGCAGGTTGGCCCGCTCGATGCGCTCAAAAAGATATCTGGAAACGCCAACATCCGTTTTGCCGTAGACGACGATATGACCGGCACCCCTGTGCCAGCCAGCGCATTCAGCCACGACGGCAAACCCGGCCTGGAACGCACCGGAGTCGGAACACCTCAAACGGATGCCGAAATCAATTTCACTGGCACTAATGCGCTGGCCCCCAATTCGACCGTAACCTGGAAGGGTACACTCAACGCACCGTACGGTGGAAGGTATTGGATCTACCTCCAGGCCATGGGCACCAACGCGACTATCTCGCTCGATGGCAAGCGATTGGCCGGTACTGGGGTTCGTCAAGGCGGCGTGCATGGCGATATTCTGCAGGCCAACCAGGACAACTGCATCCCCACACTGGACAGGCTGGATAATGTGCGTCGCGTCGTGGCGTTGAACGCCGGACCGCACCAGATTGAGATCAATACCAGCCCGGATACATCGAACGTTCCAGTCCAGGTACGGCTCAACTGGTATCCCCCGGAGCAGCGCAAGACCGACCATGAAGCCGCCATTGCCGCGGCCAAAAACGCCAAGACAGCCGTGGTCTTTGTGTGGACTCGCCTGCAGCCGGTCTTTGGTCTTCCTGGCGAACAGGACAAACTCGTCGAGGAAGTGGCAGCGGTCAACCCCAACACTATTGTTGTTCTCAACACCAGCCAGCCCGTCGCTCTACCCTGGGTAAACAAGGTGAAGGCAATCTTGGAAATGTGGTGGCCCGGCGACGAAGGCGGATGGGCAACGGCAAATGTTCTCGCCGGCAAAACAAGCCCTGCGGGTCGCCTGCCCGTGACCTGGGGTGAGAAGCTTTCAGACTACGCCTCGACCGACCCACGGTACCCCGAGCGCTCGCAAAAGGGTGTTGACGGTAAGACCACGTATAGCGAGGGTGTGAACGTGGGCTACCGCTGGTTCGATCATGAAAAGGTTGCTCCATTGTTCGCCTTTGGCCACGGCCTCAGCTACACATCTTTTGCTTACTCCGGACTGAAGACTAGCAAAGCCTCCGATGGCGGCCTCGATGTTCAGGTCAGGATCAAGAACACGGGTGCAATGGAGAGCGACGAGGTTCCGCAGGTTTACCTGGGCGCACCGGCCGAGATTCCGGCGGGTGTTCAGTTCCCGGTGCAGGCCCTGGGGGCTTTCGATCGCGTTCACTTTGCCGCCGGCGAAGAGAAGGTAGTCACGCTCCATGTTCCGCTGCGCCAGTTGCAATACTGGTCAACGGCTGGCGGCAAATGGGTTACCGCGAGCGGTAAGCGGAGTGTGAGTGTCGGTGCTTCATCGCGCGACCTGCGGCTGGAAGCAACAACCGACTGAGAACCGTATCAGGAACTGCAATGTGGGGATGAGCAGGATTGCAACTACGCCCGCAAATCCCCGCATTGAACAGTGAACGACTTCCTAAATTACTAGCCCTGTATTGCCTGCCGCTTTTCCGGGAACGCCCAGTTATCTCCCAGGCAAAAATTCACAATCGAGCAGCACAGAATCGCGATGCCGTTCGCGATCAACAGGGGCAGGTGCGCATCGTGAACCAGCAGGCGCATGAGCGCAAGATTTCCCAACATGGAGACCATTCCGTTGGAGAGATGGAATCGCACCAGTTGGCTGACGAGTGCGGAGCTATCGCGGCGGTCGCGCCAGGTGTAGTGCAGGTGCCACACGAAGTTCTGCAACAGGGTCAGCTCGATGGCCGCCGCCGATGCATAAAGGTAGTGGCCCCCGGACCAGCGGTTGAAGACAGCCAGAGCTGCAAGCTGCACCGCCATGCCCACGGCTCCCACCAGGTTGAACTTGCCCCAGCGGATGAACTTGTTCACGGCAGCGGCTCCTGCCGGTAGAGTTCCGCCGTATGTCGCATGGTGATGGCAATCGCCATCGCGAACATGCAGACGGCAGCAATCGCTCCTCCCAGATCAAACAGCAGCATCATGTGCCCGAACACCGTCGCATAAGGATTGCGCAGCAGCGCCAGGTTGCCGACGATCAGCAGAATGCGAATTTCCGTGGGTCCAAAGATCCCTTGCGAAAGTTGAAAGCAGGACAGGGTATAAGTCGCAAGGTAACTCTCGCTTGACAACAGGAGAAACGCAACCAACATTGCGATCGCCGTCTGCCAATGCAGCAATCCGGAGTAACCCAGCCCGCACATCAGCGCGACCGATCCAAAGACGTCCACCATGTGATCGACATAGAATCCGTAGCGCGGGCGCTGCTGGCGGCGCACCCGCGCCAGGGTTCCATCCATGCTGTCGCCGAACCAGTTGAGCACCAGGCACCCGATCACCAGCAGCAGCGCATAACGGTTGTAGCGGGACAAAGCATAGAAGGCGCCGGCTCCGATTTGCGCGGCCAATCCGAACAGGGTGAGTTGGTCTGAGGTAAGCCACTTCGGCGCACGCTCGGCCATCCACTGCAGGGCGCGCTTTTCCATTCTTGCGGTCAACGCCTGGTTAACTCGACGCGCCGGTTGAAAGGCCGCGTCGTTCTTGATTGTTGCTGCTGTGGCGTACATCTTCGTGTCCTTTCTCCTACCTGATTTCCGCGCCATGACCCGGTGCTTCGATCGAACTATCTGCGCAGCGCGTTGCCTGCGGAGCGCAACGTAAACTCCAACGATTCGCGCGGGACGCTTTCAACATATGGCCCCACCGCCCACCCCAGGCCGGAGGGTATGGAGCGCGTCAGCGTGACGGATTCGATCTGCATGTAGAGTCCGCCATCGTGCTCTTCGTAGCTCCAATAAGTGTTCAGTCGCCACAGAAAGCCGTGCTCCAGTTTGGCGCTGAGTGCGCGCTCGCTGCGTGTGCCCGGTGAGTCAATCTCCGAAATTTGCGTGCTGCGCGAGATGCTGTATCCGTGCTGCGCATCGAGCCGTGCAAAAGTAATGTCGTAAGTGGTATCCATAACCACGGTGATGACATGCCGCTGCCGTACCCGCATGACAGTCTGCAGATGATCGCCCTGCTGCGAGAGAATTCTCGCCTGAAGAACCTGCGGCGAAAAATGGTGAGGATAGGCGTTGAAGTCCTTCATTAACCGTTCAAAATCCGCCGCTTTGGCTCCGGCTGCAAACGCAGTGCCGCGCCAGTGGTGCAGCATCGCTCCTCCCAGATCCGCACCGGCGGAAGGTGTGATCTGCTCCACGATCAACTCTCCCCGTCGGAGCCGCGCATCGTTTTGCTGGCCAGAAGTTGCTGCGGCTATGAAGGTATTCTGTGACCGATGCTGCTGGCCGAGCCGCGCCTCAACTGTACTGATATACGAGTTGAACGCCGAAACTGCCGCAGGCGTTGGTTCCGCCGGAGCGCGGCCGGGAATAGCAACAAGAGCCAACAGAATCATTGCTCCCGAGATTGCGGTGCCAACCGAGAATGTTCCCGAACCTAATGGTTTGCGTTGCGTCATGAACTGCACACTACTCTGCCCCGGCTTCTGAGGCAATGCGCGAAATCTCATCTATAGATGGATTGTTTCTCACTCAGTAAGTATCTTTGAAAGTTAAACTTACGAGAAGTTATTCATTGCGCAACCGCTTTGGATTGAGCCTGTGATCGGATACACTGGACCTGAAAATATGACAGCCCCGCAGCCATCCCGGCGCTATCGCTTTGGAGTCTTTGAAGCAGACGCAGGCACTGGAGAGCTGCGCCGGCAGGGTGTCCGCATCAAGCTCAACGCGCAGCCCTTTCAGGTGCTGCTGCTCCTCATGGACCGGCCGGGCCAGGTGCTGACGCGGGAAGAGATCTCCCGCGAGCTGTGGTCTGATGGAACGTTCGTGGATTATGAGCACGGCGTAAACTCCGCGGTTAACCGCATCCGCGAAGCCCTTGGAGATACGGCGGGCAATTCGCGTTTCGTTGAGACCCTGGCTCGCCGCGGCTATCGCTTCATCGCTCCCATTGAGCGTATCGATATCAGTGATGATCCGCCGCCCGTAGCATTTGATTCCGCGTCCCTGGCATCGAAGGCAGAAGATCCGGCTGAGGCGGAGCAAACGGCCATTGAGCCGGAGTCCGCATTCTTCAGCCGCGTCCTGGCCTCCCCTGAGGAGCTTCCGCAAGCCTCATACCCGGTTGTGCAGACGCTCTTTGCACTGTTGCAGTTGATGTACGTGGGTTTCTATGTTGGGGCGTTGGCCAACCTGGCGGAGATCGAAGACCTCTTCTCCTCATTGCCGCGAGCAACCCAGGCATTCGCTGTGTTGGTCGTGACTGCCGCGATCCTGATCCCCGTGCGGGCCTTTGTTCTTACCAGCGTGCTTTTCCATGCGCCCGGCATACGTGGAAAATTCCTCCGCATCTGGCCGTTTCTGCTGGTCCTCGATGTGTTGTGGTCGCTCGCGCCCTTCCTGCTTTTGCACCACATCAATTTCGGGCTGGCGCTGGCCTGCACCACGCTCCTGGTCTATTCGCCTTTTGCACAGCGTTCGCTGGTCCTGATGGGCGCGGGCGGCGTCGAAGCCACGCGTGTATAAGACCCTGATGTATGATGCTCGGCATGATCCGCAAAGCAGTTGTTCTTGCGCTGTTGCTGTCGAGCGCCTTTCCGCGCGCGTCTGGGGAGAAGCCGGCCGCGCCGTCCTTCGACTCTGATGTCGCCCGTACCCATGAGATTAAGCCGCATCGTCACACCATTCCCATGGTGGGCGTAAGCCACGGATTCAACCAGCTTCACCTGACTCTGACAGTCTCTGCTGCGGGTGAGGTGATGGATGCCAAGGCCGATGGCAGCGCGGATCTGCTTAAGCTGTGGCCGAAGCTCAAGGGCGAGGTGCATGGATGGAAATTCACGCCGTTTGAGGAGAAGGGCAAGGCAGTTACCGCGGTGGTGGAGGAATATATCAACCTTGTTCCGCCGGAGCAGCTACCCACCGCCCACCTGGCTGCGCCCGAGCTTAGGCCCGACTCAAAGGTTTCAATCTCGCTGAAACGGTCTGGATGCTACGGCACCTGTCCGGTGTACACGGTCACGTTGAGTACGACAGATGGCATCGAGTTCTTTGGCCGTTCGTACGTGGCGTTCAAGGGCGAGCACACAGCCAAAGCAGACGCGGATGCGGTTCGAAAGCTGGCCAGGGAGTTTGTAGCCGCGGATTTCTATTCGATGGATGCCGAATACATTGCGAACGTAACCGACCTGCCCACCTGCGTGCTGTCAATCTCCATTGACGGCCATGAAAAGAAAGTGGAGGATTACGCCGGTACATGGGTCGGCATGCCCGCAGTGATCAAGGATCTCGAAGAGGAAGTGGATGCGTTTGCCGGGTCGCAGAAGTGGGTCAAGGGCAGCGATGAGCAAGCGCCTCGGGAGCGGTGATCGCGCGTAAGTCGGATCGAGAATGAGTGAATCGGCATAGGGGGAGCGAGTGACCGCTCTCCCCTGCCACACCACCCGGCATGCGGGTCCGCACCGGGCGGTTCGAGAAGTTGAGGTATTCCCTATGCCTCCTGTTTGAGAACGCGGGCGTCGGTCTTCATCACTGTCCAGATCAGACTCGGCTTCACCT
>CAIKND010000092.1 GCA_903828675.1 uncultured Acidobacteriaceae bacterium
ACATCACGACCAACTCAGGCGGCATCAACCGCGCCTTGCCCAAACACACTGCGAAAGCGTAAAACAATCAAGTCTCAGGCCAATCCCTATGGCCGGTTTTGAAGTGACCACGTATGGCCGGTTTTAAGCTGACCACCGAGGCCGTCAGGGTGTAGGTGCCCGTAAACAATTCCGGCACTTGATAGAATCCAACGCTGTTGGATTTTGTGTCGACAGCGATGGCTGTGGTCTGGTTGACTACGTGGATCGAGGCTCCCAGAATCACAGCGCCGGTTGCATCCGTAACTGTGCCCTGAATCGAACCTGCGCCGCTCTGAGCGAGCGCAGTTGAGCCGCAGATCGCCATCCCCAGCGCAATGGCACTTGCAAGAAGATGCATATTCCACTTGCGGAAAGCGTGCTTCACGTAATTGGCTAAAGTCTTCATGTGGTTCACTCCTTTTGAAAAGGCTACTGTTGATGCTCTGCTACCATGCATTCAAGTTGTCCATCGTTCTCCACGGTGCGGGATATGCCGATAGCGTGAAAAAGCAACCTTTCACCGTTTCGGCGAATACCTAGATTGGAGAACCCTTTATTTTGCATATTCCCTGCCAAACGCCCATTCTGCTTGTCCCAGTCGCACGCCTGATGGAACAAGTTCAAGGATTTAGGCGACAGCTAGGAGAATTGGATAATCACTTGACGCACTCTCAGACTGCGCTTGGATAACAGTCAACATTTTTCACGGATACTAAACCGTGGGAGAAGGTTAACCAGACGTTAAATCACGATAACTAATGCCATATCTGTGCCTTATCGCCACATTGGCCATATAAAGGAAAGTCCCCATTTAGACCGTGCAATTGAGGTTAAATGTGGTTCCAATCCTGAATTGCAAAATTATCAAAGGTGAACTACCATTGAGCCCATTCGAGTTTGGCTATGAAGATCGAACAAACCGTCGCTTCGACTGAGATGACTGCACTCGATGAGGAGCGTTCCGCTCTGGTGGAGAGAGTTGCCTCAGGTCAGACCTTCCAAAAATCGCAAAAGCTTCGCGAATTTTTCCTTTTCGTATGCGAGTGCTCAATCCGTCATGGCGCCAGTGAGGAGGTCAAGGAGCAACAGATTGGGGTTCACGTCTTCCACAGGAGACCGGATTACAACACTAGTGAGGACAGTATCGTCCGAGTACAGGCACGAGAGTTGAGGAAGAGGCTGACGACCTATTTCGAGACCGAGGGCAAAAATGAGCCTGTCATTATCACAATCCCCAAGGGCGGCTATCTTCCCGTATTCATTCCAGCTGAGTCCAAGGTGCAGGCGGAGCACGAATCGCTGCTAACTCTCAGCGCAGGGGGCGATCTCGGCACTGAGAGTAACGCTATTGCAGAACATACTTTAGCAGCACGACAAACCCTTGCCATTTTGCTACTTGCGGTGCTTGGAGGCGCTCTTCTTTTTGGCGCGGGCTGGGTGATAAGCGCGGAGATAAGGAAACCGTCGCCAGCAATTGCGCAGATGATAGCCATTCGTAATTCGTATTCGTTTTATGAGGAATTGCTAGGTCCGATCGGCCGCACTGGGACCGATACGCTTCTCGTGTTGTCAAACCCGAAGGTGCTTATCTATGCTGGGGTAACCAAATGGGACAAATCTCTGTATAGCGCCTCGCAGGGCCCTGATTCCTCAACCAAAGAGGGTTTGATTCCCATTTCTCCTGAAATGCGGAAGGAGCTTCATGGATTCGTGAACCTTGACGACAGTGCTACTTCACCTTTGCCATATTTGCAGATAAAGTGCAACGCATTTACTGGGATTGGAGAAGCGGCGGATGCCGTCAAAATCGGAAGCATGATGACCGCAATGGGCTACCCGGTCCGTCTGACACAGGCCCGGTTCATCAATTGGGAGATAGCCGCACGTGAAAACCTGATCATCCTCGGTAACCCTGCCTTCAATTCATGGAGCAGCAATAGAATTGCTGCCGGCAATTTCAGAATCGTATCGAACGCTGTTCTCAATGTGGCGCCATCACCCGGTGAAGATACCCTCTATCGCTCAACTTTCGGCTCCAAAGGTGATCTCGTTGAGGATTATGGGCTTATTAGCTCGTCAACATCTGCGTCAGGATCAAGATTTATCATCCTGAGGGCCACAATGGAGGCAGGCACGTATGGCATGGGTGAGTTTTTTACAGATCCGAAGAAAATGTGGGGCCTCTACGAAAAGTTGCGCGCAATGCAGACAGGAGCGAACCTTCCTCAGAATTGGGAGGCGCTGATTCGCGTTAGAGTGCGTGACAACCTTCCAGTTGATGAAGCACTAGTGGCGGTTAGACTCACCAGCCCACCCCGGTAGAACATCGAGAGACAAAACGCTGCATTCCCGGACCAGCAGCTCTTGAAGCTAATATCAACAAAGGTTGGAGCGCCGGACAAATTCAGCTGACTTAGCTGTAGAATTACCTGCTCGAACATAGCCGCGAGTTCGGGCACAGTGGCGGAATAGCTTCCGCTTCGGATTGCATGAAATCGTTGCGGCAGTATAGTAATGAACTCTCGACGGCTCGGAACGTTAAGCGAGCGGCTACGGAAGGCAGAGTGCTCCACAGTAACAACTGGCTCGGCCTATTTTGTGTCGATGAAGCGCTGAAGCCGTCTTTCTTCGACATCCACAACGGCGTCTACGCCAACCGCTTCATTCATCGTCACTCGAATTAATGCATTATCGGCACTTACGTCATCGACGCCAATGAGAAGTGGCGGCGCATTGAGCATTGAGCAACTCGTCGCCCAATATCTCACGGCAATCATGCCGCGCCTGACCGATCTGGTGAATCGCGTCTGCTTCCGTACCATGGAAGGCCTCTTCTTCGAGAAGGACAGCTCCGACTTGAAGTTGCGTCTGTTGTTCGGTGATCGCTCGTACGCGAACGAGTGAGGATGCCGCGTTAAGCCTCCAACTTCTGCTGGAAGCCCCATTCTGATTCGGCAGATGAGCTACGCAGAGGAAGTTCATGGCACCGGAATTCTCAAGCAACACGCTGCCACAGAAATCTTGGTTGAAATTCGCGAATTTGAAATGTCACACCGTGGTTCTCTACGGCATGGCGGGCCGCGATTGGAGAAGCACCAATGCCCGTTCCCGCCGGCAGATTACTCCACAATAGAAGGATACCTATGCAGAGAACCCCCTTGTGCGAAGGCACAGGGACGATTCGCGAGGTTGAATAACAGGTGGATCAGTCTCAAAATCTTCGCCCAGTGCCGGCCGACGCATTGCGCACCACAAGCAATGCGAGTGGATACAGGACGCCTGACAAAGCAAAGACGGGCGCAAAGGAATACCTGTCAACAGTAGGACCGATAAGGAGCGTCGAAAGCATTCCACCAATTCCACCTGCAGTACCCGTCAGGCCGACGATCGTGGCAATCGCTCCGCCTTCAAAAAGATCACTCAACAGGCCTAGATAATTTGTAATCCATATGCCGTGAGCAAACAACAGTACCGACATCAATGCAATTGCCGCTCCGGTTGTCGTCGAAAGCGATACCACCCAGGAGACAGGCGTTACCAGCGCGGCAATTGTCAAGAGCAACCTCTTGCTCTCAATAGGAGACCTTATCGAGTTGACCAGCCCATCAGCGAGGCGCCCACTGAAAACCTGGCTGAATCCGAGCACGAGGAATGGTATCCAAATGTACGAGCCAATCTCCTGCAACGAAAGGTGACGCTCACGGGTCAGGAACTGGGGAATCCAAAACATGTAAAAGTAAAAGACTGGATCGAAGAGAAAGCGCGCAAAGAGCATCTTGCGCAGGCGCTCGTCGCGAAGCAGCGTCTTCCATTCAACCGGGGTGGTCGCAGTTTGCGGAGTGGCAACAGATCTCTTGTACTTCGTGAGCAGCCAAAGCACTACCCAGATTCCAGCCAGGGAACCCGTGCATAGAAATGCCCCCCGCCATCCGAAGTACGTTGCGAGCACAGCGGTAAGCGGCGGGGCAATGACTGCGCCGAGCGCCGATCCCCCCGTCGCAAACCCGATGGCAAACGTACGGCGCGAAGCGGGCGCAAGCTCGGTTGCTTCTTTTGCGGCGGCAGGAAAGACAGCGCCTTCTCCAATTCCCACTACAAAGCGGGCAGCTCCGAGGCCAAGTGCGCCGTGGACCGCGGCATGGGCCGCGCTGGCCATGGACCACAAACCGAGCGAAAACGCGAGACCGAGGCGCGTTCCCACGCGGTCAAGCAAATAGCCGCCCAAAGCAAACATCGCGGTATAGCTGAGCTGATACGCAAAGACAACACGCGAGTAGACGGTGTTGGTGATGCCGAACTCCGTGATAATGCGCGGAGCCAGCATTGAGAACACCTGGCGATCGAGGTAGCTCAGTGCAGAGGCCGCAAAGAGCATTGAACACAGGAACCAGGGAAAACGCCATTCAGCTGGGTAAGCTGCTGTTTGTTCTGCGGTCTGCGGCTCGATCATTCACTCACCACTTGGACCTCCAGGTCAAACAGACGCGCTATCTTGCGCAGTGTCGAAATCTGCTTGCCAATACCGAGCGCACAGTGGTGCGTTGAGCCTGATTCGCTCCACCGCTCAACGAACGTCGGCATATCGGGTCTGAACCTGCATCGTGTATTGGTGTTCCCGGTTGCTGGAATCGGTCCATCCAGCGACTCACCTTCGGCAGCAATCAAGGCAAATTTTCCGTTCTCCCGCACAGTCAGGCCGGCAATCGTAATGGGACCCTCTTTGACCTTGAACTCCACGGATACCCCGTGTCCAAACTTGCCATGATACAGGCTCAGCCCCCGCAATTGTGGCTGTTGGCTGCTGATCGCTACATGTCCCGGGCCGTCGTGCCCAATGAATATAAAGTCTTCATTAAAGTTTGCCGGGTGCAACTCGGAGAATGAACCGCCGGAGTCAATACGGTCCATCATCATCATGGCCACGCAGTTTTTGAGATCTCCTTCTCCCGCTACGGGAATTCCAGATGCAGTGAGCAACGATGCGCCCACAATCATACTGGCGATCAATTGCTCGTCTTCGTTGCCGTTAAGACCGCGGTAGTAGTGCGCGAGACCATCGAGTTTGTAATCAGCCACAAGCTTCTCAAGACCGACAGCTACCCTCGCCGACATTTGCAGTGATTCATTTGTGACTTTGCCTGCGATCTGGCTGTCTGAGCCTGGTTCAGGAAACGCAAAGAACTCCTCGATACGATCGATCATGGAACTTACTTCCATGGGGGTGGCGTCGTCCACGCGCTTCTTCAGATCCCCCATTTCGATCCACTCAACATGGGCGCCGAACGCCACGGTGAACGAGGTTGGGTCCACATTCATATCGAGCATTCCTTCGAGCGGATGCCCCAGCAGACCGATACGGGCATTGCGCAGAGCCCGTGCCGCTTTTGCCGCATAAGTCCACTCCTTGATCTTGGTCCAAGCGCGGGGGTCGTCCCGCAGCATTCCGAAGATGACATCGGTGGCGAGGCCGGCCCGCTTTAGCGCATAGGGGATCTCAGGCAATGAAGTACTGTTGTCGTGTGCCAACTGGTCGAACATTGTGACCGTTTCAATATTCATGGCCGCGGTTGGTTGCAGACCCGCTAGCACGATAAAGGCCTTTCCGCGCTGTGCAACCGGGAGCACAAAGGCGGACTGCACGTAGGTGGTAACGGAGCAGAAAATCAGGTCTACGTTCTCTCTGGCGAAGAAGTCGCCTGCACGCCGCCCTGAATCCACATCGTCCACCAGTCCGGCGGATACTACTTCAACATCGAACTCACGCAGTTTATCTTCAAACTCAACGCGGTAGGCTTCAAGTTGCTCCTTCAGTCCCGGGAACTGTGGCCAGTAACGACCAAACCCCGCGTTGAAGACTCCGATGCGAGCCTTGGCTGTTGGGATCCTTGTTGTATGGTTCATGATGGCGGCTGTTATCGTATCGTTCTCAGCTTGATTCTTCAACATTCTCTCCTCAGGTTCAATTGCATTAGATTAATTACCAAGAAATGAAAAGTGAGCCGTTGATGCCGCTCGCCGTAATGCGAGAGCCATCCGCACTTTTTGTGAAGGGAATCGACTGCAAGTTGTGCAGGCGCATATCGTTGACAGCGAGAACCACGCGTTCCTCACCTTCCGGGAAGAAGGTGACTGTCGCGCTCTTGAGCCCCTTCATGAGCAAGCGCCGCTTGAAGCCCACCATCCCTGAGTAGTATTCCACACACGAAACCTCGCTGCTCTCCTTCTGATCTACGAAGCAGCGCACTTCGCGATGCCAGGCCCTCGGCATCACGTAAGTAGAGTGGCCGTCCTCGAGCCAGGTCTCGGTACCTACCAATACGGGCGCGCCCCATGGAAAGCGAAGGCGTAACTCGGCTATCGTCGATGGCGCGTATCCTGAGAGAAAGAAACCGTTTCGGCAGCGTGCTCCGAAGAGTACTGGCAGTCGAGTGCCCACCGATGGCTTGTTGACGCGAATGGAGTAGCCGAACCGGGCCATGATTGCACGTGTCAACGCCTCTGACAGAAGAAAGTGTTCGGGATCGTCCGGCACTGGGATGCGCGCTCCTCCGTGGACGGCGATCGATGAAGAGAATGTACCTCGAATCCACACGGCGGAACCAGACTGAATCGCATACACTCTCTGAATGCCGCTGCCGCGCACCGTCGCTAGCACTTGTGATTCTGCGTTGTTATTGTCACGGACCACCGTATCGACCGCGCCGGCGCAGAGGATGGACCGATGATTTATGGTCATTGACTGAGTCCCATGCAACACATGGTCCAACTCAACCTCCGTCTGCAAGGTCAATTCATTCTCAATGCCGCTGCTCGCCTTGAGGTTCAACAATTCAAGCATGGCATCGCTTGCATGGGAGATTGGGCCGTAAAAGAGCACTGGCAGCTTTCGTTTTATGCGTTCGATCATCCTTTTCTCCCACGCGGAACCTGCTGTGGGGATAAGAGAGATCAAAATGGTGTCGTTGAAGAAGTCAGGATTCGTCTGCAAGGAAGATGCAAAGTTCCCCGTGGACACGACAGTATTCAACGGCAGGCCCGCATTCACGGCACCGCGCAGAAACCAGTCCGCAAAGAACGCAAGTTCCGGCCTCGGGTCCGCTCCGAAAACCATCTCGTGGTACTCGTTGAACGGACAGATCCATGTCATCAGGCCCGGCGCATCGGAGTAGCTGTCCATCGCCGAAAGAACATGCGGTGTCACTTCATTTGGGCCTTGTTCGGGCATGCGGCCGTAAGAGTTATCGACAGTGAGGAACTCGAGGTTGGTGGGCCGGGTTACCTCAGCCCGGGCATTAATTCGTGCCAACGATAGGGGCATATATATGTCGTGAGGCTCCCTCCCGTAGCGATCAAACCACGGACTGTTCAGCCACCATGGATCATGCACGTAGAAGCGGAACGGAAACTTATCGCCTGGAGGAAGTTCTGCAATACGCGATAAATACCCGACCAGTTCAAGGCCAAAATCCCCGTCGAGCGCTGCCCATGGCGAATTCGGAGGAGTCACCATATTGAAGCCTCCAGAGTAGATATCTCTCAGCGGACAGGCATTGGTGGCGAGGTCGGAGCCTAGGAGCAGGTTGGTTCCACGAGTCTCCAGGGGGAACCTTGGACATTCCTTGCGGAATTCTTTCCAGAATCCGAGAATCTGCGCACGCAGACCCGCTGCCTTCGCAACGTCAAAGTGAGTACCGTCAAACAACGGCCCTTTCACATCCCACGCGCTGATTGAGAAGCCAAAGCCGTTTGAGAGCCACAGGTAGTCGAAGCCCATGTCCGTCAGAAAATGTTGCGACTGACCGCCGAGAAAGGTTCCGATCGACATGTCTTCTGGAATCCCATTCGGGAATGCTGCGTAGGAAACTTCGTCCGCATGAAGACGGGCAATGCAACTTACCCAGGTATCGCGGCCATGCGTATCGCCCTTTGCAATCTCAGGGTGGCGAACATATTTGAATTGAGAATTCGCAAACTCTGGGCCGGGATCGAATGTGGCACCCACCGTAATGGGCTTGCCGGTCATCTCATGGCCCACCTGCTTCATCGTCTTCACAATCTGCGCCAGCGTCGCATAGGTCATGCGAGGCGGGTTTTCCATGTACAAGTGCGACTTGGTGTGCAGGCCGACGCGATCTGGATCGTCAGCTGGCGCGTCCTTTGGAGGACTGCCGATACCGATATACCGCGCCCACTCAATTTCGTCCGACAACCTCCCGCGGTAGTCCAGGATTTCACTCCCGTCCGCTGTCCAAAGCATGACTGCAACTGCGTTCACCCGACGAATCAAAGGTGCCCAGGCGCGAAACAATTCAGCGCACACGGCATGAATGTTCTCATCCGTCATCGAGCGGAAGGGCTTGGGGCTCAACTCAAAGGTGACCCGCTGAAATGCGGGCCCCTCAAGATCCGGCGAGTCAGGATAGGGAGTGTCGCGCAGCGGCGCAAGTTGAAGCGCCTGCTGTGCGGAACCAAAGGTTCCCACGGCGCCCAGCACTGCCGCGGTAGCGGGTAGCTTGACTAAGAGGTCCCTGCGTGTAACTCCATTTGTATTTGTCATAGGTTTACCAATACAGCTTCATGCCAACTTGAATCTGGCGGTTGTTCGTGCGTGTGCTGGTGATTACGCCAAAGGACGCCGAGCCTACTGTTACATTTGGCTGGCCAAAACTTGGATGGTTCAGTCCGTTGAAGAACTCTCCACGGAATTCCGCTCTGTAACGATCGTGAATTGACGTATTCTTGATCACCGCAAAATCGATATTGTCTTCACCTGGTACTTCAATAACACCGGTGTGGCAATTACCGAAGGTCCCTACAGGCTGCGAAACGATCTTAGAAGTATCAAACCAGCGTTTGACAGTTCGATTGCCCGACGAGAGATTCGGGTTCCCGGTGCAGTTCGGGAAGTTGCGGTCCACTCGCCCGACGTTGGCGCTTACGTTGCTGCTAGGTGAGATAAACTCGCCCTTGAAAAATGTGAGAATTCCGTTCAAGGACCAGCCACCGATCACTTTCTCCACAGCTGTAGGCATAGAGTTCCCGAGTGCTTTCCCCTTCCCAATCGGTAACTCCAGCACCGGGCTGATGGTCAGTCGCTGTGGTTGGCTGTAAACTGTTGGGCCATAATAGGCATGCCGTGGTGCGTACTCGTTGCCAATCGCAGACTGATCTCCTGCCTCTGCAATGCCCATGGCCTTTGACCAGGTATACGCCGCAAGAACAGAGACTCCATGCGAGGCTCGCTTCTCCACGGTCGCTTGCAGCGCATGATAGTTCGCCTGATCGATCGCCTTTGTGATGCTGATATCCGCAGCTCCCTGAAATGGTCGCCGCGAAAGGATGGATGTTGGGGAAGCAGGATTCGCATCCAGGTGCGCCTGGTTGATCAGGTCGCGCCCAATCAGCTTATGTGCCGAGGACCCGACATACCCAGCCTGCACAGCGAGTGTGGGCGTTACCTGCTTCTGCACTGTCAAGTTCCATTGATACGTGTAGTTGTCCGGCAGGCTATGGCTTACCGAAAACAAGTTTGACGTGGAGGACACGACCGCTGTCGCTATCGGAAAGATTCCGGTGCCAAGTGTCGGCGTAGTTGTGCTGGAGTTGACGGTTGTGCTGGTGAGGAACGGAGGATTAAGTCCATACCCCGACGACAACTCCTGCCCGCGGATGAACCCATAGTAGATGCCGGCTCCAGCACGCACAACAGTGGTGGGCGTCAGGCTGTATTCAAGGCCGAATCTAGGTGCAAGGTTGTTGCCATCGGATCCAATCAACCCGTCAATACCGCTGCCGGGTGTCAAGAAGCTATTCGTCTTTTGGTCCCAGACATTGGCAAAACCGTGCACTTCGCGGAAGGGAACTTCGTAGACATAGCGCAGTCCCATATTGAGCGTGAGTTTTGGCGAAAGCTTGTAATCATCCTGGACATAGAACTGATACTGGTTCCAGCGCAGAGTTACCAGTCCGTCCGATGTAATGAGCTGAGTCGCAGTCGCCGTGTACGGTGCTCCCAGAACTAGGTCGGCAACGGGATTTCCGAGGTGCGTCGGATTCGAACCGGTAAAGACGCCGTTGAACGAGAGATTGCCATTCGCAGTCGCCTGGTTGTACATCGCAGGCCGGTATTGACGAATCTCCATTCCGGCCGTCACATTGTGCCGACCGTGTGTCCAGATTACGTCGTCATCCAGCTGGTAGTTGTTCTCATAGCCACCGGAGGGGATGTTGATCGGAGAGCCCATCGCGGAATAGCCCTGCACGCTCATCATGGGTGCGCCCCATTCAAACGATGGGATTTTCATGTTCGCGAGCCCGAAGTCCTGAGTTGCAACATTATGATTCGCCAGCAGCAGTTGCACAGAGAAGAGCCCGTATGTATACCCGAGCGAAAACTCATTCAGCAGAGACGGGCTGAAGATATGTGTTTCGTGAAGGATCGCCTGCACCCCTTTGTAACTGCCCGAAGATCCACTGTATGCAAGAGGAAAGTTGTACGACTTGGTTGTGTCGGTTGATTTGCTGAAGCGTCCGTAGATTGAATCCTTCGGGGCGATCTGGTGATCTACACGAACCGTCCACTGGTCCGCGTCCTCTGGAATCGATTCTGGCGCCACATAGTTGTAGCCGGGCACGGTGGTAAGGTTGGGCGTCGGGTAGAGAGCGGTCGCGGCCTTGGCGATTGTGGAGATTCGCGCCGTCGGAATGACATTGCCCGTGAATGGAATCCGGTTCCCCGAAGTGTCAAGGTTCGTCGGATCGTAGATGGTTGCGCCGCCTGCGAAGTTGCCGCCCAGTTGCGCTGGAGTCGGGATGAGCGCATAGCCTGTATTACTGCTGCGTACTCGCAGCCCTTCGTAGTTGCCGAAGACGAAGGTATGGTTCTTCCATACCGGTCCGCCGGCCGCAAATCCAAACTGATTCCGGCGCAGAATCGGTACGGTCTTGCTGAAGTAGCCCTGAGCGTCGAGCACGTTGTTGCGAAGGAACTCCCAAACGTCGCCATGAAGTTGGTTCGAGCCGGAACGGATGGCAGCGTTGATTACCGCGTATCCATCGCCATACGCGGCCGAATTGGAGTTTTGCTGGATCTTGAATTCCTGGACAGCATCCACGCTCGGAGTCATGGCAGGCCTTCCGTTCAGAAAGAGACGCGAGTCAACGCCATCAAGGAGGAATGACGTCTCATTTCCGCGTGCGCCGTTGATACTGAAGTTGCTTTGCGCGCCCGGATTTTCTGATGCTCCGGGAACTAGGAGGGCCAGGTTTAGGAAGTTTCTGCCGTTCAACGGCATTTCAACAATCTGCTGAGACGTAATTACCTGTCCGGTGGAGGAGGTCTCGAGTTGGATCAGCGGCGCCGTGGCCTGGACCTCAACATTTGTGTCCACCGAGCCAACCTGCAGTTTCACGTCGTCAGTCAACATCTGGTTTACTTCCAGAACCAGGCCGTTCGTGACTGCCGACTTGAAGCCTGTCATCGTCACCCGAATCGAATATCCGCTCGGCTGGAGCGCCAGAAAGGTGTAATAGCCTTCATCGTTCGTCGTTGTGAGCTTCTCTTGAGCGGTCGCCAGGTTGGTGAGTGTAACGGTTGCCGATGGCAACGCCGCACCGTTCGGGTCAGTGACGCGTCCAGTGATGCCGCCCTGTGAGCCTTGAGCTCTAAGCAGGCTGGAGCAAACCAGTAAGGAGCAAAGCGACAACATCAAGATGCGAAGAGTAGAACCTTTCATGCGCCCTCCGAATGTTCATATATCGAACAACAATGTGCGATATATACACGCATTTATAGCTCTTCTTAAACAACAGTTGTCAAGAGATTTTTTCATTTTCCAGAAATTACACAAGAATTCAGGCGGTGTGGGCACACCTCATGGGATGGGGATTTTTACCTGATTCTTAGCTTATGGTTTGTTTATTTATTTGATTTAATGACAGTTATGTGGTTTTGTAGTACCGAAGGACGTTCGAGTGATCGAGCAAGACATGATCTATATAGACTGCAAGTGGTGTCTTCTCGTGGGCGATTATGCCTGAGGCAAGCCGAATCAGTTTCTCGCCATATTTCTCTGGAAAGTAGGCAACGGAGGCAATGATCGGACTCTCCGACAACGTAAGCTCAGCCCGGCTCTCCGCTGTCCCGTTCTGCCCGACAATCGCCACTCTCTTCTCATAACGCGTGGCACGGACCGCCTGAAGCGCGCCAATCGCGCTCACGTCGTTCAGGCATGAAATTAGAACGCGACTCCTGGCCGGCAATGAAGCAAGGATTTCCACACACGCCACTCGACTAGCCTCACGCTGAGCCATGCCATCCACGTGCTTGATCTTTGACTCCGGCACGTCGCCCAGAACTTCGCAGATTCCTTCAACGGCGCCTGTTAACCGGGCTTCATTTTCTGGCGAGCTTAACGAAGACTCGAGCAACAGTAACTGATCGAACGATGAATTCCAATGCTCCTTTGAGAACCGCCCCAGCGCTCCCCCAGCCAGCAAACCAGCACGATAGTTATTACCGCCGAAATAGAACGCGCCCGGGATCGGACTATCCACGCTGATCACTGGTATTCCGGCGCGGATCAGGTGGTCTGCCAGTACATGCGCCATCGCACCGATACGTTGGAACAGAATCACCAGACTCACACCTGATACGGTAAGTTCCCTCACTTTGGCAAGCTGACTTTGAAGGTCCAGATCTTCTACGTCGACCAGGGCCAACTCCATCTCGGCCCTTTCCGCAGCGCTCTGCAGTCCAGTAGTCACAGCGTCTCGAAGGGCATTCCCCCAGAGCTGCGCGACGTAGGCAATCTTCGGCCGCCGGCGCCTGCCTATGAAACGATATCGCTTGTCAGGGAGCCGCTCGATGTATCCCCTATCTTCCAACGTACACAGCAAACGAAACACCGCGGCGCGTTCCAGAGATGTCAATTCGACAACGTCCTGCACGCGTAACGGGTCATGGGAACGCTCAAGTGCTTCGAGCACATCCAGACCCTTTTCGAACGTTCCTGACCGATACTTGCGCTTTTCCATTTGCCTTGAAAGATTGTATAGTCACCGTTTCAATTCAGTTCACAATATCCTCAAAATGAAATAGAGTGCTCGGCTAACTATACAGCGGATCTGAGATTCCAATATCCCTGCCTCGGTTGCACAATTCATTGAATGGTACTCGTTTTGTTCATCACGCTCGAGGCAACGACTCCTCTTCTTAACCAACTTGCTCACTTTTCCTGTCTGTAAACGCATACCTTTTTGGAGTGCCCGGCACTTTTTGTACCAGTTTCAATGAGAGAAACTGGAACGAAAGGAGCCTTGAATGGCACGAGGGAAAAAGCATACGCCAGAGCAGATTGTGAGCCTTCTTCGGCAGATTGAAGTGGCCGTAGCGAACGGAACGACAACCCCGTCAGCCTGCCGTGAAGGCGGGATCACCGAGCAGACCTACTATCGTTGGCGCAAGGAGTACGGCGGGTTGCAGGTGGACCAGGCGCGGCGGCTGAAGGAGCTTGAGCAGGAAAACGCCAAGCTGAAGCGGCTAGTGGCGGAGCTGAGCCTGGATAAGCTGGTGCTGAAGGACATCGCCTCGGGAAACTTCTAAGCCCTGAACGACGGCGCTGTGCAGTTGCCCATGCGAGCGAGCATGGGATGAGTGAACGGCGTGCGTGCCAACTGGTGAACCAGCCACGCGGCACGCAGCGTTATCAACCGACACAGCGCGAAGACGAGGATCGACTCACGCAGGCCATCATCGAACTGGCCAGTCAGTATGGACGCTACGGCTACAGGCGCATCACGGCGCTGTTGCAGCGAGCGGACTGGCATGTTGGCAAGGATCGAGTCGAGCGCATCTGGCGTCGCGAAGGGCTAAAGGTTCCGCAAAAGCAGAAGCCACGGGGGCGGTTGTGGCTCAACGATGGATCGTGCGTTCGGCTCCGGCCGGAGCGCAAAAACCATGTGTGGAGCTACGACTTCGTCAGCACATTTACCCACGATGGAAGGACGCTACGAATGCTGAACCTGATCGATGAGTTCACGCGGGAGTTGTGCCTCGCCAAAACTCCATCCGGGAGAAAAATGGGCTTGAGTCTCGAATCCGGTAATTGTTTTTGGCAGTAGTTTTCCGCAGGGAAGAAGTCGTTTTGTAACCGCAGAGCGCAATGAAAACTCGGCAAAGCACACGAAAACAGGAGTGGCGGGCACACCTCTCCGGCAGTTTATCGTCAATTCGGCGAGAGGTTCTTTCAGCAGCAGTTCAGGCCGCAAAATCATAGCGATGATGCAAGCCGCCCAACCTGGGCATCGCTATGATTTTGCACTCGACGCCTGAGCCTTGCTTTGCTTCACGACCAGCAGGAGTTCCCTTATCCAGTGCAAGATGAGTCCGGTCCTCGTGATAATAACGAATGTATCCGGACATCAGGCGTTTCAAATGCCGTTCATTCACAACGATCACATGGTCAAGCAGATCTCGACGGCAAGCGCCGACCCAACGCTCTGCAACACCGTTCTGCCAAGGACTTCGGAAGCTGGTTCGCTTGAGTTGGATTCCGAAACTCCTCGCAGTGTCGACGACTTCCCGATTGAAGTTTGCACCGCGATCGAAGATCAGATATTTAGGAGCCGAGTCATATGGGAATGCCTCGCGCAATTGTTGAACGACCCAGGCGCTGGTTGGATGCCTGGTCACGTTGAAGTGCAGAATACGCCGGCGGTCATGAGCGATGACGAAGAAGCAATAAAGAACACCGAAGGTAAGTGTCGGCACGGTGATGAAGTCCATGGCGGCGATGGCTTCACGATGGTTACTAAGGAACGTCATCCACCGCTCGGCCGGCTTTGGATCTCGAGGAGCCTTGCGCATCCAACGCAACACGGTTCTTTCCGAAATGTCGAAGCCCAGCATCTTCAACTCGCCGTGAATGCGAGGCGCACCCCAAGTAGAGTTGTCAGTGACCATGCGGAAGATGAGGTCGCGAAGTTCCCTGCTGACACATTTTCTTCCAGCGCTCGCTCGATGCCGCGAAAGCCACGTCCAATACAACTTGAAGCCAGCACGGTGCCAACGAATGACCGTCTCCGGTTGGACGAGGATCAGCACCCGTTTCCATCTCGGCCAGAGCCGTCGCAAGATTACCCAGAACAACTTGTCAGAAGTGGCAAATCGCGGTTTTGGATGCCTTCGTTCCAAGACGCCGAGCTGCTGCCGCAGCGCCAGGTTTTCCAATAGAAGATCGCGGCGTGAGCAAATGCATCGACTAAAGAGAACAACCAAGAGACTCAGCTGGCGCACCATGGGACCAGTTTCACATGGAAATGGGCGAATTCCGACACCCCGTTTATACACTTGATTCGAAAGCAGATCTTAATTATGGCGAGGCACAGGCCAGCACCGCGTGGGCCAGCATCGCCAGAGTGATGTGCCGGTACCAGCCTTGCCAGTGGCGGACTTCATAGTGATCCAGCCCGCACTCGCCCTTGGCGGCCTGGAAGGCTTGCTCGATCTGCCAGCGTTGTCCAGCCACGCGCACAAGTACTTCCAGCTTGGCTTTGCACGTGGGCGCGTAAAACCAATAGTAGGCATGCTCAGGCTCTTCTTCGATGCTGCGCCGCACCAGCAATCCGTGGCTCCAACCATCCTCTTGCCAACCCTGGATTAGAGCCCAGTCGTACAGCCGCTCGCCTTTGCTACCTGAGCCGGCTGAAACGCGCTCCCAGGCCTGATTCAGCAAACTCTGTGCAATCGTATCCACGCGTCGCTGCTGGTGATCAGGCCAGCGCATACGCTGGTCTGAAGCTATGGCCAGCACATAACCGAGCCGCCGTTCTTCCAGCCACTGGCGCAGCTTGCTGTTATTGCCGTAGACCTCATCGGCAGCTACCCAGCTACAGAGTGCACCAGCCTTCAACGCTCGCTCGATCATGCGTCGCGCCAACTCTGGCTTGGTGGCAAACTTCGTCTCTTCCGGCACTGCCGCAGCGCGGCGACGCTCGCTATCGGCGGCCCATTCTTCGGGAAGATACAACTCACGATCCACCAACGCCGCACCCTTGTCACTGGCGTAGCAGAGAAACACGCCAACCTGGCTGTTCTCGATGCGTCCCGCCGTGCCGGTGTATTGGCGCTTGACCCCAACCGAATGCTCGCCCTTCTTCAGAAAACCCGTCTCATCGGCGATCAGCACAGCATCCGGGCTGCTCAGTTCTTCCAGTACGTAATTGCGAAGCTCATCCCGCGCTGCATCTGCATCCCAACGCGCCCGATCCAACAAATGCTGCACCCGGTAAGGAGCCGCTTCGCCCATCCACTCAGACAACTGCCAGCCGTTCTTACGCTCACAATGGCTCATCAAACCTTGAAGATAGGCAAGACTGCGCTCCCGCGCCTCCGAACGCGCAAACAAACCCGCTATGCGGTCATGGGACCGCAACAATTCACGCTTCCAACCCGATAGTCGCTTCTCCATAGCTCTCGCCGGAGAGTCGTATCCCAGAGCAAGCTCAGATTATCATTAACTACAACTGTAGTATTAGGCACATCCATGGCGCGGGGTTCTCGGCCGCAGTCGCTATGCCATATGTCAGCGGCGCATTAATCGCTGTTTGCTGTTGCTGGGTAGGCGTGACCTCGTACTTCTTCCGACGCTACACTCTGTCCGCCTGGATCGCGCTAGCGACCGCAGTCATTCTCCTGGTGTACAAAATTGCCGTGATCGGCTGGTAATAGCGGCTCAATTTGGATATTCCGCCGAAGACGATTTTGCACGATCTGAGGGCCGAACTTGGGAGTTGTGCAGCTCGGCTGTCGGCAGCGATGACAATTGCACTTGTAGCGCTCGGCCAGGCAGTAGCGATCTATCACTGTTGTCTACTCTTCACCCGCTCCTCACTTCGTGTCACTTGGAGATATCAGCATGTCCTGTGCTGGGGCGGTTTGAGGGGAGCTTTGGCGCTCGCTCTCGCCCTTGGGCTTCCCTCTGAATTTCCAATGCGCTAAGAAATCATCGCGATCAGTTTTGCTGTCGTCGCATTTTCTGTCTTCGTGCGGGGCCTCACCATGGCTCCGCTTCTTCGCAGAATGGGAGAGGTCCCGAGCGAAACGGCGCCTTCGGGAAACGCTTTTCCTTAACGAGAAAAGCTGACATGGGATCGATTTGGCTCAAATCTTGGATGAGTCCAGAAGTGCGGAAGACGATCCGTTCCAGACCTCCTTGGCCTTTGCTGCGGCCCTGGTCTACAGCAGGCTTTCATTGAGGCGAATCCGACGTGTGTTTCAAGGCTTTTTAGGATTGCGCTCCGTGGTCTTCAGATCGGTTTAGCGTCAACTATTGCTAGTCACTGTTGCATCGATTGCGAGGAAATTTTGCAACTTGTTGCATCTTGCCGCGGCGCACTCAACGGACTGATGGCAGAGTTGATCGAAGGCCATCTGAAATTTCACGTCCTTGCGCCGGGCCAAAAGACTCTTCCATCTCAACTTGAGGCAGCCGACGAGTTGATGGCCGTAGTCAAGAGGTATTTCAACTAGGCCCTCTCAGGCCAACGGAGTCGATCATGACTATCGCAAACGAGAGCGAGACAACGAAGGTTTTGGCCACCACACCTGTAACGACCGTCCACCAGAGTCCGGCCGGCGAGTTTAACAGCAAGCCCACTTCTCAGCATGATGGCGAGCATGGTTTTGAAGTTGCCGACCTGCTTCGCGTCCTCTTCGTGGCACTAGCGGCTGCAGCCGTTTGGTTTCACGTTTGGGAACCGTTTCACCGAATCAGTTTGATCGGAGTGGCAGCCGCGCTAATCGGCGGTTATCCCATCTTTAAAGAGGCATTTGAGAACATCGTCGAACGACGCATGACGATGGAGCTCTCGATGACGATCGCGCTCGTCTCGGCACTTGCCATCGGCGAGTTCTTCACAGCGTTGGTCATTACTGCCTTTGTGCTCGCCGCCGAAATCCTCGAAGGGCTGACCGTGGGCCGAGGCCGGCGCGCCATTCGGGACATGCTCGACTTCCTCCCGCAGACGGCCAGCGTGGTCAGGGATGGCCAGACCGTCGAAGTACCGACGCAGAGCATCCTGCCTGGCGAGATCGTACTCATTCGGCCGGGTAGTAGGATTCCCGTGGATGGCGAAGTGGTCAGCGGTCACTCGTATGTTGAGCAGGCCACGATTACCGGCGAAGCAATGCCGAGCGAGAAGAATAGCGGCAACGAGGTCTATGCAGGCACGATCAACCAGACGGGCGTTCTTCAGGTTCGCGCCGATCGTCTAGGAAAGGACACCGCCTTCGGCAAGATCATTGAGGCGGTTGAGAACGCGGAGCATTCCCGAGCGCCCATTCAAAAGATGGCGGACCGGCTTGCCGGTTATCTGGTCTATTTTGCGCTGGGAGCTGCTGTTCTCACCTTCATCATTACGCACAATATCCGTTCGACAATCTCCGTCATCATTGTGGCTGGTGCATGTGGCATCGCAGCGGGGACTCCACTTGCGATTCTTGGCGCCATTGGTCGCGCCGCAAAGCTCGGATCGATCATCAAAGGCGGAATCTATCTTGAGGCTTTGGGACAACTGAATACGGTCTTCCTCGACAAAACTGGAACCCTCACCTTCGGCATTCCGCTTGTTGCCGAAGTCAATCCGGCGCCTGGCGTAACCGAGAGTTCGCTCCTTGAAGCGGCCGCCAATGCTGAAAGCAGTTCGGAGCATCCGGTAGGTCGAGCGATTGTTCGACTCGCGGAGCAGAGGAACATTCCTGTCTCCCAACCAGCTCATTTCGAATACCGGATTGGGCGGGGAGTCCTGGCCAATGTGGAGGGCGAGGAAACTGTTGCCGGCAATCGGCCGCTCTTCGCGGAATTGGGCCTGACGCTGCCCGAACGCGCCGCCGCCGAGGGCACGGAGATCTTTGTTGCACGCAATGGAAAATACATTGGATCGGTGGTCGTGGCGGATCAGTTGCGGCCTGGCTCCGCTTCAGCCGTGAAGGCCCTCCAGGAGTTGAATATCGATGTCGTCTTACTGACAGGAGATACCCGGCAAACGGCGCAAGCCGTAGCCGGCCATCTTGGCATCCGCAATGTTCATGCTGAGCTTCTTCCCGAGCAAAAAACCCGCCAGATCGCGGAACAGGTGCGCGAAGGGCGAGTGGTGGCCATGCTCGGCGACGGCATCAACGACGCGCCCGCGCTGAGTGAAGCCACGGTTGGCGTGGCCATGGGTGCGGGAACCGATGTCGCCCGCGAAAGTGCGGATGTAGTGCTGATCGGCAACGACCTCATGAAATTCGTTGAAACCGTTCGCGTGGCCAGAAGCTGCCGCGGCATTATCCTTCAGAATTTTTACGGCACTCTCATCGTCGATACCATCGGCATCGGCTTGGCCGCGGCTGGTTATCTCAACCCGCTGCTGGCGGCCTTCATCCACGTTTCCTCCGAATTAACCTTCATTTTGAATTCGACGCGTCTTCTTCCATCCCGAGCAGTCAAGGGAAAGCCCATTTCCGCAGCTATTGAAACTTCCCAGTAGCGTTCGATCAACGAGATCCAGACTCCCGGAAAGCAAGGTCAGGCCGGCGATCCATCAATGTGCGGTCCTACAAGCTTGAGAACTGCGGCGCCTGCTCACGGTGCAGGGAAACTACACCTATAGCCACTGCATCGATGAGGTATCGAATGGCGGCCTGCTGGCTTTCTCCAGCCTCAGCATACTTTCGCCCCTGAAGGATGGTTCATTGAGGCTCCGGTGACCCGTTGCGGTCGATGCCGTATGCATCAAGCACCGCCGAAAGTGTAATGACGCCTTCAAGCTTGTGAATGTCGGCTCGGTTGACGACCGGCAAAGCGTCAAGATGGTACTTGCTCAGCCGGTCGAGCGCCAGATGGAGGGCGTGATCCGTGTGCAGGTGGAGCACATGGAAAGTCTCCACGATAGTTGCCAGCGGCTGCTCTCTCCTACCATCCACAAAGGCGCGTTCAAGGATCTTCCTGTTCAGGATGCCGAGAAAGTAGCCTTTGTCGGCTACAGGCCAGTTCCGGAGCTTACTCGAGCGAGTTTGTTCAATGGCATCCTCAACGCGCATTTGCCCTGGCAGTATCTGCGGAGACTTCTGCATCACCAGCGCTACGGTGCGCTGATTGACATCGTCCTGAGTGCTGCAACTGGGCAGATGAATGCCATCCTGATGAGCCAATGCCTCGTAGATTGGCTGTTTCTGAAAGCGAGAAGAGATAAACAGGCTGGTCATGTTTGCAATCATCAGCGGCACAATGACTGCGTAATCCCGCGTCATTTCAAAGATCATCAACACCGATGTCATGGGAGCGCGTACGATGCCCGCGAAGAGCGCACCCATGCCCACCAGCGCATAAGCGCCTGGAGTCGCAGTGTATCCCGGCAACAATCCATGGGCCACGGTGCCGACCGCGCCTCCCAGCATGGCGCCGAGGAAGAGGCTCGGCCCGAAGATGCCACCGGCGTTTCCAGAAGCATAGCTGACTGTGACGCCAAAGAGCTTGAGGACCACGAGCAGCAGCATTAACTTGAGCGCCATCGTTCCATTCAAGGCGCTACCCACATAGGTATACCCAACACCCAAAACCTGGGGAACAATCCAGCCCATTAACCCTACCGTCACGCCGCCCACCACGGGATGCCACCAGCGCGTGCTCTTGGGCAAATGCAGGAAGAACTTACGCATTTCCAAAAGCAGCCGGGTGAATGCTACGGACAGAAACCCGCCGGCAATGCCCAAGAGTGCATAGATGGCAAGCTCTAGCGGATGCACCAACGTGTACTGCGGTACCTGAAACAGCGGGTTATTGCCTAGTAGGAGGCGCAAAACCGCCCAGGATGTGGCGGAAGCAATCACCACCGCGCCTAGGACCGGCGCGTGCATATCGCCCATCACCTCTTCGAGCGAAAACAACACGGCCGCCATCGGGGTATTGAATGCCGCCGCGATGGCGGCGGCCGCGCCGACAGGAATGAGGGCCTTGACCTTTTCGGGACGCAATCGCAACCAGCGACCTAGGACCGAGGCGATTCCCGCACCGACCTGAACGGATGGTCCCTCTCGGCCGAGCGGAATACCGCTCGCCAAAGTCGTCGCCGTGCAGAAGAACTTGCCCAGGACTGTGCGGAGGGAAATGAAGCCATCCCGTGCAAACAGGGCTGCCTTGGTTTGAGGAACGCCGCTGCCCCTGGCGTTGGGAAAATAACGGTAGAGCAGTACGCCCATGGTAAGCGACCCTGCCACCGGCACCAGCACGCGCCTCCAGGCAGCGCTGCCGACGGGATAGAGGCGCATTCCCAACCGCTCCGTCACCACGATAAAGGCAACTACCGCAAGTCCGGTTAACGCCCCAATCGTCAACGACAGTAGGAGAAAAACCTGTTCCTCGCGTTGTTGAAGGTGGGCAATCAAACGGGACCGCAAAAACGTCAGCCATCCGATTCTCGGTAGCCTCTCGGCGGTAGGTGTAGATGCCATGAAGACAGTTTACGCGAATGGCATCTCACGCCTCGCTTGACGAAAACCAATTCCCTGAAGGGAATCCCAATGTAGTCGAAGAAGAATCGGAGGAGTAGACAGGCTCGGGGATCGGCGTTCCCAAAGCACAAAATCCGTCGGCCAAACTTCAAGGCGCGATTGAAAGGTTGCTGCACGATTACATGGCAAATGCAAAAGCGGCAGCGTTTGTCAGAATCGTTGCGCCCTGGGATGGACGGCGAATCTCAGCATAGGTGCTGGTTGAACGATACGGCGGTAGGGAATGAAGATTGTCATTTCCGATACGGAAGTTGCACACCGAACTCTGGCCCGCGCACTGGCCTCAGTTCGGTGCCCATGTGGAAATATGCTGACCCTCGCGCGGCCGGCATCCTTATAGCTTCTTGCGGAGGTATCCGAAAACAACATACCCAGCCAATGCTGATATTGCAGCGATTGTGAAAGTCGTTCGAATGAAGATAATGTTTAAGGCAAGAGATTGCCCTTTCCCTCTCCACTCGTGGAGATGAATTCTCCCATTAAACGAGTTGAATAGAGCAAGAAAACTAGAAGTTCGACTCCAACCACAGCTCTCCAGAGCGGGGCAAAACGCAATCGATATTGAGGGAAGGTCTCCATGTATGAATGATTACGGCAACTCAGAGAAAGCACGCGCAATGGCGACTCGGCTTCCAAAGGAAAGCCTAACTTCCAGGAATCTCTCCCATTCTGCGAAGAAAGGGAACCATCGTCAATCCTTGCACAAAAACGGAGAATGCAACCACGGCAAAACTGATCGTAATGATCTCTTCGCGCAGTGGAATCTCTGGTGGAAGGCCAAGGGCAAGCGCGAGCGCCAGCGCTCCTCGCAGTCCGCCCCAGAAAAGGACATTTTGATGCTTTGCCGTAACGCGAAGTGCACTACGCGAGAAGAGAAGGCAGCAAGGGTAGATTGCAACCGCGCGGCCGAATGTTACCAATGCAATCGCTGTCACTGCAGGGAGCCATATCGCCACAAAATTCTGATGAGCTTCGTGCATCCCAATCAGAAGGAATATCAGGGAATTTGAGACAAAGGCTGCGTATTCCCAGAATGTCTGTACGGATTCCTTTCCACCTTCCGAGATGCCTCCCAGAGACTTGAAATTGCTCATCACTAGTCCTGCGGTGATTGTTGCCAACACGCCGGATAGCCCGAAGTCATCAGCGAGCAGGAACGATCCATACGCCGCGACCGTGGTGAATGTAATCTCCACGAGATGGTCTTCCGTTCGGCCAGTGAGCAAAAGGGCTCCAAGCGCAACAGCCCCGCCGCAGAGTATGCCACCTCCAATTGTCTTCAAGAGCATCGCGGCGATCTCAACCGATGAGATTTGTTGTCCCGCAGCAACCGCGATAACAACACCGAAGGCGACTGCCGCCGTACCGTCGTTGAGCAGGCTCTCCGCCTCGACCAACACCAGCAGACGCCCATGCGCCTTCGCTTCCTTGAAGGTCGCAATTACAGAAACGGGATCGGTAGCGGCGATCAGAACGCCAAACACCAGTGCGGCAATCCATTGCCAGCGCATCAGGAAGTGCATTCCCATTGCCGTGACGCAGGCTGAAAGTACGACGCCGAGGGTAGCCAGCACCAGAATGACTGGAGAATTTCGCCGAAGCTGGTTCCAGGGAACGTAGAACGCAGCCTGAAATAAAAGTGGCGGAAGCAACACTGTAAAGAGGAGGTCCTTGGTAAGGCTAACCTTGGGTGCAAACGGCAAAGCAGCGAGCGCAATTCCAGCGACAACCAATCCAACACTGTAAGGGAGTCGTAGTCTTCTGGTCAGCATCGCTACTACAGCCGCGATTAGGAGCAGAAGCGTTCCGGCTTGAAAAGTGATCTCCATGCCCTACATTCTTCCCTCTGCTGTTTCGACCGCATTCCACTGGGCGGCCGATCGCCGGCGGTCTACCTGGTGTTGACTCGATGGATGCATGATACCAAGGAACGCACAAGTGGCAGCAGAACCACATCTCAAGCCTGCCGAACTCACCGGGTTCGAATTTGCAGCGCACCCGATGAAGTCTTCGTCTATCTGGTAGTATGCTAACTCTTCAATTCGGTCAGTTTTCTTTGGCATTTCTCCGAAACGCCCGGATTCCGATGAATCGCAGTACCGCCTCCCGCCGGACTCTACTACGCGGTCCAGAAGGTCCGCACCTCAATTTTCTGTCACTTCAACCGGTTTCCGGCGGAGGCGCAAAGCAAGTCTGAGATGTCAGAGACGATTTTTTAAATCATTGTGCAAGATGTGCGACCGGAGCGAAACCATCAGGTTCCGGATGGCCGCTACGTCAATATCTCTGTCGGTCAAAGTTCATGGGCAGGCGATTAGCGGCCTGCCCGAAGGTGCTTGTCCGCTAGAAATTGAAGGTAATCTTCGCCGTCAGCGCACGCGGGGTGACATAGTGCGTTCCGCTGAAGGTGGAGAGGAAGTTGTAGAGCGCGTACTTATCGGTGATGTTGATGGCTGTAAAGTTGAAGTCCACTTTGTTGTGGTCAGTGCGGAAAATGTTCTGCTGGCCGACGGAGAGGTCGAACAGGTTGCGCGGCGCGATACGCGGCGGGTTCTTGTCGTCGTTCTCGGTTCCGGGGGCAGGGATGCTGACCAGTGATGACGAGTACTGTGAAGGTGCGCAGGACTGGAAGCCAGCCGTGCGGGTAGCGACCACTCCGTTGCAAGTGAGGCCTGCCTCAGCCTGCTGATCGAACGTGAGACCGCTCAGGTCGACAGGGGTTGTAGTGTCGGCGGCGAAGGGCACCGAGCCCGCCACGAGGCCGGAGTCGTAGCGCCAGTTGCCTCCTGCCCAGGGGCCGCGCTTGCCGATCTGGTACTGAACGTGGGTGGTCTGATTGAACTTTTCGTCGTGATCGATGCGGAAAGGTTGACCACCGGTCTGTGGGGCTGCTCCTGCTCCGGCGGACTGTGGCGGGAAGAAACGTGCAGCGACTGAAGACGCAACTAAATAGGCGCTGAAGTTATGGAATTCAGGAATGTCGGCATGCAGCGCATAGCCCGGAATCTTGGAGTTATGCCAATCGATAGGGAAAAAGATTGGAGTGTTGCCAAGCACGCCGAAGTCGAAGGCATTGTGCGTGTACTTCCAGATGTATTCGCCGCTAACCATTGCCCACTTGCCGAAAGCCTGCTGAAATCCGGCATGAAACTCGTTGCGATAACCGGGATCGAGCGTACCGGAAACGCCCGAGGTGCAATTGAGAAGCGGCGACAGCACGTTGTTCGAGCATCCGGTGCTGGAGAGGACAAGGTTCTCATTGAACGGCGTTTCGAGGGTACGCGCGTAGGAAACGCGGAGCACGGTTTTGGATGGCTTCACGCTATAGGAAATGCCGACTCGCGGTTCGGTCTGGTTTGCACCCGTGAGGCCGCTATAAACATCTTCGCGAAGTCCGAGATTGAAGTCCCAGTTACCAGCTTTGATTTCGTCTTGGGCGTAGAGCGCGAGTTCCTTCACATCCGCGTGGCCAAAGTAATTGTAATAGCTTCCGCCGCGCGTGAAGTCATACGGCGCAAGGACATTGAGGTAATTGGGATTCTGGCCGGCCGCGCCGCCCGGGCACTGAGACTGATTCGTGTAGCCTGGCAACGGGTTTTCGCTCAAGTCTACGCAGGGTGCGTTATAAGTGGCATCGACGACGCCCAGGTTGTCGCGCTCGCGGAGGAAAGTCTGTCCGTACTGCGCGCCGACCTTGATGTTATGTATCCCCCTCACGTAAGAGATGTCAGAGTGGACGGCGGTGTTGGTGAGGGTACGATTCTGGGAGATGGACGAAGTTTGAAGGTTGGCAGGGCCCAGGTCGGCGAGAGGATTGCTGCTGGGATAGTAGTTGTAGTTGTCCCGCCGGACGAAGGCGCCAAGGTTGAAGACCATGTCATTGCCGATGATCCGCGTATAGGTGGGCGAGATGTTGAAAGTTCCGATTTTGGAGTGCTGGTCGGTATTACCCACATTGCCAAAGACTGGGTTGGCGCTGGTGCCGCCACCAACCGCGTTCTGCACGTTCAGGTTGTCGTAGTTGTTGGGAGTCTGAAACCAGGAGCGGCTGTAATTCAGATCAAGATGAATCGAGTCCATCGGCGTGAAGTTGTAGTCCACGCGGTCAAATACATTTTGCTCGTTGCCCTTGTCGTGGAAGACCGTGAACTCCGGCGGATCGAGAAAGCGCCCGGTATTCAAACCGTCGACCTCGATAAAGTTGCCCCATTTCTTGCCGCCGTAGGACAGATCGACCGCGCCTGTCGCTGACCCGAAGGCGCCATAGGAACTGCTGATGCTGCCGGTGGGTTTGGTAACCCCTTGGCCGGAGCGCGTGGTGGCCACAATCACGAGGCTGGTCTTGTCGCCGTACTCGGCCGGCGGGGCACCGGAGATGACTTGAATCGACTGGATCGAGTTGGATGGCAACTGATTGGAGAAAACCTTGCTCTGCTGGTCGGTGATTGACTGGCCATCGACGGAAAACGAGTTTGACGCGTGATCGCCAAGGCCGTGAAATAGCCCGTTCGAGTCGGCCGCGACGCCGGGCGTGGTCTGGGTAACCAACGAGCTTAGCGTGGATGACTGGCTCTCCATCGGCACCTTGATGAACATGTCGCGGTCAACATCGGTGTGGAATGTAGGGTCGGTTTCAACCAGGTCGCCTGTTGACTCTACAGTTACAGTCTGAGACGCGCCTGCAATCTTGAGGACCAGTTTGAGACTGGTACCGACCACCGACTGAATACCCAAAGTCTGGCTCAGCGGAGCAAAGCCGTCGGCCGAGACTCTGATGCGGTAGGTATTGAACGGCACGTTAGAGAATTCAAACTCACCCAGCGAATTGGTGGCTGAACTGCGGTCGAATCCACTCACTTGGTTGGTCAAGTGGACAGCGGCGCCGGGAACCACGGAGCCGGTCGGATCCGTGACGGTGCCGCGCACGATGCCGGCATTGCCCTGAGCGTATGCGCAGTGCGCCGCCAGGAACAGAAGAAGGAAGGAGAGAAAGTAAGAAATGGTGCCGCGTGGGTGCGACATAAGAAGCCTCCGAATTTTGGCTGATCGATGTGGGGAAGCACGCCGTGGCACAAATAGCCGCGACCTCATCAATGGGAGAGAACATCTTTCCATTTCGTGCTCAATCTGTAGGAATACGAATTACTCTTACCCGCCCAAGGATGCGGCGGGTAAAAGTAATCAGACTGAAAGTCGAAAATGGATTGATGTGCTAGCAGCCGGCTGGAGGAGGGCGAGTAAAGAGGGTGGGATGCCAGTATCGGACAATCGCGCGAACTTCAAGCAGTTTCGGCGCCTGGGTCCCAATCCTGATCAGGACTACTGTGGTTGCCAAGGCCGTAACGGGTGCCACCGAGTGCATCATGATGCACAGGGGGCAGCGATCGATATCTCCCACGGCGGAATGCGCATCCGCTACATGGACAACCGCCAGCAGCATCAGCAAAACCAGGCACACCACAATCGCCAGCCGCAAAGCACTTGGCCTTCGGCGATCGTCTCGTAAGTGTGTCAGAATTGCAGTCAACGCAACATCCTAAACAAAATGATACACAGAATTTGGGCGTAGGGGAACACTCGGGGCTTCCCAGCAAGCGCTCTGATCCCGGATCAGAGACATGAGGATCCCACAGCAACATTTAGACGCAAATGCCTCATCGCCGTTTAGAAGTGAAACCGATAGCGCAGTTCGGCGGAGATCTGTCGTGGGTCGTTGTAATGGAATCCGCCGATGGTCAGCGAGCTGTCGGTGAGTACGCGATGGTTGGTGACGTTGACGACAGTAACAGCGAACTTGACGTTTTCACCGAGAGTTTTGCCTGCGGAGACGTCGAAGGTGGTATGCACCGGCAGGTAGTTGCCCTGGTAAGGGCTGATGAGATTGTCGTTCGCATCGGTGGCACCGGCGGTGCCGTTCGAGAAGCCTGATCCGTAGTAGACATTGCTAGAGAACCAACTGCGCATTGGCAGACTGGCCGTGAAGCCGGTGTTGAGCGTGTGTCGCTGGTCGTGATCGACTGGGGCGTAGTCGAAGCCGGTATCGCAGTCCGCCGTGCAGATGAGACCGCCATTGATGGCCCCTCGCTGCTCGGCAATCTGGTTGGAGTAGGCCAGGTGGAACTGGCCGCGCCGCCACAGAGAAGGGCTGCGCAGCGTAGTCTCCCATGCGCGCACCAATGCCCCATCCACGGTGACAGGGATAAATACATTAGACTCGCCGATATTCGAGTGATCGAGGAAGTTGTTGATCCGCGTCTTGAAGTTCGTTATCTCCATTGTCCAGCCGCGATAGGGAATCTGAATGCTGAATTCGTGCTCTTCATCGCGCTCGCCGCTCAGCACAGCGAAGCCTGTGTTGTTGTCGTTGGCATAAGCGAGCAGCGGTCCTTTGATGCTGACCAACGGCGGCGCCTGGTAGTAGCGACCATAGAAACCGCGCAGAACCCAGTGGAGCCGTGGAACGGAGAGAGTGGCCCCAACGCGCGGGTCTGCATGGTTTTCAGTGATGCTGCCGTGGAATGAAGAGAAACGCACTCCGGCCAGCAGCGTCAGCCAGTCGTTCACGCGGAAACTGTCAGAGAGCGAGCCCTCGACGATGCCGCCTGAGACGATGTCCGTCTCACGAATCGGCGTAGTACCCGACCCGTCGTTGAAGACTACACCAAACAAAGATGAATCGTGTTGATAGAAGGAATAAAAGCTGGCTGCAAGATTGTTGCGCTTGACCTCGCCTCGCAGGTTCGCCTGCAAACCTGCATAGTTCGAGGTGCGGTCCCAGGTGGTGGCGGTGGGCGCGTCGGTCGCTTTAGAGTCATAGTTGGCCACGTTCCAGTGATAGAAAGGGGCGACTTCGAACATAGCGCTGGGCGTCAGGGTGTGTACCCAGTCTGCTATCAAGAAACCGTCGCGTTCCGTTTGACCGTCGCGCAGGGCGCTCGAATCGTACAACTGGTTGAGCCAACTGTCTTGATTGGGATCGTATGGAACCTGAAAGAAATCCTGACGCAGTTGGCCGTTGAAACGGACCTGGTTGCTTGCATTCGGATTTACAAGAAACGATCCGAAGCCGCTCTGCGAATTGGTGGCGTCGTGAACGACCGCGGCAATCGGCGTTTCGAGGCCATAGTTGGAGCGCGCAGCGGCCACGCTGGCATACCATGCGGTCTTCTGTGAGTGGTCCCCTGCAGAGAGAGCGGTTTCGCCAGTATAAAAGTTGCCGCCCGTGATGTGGAATTCGGCCTCGCGGTCGCGCTCAAACCCATTGCGGGGCGCGACGTTGAAGACGCCGTATGTGCGATCGCCGATGTCGGCGGTATAGCTTCCGCGTTGGACCTCGATCTGATCCGTGTCCGCAGGTGCGATCTGCGGACCCACATTCGCGGCGATGTTGGTGTTGGGGATGTTGACGCCGTCTATCAGCCAACTGGTCTGGTGGCCTCCGCGCATGTGCAGCATGTCGTGGCACATGTAGGCGCCGGGCACATAGTTGATAATGGCGGCAAATGAGGTCGCGCGACTGGCGCCAGGCGTCTCCTCGATCATCTCTCGGGTGACAAGTGTGGTCGGCGTAACGGAATCGACCTGGGCAGTCGCCCCTTCCACCTCGACGGATTCCGTAGTAGAGGCGACGGGTAGCGAGACATGCACAACCGGGTTGGTTCCGGACGCGATATCGAGTGTCTCGGAAACCGATGCAAACCCGGAGGCACCAATTTGCAAGTGGTAAACGCCGATGGGTGCCTGAAGCAACTCGAATGCTCCCTCTGAATCTGTGGTGGCGCTCAAGGAAAAGGCTGAATTGGCAGCCTGGAGCGTGACCTTCGCGTTTGCGATGGGCCGGTGCTGAGGATCGTGAACCACTCCGTGAACAGTAGCGAAGACAGTGGCGAACGCCGGTGAAGCAGCGGCGAGCAGGAGAGCCAAGGCAAAGCGAAACGTGATACGCATGGGACTAACCTCCGAGAAAAGTCTTGCGATGGGACAGGCAATTTCACAAACGCCGTTGATGCGAAGCGAACAGAGCCTGACGCGGTGAGGGACTCGTTGAAGGCAGACCCGGCTGGAGCGGTGAGAGATAGCTCAAGCTCCAAAGTTCAATTAGGTCTGCTTAGCCCGGGAACGGGCTAAAAACCTTCGTCTCGAAGCAAGACGAAGCGATCAACGGAATTCTCAACCGAGGATGGAAGGAGGGGGGCCGCGGCCGGCGCGGGTGCGAATCTGACTCAGCCGGGCCGCGGCGCGACTTGCTTCAGGCGAGTGTGCCGTTGCAAGCAGAACCGGCAGGTTGACCAAAGAGGCGGCCAGGGCGTGAATCGGAGTTGTGGTCGCGGCTATCGAGCCGGGAAAGCACGGGCAGTGCAATGGAGTGATCAGAACTGGAGTGGAGCCTGGCGATGCCTGTGCGACCTTTGCCGCCATTTCAGCGGATATTGCACAGTGGTGAGCCCCGTGGTGGCGGCAACAGGCCGGGAGGCGCGACTCTGCGTCGGCTGGAAGGATTGCCGCAAGCGGCCCCAGCCAGTACAGCAGAATCAGAAAAATGGAAAAGACACGCCTCATCGTAGATTCTTCATATACGGTAACCGAGCCTGGTTGTCAACCAGTGGAGTTTTGATTCCGGTCGAGATCATCGGGGCATTGCGTAATTTCTATCAGTTCGACGAGAGAGTGGATTTGTCCAAAGTCAATGTGTGCAATATTGTTGCGCGAGTATCCCGCGCAGGCTGTACAACGGTCTTCCGTGGGCGCCCCTTGAGCATCACCTTCACGCATATTCGACATTTCACTTAGCCCGGTGACTTCGGCTTCCCTGCGCCGAGCCAAAAGGGAATGCTGGAAATCCAATGAACGGAATCACGGCCGTCGCATTGCCGAGGAGCATCAAATGTGTCTGCGCTGGTAAACATCTAGATGAAAGCGGCCGCATCACTTTGGGATCAACAGCTGCGCTAAAAGGTCGTTGTAAGGCGTAGCGTCAAGCTGCGCGACGGGCCGATTGCGTTGCCAGAGAACAGACCGCCAAAATCGATCACGTCGAGAACATTTGTAAGGTTCTGACCGTCCGCCTGTAGCTGAACATTCGTACGGTCCGATTTGTAAATATCCGCACCCATCGAAGCATTTACCTGAAGTGTGGGGTAGATCCTGCCGCGGCCAAAGTTGATTCGATCCAATACGCTCTGGCCGTATGCGGCGACCAATCCTGCCGGGTCTCCATTGAATTCGAATGGAAGCCCGGTATCGTATTGGGCTCCACCAGCGATCCAAAGCTGCGGCTCCAGTTGAAAGCGAATCCGTCCGCGAACCGTGTTGCGCTGATCTTGCGAATCAGGGAAATGCCCGGTGAGCTGTGTTCTAGCTGCTTCAGCACTGTCCCCTATGAAAAAGCCACCAGTGACTGGGAACCATACGTTTCCAACCGCGTAGGAATAACCCAAGAAGCCTGAGAACCGGCCCCAGTCGGGAACAGCGAGCTTCCCTTCCGCGCCATAGATGATGGAGCTCCGGAAGGCGATCGGAAAGCTGATGCCTGTGTTGTCGATCTGATCGTCATCTGCATAATTGTCGACGTCTCGCCGAAAGCAATTGACATCCAAACTGACTCTACCGAAAAATGCCTTAGTTAAGCCGGTTTCGTAGTAGTTCCCTTCCGACGGCTCGACCGGCAGCCGAAGGAAGCTTGTCAGATCAAGGGATTCGATTGTTGTCGAACTTGAAAGCAAGATGTTCTCAGACGAAGGCGTCTGAAAGATTCGATCATAGGAGAAGTGCATCACCAATTCAGCCGAGGGAAAGTAGCGCGAAACAGACAAGCGAGGTTCAACTGCTTGTTTGTTCAATAGAAGTTGGTAGTGGTCTCAACGAAGGCCGGCGTTGATTGTCCATTGACCCATCTGAACCAAATCCTGCACAAATGCAGATTGTTCCACGTCGGGACGTTGTGACCTGAATGCAAACGTGAGAGGTGTGCCCTCATTGAATTGCGTAGGATCAGTAACACTGTAATTAAGGTTCTCCTGCAAGAATGTGTTATCCGACTCGACACCGACCTTCCATTCATGCCGGCCCGTAACAGCAGTTACAGTCCCTCGAAAATATCCTTCACGAAACCTGTTGTTCTGGAATACCTCAATCGGAGTCGACTCGGCATTGGAGTTGAAGTCCTTCGTGTTGTCGCGTACCAAACCTCGAAAATCTGCCAGCGCATGCGAAGAAACAGTGTGCACGTAGGACGCGATCCCCATCGTCTCTATGTTATCGGCGGTCTGGCGCTGGCCCGCGGCCTGTTGCAATTGCTCGTTGGGAAGATCGTAGCGCGACAATTCGCGGCGGACAGTCAGGCTGACGCGATCATTTGCGGTTAAGTCCCGCTGATATCGACCCGACCAATCACCCAGCGTGCCTGTGTTTGAGTAGTTTTGCACAACCACAGGATTGAGATAGTGATCCGTCCTGTTTCCGCTGGCGCTGCCGCTGAGCGTGTTTCTGCCCCAGGTGTATTGCCCTTTTGTGAAAGCGCCAGCGGTGCTGTAACTCCCTCCACTGAGAACGACTTTGCCGTGTAATCCTGACTGTGTGTCCTGAATCGTATTGACCTCGATGACTCCACCCATCTTTCGTCCATATTCCGCAGGGATGCCTGCTGTATAGATACTCATGGATTGCAAGTCGTCGGCTTCGATCTCAGGGCCAAAACCGGGTGATCGATTATCCGTCAGAGGGATACCGTCCACCACAAACTGCGTCTGATACTCAGAGCCCCGAGGGTGCAGGACAGCGTTACCTTCATAGAGCCAACCGGGTTGCGAGTTGACCACATCCTGCAGGGAACGCCCCGGGATTGAGCTGAGCCGTTTCTGTAGAAACTCTGACCCTATCTGACTAACCGAGCCGGCCTGTTCGGGATCGATCAGGGTACTGGCCGAGTTCACTACTACTGTTTGATTGGCAGTCGGAACTTTCAATTGCATCAGACGTTCAGTCGGCAGTGACGATCGTATTTGAACTGTCTCAATAAACCGGGCAAAACTGGGCTTTTCCACATCGATCCGATAGTTGCCATAAGGAAGCCGCTGTACTTCCAGGTCACCCTGTTCGCCTGATTGCAGAATGGCTCGATACTGATTTGCCTCGCTCAGAATATGAACCGTGGCCTTCACGCCTGCCCCGAACGGGTCTATCACTTTCAAATGCAAATCGCCGCTGTTGCTCTGGCAAGAGAGCGGCATCGCGCAGAAGATGAGCGTCGCAAATGTCTTCATGCCGTGACAGCCCTTCTGGTTTGGTCACTCGTCAATGACAGGAGGCACAAGCCCCTTCTGGCGGCGCAACCGTCCACCTTCGTGCTATACCTTTTGAATACTGGATTCCTCCCACCCGGTCCAGCTAAATCGTTCGACGCGAGATCAAAGCGGCTCTCCGAGCATTCCTTGAATGAGTTGAACCGTTGCGAACTGCTCTCCTTAAGGACAGGGTGGAAAGATCGGCGGTGAGGATCCAGATCCAGCAGATTCAAGATCTTCAACGACGGCCGTCCCATCGTTGCCATCTTCGCCCGAAGTTGACGAGTTTATCGACTTGAAATTGAGGACTTCTGCCTTCGTATCCCTCTCCAATAGATCACGGCAGCGGGAAAACGGCATTTGTTCCAGGAGCCAAACTCAAGACAGTGCTCGACTATCAAGCAATCGAGAGGGAAATCATGTGCTATGCCACATCTTTGGTACCGAATTCGAGATCATCAAACCGGCGCCATTTATAGATTGCAATCGACAAGATCCAGCTCAAAGCAAACAGTGCGACGATGCCGTAGCCGAGCAAGCCAAAATGCTCGTTGAGCTTGCCAACCGCGCCCCATAATCCGCCTTTCAGTTGGAAATGCCCCGCCAGCAACCCAAGTGCCTCTATCCCGCCGACGGCAAGGGCCACCACTACGGAGACGGAGGTAATCGTGATGTTGTAGTAGAGTTTGCGGATCGGCTTTACGAAGGCCCAACCGTAGGCTCCAAGCATCAGAACATTGTCTGTCGAATCGATCAGCGACATACCCGCGGCAAAGAGAACGGGAAAGACCAGGACCGACCACAGCGACAGTCCTTTGGAGGCTTCGGCAGCCGATAAGCCCAGCAACCCGATCTCAGTCGCAGTATCGAATCCGAGACCAAACAGAAGACCCAGCGGATACATGTGCCAACTGGATCGAATGAGATTGAACATGGGGCGGAAGAGGCGGGAAAGGAAGCCGCGGTTCCCGAGCAGCAGGTCAAAGTCTTCCTCAACATATGGCTCTCCACGCTGGACCCGCCTGAAGGTGCGGATCACCGAGTGCAGGACGACTATATTGACGGTCGCAATTCCGAACAAGAACAGCGACGACACCAGAGTGCCGATCACTCCCCCAACTTCCTTGAAAGAATCAATACGATGCTGCAAGGCAAGCGCCGTGGCTGCAATGGCAATGGACCCCACGATCACGATGGTGGAATGGCCAAGCGAAAACATGAGCCCGACAGAGACGGGCCGCTTTCCCTGCTGCATCAGTTTTCGCGTGACGTTGTCAATCGAGGCAATATGGTCCGCGTCCACCGCATGGCGAAGTCCAAAGCTGTACGCAAGAAACGCTGTCCCCAACAACACCGGAAAGCGATGAAAAGCGATGAATGCCCACCACCACGCCGCCAGATTGAAAGTCAGCAATAGGGTGTATAGGGCTATTACTTTAGCTTTGGTGCTGCCAGGATCGTCGTTCAACAGATTCCATAGGAGCCGTTGCATCGATTCTCCTTCTTGATTCCATCCTGGTATCGGTACAGGTCGGGGTGGCCGGAAGGTAAACATTATCCTGCCCCAGCCAGGGTTCGAGCGTCACGTCCGCCCCGCATACGATGTCAGAACTATTATGTCACATACTACTTTGAAATTCGTGCTACACATGCGACAATTATCCCCAGACAAGTCCATGCCTACAGATTTGACCAGGTACCTCCGGCCGGGGAACCAGACCATTTGAAAGCGCACTAGACTGTCCAATGCTCTCAGGGGCTAGTACAGATGCTTTTCCGCAGATTTGTTTCCTTTGCCCTGTTCACCGCGGCCTCGCTGCTTTCCGCGCAGCAGTCCGCAATCAGCGGAGATGTGCTCGATCCTCAGGTTCACCCGGTCGCCACGAGTGATAAGGCTTATCCGCCTCAGCTATCAGGAACTGTGGTTGACACGTCTGGCGCGGCGATTGCCGGGGCCACCGTGCAGGTTCGAAGCGCGAACGGTACTGTAAAGAGAACGACACAGTCGGACAGGAACGGCTCCTTCATTTTCTCTGGACTCGCAGCAGGTAACTATCGACTCGTCGTATCGAACCCGGATTTTGAAACTAAAGAAGTGCCAGTCAATCTAGGGACCACCGGGACGCCGGCCCCGCTGCGCATCTCCCTGGCAGTGAGCGCCGTGAGCACCACCATCAACGTGCAGGGCCGGGAGGATGATCTTATCGGAATTGCCGAATCCGGCACCCAGGGAACGGTGGGCGCAACGGAAATCCAGGATCGTCCGATTCTTCGATCGGGAGAGGTTCTGGAGACGGTTCCCGGTCTCATCATCACGCAACACGCCGGCGGCGGCAAGGCCAACCAATATTATCTGCGCGGCTTCAACCTAGACCATGGCACGGATTTCGCCATTTTCATCGACGATATGCCGCTGAATCTGCCGTCGCACGCGCACGGCGAGGGCTACTCGGACATGAATATCGTCATCCCGGAGTTTGTGAAGCGGGTGAATTTCGAAAAAGGCCCGTACTACGCCGATATTGGCAACTACGGCTCGGCTGGCGCGGCGCATGTGGTATATTTCCGGACGCTGGAGAAGAACTTTGCCAAGGTGGAAGGCGGTACGTATGGCTATGGGCGGGCTGTTTTCGGCGCATCGCAAAAGCTAGGTCCAGGCAGCTTGTTGTACGGAGCAGAAGTGTGTTACGACAACGGTCCATGGAAGCATCCGGATGCGTTTACCAAAATCAACGGCCTGCTGACCTACAGCCGGGGAGACGACGCCAAGGGGGCCAGCATCACGGCCCGCGGCTATCACGGAAGATGGCACTCGAGCGATCAAATCCCCGTAAGCGCAGTGGCTCTGGTTGGTTTATACGGCACATTGGATCCGACTGACGGTGGCCACTCGCAGCGTTATAGCTTGCAGGGTGAGTGGCATCGGCAAGGGGCAAATTCCGCGTCGAAAATCATGGTCTACGGATTTTATTACGATCTTGATTTATTTTCTAATTTCACTTACTACCTGGTGGACCCCGTTCGCGGTGACCAGTTCGAACAGCAGGACAGGCGCTGGGTGGCTGGGCTGGACGCACACCACACGATCTTCAGCCAATGGTTCGGCCGCAAGATGGGAAATACATTCGGCCTGCAGGTCCGCAACGATTGGATCAACAACGGCCTTTACGCGACAGAAAATCGCGTGCGCATGGACAAAACCGATTACAACACCGACGACCCTATTCCTCCGACTTTGCCCGCGACTAGGGAGCGGGATCGCTTTACGGACACGATAGTTGGTTTCTATGCGGAAAATAAAATTCAATGGGCTAACAACTTTCGCTCGGTCGTGGCACTGCGCGGAGATGATGAAACATTTGTCGTCAGCAGCCTGGCTTACTCAGCCTCGATTAACGCGGCCAATTCCGGTTCGGCAACCAAGTTCCTGCCCAGCCCAAAAGCAAGTTTGATTTTCGGCCCATGGGCAAATACCGAGTTCTATGCCCAAGGCGGATTCAGTTTTCACTCGAACGACGGGCGCGGCACAACGCAAACGGTGGAACCGATTTCGGTGGACAATCCTTACCCCAATACGCCGAGTTCGAAAATCCCCCCCCTGGTCCAAACCAAAGGCGGGGAATTCGGCGCGCGCACTGTGGCCGTCACCCATCTGCAAAGCACCGTTGCGCTCTGGTATCTCCACAGTAATTCCGAACTGCAGCAGTCTGGCGACACCGGAGGCACGTCCGCTTCAGCACAGCCGAGCAACCGCTATGGCATCGAATGGGCGAACTACTACACGCCACTGGAACACTTGGCTCTTGATTTTGACTTTGCGGACTCCAGAGCCCAGTTTACCGAAATAGATGACGGTGATGCGGCGTCGAACAGCCCGGGTGGCAAGCGTGTGCCCGAAGCAGTTGGGGTGGTGATTTCATCGGGCCTCACGCTGCACGATTTGAAAGGCCTTTCGTCGAGTTTGCGCTTGCGCTACTTTGGTCCGCGCGATTTGACGTCCGACGGAATCTTTCGCTCAAATGAAACGGTGTTGCTCAATGGGGAGCTTGGTTATCAGATTAAGAAGAAATGGAACGTTTCGGCCGAATTCTTGAATATGCTTGACCGCAGCGATAGCGACATTGACTACGCATATGAGTCCCGAGTAATTCCAGGATTAACTTCAGGTGGAATTCCAATAGGCCCGTCGGTATTCACGCGCGTTGCCCACCCTGTCGAACCGCTTCAGGTGCGATTTGGGTTGGCAAAAAGCTTCTGACAAATGCCGCCTATGTCAGTTCGACTCGCTTCTGGGGCTCTGCAAAAGGCGAGTCGCGTGCTCGCCTATTCAGCGCGGATGCTTGTGTGTGTGCTTGTGTGCCGCCTTTTTCGCAGTATCGAGCGCATGTACAGGCACCGTTTTAACAAGCCTACCGTGCTGCACGCCCTTGAGCCCGATCAGCCGGTCGGCAAATTGCTCGACTTCGGCTGATTTGCCATGCACAATCAGCACCTCAAGACACGATTCGTGATCCAGGTGCGCGTGGCTTGTCGAAACCACCAGGTGATGGAAGGCATGCTGCAGATCGGTGAGCTTTTCGCCGACGCCATGCTCATGATGATCGTAGATAAGCGTGACTGTTCCCACCACAGTCGCATCTGGCGCGGCCGTCTGCTCGCCTACGAGTCGATCGCGAATGAGATCACGGAATGCCTCGGAGCGATTCGTATAACCGCTTTTCTGTATGGAACGGTCAAATCGCTTCAATAGGTCGGAATCAATCGCAATGCCGATGCGGCTCAGAACGCCCATACGCACTCCCACCACAACATTCGGATCTGACGATGAGAACTCAGAATAGCACGACGGGAGAATCATACTACTCGGGTTCCCATTTCGCGGACTGAACTGTTTAGGGTCTGTCGTCCTCCGCAGGAGCTTGCGCTTGCTTTGTCAAATTCAGCGCTACTTTTCCGGATTTAAATGGGAGATCGTCTCAGGTTCGGGGCCACCGTGACGACTGCGACGCCGGCAGGTCCCCGGGGGGCCGCCATCGCTCTATGCTGATGGCGGTACTGCCTTGAGAATGCTGAAGAGCAACCCGCAAGGTACACGGGCTGGACTTCGACTATTGATAACGCCTCGTCAGGTCAGAACTGCGCGGTCAAGCTGAATGAGACCGACCGTCCTCGTCCTGTCAATGGCCTGATTGGGTTCATCCATCCGATGGCCATGAAGTCGTCGAAGTTGACTTCCCCCGGCGGAAGCTGAAACAACCGAAGACCTGTTCATCAGAACCGAAATGTTAGACCGCCGAAGAACGATCGTCCCGCCCCTGGAACCTGCGTCGACCCTGTCTTGTCCGCCCAGTAACGACCTCCCAGCGGCATGGCGTAATTCCGATTGGCCAGATTGTCAATGCCGGCATCGAACCGAAGATTCGCTGTATCGGCCGATCGCCATTGATAGCCTGTATGCAGATTCACCAACGCATAGCCAGGAACGCGCAACTCATTGCGGACCACGTCAACGTTGCTCTTCTTGTCGACTGCAAGGAACTCAACGCCATTGGACAAATGACCGCGGCTATGTTCCAGCGCGAACCTTGAATTCACGGGCATGATGTTATAGAGGTTGCCGCCTGCATCGCGCTTCGTTCCCCGGACATAACTTAACACGCCACTCAACGCAAAGTCGCCTAGCTTGCCATTGCCGCCCAATGGCAAACGTCCTGATCCATCGACTCCAAACAACTGAGCGTCGCGATTGGCGAACTGCAAGGTTACGTAACCCGAAGTGGCATTGAATCTGGCAGCGCTGCATCCATTGCTGTTTGAGATAATCGGGCAGCGGTTAGCGTCGATATAGTTACGAACATAGGTGTAGTAAGGCGTGATCTTAAGATCGAATCGCTGCTTCGCTGAATCGTGCCAGTCCGCGCTCCCGCTTATCGTGTTCGCGACCGCTGGGCGTAGATTCAGATATCCGACATAGCCGTTGCCATCGCCGGACCACCCATTCATTTCAACCGACATGGCGCTCATTTTTACCCACAAATAGCGTTCGTAGAGGCTGGGCGAACGGGTCTTCCGGGCGTAGCCCGACTCGAAGGTGGCATGCGAATTGGCTTCATACCGGCCCTGTGCCGTCACATCGAAGTTGTTGTCTCGACGGCTGTGGTTGTTCGCGTTGAATGCGGATGCATCTGCAAAGTATGCTGCACTTCCAGTGGCGGTTGGCGACATGTTATATCCAACGACATTGTCTGTGTTCATAAGCACTTCATCGTTGCGGACTCCGAAGATTCCGGTCCATTTCTGCCCGCGTCGGGTTTCCCATTCCAGGTAGGTCCCGAACCGATAGCGTCTGCCGTTGCGCACGTTCCAGAAGGTGTTGGGCCCCATAGCGCTGACGGTGTTCTGAACCGCCGGCCACCAATCGTCGAGCGTATTACGGTGAAGTTCGGTACCGACTCGCAGAATATCCCGCGCGGACATGGGAATCTCCGCCTTAACCGCATAACCCAGATCCGCGCCATGAGTGTCCATTGGCATAATCATGCCGGGCATCTTGTCCTTGAGGAGGTTCATTTCGTGGCCCACGTTTGAATAGTAATAACGGGCATCAAGCCTTCCCCAGGCAAACGCACCTTGATAGCGCGCGTTGACGAATCTCCCGTCGTTTTTCGTCATATCCATGCTGTCGTTTACAAATCCCTGTTCGGGGATGACTTGATAGCCGAGATCCACTGAAACGAGGTTGTTGCCGCGACGCGCAGCTAGTTTCAACGAGCCGTTTCTTGATTCGAAGACGGAAGATAGCACCAGTTTGCCGGCGCCGTCCCAATAGTCGGCTGCGTTGACATAGGAGCCTGTGTAGCTGGCGCTAAAATGCTCGGTGGCCGCGGAGAGAGTGGCGTTGCCGCCGCTTATGACCCCGTTTGTACGGTGATAGCCCGAAACGCCTCCGTGCACAACCGTGTGCTGGCCCGGCGCGGCAAATCCTGGCGCTGTGGAATCGACAATGATCGAGCCGCCGATGCTGTCGCCTCCATTGCTCACCGGGGTGATGCCCGCCATAACATCTATGCTGCCCACATTGGCCGGATCGATATAGGACATAGGCGGGTTCATGTGGTTACTGCAGTGTGCGGCCATGGTCATGCCATTTACCAGCACTTTCACGTTTTCGTCCGCAAGGCCATGAATTACAGGCAGACTCGATACCCCGCCATTTGTTTCGAGACTTAACCCCGGAACCGTTTCGAGCAGTGACGCCGTATCGCTAGCTCTGGCCCGGGCCGGAGCCAGAGCCTCTGTACCTACGGTGGGCATTGCTGCATTTATTTCGATAACGGTACTTTGCACCCCGATTCTCAGTCCCAAATCGACCTCTGTCTGCCGGCCATCCAAAACGACAACTCCACCCCGTATGGAAGTCTGAAAGCCGGCGGAGGTAACCGAGACCTGGTAGTGTCCAGCGGGAAGCTTTCCGAAGACATAAAGGCCTTGTCGATCAGTAGACATCGACTGTGTAAGACCAGACTCGATATTCTTGACCTCAACTTTTGCTCCCACCACAAGGGCGCCAGATGGGTCCTTTACGATGCCGCCGATCCCGCCGCCTGTCACTGTCCACTTTTCCGCTACGCCCGCACCTCCCGGGACTGAGGAACGTTCCGTCCCGACGCCTTGCGAAATGGCCTGCCCGAACCCAACAAGCGAAGAAAGGACGATCGCCAATACTGAAGTGCATATGATTTTAGACTTCATGATTCCTCCTGTAGAGCAATGAGCGGCAAAAGCAGTTCAAGGTGGAGGAGGATGGCCTCCTCCACTCAAGCGAACGAATTGTCGGGCGAGAAGCGCACGCAGCCAGTCTCATTTCACCTGCGTTATGACCTGAGAAATGGGATATCCTCCCATTGTCCCTCCCCCGTTCAAGCCCGTCATGCAAACTTGTCCCATCATTCCGTCAGGTGTGCAGTCCGCATAGAGCAATTGGTTTATCTGCGCGGCTGTCAATGCTGCGGTGGGATCTGACAGATTAATGTCGATCGTGGCATAGGCATTGCTGTTTCCATACGTCTTTGCACCGCCGCTGGCGAATCCTCCACCGGAGAAAACGTTGGTCGTATTCAAAGAAAAAGTTGTGACCAGCAAGCCGCCATGTCCGTCGCTCACCGAAGAAAGCTGGTACGCAAGTGGCACCGTAGTAATCGGAGGTTCATACATACTTTCAGTCAAGGTGCCCGTCAGGTCGGAAACTGTGTTGGTCGTCGAATCGAAGGTGAAGGAGCCTGTAAATACTGTGTTGTAGGGCTGTGTATCGGGCTCATAAAATGTTACCGTGACATTAAAGTTCTTCTGGGTACTTCCAACGACAATGCTTTGAGTTACCTGTGCTGCTGCTAAATAGTTGGCATCTCCGGGCTGATTGGCGGCGATGATGCAAGTGCCAGCTGTGAGATCCGTTACAAGACCAGTGCTGATGTTGACGGTGCAGACACTCGCGGTGGTACTGCTATACGTCACCGCAAGGCCGGAACTGGCAGTGGCCGAAACGGTTGCGGTGCCGAGCACGCTCAGGGAAGGCACGGCGCCAAAGCTGATGGTCTGGGCAGCCGGGGTGACTGTGGCCGCGACAATAATGTTCTGAGTTGCTTGTGGCGCCGCGGAATAGTCAGCGTCACCCGATTGATTGACGGCGATAATGCAAGTGCCGGCCACAATATCCGTTACCAGACCGGTGCTGATGTCCACTGTGCAGATGCCCGTTGTGTTACTGCTATAGGTCACCGCAAGACCGGAAGTAGCAGTGGCCGAAACGGTGGCAGTATCATGCAAAATAAGGGACGGTGCTGTGCCAAAATTGATGGACTGCGCTAATGTTTTGAGAGTTGCAGTACTGCCGCTGCCGCAACCAGACAGGAGCAATGTGGCCCAAACAAGCAGGCCAACCCCCAGCGCGATTCCTTTACCTAAAGATGACAAGAACTGTTTCATAACTTCTCCACTGTCGATCCGTTCTTGAATACCCGTTCCGGGGCTTCCGTATTTTCCGTAAATGGGTTTTCTGACGCACATTATTTGTGTGCGCCAGAAGAAAAGCAGCAATGACTCAGGCTCAAGGCACGGTAGTTTCGAGCCGACCATGGATCGAACGAGGACGGAATTGTCAGACCGGATTAACAACTCCGTCCTCATCTGCCAGGTAACATGGTTGCAAGCAAGAGGGGCAGGCGGCCGTCCATTGCGCCGCCGTGATCACCTTGCCACGGAAGATCCACTCATCGTCAGAGCAACTGCAGAGCGCACCGCCCATTCATCCCTTTACCTATAGGAAAAATGAACAGGCACGCTTTCAGGAGCATTACTGCAACGTGATGCTTTGAGTGGCGCGCCCAGCTGGCGCATAGGTTGTGTTTCCGTATTGATCCGCTGCAATCGTGCAAATCTGGCCCGGTGTCGTAAATTTGAATGTACCCACCCCGCCAGTATCCTGATAGACAAAGCAAACCGCGGGAGTGACGCTGCTGTACGTCACGGTCAATCCAGAGCTTGCTGTTGCTTTCACCGTCGCTGTGGGAGTCCCCTGCCCGATGGCCTTCGCTCCGTCGCCGGCGGAAGTTAGGGCCGGCGCGGCGCCAAATGTAATGGTCTGGGCGGTCGATCCGGTTGCGGTGATGGTCTGAGCGGATGGAGCTCCCATCATTGTTCCGCCGCCTACTACACCCGTCATGCAGCTTGACATCATCATTCCCAGGCCTGTGCAGTCTCCGTACGCCAGCAGGTTAATCTGCGACGCAGAAAGCGCCGAGGTTGGGGCAGCCAAGTTAAAGTCAATTGTGACGTATGCGTTGCCGACTCCACCCATGTAAGGATTCATCGCTCCGGCAGTGAAGCCGTAAAACTTCTTCCCGCCCGAGGCAAAACCCCCAAGGTCGAAAACGTTGGTCGAATCCATAGCAAAGGTCGATAGCAGATCGCCGCCCATATTGTCGCTGAGCGTGGAAAGCTGGTATCCAAGCGCGACCGCGGTCATCTCCGGTGTAGTTACAGTACTCTGTTGCGTCATGCTCTCGGTCAGCACGCCAAACAAATCGTATGGCGTATTTGTCGTTAAGTCGTAGGTAAACGCTCCCGTGAAGATCGAGTTATTCGGAGCTGTCATTGGCTCCGTGATCGTTGTTACGACGCTATAGGTCTTGACGTTATCCGATGCAACGATGTTTTGTGTGGCTTGCGCGGCTGCGGCATAGGTGCTGTTGCCCGCCTGATTGGCAGCAATTGTGCAAAGCCCTGGGGTAAGATCAGTCACAAGGCCTGAACTGCTATCGACGGTGCAGACGCTTGTGGTGCTGCTGCTGTACGTTACGGCCAGTCCGGAACTGGCAGTGGCTTTGGCGGTTGCTGTCTGATACGAGTACAGGGTAGGCGCGGAGCTGAAGGTGATGTTCTGCGACTGCAACTGCGTCTGCGGCGTAGAACCTTTTCCGCCGCAGCCTGACAACAAGAGAACTGCCGAGGCGACAAGGCAAATTCCCAACCCGATTCCAACATTCATAGGGAACGACATTTGCTTCAAAACAGAACCCTTGGTGGATGAGTGCGAGCGGACTGACGGCAACAACGAAAGCAAAAACTTGCGTTTCATGGCTTCTCCTTTTGCTTGATAGAACGCGATATACGGCAAGAGGACAGGTGATGCCTATCCCATTGGGAATGCGTTACAACCGATCAAACAAGGGGAGAGGGAGGGCCGCGCCGTTGATGGCTGCGGAGAAGCGACATTCTGGAGCGGGCCGAGGTCTGAGGCGCATAGCCCGGATGAAAGACTACCTCGGCGTAGTACCGCTGCCCGGCCTCCGGCATGTACTTTGCGGAATGGATGGCCCCGGTGCTCTCCGGCAGGCAGGGGCATTTTTGAGAGATGGATGTAAGGCCGGTATCTTTGCTACCGGGCAGTTGCATGGCGCCCATGATGCAGTGATGCTTGCCGGCCCTGCGGCAACAAGCCGGAAGGTTAGCCTCGGCATCCGGGGCGAACAACGGCGCGATCAGCAGCAAGCTGAAGGTAACCAACAGCGAATGTGCTATCGCGCGGCGCATTGGCATCCATGCGAATCTAACCCGGAAGGAAATTAAGAGATGTGATCGAAATCACGATTGGGGGGTTCCGCCTATCAATGCGACTTGAGGCTGGGTGGGCTAATGAACCCGGTTCCTTGAGTCTACGTTGCTGGAGTGCATCTTAGCTCACAGGGTTCCCACTGCGGGCGAGATTTCAGGGTACCTGGTGCGACAATTTGTCGCACCGGCGTACAATTACCGAGAGCTGTCAGGAGAGAATCATGGACCGTCGTGGAGTGTTGTTTGCAATGGGCGCGGCAGCGGTTTCAGCCAGTGCGCTGCCGGGGATCAGTCAGGAAATGCCTCACCACCACATGGGCGGCGCCAAACATCAAGCTCTGATTGACGCCGCGAGCAATTGTTCAAGCGCGGCCGATATTTGCGTTGGCCATTGCGTGGAGATGCTGGCCGGGGGCGATAAGACGCTGGCTGCGTGCGCTGCAAGTTCCAGAGAGGTCGAGGTTGTTTGTAGCGGACTCCGGGCGCTGGCTGCGCAAGACTCGGCTCACCTGGCGAGCTATGCCAAAGTCGCGGCAGAAGTCTGCAAGAGTTGCGAGGCCGAGTGTCGTAAGCACTCGCAGCATCCAGCGTGCAAGAGCTGCGGCGCTGCCTGCGCTGCCTGCGCAATCGAGTGTGGCAAAGTAGCCTGATCCCCAGGTCTCGATCATGATTTTGCGGCCGTCAGTCCGATGAACTCCGGACTTCTTGGAGCCGTGTTTTTCTTTTTTCCCCGGCAGGTCCTATTGGCTTCTCGCTGAGTCGTGCGGGAGCATCCTTCTCGTACCTTGATCCTCTGAATTCTCTACTTCTCTAGCTGCTCGGGTGCGACAATATGTCCACTGTTTTGTTTGCGCTAGTGCAATCAAGCGGATGTTGCATCTGTGTCATATTGCATTGAACGAGGCTTCCTGCTATCTGGGTTCGGGCAAATTCTTCCGTTTGCAGTAATCAGCAAGAAACTGCTCCGGAAAGCTGCACCGGCAACATCGGCGTTGGCTTATGGGCAGGATCGTCGCTCCGAAGTCTGAATTTCCAGGGTGTTCGGGAAGAAGTGGGCAATGCAGATGCATACCAAAACAGTTCGATCACTTTTCGCTACGCATCCGGTGTGCTCCGCTCTCAAGTTCGGGCGTTTGAGGCCCTCAGGAAAACAGGCTCGGCTTCGTAAGTTCCTCGCTACCCTGATGCTTGTCCTCTTCGGCGGTTTCTACGCCGCGCCGCTGGTTCAGGCCACGTCATCTGACCCGGAATCCAGCCTTCCCGCATGTTGCCGCCGCCATGGGCACCACCACTGCGCGACGGTGGACCAGGTCATGATGGCTACATCTTCCAGCGGTCCCCAGATTGGTCAAACCCCGCAGCACTGCCCCTTTTATCCGCATTCCACAACTGCACCAGTTGTACGATCCCATCCCGGCCTTGCGCCTTCGGCCGCTTTCTTCGCGAACATAGTCAGTCATCCCGCGGTTCAGCCTCAGGTTCGAGCAGTCTATCGCTTGTCCCTTGACCGCAGCCGCCAAAAGCGCGGCCCTCCTGCGCTTCCGATCCTCTAAAACTCCTACGCCAAACAAGTCAGATCGAATCGAACACGGATTCGTGTGTCCGCCGAGACAACTTCTGTGCCTTGTCAACCTGACGGCGTCTGCCATTCGCGTGCAGGCGTGTCACAGTACGTTCGGAGGATCCCATGAAATATCGCCTGCTGCTTTTGATTGCCTTCTGCTCGTTCTTATTCTGCATGGCCAGAGTAAGAGCGCAGAATGTTCCTGGTCATCCGGTGATCAGCGGAACTGTTACTGACCTGAGCGGCGCAGTCGTGACCGGAGCCAGAGTCGAGATAAGGAACGTCGCATCCGGCGAGACACGAACTGTGGAGTCGGACGGCAGCGGGCGATACGCGTTTCGAGACCTGCCCGACGGCCAATACCGGATCACCGTCGAAGCCCTGGGGTTTCAGCGCCTGGTGCGCGACGGCATCGTGTTGAAGAGCGAGCGAGAGACGATTGCGAACCTGGATCTTGCTGTGGCCAGCCGGCAGGATACGGTCACCGTGGTCGAAAGAAATGACTACGGCGTTCCCGATTTGGCGAATGTCTCTAAGCTGAATGCGCCCATTGAACAGATTCCATTCGCGGTGCAGGTGGTGCCTTCGGCCGTCATTCAAGATCAGCTCGCGCAGCGGCTGCCTGACATTACCCGGAACGTCAGCGGGGTGCAGACGAACTTCGGTTACGGCGCGCTTTATGAGGCCTTCGCTCTGCGCGGCTTCGAAACCAACGTGACGTTGCGCAACGGTGAGCGGGTCTCTGGCGGCATCGGCCGCAGCAGCGTGGATGTGGCCAATGTGGAAGACGTCGAGGTGTTGAAAGGCCCTTCGGCGATGATCTACGGCCGGCTCGAGCCCGGAGGCATGATCAACGTCGTGACCAAAAAGCCGCTCGAAACGTCGCGCTATTCCGCGCAACAGGAATTCGGATCCTTCAACCTGTTTCGCACCACTCTGGACGCAACCGGACCCATCGCCGGCAATCGCAATCTGCTTTACCGGGGAATCTTCTCGTTTTTCGATGCCGATCAGTTTATCGTTCACGCTCCGCACGGAAGGACGATCTTCGTGGCTCCCAGCATCAGTTGGCGCCCAACCGGCAAGCTCGTGCTGAACGCGAATGTTGAATACCGAAACATGGATCCGCAGATTGCCAATGGCATTCCGGCTATCGGCAACCGGCCGGCGGATGTACCTATCACGCTTTACCTCGGCGGCGACGTGGGCGATCGAGCCAACGTTCGGCGCAATCTTCTGGAGGTTAACGGATCGTATCAATTGAACGCCGCCTGGAGCATGCTTGGATCGGTGGCGGTGACGTTCGACGACATTGATTTCGAGCAGTTCTTTGGCGGAAGCTTGGACGAGACTCCCGGACCGACGTTCGGCGACTTTACCAACATTCCATGGTTCGACAAGCGGCGATCGAAGGGTGGCAATGCGGTCCTCGATCTGAATGGGCAATTTAGAACGAAAGGCATCAGCCACAATGTACTGGCCGGCACGGACTACTACCTTCTCGATTTCAACGATCGCGGGTTCGTGAACGGCTGGGCGCCGGTGGACACGATGAACATCTTTGACCCGGTGTTCCGGCGCAGCACAGCTTACGGAGCGCATGCCACGCTGTTGGCGACCCCGCCGGACTGGACCAGCGTTGGCACGATGGAATGGCACGGGCTGTATGCCCAGGACCAGATCGCGCTGTCGGGGAAGGTTCGTGTGCTGGCGGGTGGGCGTTACGACTGGGCGACAACCAAGTCGGGCAGCATTACGCTGGAATACGCCGACCCCGGAAGCACGCTCGACGGCGTGGCGAAGACCACCGCCAACCAGAACAAGTTCAGCCCGCTGGTGGGATTGATGTATCAGCCGGCGCCATGGCTTTCGCTTTACGGGAACTACGCGAGTTCGCTCGGCACGTGGGGCACATCGAACGTCATCGCGGTCGACATCAATGGTCATCCGCTGCCCGCGCAACAAAGCCGTTCGTATGAGGGCGGGGCAAAGATCGAGGCCTTTGGTGGGCGGTTGCGTTCAACGCTGGCGGTCTTCGACCTGACCAAGACGCACGTGGCGACGCGCGATCTTTCTTCGCCTGATCCAAACGCTCTGCGTGCGATTGGCGAGGCTCAAAGCGATGGCGTTGAACTGGACCTGGCGGGCACGCTGAGTTCGAGATTCAGCCTGATCGGCTCCTACGCATACACCGACGCCAAGTTCAGCAAGGATAACAACGGCCTGCAAGACCTGCTGATCGCCAATGTGCCGAGGCATTCGGGCAGCGTGTGGCTGCGGTCCGAGTTGATTCGCGAGAAACTGGCAATCGGAACAGGGGCCTTTGTGCGGGGACAGCGGCAGGGCGACAACGAAAACACGTTCCAGCTGCCGGCTTATGCGTCGGCGGATGCGTTTGCTTCCTACACTTTCAAGTTCGAGCGCGGGCGCCTGGTGCCGCAACTCAACCTTACCAACCTCTTGGACAAGCGCTATTTCCTCAACACCAACGTCTACGACGCGTATCCGCGCCTGGGCATCATGCCGGGACAACCATTCACTGTCACCGGCGCCGTTCACTGGGAGTTTTGATCTTGCCTCACGGAAAGGAATTGAGGGGTTATGAACAGTGTTATGACTCCCGTTGAGGGGGCAGAAGTGCGTAAACAAGGATGGCTGGACTACCGCACTGTCTGGCGCTGGCATTTCTATGCGGGATTGCTGTCTATTCCGTTCATCCTGTGGCTGGCGACTACAGGTTCCATCTATCTCTTCCGCCCTCAGATCGATCGCTGGCTCGACCGGCCGTATGACAGCCTCGACATTCACGGCAGCCCGCGTGCGGCTTCGGCCCAGGTCCAGGCTGCCGTGGATGCGGTGCCGGGGTCGAGCCTGCACCACTACCAGTTGCCGCGAACGAATCGTTCCGCAATTCAGATTATTGTCGGCCGCGGCAGCGATGAGTTTCGTGTCTACGTGCATCCGCAGACGCTGCAGATCCTCAAGGTGATCAACGATGACCATCGACCGATGATGGTCGTCTTCCACCTTCATGGCGAATTGCTGATGGGAGACCGAGGGTCGATGGTTATCGAACTGGCCGGCTCCTGGGCCGTGATCATGATTCTTACGGGGCTGTATCTCTGGTGGCCGCGCCAGGTGAAAAGCCTTGCCGGTGTTTTCTATCCGCGCTTTTTTCGAGGACAGCGCATATTCTGGCGCGATATTCACGCGGTGACCGGGATCTGGATCTCGCTACTGGCTTTGTTTCTCCTGATGACTGGTCTGCCATGGGCGACCAACTGGGGAAAGTATCTCGAAGCTGTCCGCAAGCTTACGGGCACGCAGGCGAGCCAGGAAGAATGGTCGGCGGGCCGGTCGTCGGAACTTGCCCAACACGCCGCTCTCAATGCGCAGCCTGTGCCGGACGCTCATGCCGGGCATCCAGGTCATGCCAGGGTCATGCCGTCGCAATTTCAGGCGCTCGATGCGATGATTGCGACGGTTGTTCCGCTGAACCTTGCTTACCCTGTGCAGATTTCTCCGCCGAGCGCGCCGGGCCGGTTCTGGACGGCCATATCGGACTCGCAAAACCGGACGCTTCACGACAAGGTCTTCCTGGACCCTGTGACGGGAGCGATGAGGGGCCGCCAAAATTTTGGCCAGCAGATTTGGATCGACCGCTGGATTCTGATCGGCGTGGCCGCCCACGAGGGGCAACTCTTCGGCATTGCGAACCAGTTGCTGGGTCTGTTCACCACGTGCGGTCTTATCACTCTCAGTGTCAGCGCACTTGTCTTATGGTGGCGGCGGCGGCCGAATGGAGTCCTCGGGGCGCCAATGGCGATCGGCAAGCAGCGCTTCACCTTCGGACTAGTAGTCGTGATCGTTGGGTTGGGCCTGTACCTGCCCGCCTTCGGGTTGTCGCTAATAGCGGTCGCAATCACAGAGCGATTTTTGCTTCGAAGGTTGCCGCCGGCTCAGAAATGGCTCGGTCTTCAGGCTGTTAGTTGACGGAAAGGATCAATCCTGTTTCCTAGCGTCATAAATTGGGAATGATTTGGCAGCGAGAGCGGCTTTATCGAGACGAGTATTAGCTAGCTGTTGGGAGTGCTGGTTATGGATGCCTTACGAAGGTCATTGACGATATTCCTGCTGGCGGTCATCGGAGGTTTCTACGCCGCACCGCTGATTCAGGCGACCTCGTCTGATCCGGAATCCCGCCTTCCCGCATGCTGCCGCCGCCATGGGCACCACCACTGCGCGATGGTGGATCAGGCCTTGAAGGCTCCATCTTCCGGCGATCCCCAGATCGGTCAAACCCCGCAGCACTGCCCCTTCTATCCACATTCCTCAACTGCACCAGTTGTACGTTCCCATGCTGGCCTTGCGCCTTCGGCAGTTTTCTTCGCGGATGTAGTAATTCACCCCGCGGCCAAACCCCAGGTTCGAGCAGTCTATCGCTTGTCTCTCGACCGCAGCCGCCAAATGCGCGGCCCTCCCTTCCTTTCACTTTTCGCTTGACAACGAGCTCGCACGCTCAGCGAATGGCCTTGTTCAAGGGGCAATTCCAGTGCAAGCGCAGACTCGGTGTAAGTGACCCCTTGTCGCGGATCACCGCGGGTGGGAGACCACTGGCTCAAAAGCACTGTAGCCGAGAAAGGTGAGGAGAACACTCAATGAACATCAAAACAACGCAAGCCGACAAGCTGAATGATGTGGTCGCGGAGTTGAGAAGAGTAGCGCAACTGGAAGGGATCGATACCCTTTTGATCGTGGCAACTCAACATCGCACTGACGGTCTCCCTCATCGTTTCATTTCCGTTGGAAGCATCGAGGGATGCAATTGCTGCGCGATGGAATCGCTCGGCAGACTCATCGGAATGGGAATGTCCGAAATGATGATTGCCGATCACCTTGATGCGATTCAGTCCGCGTATGCGGAACGCACCGGGCAGGTGCCCCGTACCGAGACCGTCAGCGAGGTACGAGAGTTGGCGTCGGGTGACAGGCAACCAACCGGATCAGTTGCATTTGAACTCGCACGCGGATGAATAAGAAGCCCGCGATTATGCTGCGTCACCGACATTCGCCAGCTTTCAACGTAAATGAGAAAGGGAAGGACAACTCCTATGTGGACCGGGACCGTTCTTTTGATTGGTAGCTTGTCAATCGCATCCTCGGCTATCGCATTCGGCGCCGTCGGAGCAACAGCGCAACAAGCGGCACCCGCATCGCCAATCAGCGGGCAGGTTGATGACTCGACCGGCGCTGCCGTTGGTGGCGTTGGACTTACCTTGGCCGATGCCGGCGGCAATGTGCTCGCCACGGTGGTGACGGATAAAGTGGGGCACTTCGAGATCAAGAGCGTGCCGCCCGGAAATTACTCATTGACGGCACAGGGCAATGGATTTCAGACCTCAAAACTCCACGTTTCAATTTCTTCAGACGGAGCGCCGGTTCAACTTAAGATCGTCCTGAAGGTGGGCGCCGTAACCCAAACGGTTACGGTCGCCGGCGAAGATACGTACGCGGTGTCCCTGGCGGGTGCCGGCACCAAGATTGACATGCCGCTGATGGAAACGCCCATGGCAGTGCAGGTGATCGGGCGGCAGGTCATCGACGACCAGCAGACCATCAACCTCGTCGACGTTCTCACCAACGTCAGCGGCGTGGCGCCGACCAACGACGCGTACGGGACATCGGACAGCTTCTCCATTCGCGGATTTGACGCAGCCTCCATGATTTACCAGGACGGCATGAAGTTGGACCAGTACAGCGCATCGGGCTTTCCGCAGGACATGGCCAATGTAGAACAGATCCAGGTTGTGAAGGGCCCGGCATCGGTGCTTTACGGGCAGGCCGAGCCCGGCGGGCTGGTCGCAATCGTCACCAAGCATCCGCATGCCGGGCCGTTCACCAGCGTGGGACAGGAGGTGGGAAATCACCATTTCTTCCGCACAACCGCCGACCTGAACCACCCGCTTGTCAAAGACAAACTCCTCTTTCGCATGGCGCTCGATGGAGTCGACGCGGGCTCCTTCCGCAATTTCATTCACACCAATGAACTCAGTCTCTTCCCATCTGCCTCCTGGCGAGTCACGCCCAATCTCGACTTCACGCTGCTTGGTTCTTACCAGCGCGGGTCCAACATCTTGGACAATGGCATCCCATTCCTGTCGAACGGCAGGCCGGCGAACGTTCCGCGCAGCAGCAATTACATGGACCTCGGCACAAACAAATCAAACATCGACCAGTTCTCTCTCGAACCCTCGTTCAATCTTCGCCTTGCCGACCAGTGGTCGTTGAGGATGCAATACAAAGTTGCTCAGATCAACGCGCCGCTGCCCGTTGATGAGTTCTACCTGGGCGATGTGGACCCCAGCGGCAACCTGCAGCGCGGCGCCTTCGCAGAGAGTTCGTTCCATCACCGCAGCGACCAGGTCCTGGCCGACCTGCCCGCCAAATTCTCTTTTGGGAAGGTCAAGAACACATTCCTTCTCGGCTTTGACTTCTTCAAGCAGACCGGCGAGTGGTACGGAAATACAAGCCTTCAGCCGGCTGCGATCAACATTTACCAGCCGGTATACGACCAGTCCTACGGTACTGCCGATCCCAGCGGAGACATCTTCGCGGTGCAGGGCGCGTGGGAATACGGCGCCTACATTCAGGACGTGGCCGAACTTCCGGGCCGCGTCTTTGTGCTTGCCGGCGTGCGGCTCAACTGGACCGAGGAGATGGAGGACATCACATTTCCGGCTCTATCTTTCACCTCGCCGAACGACGTGCATGAAAAGCCGGTGACACCGCGCGCCGGGCTGCTCTGGCAGCCGAAGACGAACGTGAGCCTCTATGGTTCCTACACCTCGAATTACGGAGCTTCGGCTCTGTTCGTCTTCACTTCCGATGGCAAACCGCTTAAGCCGCAATCTGCCAACCAGGTTGAGTTCGGCATCAAGAGCGAGTGGCTTGACAGGAGACTGACGGCGACGGCTGCGGCCTACCGAATCATCAAGCACAATGTCCCTACCGCCGACCCGACGAACCCGCTCTACACCGTGGCTATCGGTACTGCGCGCACGGAAGGAGTCGAACTCGATCTCTCCGGCCAACTCACACGCTCCATCCGCTTGATCGCAGGACTCTCCTCACTGCAGGCCATTACGACGAAGGACACAAACACGCCCAGCCTGCAGGGCCTGCCCTTTCCCGGCGTCGCGCACAACATCGCCAGTGTGTGGGGCGTATGGGAGCCTCAGTCCGGTCCGCTCCGGGGCCTTCGACTGGGCGCGGGCACACAGGCTCGCTCCGGCGAGCAGGCATATGAATCGCCCGACGGCGTCTCCTACCTTGCCGACCGCATTCCGTCATTCGGAATTGCCAACCTGATGACTGCGTACGAACACACCTACGGCAAGGCGCATATTAGCGCGCAAATAAATGTCAACAATCTGTTCAACAGCCGCTATTTCGCCACAGTGAACCCCAGCCAGGCAATGCCGGGCGCGCCGTTCACCATTCTGCCGTCGTTGCGGATCGCATTCTGAGGCGGGCGCGAGAAAGAAGGAGAGCCTGATGAAAACGGTAGAGCGCATTCGCTCCTCCATGCTGGTGCTGCATCGCTGGACCGGGCTGGCCATGGCCGCCTTCCTGATCCTTGTCGGGATTACTGGATCAGTTCTGGCGTTCCGTTCGAAGCTTGACCGGCTCATCAACCCGGAACTGTATGTCAAAGCGCCACCGGGCCTGAAGCTTCTCGATCTCGCGACCCTGGCCGAACGAGCGGAGCAACTGGCCCCTGACTCGCGGGTGGGCTACTTCTGGGTGGACCCGGATCGGGCAACCATGTCAATGGTCCCGCGCATGAACCCGGCTACCGGCAAGCCGTACCAGTCCAGCTTCGATCACTTGATTCTCGACCCATACACGGGGCGGGAATTGGGACGCTACCACATGGGCGACATCCGGCAAGGGCGCGTGAACCTCCTCTCCTTCATTTACGACCTGCATACCTCATTGGCAACGCAAAGTCAGACCGGTTGGATGTTTGTAGGAAGCGTTGCACTGGTTTGGACACTCGACTGCTTTGTGGCCTTCTGCCTTACTCTGCCTCGCGGCAACGGCGCCTTCTGGCGGCGTTGGAAACAAGCGTGGCGGGTAAAGTGGGGTGCAAGCGGCACGCGTGTGAACTTCGACCTGCACCGCGCGGGAGGTCTGTGGCTCTGGCCGCTGTTGTTTGTCTTCGGCTGGTCGAGCGTCATGTTGGGCCTCAGGCCAGTCTATGAGCGGGTGACGCAACACGTCTTCGATTATCAGAGTGACAGCAACATCATGGCGAAGTTCGTACTGCCCAGCCCGGTCGAGCATCCGTGGCTAGGCTGGCGGGCGGCGCAACAGGCCGGGGAGCGGCTGATGGCCGAGCAGGCCACGCTGCATCAATTCGCCGTGACACGGCCTTACGGTATGGCCTACATCGCGGAGTACGGCCTATACACCTACGGCGTGCGATCAAGTATGGATATCCGCGGCAATGGATGGGACACGAGCATCTTCATCGATGGGCACACGGGAGAACTGCGCGACCTGGGGCTACCGAGCGGGCAGCACGTTGGCAACACCATCAGCACATGGCTTTGGGGAATCCACTTCGCCGATCTCTGTGACTCCCTCCCTTTTCGCATTTTCATCAGCGCCTTTGGACTGCTTGTGGCCACGCTCTCTTTAACTGGCGTTCTCATCTGGTGGAGGAAGCGCTCTGCCCATAAGTTCCTCGCCTTGCGCCGCCCGAGCAATGCCCTATGAATACTGGTTTGAAATCTGCTCGATGCAGCTCCTCCAGAATTGATGGCGCCTCCACATTCCGGCTTTGACGCAACTTGATCAAGAAAGGCAAAAATGATGACAATTCACTTCGCACGGTCGATCGTCTTCCTCGCACTGGCGCCACTGCTCTGTGGCGTTTGTTACCAGGTCAATGCACAGCAAAGCGAACGCTCAACACGCTTGGCCGGTGTGGTACGCGACTCAACTGGCGCTGCGATCGGCAAGGCAAGCGTCCGCCTCAGCCATGATCAAGCGCTCATCGCCGAATCGATGACCAATGCCGAGGGCGAGTACCGCGTCACTGCACTTCCTGGGGCTTACACTCTCATGGTTTCCGCTGATGGCTTTCAGGCATTGTCCCAAGAGATTCTGGTCCAGCCGATTGCGGACCAAGCCCAGAATATTTCCTTGAATGTATCGACCGTCGCACAGACAGTGCATGTTGTGGCGGAAGATCCGTACCTGGTTCCGGATGCGGGGACAGGAACGAAAACCGACTCCCCAATCATGGAGACGCCGCTTGATGTTCAGGTAGTTCCAGCGCAGGTCTTGAAAGACCAGCAGGTGGTTGCTCTCGACCAGGCGATCAAGGACGTAAGCGGTATTTCAAGCAACACAGCCACCTACGGAGCTGGTCTCGCCAACTCCTTCACGTTGCGCGGATTTCAGACCTGGGCCACCTTTCGTAATGGATTTCGACTGGACAATTTCTCGGCATACTACACGGGCACAACCCAAATGGCCAACGTCGAAAGTGTCGAGGTCATGAAAGGCTCGGGAGCAGTTCTCTATGGGCGCATGGAACCCGGCGGAATGATCAATGTGCTTACGAAGCAGCCACAGGACGCGCCCTATTACTCCATTGATCAGCAGTTCGGTTCATTTGACCTGTATCGCACCGCTGTTGACGCCACGGGGCCAATTGGCCAGGGCAAGGTCCTGCTGTACCGGTTCAACGCGTCTTACAACGATAGCGGCTCATTTCTTGGGCAGGTGTCTGACAGGAATCTCTTCATCGCTCCGGTCTTGAAATGGAGGATCAGACCGAGCACGAATGTCACGTTCGAGTTCGAGAGGACGCATGAAGACAATTCCAGCCACTATCAGCTTCTGCCCATCGTCGACAATCATGTTGTCCTGCTCCCGCCCTCGCTGAGCCTCCTGGGTCCAACGCCGACCGTAGCCGATACGTACTTCGGCACATTCACCTTGAATCATGCGTTCAACGACAATTGGTCGTTGAGGCACATCTTCAGCGCCAACAGCAATTCGGAGTCAATGGACTTTGTCTATGGCGCCTTCTCGCCGGATACGCACACGATCGATCGTTCGGCAACCCTCTACTACAACACCGATATCACTTATGCGACGGAAGCAGATCTCACTGGTCATGCGGATTTGAAGAAGACACATCATACGATGCTCTTGGGCATGGACTACTACAGGAACGAGGCTCACGCTTCGGGTTCGAGCTATGGTCCTGTCTCGACCATTGACTACCTTATCCCCGGTGCGGCGGGGTCTTCCCCCGTGATCATTGGCGGAGCCCCTTTCGTGTCTTCGAATGAGTCCGGGAGCAATTACGGTGTCTATGTTCAGGACCTTATCAAGTTGCCGCATCACCTGTTTGGCATGGCCGGGTTTCGATATCAGAATGCCGCACAGTCCGCCGACTTCCTCTCCTACTCCCTCTCGACTCAGAAATTGAATCCACGCTTTGGGCTGTTATGGAGACCTCGCCAATGGCTCAGCCTCTATGGCAACTACTCCAGTGGTTTCAATTCCCAGTTTGGGCAGATGGCGAATGGAAGCTGGGTTCCGCCGACTGGGGCTAGAGAAGAAGAAGGCGGGGCAAAGTTCGAACTGTTCGAAGGAAAGCTGCGGGGTACGGCGGCGTACTACTACCTCATCAAGACCAATATTGCGACAACCGATCCGGCCAACCCCCTCTATTCGATCGTGACGGGCGAGGTGCGCAGCCGCGGGGTTGAACTCGACGTGACCGGTCAGATTCAGCCTGGGTGGAACGTCATTGTCACGTATGCCCATCAGGATGCGCGCACCACGGTGAGCAATTACGGCGATGTGGGCTTCCGCCAGCCGTTCGTTCCGGATCAGTTGGGTAGCCTCTGGAGCACCCGCGATCTTTTCAAGCGCGGTACGAAGAACCTCAGAGTTGGCGGCGGGTTGTCGGGGCAGACTTCCGTCATGGACTACGCCAACGTCCTCACCGGGCCGGGCTTTGCAACCTTTGATGCGATGGCCGCCTACGGCTTCACGCGAGGGAAGGCCCAGTTCACCACCCAACTCAACGTCACAAACATCCTGGACAAGAACTATTTCCTTCCAGGGTTTGGCGGCGATGGAACAGCTTATGGCCAATTCGCAACTACCCGCTCACTCACAGGATCGATTGGGGTGTCCTTTTGAGCCGGGCGAAGACACTCCGCATTTCTCGCCAGTTCTGGGTGGTGCTTCACAGGTATGCCGGCTTGTATATGGCGCTCTTCCTGACGGTCGCTGGATTAACCGGGAGTGTGCTGGCCTTCAGGCCAGATATCGATGAGTGGCTCAACCCTGGCCGCTACCATGTACCGTTGCAATCTCGGCCCATGCTCGACCCGTTTGCATTGCGGGCCCGGGCTGAAGCCATTGTTCCTCAAGCCCAGATCGACGAGGTGGAACTTGGGCTTAAGCCCGGCGAAGTCTGTATGACCATGTTTGGGCCACGCATCGATCCCAACACTGGTAAGCCCTTCGACCTGAAGTACAGCATGATTCGGCTCAACCCCTATACGGGCGAGCTGATCGAAATGAGCGACGACGGAAACTACTGGCCGGTGACGCGCAAGAACCTGATGGACTTTGTCTACGCGTTGCATCATTCGCTCGCGCTAGGCCGGGTGGGTGAATGGTTGCTGGGGGTGGCTGCGGTCATCTGGTCGATCGATTGCTTCGTCGGGTTCTATTTAACTCTTCCGGCCAAATGGAAAAGGGCCGTCAATGGTTCGAAAAATAGCTTGAAAGCGAATTCCATTGGCTTCTGGCGGCGCTGGGCGGTTGCCTGGAAGATCAAGTGGGATGGCGCAGCCCACCGGATCAACTTCGATCTTCACCGCGCATGCGGCCTGTGGGTTTGGCCGCTGCTGTTTGTCTTCGCCTGGTCTTCGGTTGACTTCAATTTGGGAGAGCAGGTGTATGAGCCGGTCATGCACCTGCTCTTTTCCATGCCTTCCTTTGAGACCTATCCTTTCCCTCCAAACTGGAAGCCGCATACCGGACCCGAACTTGATTGGAGCAGCGCTCACGCAATTGCCAAGCGGTTGATTTCTGAGCGGGCGCAGCAGACGGGCTTCAAGGTGGTCTCTGAAGACCGGTTGGTTAACTACCGCGCAGAGGGCGTCTATATCTATTCGGTCAGGAGCGACCATGATTTCGTTGATGCCGGCGGCATCTCCACGATCTTGTTCGACTCCAGAACAGGCGCCATGGTGGGCGAAGATCTGCCCTTCGGGCGAAACCTGGGCGTCACCGTGAGCTACTGGCTGGTGAGCCTCCATATGTCCCACGTTGGCGGCTTGCCCTACCGGATTTTCGTCTTCGTGTTGGGGATTTTGATCGCACTGCTTTCGGTGACGGGCGTCCTCATCTGGTGGAAGAAGCGAGCCGTTCGAAAGCTCAACGCTTCGCGTAGCCCTGGACTTCCTCTGTTCGCGCAGCCAAATGCGGAAGCGACGAATGAAAGCTAGGTCTTTGAATTGGGGCCAAGGCCAGGGAAATCCTTCTGATGGTCCTAGTTGGAGGGAGCAATGAACGAACCGAATGTAACTGTCCAAGATACTTTATTGTCCGCCTGCATTTTGGCCACTCTCGGGCATCTTGCCTCCGCGGAAGCACCTACGAAGACCGAGCAGCCAGCGATCGAGAAAGAGGAGCCTTGCCCAGGCCTTAGACCATACCGCGACCTTTGAAGCTGGCGCGAATAACCGTATCCGCGCGAGGCGGATCAGAGATGGAGAAATATGAATCGACATTCGAAGACCTTGTTTACGACAGAGAGCGGCAGAATTGGAATTCCAACCGCATTGAAGCCCTTAACCTCAAACAGAAGAAGACGCATACCGTCATGGATGGCGCTCGCGTTCTTCTTTCTTCTCTCAACTCTCTCACTCTTCGGCCAGGAATATGGATCGGTCTCGGGCACGGTGCTGGACGGGACAGGCGCCGCGCTTGCCGGCGCCACCGTCACCATCACGCAGCTCGACACTGGCCGCCAAACCACCGTTATCACAAATGGCTCGGGCAACTACATCTTCCCGTCGCTCGCTCCCACGCATTACAAAATCAGAGTCATTGCGCGAGGCTTCCAGCCCTTCCAGGAATCCGACTTGATTCTGAAGGCGAATGAGTCGCTTAGCGTCGGCGCAAGGTTGAAGGTCGGCGCCGCGACTGAGACGGTCGAGGTGAACACGACCACGTCCGACAGCTACGCTGCGCTCGATTCCAGTTCAGCCACGCGCACCGATACACCGCTGATCGAAGTACCACAGTCAGTCGAGACCATCACGCGCACACTCCTGACCGAGCAGGACATTCATACGCTCGCGGGCGCGCTGGTGAACGTGGCCGGGGTGGTTCCGACAAAGTCTGAAGAGATCCTTTTTGTCTCGCCCCTCGTCCGTGGCTTTCCTGCAGAGATTTATACGGACGGTCTTGCTACGTTCGGCAATACGACTACAGCAAACGATCCGACAAGCCTCGTGGGAGTGGAGCGGACCGAGGTGGTCAAAGGACCGAACTCCACCATGTACGGTGGCGGCCTTGGTTCTCCTCTGGGAGGATTGATCAATGTGGTGTCGGTACGCCCGGAGCCGAAATTGAATGGCTACATAGGATTTCGGGGCGGGAACTTCGAAACACTCGACCCCTACGGCGATCTGAATATCCCGATCGGCGCGAAAATCGCGGCGCGTCTCGCTGGCGAGTATCAGCGGAATGACAGCTGGGTCGATGTGATCAGCGGAGACCGCTGGTCGTTGCAGCCAGCCATGTCATTCCACCTAGGGCCCAAGACTGACCTCTTCGTTCAGGGACGGTTCAATCATCGCGACCAGTTGGAGTATTCAGGTATTCCAGCGGTGCAGGCAATGGCAGGACAGGTCGATCGCAATGCGTTTGCCGGTGCGCCTGTTGGACAGCCGCATACGAGGCTCGACAGTCGCATGGCTACGGTGGACCTCCAGCATGCCTTCGCCGACAGTCTGCGCTGGAACACGAGTGCGCGCTACTACTTCAGCCAGGCGAACGAGCATGGCAGCTTCATTCTTCCGTCGTTCTATCCTCCCGATCCGGCAACTCCGACTACGTATGCCATTCTCACGTTGGATATGTCGAACAACCCGGTGCGAGAAGGCACCTTCGACAGTAGCCTTTTCGCAAGCCTTGGCGGCCTTGGCGGCCGGCACGGGTTACTGGCTGGTGTGAGCTACGACCACACCAACTTCTACTCAGAGATGGGCTTCTCCGGGATTCCAGTGGGCGAAGAGGACCTCGCACATCCTGTGTATAACCTGTCGTTCGGACCCCAGACGCCAGCAAGCTTTTTTCAGACGGATCGCTATCAAACCACCGCGGTCTATGGGCAGGACCAGGCCACCTATGGGCGGCTCAGCCTCACCGGCTCAATTCGTTACACCAAGCTCGACTTCCGCGAGCGGGAGCAGGCAACCGACAAGACGTACAACCATGCATCGGGCCGCATTGGCGGCACATTCAGAGTGGCTAACGGTGCAGCCCTGTACGCGGCCTACGCCACTGCCTTTCGTGGTGCCTTTGGACTTATGGTCCAGCAAGCTCCGAAGCCGGAGACCTCGCAGAATGTTGAAGGCGGTTTGAAGTTGGCCCTCTCCAAGGCACACCTTGCCGGCACCATTGCCATCTTCAATCAGACTCGCGATAACGTCGCTACCGCTGACCCGACGAACTTCCTATACTCGGTGCAGACTGGACAACAGCGCGCTCGTGGTGCGGAAGCCGATCTCACTTGGGAACCGATCCGCGCTTTCTCTCTGCTTGCGAACTACGCTTACACAGAAGCGACAGTGACGAAGGATAACGCCATCCCGATCGGCAACGTGCTGGCGCGTGTGCCGCGCAACAGCGGGCGCGTCGCAGCACGCTATCGCTTGCAGAATGGTGCCGCAAAGGGCCTCACCTTTGGGGCCGGTGTTACCGGATTTAGTTCACGCCAGGACACTTTGCCAAACACCGTGTCAACACCAGGTTATGCTGCGCTCGACGCGCAGGCAGCCTACGACTTTGGACGCCGATACACAATCGAGGGTTCGGCAGTGAATCTGGCAGATCGCCACACCTACGATCCCTACGAGTACTTCGGGTTCCCAGTCGTGATGCCGAACCAGCCGCTTTCTGCCTACGTGACTTTGAAAATCCATCTCAGCAAGGAGTAACGATCTGTCCGACTTCAACCGCCGCAAGGCATCGATGAAATCCGAAGCATCATCTTTGACACCCAAACCGCTCGTAGCAAACCGATTGCAGAGGTCATCTCAATGAATCGCAGAGAACTCCTTAAGCGTTCCGCAGCTCTCGGCTTGACCGCCGCCGGCTCGTTGACTCTACCTGGCGCGGCCGCTGCAACATTCGACGCAGCCCGAGAAAGCGCCGCGCTCAATCCGCTTACCCCTCCGGCCAACGCGTCCATTCCGGTCGCTTTCCTTATCTCTGAAGGTGCCGTCGTTATTGATTTTTGCGGCCCATGGGAAGTTTTCGAAAGAGTCTACATCCCCGACCGGAAGTATGATGCCTTCAGTCTCTACACTGTGGCGGAGTCTGCGGCGCCCATTAGTGCGGCCGGTGGATTGGAGATCACGCCTACCTATACCATTGCCAATGCCCCCGCACCCAAGGTTATTGTTATCCCAGCACAGAGTGCTGCCAGCGAGGCCACCAAAGCCTGGATTCGCAATGCGACCAAGAGCACCGATGTTACGATGTCCGTTTGCACCGGTGTCTTTGTGCTTGCGAGTACCGGTTTGCTTTCTGGCAAGGCTGCCACCACACATCACGGCGCCTACGTCGACCTTGCGATGCAGTACCCGGACATTCATGTTCAGCGTGGAGCCCGCTTTGTTGAATCGGACAATTTAGCGACCGCCGGCGGCCTCACTTCTGGAATTGATCTCGCCTTGCGGGTAGTCGAGCGCTACTTCGGCCGGAATGTAGCAAGCCAGACTGCCTCTATGCTTGAATATCAGGGCCAGGGCTGGCTGAACCCGTCATCCAACGCCGAGTATGCCGGACCCGTCAAGCAGACGGCGAATCATCCTCTCTGCGCCGTCTGCGGCATGGAAATTGATCGATCTCTATCGTCGACTTACAAGGGGAAGACCTACTATTTCTGTGTGAAGGAGCACAAGCAAATCTTCGATGCCTCCCCAGAACAGTTCGCCGCCAAATGACAGCCCCCTGCGGAGGCTCGGAAATGGTGCGGCCCGCGCCTTCTCCGCGCTGCAAACGGAGAACTGCCTATTGTATTGATCGCTGCTGGAGAGCCCCAAGTGCTTGCGAAGAAGCCTAGATGTTCGCACGATCCGCTTAGATAGCACCGTGGCTGCGGATACCGAGATCTTCTAACCTTGTTCCCGATCGCACCTGCATTCAATCGCTCCTGCAAAAAGGAGGGCATTTGTCGAGTAAGTGGAGGTTTTCTCTTTGGAGTTTTCTTGCCGGGATTCTGGCCGCTGCTGCACTAGTTCTCACCGTGGCCGGGATGTGGGTGCGGGATGGATTCTCTGCCAGGCAACGGGCTGGCGCCATCGAGACCGAAGTGGCGCATTTCGCATTGCACAATTCGGTCTCGACGCACCAACGGGCGCTCGCAAATCCTGTCGCACCGTCAGCCGAAGTGATTGCGGCGGCTCGCGATCACTTTGCCGACCACTGTGCCACTTGCCACGCCAATAATGGCAGTGGCCATTCAATGTACGGAGATGGCTTGAATCCTCCGCCACCCGACCTTCGTCTTGAGGTTACGCAAAGCAAATCGGATGGAGAGTTATATTCGATCATTCAAAACGGGGTTCGCATGAGTGGGATGCCCGCCTTTGGAACTTCAAGCGAGCACGACTTGGAGACATGGAAGCTGGTTTTGTTCGTTCGTCATCTGCCCTCGCTAACACCGGAAGAAGAACGAGCCATGCAACAGGCAAACCCAATCACTCCCAGCGAGCTTCGGGAGCAACAGGCGGAAGATCAGTTCCTTCAAGGAATCTCAATTCAACCGAAAGGATCAACGAGATGAAACGCTCAATCAGCATCGTGGCAATCGCTCTACTCACCCTCGGTGTGCCCGTCTTTGCCCATGGTGGCATGGACCATATTATGGGCACCGTAACCAAGATCGTCGGCAACATTGTCACCGTCGAAAAGGACGGAAAGACCACCGAAGTCGTTCTGGCTTCGTTCACAACCTATGAAGCGAATGGCGCAGCCGGGAAGCAGAGTGACCTCACGGTTGGCGACCGGGTCGTGATTCACGCGATGAAGATGGACGGCAAAGAAACCGCACACACTGTTCGTCTCGTGCATCCTCATAAGTGAAGGGACTCAATAGGACACACATTACTGACTTCAGTTGTTGGGCCTTCGGACTGTGTGCTGTGGTTTAAACACCCGCTCGCACATTCCCTTGCCTGGCACGTCGGCACATGTGGTCGCGCGAATACGTGATCCGCATTTGGCTTGGAGAGACTCAAGTTGCTCAAATGACCGCGCACCGGGCGCGGTCATTTGACCGCGTTCAATGGCTACCGTGTCGAGCTAATCCAAGGTACGGCCAGAATGGACTTCAGCCAGTTGCCGCCGATAGCGTTGAATGGCGGCGCGAATGCTGATTGCATTTCGCACTGGCCGCCCGCAGTGATACTCCGTATTCACTCTTTGGGCGATCAGTTCCATCTTGATCCGCGGGGCGATTTGATAAGCTGGGTTCGAGGCCAGGCTTTCAGTAAAAGACATCTCAGGATCGGCCTTGTACTGACTCGCTGAGCGAGCATGTCTGCGGTAGCGCTGCAATGCAATTTTCAATGTCGTTCGCGTGTACTGCGGTTCGCCGTTATAAATGACTTCGTTGACCTTCACAGCAATTTTATTGAAATTCGCGCGAACCGGTCCCAGGTACTGCGGGTTCATTCCAAGGCGGAAGGCGAACTCCAACTCCGAGCAACGCACCTCGGTGCCGGGGACATACAGAACAAGTCCCTTGGCTAGGGCGGAAGCCACACCACCCGTTTTGCCTCCCAGTGGCGCAATCCTGCGGCAGTGCTCGCGCAGCACCTCAGGCGGCAGAGCATGGCACCCAATCCGAAGCCGGTAGCTAAGCGGGCCGCGAATCAGGCCGCCCTTGCGCCCCACTTCGGCTTTCTCTGCGCTGGTCAGAGCGTGGATGCCTTCCCTATGTTGGAATGCTTCAATCCCGGTCTGCCGGTTGTGCGCCAGAGCCAGGTTCGTTCGCTCAGAGTGGTCGGAAATAAGTCCCTCGTAGGAATGATGAAAATAGCCATCGTATCCGCGAATGGCATTCCGTACGGCAGCGACAGCAGCTCTACGGCTCACACCGTAGCGGACATCGAGTTCGTACTGGTCAACC
>CAIKND010000093.1 GCA_903828675.1 uncultured Acidobacteriaceae bacterium
CGCGGCCCTGCCCCGCAACAAGTACATCGAAATCAAGCCGCAGGACCCCAACGCGAAGAAGCACAGGGATTGGCCGGAGTACCAGACCTGCAAATCCATGACCGAGGCCATCGTCACCGAAGGCACCGAGAAAGGCGAGATTCGCAAAATCTGCGCTGACCCCGAATGCCCCGTACACCGCCCGAAGAAGCAGCGGCCAGCCGGAGACCAGCGCATCAAAGCCGAGCAGGACAAGCAGCGCCGCGAGGAGGCGATTGCCAACGCCGTAGGCTTGCGCGTTCTTTCCGCCATTGTTGCCGCAGTGCCGGTACGCCTCACCAAGCGCGACCTCGTTTTCATTGTCGAGCGTTTGCTTCCCCAGTTGGAGGAGCGGCGCATCGAGGTTCTCGCCCGGAATCGCGGCATCAAGAAGGCGCAAACCGCCGACAGCATCGGAAAGCTGATGGGCGCCTATATTCACAAGGCCGAGGAAGGCGAACTCGGGAGACTTCTAGTCGAGACCGTGATTCTCCACACAGCCCGGACGCAATCGGAGACTGGCAAGGCGCTCAAAGATGCCGCTCAGCACTACAAGGTGGACACCGACGCGATCACCCAAAAGGTCAAAGCGGAGTTTGCCGCGAAAGAGAAGGCGCAAGCCGTCAAGAAGACGGCCGCGAAGGCCCAGCCGAAGCAAGCAAAACCCACAGCAGCCAAAAAGGCCAAAGCCGCGTAAGACTTAACATCCATGCCTTTCAAACGGGGTCTGCCAGCCAGGCCCCGTTCCTTTCTCGCCCGTCTTCCCACCCATTGATGTGCTGCCGCTTCGCGCCAGACTTGGTTTGGCCCACCCGACGGGCTTGAACATCCTGCGAGAAGCCGCGCCCTATGAGCAGCAATGTGAAGGTTCAGCAGACAGCCAGGGTAAACGCATCTTAAATCCCCATCAGATGGGTGTATAGAAAGAGTAGCTATTCGATTGTTGGTATAGGTCAGATACAAATCCATCACCAGGAAATTTTGGTAAAAACCTCACCCCGTGCATCAAGTTCTGCTTCCATCTCGTCCGCTTGAGTCTTCCAGTCGGAGAATTCTCGCAAACCATATACCTTTGCTTCGCTGGCAGACTGATTATCCTCTTTTATCAAGAGGTCACGGATGGCAAGTTGCATGGCTTTGAGTCCGCGTGTACTCATTTTCTTAATGTCGACGAAAATTGTCATGGTTTATCCTCTAGACTCGCCAAGAACAACACTACCTGTTTCTTGTTGCTCTTCCTCAAGTGGCCTTAAATTGAGGCCATCAATGTCTTCATTCTGGGTTTGCGCGAGCGCATCAACAATAGCATTATTCAAAACATTTTCGTCTGGGACAGATGCATTTGGGCCAACCGCGTCTGTGAAAATGTCACGCAAACGCTTTACTGTTCGCTTTTTCGTATTCGGATCTAACTCATGGATCGTCTGTATGGTTCCCTTCTTCACGATGGGCTTCGTCATATTCAACTCCGATTCTTTTCGCTAGAGGCTCACCTTGGGCGAGCGCGTGGGACAGTTCCAAGAACGCAACGTACCCCAAGCAGGCGGCACCGGTTTAGCATGTTTCGAGCTTCTTTAACGCGTCGGTGATGTCTGTTTGAGAAACCTTGGCATATCGTTCAAACCTACTGTGGTACGTTAGGTCGCTATCAATCCTAGCTCGGCAAGAATCCACGGTGAGCACGAATTTCCAACCGCAGTTCTTCCCGGAGCGCCTTGCTCTTCTTCAGTCGCTTGAAGAACTCATCAAGGACGCTGACCACAATGGCGTTGACACTAACGCCCTCGGCTTCGGCCCAATCCTTAAGCTTGAGCCGGGCTTCGGCCCCGACATGGAGGAGCTGAGGGTTGGTGAGTTCCATGCCGGCCTTGCGGGTCTGCATGATGTCTACCTTTTCGCGTTCAACGTGGCTCAAAGCAAAAAGGACGATCCTGGCCAGATCGCCCTTTACGCGAGACTCTTCTGTAACTGCTTCACGCAGATCAATGGGGAGGCGTAGCGTCATTCCCGGACGGTCGTCCGTCCACCGCTGCCCCTCGCGGTTCACTTTCCGCGCTGCCGTCTTCGCTGCCTTCTTGACTGCCACTGGATGCCCTTCCAAAGTTGTTTCCGAGTCTCTGTCGAGACTCGCTCTCTGCTCTCATCGGCGAGTATGGACCGTTGAATAAAATGTCCTTCTCAACCCTTACAAAAAATCTGTAGCCCGGTCTCACCACAATTGTTGGCTGGATGTTAAGGTTCCTGCGAGTCACCTCAACTCCCAGTTGGCCGACTTGCTGGCCAACCGCTTGTCCTACTTGTTGCCCTACGCTCGGCGATTGCAGCACCGAGGAATTCGTCCCCTGGCTCAGCTCAATTCCGGCGGAGAAAAGCGACGTAAGCAGAGCGCCGGAAAAGATTCGGCCCCAGTGATTGTCCACCTGGTCTCGGAAGCCCGCCGCACCAGTGTTGTCGTCCCCTTCAAAACCGCCGAGCGAGAGGCTGCTTCCGTCAGGAAAAATGACGCGCTGCCAAACCGCCTGCAACGCACTCTGCCCATACCCGACGTGGGAATTGTAAATCCCTACCAGTGTACTTCCAGCCGGTACTAGAATGTACCTGCCACTAGCAGAATCATACACATTTTCTCGGACGAGAGCCCTGATCAGCCCCGGCAAATCGGAGTTGAGTTGCTGTTCCAGCACGGCCGGAATGAGCCATCCAGCCTTGACTTCAAACTTGCCTAAGGCAGGTTTCCGCGCGCTGTTCAGATAGTCCAATTCCTGCTTGCCGTGCTGCTGACCGAAGCCGGCCTTTTGCTGCTGATCGTTCTGGCGCTCATATTCCGTGCGCTGCTCCTGTGGTCCCGCCCCGGCAAGCGGTGAGCTGACGGGTTGGGGAAGGCCGCCTTGCGCCGGATTGGATCCCAGCGCGGAACGGGCATTGATGAGGGCGGCTTGAATCGCTTGCAGCGGATCGGTCTCCGCATTAGGCTTTTCCTTGTCTTCGCTGGGGAGGTTCCCCTTGACCGAAGTTGCCGCCTCCATCGCCTCACGCTCTCGGTTGTATTCCTCTAGCCGCCGCTGCTCCGCAAAGGACAGAGAGCCGTTGACGGCGGTCGAGGCCGGGGTCTGCCGGTATTCAAGCGGTGGGATCGAGTTGGCCTGGCTTCCGGCCCCTGCACCAGACGACAGAGATGATCGGCCATTCGGAGAGTAGCCGGTTGCAATGGAGGAGCGTTGTCCAGAATCCGGAACGTGCGTCTGGCCAATGTCCAGTCCGTTCCGTGCCTGGTCCGACAACATCCCCCTTTCAACCGTAGTGGCTGGCCCCGAACCAACTTGCGCTGTCTCCGTCTGCTTTCTCGTCTTATTGTTGCGGCTTGCGAGTCCATGCCGCATATAGGCCGCCGCTAGAACGACCAGGGCAATGAGGATGACTCCGGCCAGCGGACGGAGCTTGCGGGCCTTTGGGGTGAGGCTGCCATTGACGCCGCGGACGACCTTATCGGTCTGTGCGGCGCTTCGGATCTCGTCTTGACTTTGCTCGGCTGCCGCGCTCTCAAGATCGAGTGGCTTGGGATTCTCTCCTGTTATCGCCATACTCAGCTCCTCTTCCCGGTGCTGCCGGAGTAAGGTGTCGCCCGCGTGATGGTCACACGGGTCTGCTTCTTGCCGACGCCGACCACCAGAATGGCCTTATCGAACAGCCGATCCACGATGTAACGCGAGCCATCGACGCGGAAGTTGACCAGCTCCGACTTGCCGTTGACCTGAATCAGAAGCGTCGGCAGCTCGCGGAACCGGCGGTCGTCCGGGTAAATCAGATAGGTGTGCTGCCCATCGTCAAATACTTGCTGTGGACGGTAGGCCGCGTCTCCGTTGAGCTTGTAGTCGAAGTAGAGGTTGTCGAGGGCGTTCTCAGCCATCGGCAGCACGCCAGCCAGCTTGTCTTTCTCCCGCGCCTGCTCCGCAATGGCCTCGGCATCATGCTTTGCCGCGTCCTGCCGGGCCTGAAATGACGCCCACTTTTGGGCGTCCTCGCCTGGATACTGGAAGGCCAGCCGGGAGACGAAGCGTGTGGGATCGGAGATCAGCCGGAAAACGTAGGTTCGCCGGTCTGTGGAAACGATCAAGTCGGTTTCAAGCCCCGCTTCAATCGGCTTCACGATTAGCAGCGGGGTTTCATCGAGGCCCGAGCCCGAGAGAACGGGCGTGATCTCCCAGCGGCGCGAATCTCCGATTTGCGGTTGGCTTTCGAGGTGCTCACCTACCTGCAATTCGATAGCACAAACGCGCAGCGGAGCGCAGACCATGACGGGCATTCCCTGGCCGAAGATGTAGACCACCCGACCGTCAGCTCCGGGTGTTGGAGTTGCGACTCCGGTCTCCCATTGACGAGAAACGTCCGCCGCGCTAAGCGCCGCGGCATTCAATTCCGCGTGGGGAGACTTCCAGTTCAGTGGAACCTCCGAACCCTTATCCGCCGAAGCGCCTGCAGGTGATGGCTGAGCCAAGGAGCCGCGGCTTGTGATCGGCGGAACCTTCAACGGAGGAATCGGGGTGAGCGCGCCTTGCTTCTGTGTTGGCTGATTCGCCTGTGCCTCCAGAGCCGTCTCCGCGCCTTTGAAGTTGTAGGTAGAAAGCTCTTGCTTTTGCTGTGGTGTGAGTGCCGGAGAGGCTTGGGCGTTGGCCGTCACGCCCACAGCCGCACTCGCTATTTGGGTTGCCATTGTCAATGCCGTGAGCCATTTCATTTGTTGTTGCCTCCATTCACTGTTTGGGCATTTCCGGTTTGAGCGTCGCCGCCTGTCGTAACAACTTCGCCCCAGGTCAGATTCGTGACGTAGAGGCCGAGGGGGTTGACCAATGCCTGCTTTGCATCCGTGACCTCTTGCGTGACTACCGAGACGAAGGCCCGATACCGATGTGTAGCGACGAGTCCACCGCTCAGGTCGCGGGTCACTTCCGTCCAGGCCACCTCGTAGGTTTTGGAAGACTGTTGGACTATGGATTCGACCGAGGCATCAACGGTCTCTTTCGTCAGCAGGTCGAAGGGCGAGCTCTTCGAGTAGAACTCTGTGATGGTGGCCGACGCCGGTGAGTTTTTCCCCGTCTGCGCATAGACCTCATCGACCAGGCGCCGTTCGGCCACGGCGTCCGTGACGACCGTCCGCAAGTCAGTGATCCAGCGGGCAACCACCGCTTCCTGCAAACGCACATCCTTGACCGCAACCTGTTTAGCTGGGATGACGGGAACTGCCCGCCCCACGTCGTCAAGCGCGACGACATAGGGCACGGTATTCGAGCGATAGCCAATGGCGACCATGCCTGTTACGCAGACGAATGTCGTTCCCATGGCGATGAATGCGGCAAGACGCCAGTTGTTCTTGCTCTTGATCTGGTCGCCGAACCTTTCATCCCACTCCTGACGGGCTCGAACATAGGGTGTTTGGGGTATAGCTGTTTCTGGCACTGTTATTCCTCTCTCTCGATTCGCAGTTGTGCAGATGGCGCGTGACCGCTGCCATCGTGCGGGACGTTGACGTTGCTTGCGTGCCGCGCCAAGGACTGAAGATTATTGGCAGGCGACGGTGGCGCTGGAGGCGCAGAAGGAGTCTCAGATGGCGCGCTCGTTGGAGACGGTGGAGGCGGTGCCGGAGGAGAACTGGGAGAACCAGCCGCTTCCGCTGCCGGAACCGGCGGCGCTGGCGCGCTGGCGGTTTCCACTGCCGCTTCACCCACACCACCAACAGCGGAGGCAGCGCCCGAGGCGGCCTCCGCGCCTCCCATCGCACCGGCCGTTTCAGTTGCCGCCAATGCGCCGCCGGCCACTGCCCCGGCTCCTCCGGTTGCCGCGACCACGGCAACGGTGGCCGCGCCGAGCGCAGCCGCTTTGCCAATCTCCGCGCCCATGCCTACCAGGTCCGCGGCTCCGGTTCCGAGCGTCCCGGAGGCAATCGACGCCGCCATCTTCGGAATCATCCAGGACGCGAAGGCGAACAGCAGCATCGACATCAAGGTTGGGAAGATTTGAGTGATGGGCTGATCGGCGGTATAGCCGTTCATTGTTGCGATCCAATTGTTGGAGATCGTCTTGAAAACGCCCAGCATGAGGTAAATCAGCATCAGGCGAACGCCGGTACTGACCGCTAAAGAAATGTACCTTTCAAAATAAGGCGAAGTCCACCGGCTCCCACCGAAGCCAAGGAAGATGTAGCCCGCCGACATCACGATGATCGCTTCGAGCTTCGTGACCACGTAGTGAAGCGTGATGATGATGTAGGAGGCAAGCACTATGCAGGCAGCGAGAATCGTCGTGATGGCCCCGCCTGGCTCCGTCAGGAGGCTTGTAGATGAGACTTTGGTGAAAAGATCCGAGACAATCTGAAGCCCCTGGCTCATGATGTCCGATGGATTCTGCGCCACGGAAACGCCCGCCGCGGTTGCGCCGAGCTGGGCGAAGCTATTGACGATGGCCGGTATCCAGACCTGACCGTTGATGAGGACAGCGTAGAAGAAAGATACGACCAGCAGTTTCTTAATCAAGCTGAGGAACAGGCCATTGAAGTCGTGTTCCCTGAGAAGTTGCGGCGCTCCCCAGGCAAAGTCCAGTAGGGCAAGAACATAGAACAGGAATGAGGCTTCCTGCATAATTGCGGGAATCCACGCATTCGCAGCCTGCTCGATTTGCTGGAATGTTCCGCCGACATCGACAGGAGCCTGAGCATGGGCTGTGGAGGCCGAGGCAATTGCCAAGGCCACCACCAAGAGCAGTTTTCGTCTTTGAGTCATTTGCTACCTCAAAAGGCCACACCGTCTGACTTCAGTGTCGGTTTTCCAAAGAAGTTGGCGCTTGCATTGCCCGCGCACACTTTCCCCTCGTCCGTGGTTGCCCAGTCTGCCGGAGGACTTGCCTGTCTTTGCTTGCAGAGTGGAGTAAGTTGCTTGCGAAGATCCTCGTGTTTGGCAAGAAATGCCGAAATGTTGCCGGAAGTGGCATGGCCGACATCGCCACCCCCGGCATTGTGAAAAGCCGTCACGATCGGGCTCGGCTCAATGTGCCTGCATCCTGCCAAGATCATCAGGCCGGCACTCACCACAAAAGCGCAGAACATCTTCATCGCATTCTCCTAGAATGAAACGCCGTCGCTCGTTACCTGAGTCTGGCCGAAGAACAAGTCAGAATTTGCCTGCCTTGTTGCTTCCGCCTGTACCAGCGCTCCTTGATAAGACGCTTTGCTTTGCATATCCGCCATCATCAGTTGCCGCAGTTTCATCAATTGCTCAGCCTGGTTCTCCGCAATCTGGTTCCCGACTTCGATAGCCTGCATTCTGCCCACCGCCGATTCGCTCTGCCCTTGCAGCGTTTGCAGCAATGCTTCGTCACTGTTGAATTGCGAGTTTTGTAGCCCGGCGGCGTTCAAGGCGCCCAGCGTGCTATCGAGACTGGTTTGACTCCAGGTCTGATACGACTGCCCGTAGTTGGTTGAGGAAGAGTATCCGGGGAACCGCAGACGGAAGGTTCCATCCAGATTGCCCATCGTGTAGGAGAGCGATTGGCCCGTCTTCACAATCTGATTCAGATTGGAAATATCGGACGTGACGGTCCCGAATAGCTGATTGGTGATGGTGACCCCGTGCTTCGCCATGTCTGCGATTTGGGTAAGCTGGTTTTCAACCATCATCACCTGCTTTTCGAGGGAACCAATCAATTGCAAGTAATTGAGGATCTGCGTGTATTCGGTTGCGAATATGCCCGGCACTCCTGCGTAAGCCGGGACCGGATTGACGGTTTCAGTCGCCATCACGGCGACCAGGGCGATTGCGGTTGCGCTCTTAGCGAGCCATTTGGGTTGCATGATTCACTCCTCCTTCGTAGTAGTCGATCCACCCTTTCTCAACTTTCCTTTCCTTCATCCACTCAGAAATCCAGCCCTCGCCGAATTCTGCGGCCAGGGCGTCGATTCGTGCCCGATCCTTTTGTCCGGAGACGCCGAGGAAGGTGAGCGCCACCGGCCCAAGCCGAAACGAGATCATGCGCCGTCCAAGCCGCTGGACGACGTAGTAATCGCGCTTCGGTGTCGCACTCTGTAGCAGTTCAATCTCCCGGCTATTCAAACCGGCGTATTCGTAGAACTGGCGCATTCCTTCGTTTCCGGCTTCCGAGTTGGGCAGGTAAATCTTCGTCGCAGTGCTTTGCAGAATCGCCGATGCAATCGGCGACTCCTTCACGTCCGCCATGCTCTGCGTTGCAAGCAGAACGACTGCGTTCTTCTTCCGCAGCGTTTTGAGCCAGTCCTGAATCTTGTCGCGCCAGGCCGGATGCTTCAGGAAGAGCCAGGCTTCATCAATGGGAACGAGCGTTGGGCTGCCATCGAGCGCCCGCTCCATGCGCCGGAACAGATACAGCAGAACGGCCATGACCGTTGCTTCGCCATAGGAACCGCTTAGCAGCGTTTCCATCTCACATACAACGAATCGCGCCGTCGTCAGGCCGTCGTTGCGCGAGTCGAGCAATCCGCCCAATGCTCCATCAATGACGTAAGGCTGCAAGCCGGCCTTGAGCTCTTCATCCTGAAGGTTGGCCTCAAGCTCCGTGAGCGTCCGCCGTTCGCGCGGGGCGCTGGCGAGCTGCTGCAGGGCGCGATGAATGGTGTTCCGTTCCCCCGGCCCAATCTCGACCTTCTGCATTCGCAGTACGGTCTCTACCCATTCCTGCCCCCACCCGAACTCCGCTTCGTCGTCAATGTCCCGAAGCGGCTGGAAGGACAGACCGCCTTCGCCGATGTCATAGAACCGCCCGCCAGCGGCCTTGCACAGGCCATACAGGGAATGCCCTTTGTCGAAGGCGAAAACCTGGGCATTCGGATAACGGAACCACTGCGCAACGAAGAGTGCCAGGCTTACGGACTTGCCCGCGCCTGTCGGACCGATAAGAAGTGTATGGCCAACGTCATAGTCGTGCAGATTCAGACGATACGGCACCCCGCCTTGCGTCGCCGCGTAGAGCAACGGGGGCGAATCTGGAGGCATCAGCGAAGAGGGATTCTTCTTCTCGCCCGCCCACACCGCGGAAATCGGCATCAAGTCTACATAGTTGCGTGTATGAGCGATGACGCGGCGCACCTGCGCCACGCCGTTTCCCGGCAGCGTGCCGAAGAAGGCATCGACGGCATTGATGTCTTCAACCCGCACACCGAATCCGCGATTGATGAGCACCTTGCGGAACTCGCCGATGATGTTCTCCAGGAACTTCCGGTCCTTGTGTTCGAGGACGATGGAAGAGGACAGGTAGCAGAAATGCACGTCTCCCGAAGTTGCCTCGGCCAACGCGCCATCTGTGTCAGAGACCATCGTCATGGCGAACTGATTCAATTGACCGCCACCGCTTGACTTGAAGACTTGGTCCTTCAATCCGCGCTGCTGAAACTTCCACTTCTGCCCGATTTTAGCGATGATTCCCTGTGCCTCAGACGGGTCCATCAAGATCGCGCGCGTGTTCCAGCGATACTCGCAAGGCACGGTGTCCAGCACCGAAAGAGCGCCGGGATACGTCGAGCGTGGGAAGGCATCGACAGACAACGTGCGAAGGTGGCGGTCTCCCATCATTGGTTCGGTCCCGCCGCGAAGATCCTCCATTGAGAGCAGATCGTTTAAGAAAACCGGAATCTCCGGCTGCATGACCGGGCCTTTCACGCCGGTCAGGCAGCGGCGGAGGTAGGCGAGCAACTCATCGTCCACGCGCTCGTATCCATCGCCCAGTTTCGTAACGGCAGCCTTCAGTCGCGACACGGGAAACTGTGCCGCGAAGACATCCTCGAATTGACGAATCTTCGCTTTGAAGAACCGCAACGCCTCTGCGCCCGCATTGGCCCCTTCACTATGAGTCGAGTCCGAACCCGACATCATGAAGCCTGTGAGCTTCTCCGATGCGACCAGCGGCGGCATATACGTCAGAGCCAGAAAGTATTCGTTCTCAAAATGACTGCCCTCAAGGGCGAACTGCTCCCGCCGCTCCCGATCAATCAGCGCGGTGACAGCATCCGGAAACGTGCCTTCCGGGGAATACCCACTTGAGAACGAGCGGAATGAATCGACCTGAATCATCCATCCGCTTCCAAGCCGTAGAATCCGGTTCATCCGCCGCGCTATCGCAGCCATCTCCGCATGAGTGGCGGACTGGAGATCAGGCCCCCGGTACTGCCACGCCGCAAGCAGCGATCCGTCCCGCTGCAACACAATTCCGTCATCAACCAGCCCAAACCACAGGAGCAAGTCCGCCAATCCAGTCGGCTGTTTCCGCGTCTCTCCAAACACTCTCTACCTCCATCCTCGCTTCGGCGTCTTGCCAAAGCCGGTGACCCCGCTTTTGGCGGAGTAGAAATCCTTGTATTGCAGGTGACGGCTGTAGACCTTCCGCATCATCGGATCGGCCTTGCCGATCCTCGCCAGGACAATGACAATCGTCCAGAAGCCAACAATCGCCAGGACAAACGAGACGAAGGTCATGACGCTCACGGCCATCATGGCCGCACCAAGCCCGGCCATAATGACCATCTCCCGGTCACCGCCCAGGAGTTGCTGCGGCCTGCTCAACGAAGTCCGCATGATGGTTTGTTCCGGTTCGTTCATCTGTCTCTCCAAGAACAAAGGCTCGAATAGACGGGGATGGTCGAGCTTGCTCCCATCCCCGTTTCAGGGATTCGATGTTGTCACCCTCTCGCGACGAGCACGAGAGCAGACTGTGTGATTGTGTGGACCGGCTGTGAGAATGAGATCTCCGCAGCCTGCCCAATGAACGACGACATCACCTGTGCGGCGAAGACGACGCAGCATACGGCAATGCCGACGTGCAGCAGCCGCTTCATCGTCTCGCCCATCTCGCCCCCGGCAAAGGCCAGCGTCGCTCCGAGCGCTACGATCGCGACAACGGAAATGGCATAGGCGACCGGCCCGGTCAACGATGTAACCAGTGTCGTCAACGGTCCTTCCCATGGCAGGTTGGTTCCGGTTTCGGCTGCAAATGCACAGCACGAACCCGCCGCTAAAGCGCAGCCAAGCATGAGGACCATCTGAGCCGTCCGCTGCCGCGCCAGAAGAAAACTACGCATTTGATTCATCGATCCCTCCGAGTGCCCTCCGGCACGGTTAAGCGAAAGGCAACTTTCTCTTGCACCTTCCACGGTTGAAACCAAGCTCTGCCAACACCGCGCAGAGCCACGACAATCAAACCTGCGTCATGAGATAGCGCCCACCTTCATACCCGGTGACAACAGCCACCTCTTGAACCTTCCGGCCCGCAACGGGATCGTTGACTACCGAAATCACGAGATCGACGGCGCTTCCGATCATGCGCTGCTGCGGGGCGTCCGTCGCCTCCCGAACCAAAGCCTCAAGCCGGTCAAGCGCCTCCGTTGCGCTATTTGCGTGGAGCGTCGAGACACCGCCCGGATGCCCGGTATTCCAACTCTTGAGCAACGGCAGAGCCGCGGCGCCGTCTCTGACCTCTCCGACCACAATCCTGTCCGGCTTCAGTCGCAACGCCACCTTCAGGCACTTCAACTGGTCGAACTCAGTTGTCGCCAACATGCTCAGGCTGTTTGCCGAGTCGAGTAGAAGTTCCTGCGTATCTTCGATCACCAGCACGCGGTCACCCGGCGTCAGCGCGCCGATCTCTTCGAGAATGGCGTTGGCAATCGTGGTTTTGCCCGCGCCCGTCCCGCCGACGATAAGGATGTTCTTGTGGGCAACGATCGCCTGTTGAATGACCTCAAGGTGATCGAGATCCTTGACCGATGCAATAAAGTCTTCCTGCTGCGAGCGGCGGTTTCGCGGGTCATCCTTGGTCGTCAGGATGCCTTGCCGCTGAAGGTCTTTGAGACTTCGCTTCTTGTCCGACTTGACGCGGATTGCAAACGACGGTGATGGAACGACCGGCTCGATCAAACCGGCAAAGCGGTACTTCCAGATAGGGAGCTGCGTCTCCAGGACGGGCCGCATCTCCGTCACCGTCGTCTTTTGCATCGAGGCAATCGTCATCATTGCCCCTCGCGCCTGACGGCTGGAAAGCTCGCCAACCTGCTCGAAGGGCGACCCGGTCCGCTTTACCCAGATGCGGGAATCCTCGTTAACGAGGATGTCCTCAAGGCCGCTCGACCTGTCGAGCAAGCCGACAATCACTGGCCCCAGCTCATCGCGTAGCTTCTCTTTGAGCCGTTCCTGCTTTTCATCCGAGTGCGAGTCCTGTTGCGAGTGTGGGTTCATCGGCTCCTCACATCCACCATCAATCCGGGCTTGCCTTCGAGTCGCAATGCAATGTACATTGCAGTAGACGTATCGTAACACCATCCCGGTAGGGTTTGGCAAATCATCGTTTTGATTGGGGGAATCGGAGCATGGACAGAACGCTCGTTGCAGTCCAAAGAATGCTTGCCGCGCTTGACGCGCCGGCCTACGACATCGGTGTCTTGAGCGACCGGGGAATGCTTCCCGGTCTATCCAATCTGTCCGCGGAGGGCGTCATCTCTCGGCTCTCGCTCTTCAAGGCCCACAATGCGCGCGGGGCACACATCTACATTCGGCCAGCAGGAGAGCACCGCTTCAGCGTCCTCGACGACCTGAATTCGGATTCTGTTTCCCGGCTGACCGGCGACGGCCTTGAGCCGTGCGCCGTGATCGAGACCAGCCTCGGCAACTTCCAAGCCTGGCTGAAGCACGACGATGTGTACCTGGCGCCTATGTCCACGTTCATTGCACAGAACCTTGCCAAGCGATACGGTGCGGACCCCAGCGCGGCGGACTGGCGGCGCTTTGGCCGTCTTCCCGGTTTCACCAACTGCAAACCCAAATACCGTAGGGGCAACGGCCTCTATCCCTATGTTTTGCTGCGAAGCGCGACCGGAGTGCGATTCCGGCAGGCCGCCTACGTGCGACTGGAAATGACGAAGCTCTACCAGCTCCAGGAACGGGAGCGTGAAGCGCGAGCAGCTCAATACATCGCCAACTCCGCTGCCACAGCGGGAAGGCCGTCTCACTCCTGGCTCTCCCTTGAGCGTTTCCGCAACGCGCCCAAGTTCCTCGACCGCCCCGCCGCCGCCGACCTCGCCTTTTGCGTCGCCGCATTGTCGCTACGGGTGCCGGATGATGCGATTGCCACAACCCTCGACAGCCAGTACCTCTCCCGCGACCCCAAACCCTCCAGGAAGGCTGCCTACATCAAGCGCACGATGGCGAAGGCGAGATCATGGGCGCAGCGCTAGGTTCAATGCGGGTATCGTACTCGCCCGTCATCCAGCTCTGCCCGCCGCCAGTGTCTCCTCTGGTCCGGCCCCTTCCCGCTGCAGCAAAACCTCTGCAATCCCGACGGCTGAATCTGAGGAGTTTGAATACGCAGCTCCAATTCAGTTTGCCTTTCTGTTTGCGTTCAGCGTGCCGCGCTCAAAGCACCCACGCCCTGCGGACGCACGCTCTCCCTCCAGAGATTCTCGGTCTTTCAGATGTGGACTCCTCCCCCGAGGCAAGCTCGTGTCCCCTTCCACAAATCTCTTCCACTCGCCTTGGGAGTGGGCCGCGACGGCACACCCTCCGGGCAAGCATGTACCGCATCCAGCGGACAAACTTCAAAAAAGGAGCTACAAACCATGTTCAACAAAGTCATCCTCATCGGCCGTCTCGGAAAGAATGCAGAAGTCAAAACCGCGCAGAACAAGAAGGACTACGCCGTCCTCA
>CAIKND010000094.1 GCA_903828675.1 uncultured Acidobacteriaceae bacterium
ACATCACGACCAACTCAGGCGGCATCAACCGCGCCTTGCCCAAACACACTGCGAAAGCGTAAAACAATCAAGTCTCAGGCCAATCCCTATGGCCGGTTTTGAAGTGACCACGTATGGCCGGTTTTAAGCTGACCACCGAGGGAAATCCGTCCCGCCCTTTCGGGAACCTAAGGGGACTGCTTTTCCCACATAAATAGGCGTCGCTAGCTCAGAATCAGAATTCCGCTCAACCAGTTCTCTATAGATCGGTAATCCACCAGAGTAATAAAGTGCTTAAACTCCCGCTCCGGGAAATCTCTCGCTCGGAGGCAGGGGATGAATCACGGGTGGCCCAGGTCTCGATTCTGAGACCTGGGATTGCAACCGCACAACCGAGCTCGATTTTTCCGTTGCCCGCATTTGCATATAATTACCGCCCCACGGCGCACAATAGAAACATGGATAAAGACAGCTGAGGCCAGACTGCACAACAGCATCGGGAATCGGCGAAGAATCGCGCCAAACCCAAGGAAATCGGCGCCTTGGCTGCGGTATACCCCCTCCTCCTACCCACCCCCCTCCTACCCCACCCCTCCCACCCCACCCCCCCTCCTGCGACTTAGCGGAGCCAACTCGCCCAGAGATCAAATTTAATACGGCCTTGGAGCGATTCACACCTGCGTGAACCGCTCCAAGGCCGCGTCTTTTCAAATCCCGATCTATCCAGCCAGTCCTAGGGAACCTCTTTTTGGAAAGAGGCTTTAAAAGCGCACGACTTCAGTCGTCCCGCAAATGCCGCAAAATGAACGGGGGCTTTAGCACGTGATGGGATGTTCGGCGTGGAATAGGGCCTAATCAGAGGTTCCCGGGCTCTTCAGCACCAGATCGATTGTCTGGATATCGACTAATCCACTGCATCCGTAGATCGCCCCAAGCACGCGGTCCGCGGGATAAGTCCGCCGCAGTTGAGCCACCTTTTCCGTTCCTGACCGATAGGCAGGAAGATACATTCTGCCCAGCAGAGGATGCCTTCCCCACGCGCCAGACAGCTTGTCGGCGCGCTCTTCCGTAACCAGAAAATCGCGCCGAAGAGTGGCCGCTACTTCAGGCTGCGGCTTTCCTTCGCCCCAGGTCAGATACGACGACTGGTTTTTGGCGTCGTCCTGCAGCAGGGCCAGCAGCACGCCGATCTGCAGGTCCTCGTCCGGCAACTGGTCCACTTCGGTTACGCCATGCGCAATCAGAATTGCGTTGTTGGCGAGTCCCTCAAAGAGCGTTGCCGCGCGCGTGTTCATGGTCAGCACCGTGGCCTCGAACCCGGCCTTTCCGCGTACGTACAAGTCCTGCAGGTAGGCAAATGTGGTCACGTGGCCGGGCACAACCTCGTGGCTTACCAGTTGCTCAAACTCGGGATACGAAATCTTCAGCGAGGCATTGATCTCATAGGTCGCTTCGTATTGCGGCGAGCCGTCGGCGTTGCGCGCCCGGCCAATGTAATTCATGGAACCGGAAAACCACGCGTCCTTGATAGCCAGAAAGTCGATGTTGGCCCGCGGCACGCGGGCAAGCTCCTGAGGGAGATACGGCACCAGGTTCTTCGCGCTCAGGTTATCGAAGTGCGCGATAACGGCCGCGCCCAGCGCGCGCACCGATGCCATCGGCAGCACGCGGTCACGGCGCCACGCATCCACCTGCTCCTGAAGCCCCAGCGACGATTCATACCCGGCGCGGCCCAGCAATTCCGCAACCCGCTCGCGCTTGGCTTGCGGATTGGAGGGCTCAGGCGGCTTGCCTGTGGACGCCTCAACAGAACGCGAGTACGGCACAGGATCGCCCTTGCCCAGGACTTCCAGGGCCAGATCCAGCATCACCTCAACGCATACGGCTAGGCCATTCAAATAAGCCCCGCGCAGTCCCTCGATCGTTGCCGCCTCGGCGCGAAGACCGGCAATGGCCTCGGGAAGATTCACTGCGTGAAGATACTGCTCTGCCGCTTCGCGATCGACACTCTTGCTCGAAACGCCACCGCATTGCCGCAGGCGCTCCGCCGCCGGATGCGTGTAGGCCGCGGGTAGCGGCTCATCTGCAAACCATGAATCGGCAATGAACCGCCCCACGCCTGAGGGACACATCACGTCACCGCCCCAAAGCGTGTCAACTGCAAGAACAGCGTCAGCAACGTACTTCCCGGCTTGATCCATAACTTATACCTTTTCCTTTTTCGCGGTATTGAGCCATACGTAGAGACACAGCCCGGCGAATAGCAGCACTGAGACCGATTGAGAGATGGGATCGTTCATGAAGAACGGGGTCGTGATCAGACTCTCACGGAACCAGGGGAAGAGTCGCAGGGACGCGCCGAAAACTCCTCCCAGCGCACCACCGGCCACCAGCCCTGAAGCGATAATCACACCACGTTCGCGAATGCGCTTGCCCTGATCGCCGCCCACCTTTTCTGAGCGCTTGTTGAGGAAGTGAGACAGGCTTCCGCCCACCAGCATGGGCGAGGTCAGTCCCAGCGGAAGATAGATTCCCAGAGCAAATACAAGAGAGGATTTGCCAAGCATCTCCAGCACCACCGTGATCATCGCGCCGATGCCGAACAGCAGATACGCGACCGGCTGGTGGCTCATGAATCCAACCACCAGGGCCTTGAGGATGGAGGCTTGCGGAGATGCCAGAACCGGCCGCGAGTCCCCGAGCGCGGATTCTCCAAACTGAAAGGTCTGGGCAAGCATGATGATGGTCAGCCCGGCGGCAATCGCCGCAACAATGACCCCGAGGAATTTGACCTTCTCCTGAGCCGAAGGCGTTGAGCCAACCCAATAGCCGATCTTCAGATCGGTGATGGCCTGTCCGGAAACGCACAGGGCGGTACATACCATGCCCGCGATGGCCATTACGAAGAACATGCCCGTCGTGCCGGAAAGGCCAAAACTCAATAGCACTATCGAGGAAATAATCACCGTGAGCATGGTCATGCCGGACGCCGGGTTGTTTGCCGTAACGGCAATGGCGTTGGCCGCCACAGAAGTAAAGAAGAACGAGAAGATGAGCGTGAGCAGCAAGCCCAATCCCAGCACCGTCCAGGAGACCTGCAGGCGGCCAAAGAAGATGGCTACCGCGATCGATCCCACCACCACTCCGAGCAGCAGGGCAAGAACCGGGATATCGCGGTCGGTTCTCTCCGTGTGTTCAGCCTCGCCATGACGGAAGGCCTGAAGCGCAATGCCAAAGGAGCCGGCCACCACCCGCAGCGATTTGAAGATCCCGATAATGCCAGCCGTCGCGATGGCGCCTACGCCGATAAAGCGTACATAGTTGCGGTAGATCTCTGTCGCGGTCATCTTGGCAACGGGAATGACCGCCGGATAGACGGCAAGGTCCATGTGCTGGCCAAAGAACCAGATCGCAGGAACCAGCACGAAGCTGGCAAAGATTCCACCGGCGCAGAAAATCAGGGCGCTGCGCAAGCCCATCACATAGCCAAGGCCGAGAATGAAGCTGACCGCATCGAAGCTGAAGACCATCCTGCCCCGATCGGCCAGAGTGCGCATCACCGGCACAAACTGGAGGTCTACATACTCTTTCCACACGTGAAACGTGGTGACCAGGAAGTCGTAAACGCCCGCAATGGCGGTCGCCTGCAGCAACAGCTTGGCTTGCGAGCCGCCCTTTTCCCCAGTGACCAGAACCTCTGTGATGGCAGTCGCCTCGGGAAATGGCAGTTGGCCGTGCGTCTCGCGTACAAAATAGCGCCGCAGCGGAATGAGGAAAAGAACTCCAAGACACCCGCCTGCCAAACAGATAAATATGGTCTGCACCGGGTGCGGATCGAGGTGGAGAATGTACAGCGCGGGCAGCGTAAAGATGGCGCCTGCCGCCACGCTGCCGGAAGCTCCCCCAATGCCCGTGATAATCACATTCTCAAGCAGGCTCGACCGCCGCTTGTACATCCGCGCCAGCCCAATCGCCAGAATCGAGATGGGGATTGCGGCCTCCATCCCTTGGCCAACCTTCAGCCCCGAATAGGCCGAAGCGACCGTGAAGAGTATGCAAAACACCACCCCCCACAAAATTGATCGCACAGTAATCTCCGGCACTCTCTCTTCCGCCGGAACGATTGGCGTATAAGATTCGCCGGGCTTCAGGGGCAGGTAGGCATTTTCTGGAAGTGATTTGCCATCGCTCTCGTTCATCGAAGAATAATACCTCTTTAAGCGGACATTCAGATGAGCAAGGGTATCAGCAGGATTCAGTTGATTCTGTCTCCCCTGACTCTCAGCTGCAAACCACTGAATTCATCGAGCAGGAGACCAGGATCGAACCGGCGACATTCAGTTAGGTAAAGTGATTACATTCCTTTATATCAACAACTTACCGGAACGCAACAAAGCCAAAACGAACTCAGTCGGCACCAAAGGAATTCTTATTGCGGGGACAAAACGGGTTCCCGCCGATGCTGTAGCGGAATTTAGAACTTCGCAAGCGAAAGCCACTATCCACCCTGCTGGACACTTCTTCGGCTTGAATGGTAACAAATCGTGCTACGTAAAGAACCAAGCAGGTGCACACACATCGCGCCCCACTCCAATCTTACCTTCCGTCCGATCCAGGCCGGTGGCGCAGCGTAGCAGGCCGCCTCAACTCCACGCAAATATCAAGGGGAACCAAGCGTTCACAATACCGATAGTAGCGAGACGGCTTCAGCGGCAGTGCCTGCAGGCGAGGCTTCTTATCTGCGAACATCGCCGCCACCTGCCGCTTGGTCAGACCGTGGACGCGCTTGTCGGCCCAGTACTCTTCCCAGTTATCCAGGTACGCCTGCGCATCCTCCAGACGCTCGAACTTCTAACCCTTCAGCGGTACTTTTCCGTATGGGACACGCCTCATTCGACCTTGTCCCTGCGATCAGATTCCTGCACCTTGCGAGTCAGCGGCGTCCGGCTGTAGCGCCCAGAACGTCACGATATAGATGCGTTAATCCAAGCCAAACGTGCCGCTCTCTACGCGTGCTCCTAATCGCAATGCTGACCTTGTAGGTGAGGGACGCCGTACCAAGGTTATAGACACGCTGGCAGGTACCAGTGTCGATCCGGAAGTTAGAACCGCAATCCGACGGCATAAGGTAGAGTTCGCTCTTGCGAGTGCCAATCCTGATTTCATCAAGAGTGCTGCTTCAGTTCCGGCCAAGTCCGGATCACTTGATACCGGCAACGGCAAGACAGTCGCCACCTACCGGGCCAGTCTCGAAGGGCTGAAGCCGAACGCTCACTACCTTTACAGGGCCGGTGACAGGAAGAATTGGGGCGAGTGGAATGGTTTTCGCACGGCTAGCGATCAGCCCGCCAAGTTCCGATTCATTTATGTAGGCGATGCGCAGAACGATATCCGGTCGCGGTGGTCGCGTCTGATCCAGGCGGCTTACAGCAAAGCGCCCAAGTCAGCGTTCATCATTCACGCTGGCGATCTGGTTTCTGAGGGTTACAGAGATAATCTGTGGGGCGAGTGG
>CAIKND010000095.1 GCA_903828675.1 uncultured Acidobacteriaceae bacterium
CCGCTCCGCCAAAGCTCGGACTGAACTAGCCCTCGACCAAGCAATCTCGGAAGCCCTTCAGGAAATATCTGCAGACAATGCACAAGCCTGGTTCAGACTGACACTCAACTGGGTACAGCTATGATGAAAATGCTCTAGAGGAAATCTGTCTCATTGTCCTGTAGTAATACACTTCATGTCCAGTAGTAACTTGATCAGTAAGTTACTTTGGTTGGGTGTAGGAATGGCCTGAAGTATGGGGCAATAAAGCCCAACGTTACACGATTGCCAGGGGCTGGACCTCTGTATAGCGGTGCTTGCTGAACCAAATTGGGACACGTTGAGGCCTTTCCGCAAACGGAAACAAAAGATCTTCAACCCTCGATCCCAAGAGCCGAAAGGCTCCAGTTAGATAGATGGCTTGACCACTGCAACGAGTTGTCCAAAGCAGGCGCGGGTCTCTTGGAATGACGCGGAGCGCGCGAGCTTGAAATCCTCAAGAGCGCTCTCAAGAATGGCATTTGCGCAGGGGTGGTTGAATCGCTTGACGTGCCGCTCATCACTGCAATGGGAAACAAACTCCGGTAAGCCTAATTCAAGGCGGTGAAATCCTGGATGGATGGCGATCTGCTAACAGCGATGACCGCCTTCGACCGCGCGGTTCGAGCCTGACGGCGAATGCAATTGCCATTTGCCGGCTCCTCAGCTCTATGGCCGCGGATTTAACGGAGTCTTTTTATGACTGCGATGTGCAGCGCCAGCCGCCGGGAATTTCTAAGGCAGTGCCTCACTGGCGCAGCGGCGTTGGGTGCAGGGTCAAGGCAGCATGCGTTGCCCGAGCAGTCTGTTCTCCAAGCAAAATCAGCGGTTATCGTTGCGCGGGATCCGTTGCTGCGGGGCACGGGATCGACAGTGGACGGCAGCCGCATGCAGGCTCTGCTTGATCGCGCCTTGCAGGCTCTATTCGAGCGTGACATTTCGCACAACCCTCCGATGGAAGCATGGCGGAGGCTGGTCCGTCCCGGCCAGACCGTCAGCCTGAAAGTGAACACTCTGGGCGGTCGAGGCATCTCAACGAATACCGCGCTGGTCGAAGCGATTTGCGAACGCTTGCAGGAAGCAGGAATCAGGGCCAACGATATTGTGGTCTGGGACCGCGACAGCGCCGAGATGGAGCATGCGGGATTCCACATCGCCACTGGCGGAAATCGGGTGCAATGCTTCGGAACCGACCGAGTGGATTACGAACAGGACCTGGCGGAATTTGGCAGCGTGGGCAGCCGTGTATCCAAGATCCTCACCAGGCATACGGATGTCCTTATCAACGTGCCAGTGCTCAAGGACCATGACAGCGCGGGCGTCACGATGGCTTTGAAGAACATGTACGGCGTGATTCACAATCCGAACAAGTACCATCCCGACGGATGCGACCCGTATGTAGCCGACCTTAATATGCTGCCCGCAATCAGATCGAGAATGCGGCTCAGCATTTGCGATGCGACGACGGCGATGTACGAAGGCGGCCCTGCATTCAAGCCCGAATATAGTTGGAAATGCAATAGCTTGCTCGTCTCGCAGGATCCCGTTGCGCTCGACACGACGGGTTGGCGCATGATCGAACGCAAGCGCGCGGAGATGGGCATGAAGACGCTTGAAGCCGAAGAGAGAGCCCCACGCTACATCACGACCGCCGCCGACCACGCGCATCGCCTGGGCAACTGCGATCCCAACCGTATCGCGACTTTCGAGATATAACCCGGACGCGATGGGCGCAAGAAGGAGCTCCACTATGTTTCGTGAATTCGCTACCAATGAAGGCATCGCGGTCCCGGCCTGCTGCGCAAGCGAAGCACGGGCAGCGCAGAGTCAACTCGATCGCCGTTCGTTTCTCTTCTGTGCGCTGGCATCGGGTGCTGCTTTAGGCTCTGGATCTTCAGCAGCCTCCGCAAGCCCGGCCCTGATCGATGAGAATACCCAGGGCGACGCCCAATTCACGGTCGAAGCAAAATTTTACGAGAAACTCCAGAACCGCAAGATCAAGTGCAAGCTTTGTCCGCGCGAATGTACTGTCGGCGACAAGGAACGCGGATACTGCGGCGTACGCGAGAATCGTGGCGGAACCTACTTTACTCTGGTACACTCGCGCGTTTGCGCAGCTCACGTCGATCCTATCGAGAAGAAGCCTCTCTTTCACTATCTGCCTGGCACCGTTGCGTTCTCGCTGGCCACCGCCGGATGCAACGTCAACTGCAAGTTCTGCCAGAATTGGAACATCTCGCAATCGCGGCCCGAGCAGATCCCCGCCGACTATGCGCCGCCGCAACGCGTGGCCGCGCTGGCCAAGCAATACAAGTGCCCCACCATTGCCTACACCTATAGCGAGCCGGTTGTATTCAGCGAGTTTCTGATGGACACGGCGGATGCCGGACACGAAGCAGGTATCCGGAGCATCGTTGTTTCCAACGGCTATATGCAGCAGGATGCGCTGAAACAAGCCTATGGCAAAATGGACGCGGTCAAGATCGATCTAAAGGCCTTCTCCGAGCCCTACTACCGTAATGTCGTTACCGGACAGTTGAAGCCGGTACTCGATACCCTTGTTACGCTGCGCAAGATGGGTAAATGGACGGAGATTGTCTACCTCGTTCTTCCAACGCTCAACGACGGCGACGCGGAATTCCGCTCGCTGGCGCAATGGATCAAGGCGAATCTCGGCCCTGATGTACCGCTCCATTTCACGCAGTTTCATCCGGAATACCTGTTGAAGAATCTGCCGACCACCCCTGTGACAACACTGGAGCGCGCCAAGGCAATCGCAGACGCCGAGGGCCTTCACTACGTCTACATTGGCAATGTACCGGGGCACCCCGCTCAGAACACATACTGTCCGCAATGCCGCAAGATGGTGGTGGAGCGAGTTGGCTTCGTCGCGAACAGATTGCTGATCGGCAAGGACAATTGCTGCCCATTCTGCCGGCACCCCATCCCCGGCATCTGGCACGCATAGGCGTGCTCGTGAGGTTGGCTCAATGAACTTGAAGAGGAGTTTGAAAATGACCTGGCTGATGGCTCCACTTGCCGCGTTCCTCGTAACCGCGCCGCTGCAGCACATGCACGGCGCCGGTTCGCAAAAGATCAGACATGCAGCGGTTGGAGGGTCCTTTTATCCCGCCGATCCGAAGGAACTCTCGGCCATGATTGACGATATGCTGGCACATGCCGCGGTGCCGCAAATCGATGGCCCCATCCTCGCCGCGGTTGTGCCGCATGCCGGCTATGTGTACTCCGGTCCAGTCGCCGCCTGGACTTACGCGGCGTTGAAAGGGCACAAGTATGCGCGCGTAGTTGTGATTGCGCCCTCCCACTTCGAATCCTTCGATTTCACGTCTGTGTATGAAGGCGACGCTTACTCGACTCCGCTCGGCACAGTGCAAGTGGACAAGGAGTTTGCACATCAACTGGTAAAGGCGGACTCGACTATTCGCCTATCAAGCAAGGGCCACGATCCGACTTCAGCCGGCGGTGAGCATGCCATAGAGGTGCAATTACCATGGCTGCAACGTGTTTTCGGCGACTTCCAACTGGTCCCCATCGTCATGGGCGATCAGAGTTATGAAGGCAGCCGCGCACTGGGGGTGGCACTGGCGAAGTTGATTGAAGCTGAACGCAAGAACGGCGACACGCTGGTTTTGGCCAGCTCCGATCTGTCTCACTATCATCCGTACGACGAAGCCGAGAAGATCGACCACAAGACACTCCATGCTCTTCGGGCGTGGGACTATTTCAGCATGTCGCGCAACTTTGAAACGCGGACATGGGAGGCCTGCGGAGGAGCGCCCATCGTGGCCGCCATGATTTCGGCCGAGCGCATGGGGGCCAACAAGGCTGAAGTGCTTAAATACGCAAACTCCGGCGATACCTCCGGTGACCACTCGCGTGTAGTCGGCTACAGTGCGGACCTCTTTGTGAAAGCTGGGAAAGGCGCGGCAGAGCAAGCACCCTTCTCGCTCACAACCCAGGAAAAAAGTGAACTCCTGGCATTGGCTCGCAAGTCAGTGGAGCATGCGGTAGAGAAGAATGAAGCCTACAAGCCGGACCCGAGCGCGAGCGAGACATTGAATCGGGAGTATGGCGCCTTTGTTACGCTCACCAAAGCAGGGGAACTGCGCGGCTGCATTGGTTACACATCGCCGATCAAGCCGCTCTACCTTACTGTGCGCGACACGGCCACCTACGCTGCACTTCGCGACCCGCGCTTCCAGCCGGTGTCGGCTTCGGAGCTTCCGCATCTTGAATACGAAATCTCTGTGCTTTCACCACTCCGTCGCGTCACTGATGTCGAGCAGATCATGGTGGGCCGCGATGGACTGCTGATGAAGAACGGCGGGTCAGAAGGCTTGCTGCTCCCCCAAGTCCCCGTTGAGCAAAGATGGGACCGTCAGAAGTTCCTTGAACAGACGTGCGTTAAGGCGGGTATGCACTCGAGTTGCTGGAAGGACGAGAACACCGACATCTTCAAATTCACGGCGGAAGTCTTTAACGAACACAAATAGCAAGAATTTATGCGCAGGACGCATTTGCAGCCAAGCTTGCCCGCACCGCAAGCATAGCCGCCCCAGCGCCAATCAAGGCGCAGAGCCAAGCCGTCTTCCAGAACCCAAATGCGGGAATCAGGTACGTGCTCAATACTAACGCCCCCGCGCAACCGCCTAACAGGTCGATGGCATAGAGAGTGCCCAATCCTGCACGCCCTTTGCGATGACGGAGAAAGATCCCGGTCGCAACGGAGAACTGATAGCCGCCCAACATTCCCGAAAGCACGGCTAGTGCAGGGAAGACCAACTGTGCAGCGATCCAGCTCATTGCAGTCCCTGAGAGCGTCTCAGTCATGGCTATTACAAACAGCAATGCTGGAACTGCTAGGGCAAGCACAATCTGCGTGGCAGCAAGCGTACGGCACGGCTCGTAATGGCCGAACTGAATGCGGCGCATGCCGAGCCAACTTCCCAGCGCAATCCCTCCCATGCAGAGACCGATGAGGATCGCAAGCTGGTGGTAGACGTAGCCGAAGACCGACTCAAACCCGAGCAGAAGAAAGACCTGGAGGGCCATGAGCGTGAACCCTGTAATAGCCGCGCAGCAAGCAGCAGCGGCCTGCTCGCGACTCTCTCGCTTAAGTATCAACGCCGAGGGGATTGCAGCACATAGCAATACGATTACCAGCGAACCGAGTACATTGCGGAAGGGAACGCGCGCCGCTGCGCGAAACCAATCGGAATACAAGGATCCGAACTGCGAACTCCAATGCACAATATCGAAAGAATAGGCAACCGGCGTGAAATCACGATTCACCGGAGTGGTTGCCAGCGGCCGCAGTTGCTCGGCGAGCTCCTCCATGCGGTCTGGCATCATACGGTAAGGGATGAAGTACTGACTCACATACTGTGTTTGCAGCGCTCTCGCCCGCAATCGAGCAACCAAGATGCGCGGATTGTCCGTGAGCACGTTGGGTTCGGGGGACGCAAAGAAGTGAATCGTTTCGCCTGGAATTGCGACAACTTGAGGGAATTCTTCCTGGAGCGTCTGCCGGATGCAGCGCAAAAACTCTTTGAGGCTGGGACTAAGCGTCTCCTCCGATGAACGCAATTCAATTGCGAGCAGTCCACCGGGCGCCAAGTGCCGGCGAGCGGAACGAAAGAATTCAACGGTATAGAAGCGGTTCAATTGCGCCGTTTGGGGATCGGGCACATCGACGATAATCGCGTCGAATCTGTCTTGAGTCGTATTGAGGAATCGCCGTCCATCGACGAGGTGCAGATGTACGCGAGCATCCGATAAAGCGCTAGCCTGCGCGGGAAAGAACTGCCGGGCTAGGTCGATCAGCGCTGGGTCCAACTCCACGTAGTCGAGCCTAACCACGCCGGGGTGCTTCAGTGCTTCACCGACACTCCCCTTCTCTCCGCCGCCAATCAGCAAGATATTATGGGGCGCAGGATGCTCCAGCAATGCGTAATGGATTGCCTCTTCAGCGGCGCTCGGGTCGGGAGCGTTCGCAAGAATCACACCATTTGCATAGATGCTGCGAATCGTGCCTGTTTCAGTTATCGTCAAGTTGCCGTAGATTGTGTCACGCGATTCAAGCATATGAAATCCCGTCCAAAGGCGAGCTTGCGCGGCCCGCTCCACTCGCGGCGCAATAGACATCAGCAGGGGGACCGCCAGAAGCGCCGCAGCCCCTGCAATGATCACGATCTCTTTGCAACGCATTCGCAAAAACATGACCGCTGCCATGCATAGATTCAGCAGACCGATGATCGCGGCAATCTGAAATGGGCCTAGAAACCGCAGCAGCACAACGCTGGCAGCGACGCCTCCAAGGGCCGAGCCAACAGCCTCAAGCAGATAGGCGGAGCTTGCCGCAACGCGCGCCGTCACTCCGCACTCGTACTCGAACATTCGCGCGGCCACCACGAATAGCGCACCGGAGACAGCGCAGAATATGCTCAAGGACACGAACGTCGTCAACAACATCGACACCGGCCCCACTAGCTCACCGGGCACGGCTTGAAAGATGGACCTGGAAGCGCGAGCCGCCCATATGGTCGCAGGTAAGCTCGCGGCCAGCGCACATTGGAGCGCGGCTGCGGCGGGTCGCAAACTTCTACTTGCCAGCCGCAAACGGCTGCCCAGGCTGCTTCCGACGGCGGTCCAGAAAAGCCAGGTTGCCAGCATGATACCGAGCGAGATTTCGTTGCCGTTGAAGACAACGATCAACTCTCGCATCAGGACGACCTGCCCGACGATGGCGCTGAATCCGACAAGGGCCAGTGCCGCCCTTATGGCAGAAGCTGGCCCCTTTTCGCTTGGCGCTGCTGCGGTTTGGAGGTCTTCTTCCACGAGAACGGAATTAGAATCCAGCGACCGGGCACTACGCAAGAACTCTTATGCCTCCGCCGGCAGCGACGCGGGCTGTCGCCGCAATTCCCTTTCGCGCAGCCAGGTAAAGATCACAGGAGTGACAATGAGCACGTGAATGAGCGAACTGAGCATTCCGCCCAGCACAGGAGCGGCCAGGGGTCTCATGAACTCCGCGCCGGTTCGCGTGGACCACAGCAGCGGCAACAGGCCGGCAACCACCGTGGCAACGGTCATGACCTTGGGGCGAAGCCGCAGGAGCGCGCCTTCAATCACCGCAGAATGCAGGCCCGCGGTGGTCAACTGCCCATCTGCCGCCTTGCGCCGGGCTACGGCTTCTTCCAAATAGATGACCATCACTACGCCGGTCTGTACCGCCGTGCCGAAGAGCGCGATGAAGCCCACCCAGACCGCGACGGAGAAATTGAGGCCAAGCGCCTTGACCAGGAAGATTCCGCCGGTAAGTGCAAACGGAACCGCGAGCAGAACGTGCGCGGCTTCCTTCACTGAGCCGTAGGTGCGATACAGGAGAACGAAGATCACCAACAGCACCACGGGAATCACAAGTTCAAGCCTCTTCTTTGCGCTGATTTGGTTTTCGTATTGGCCGCTCCACTCGATGTAGTAACCGGGAGGCATCTTGACGCGCGTTGAAACTTCGCGCTGCGCCTGCTCCACGAATCCGCCCACATCACGTCCACGCACGTTCAAGAGCACGGTTCCACGCAACAGGCCATTTTCGCTCGAGATCATGGATGGGCCCATGGTGGTTTTCATTGTGACCACTTTGTTCAATGGCACCTGTGCGCCGCCGCTGCCTGTTACAAGAACCTCACTCAGTTGTTCCGGGTTTTCGCGAAAGTCGCGCGCGTACCGTACGCGCACCGGGAACCGTTGCCTGCCTTCAATCGTCGTCGTCAAGTTCTTTCCGCCAATCGCGATCTCGATCGTGTCCTCGACATCGGCAACATTCAACCCGTAGCGGTCGGCAGCGGGGCGGTCGACGGCCATCTCAAGATAAGGTGCGCCTGTGGTGCGCTCGGCATAGAGATCGACCGCGCCGGGAACCTGGGCGACCACATCCTTGATCTCTTCCGACTTGGCTTCGATCACGCGTAGGTCAGGACCGAAGACCTTAATGCCGATTTGCGTACGGATGCCTGTGGAGAGCATATCGATGCGGTTACGAATGGGCTGTGTCCAGATGTTGGTGACGCCGGGAATCTGAAGCTTCTGGTCGAGGCGCGCGAGAATGGCATCCTTCGTGAGCCCCTTTGGCCACTGGTCTTTCGGTTTGAAGGTGATGGTGGTCTCGCTCATGTTAATGGGGGCGGGGTCGGTGGATGTTTCCGCACGCCCGACTTTTCCAACGACCATGGCGACTTGCGGGTCTGTAGCGATGATACGGTCCTGCCGGCGAAGGATTTCCGTTGCATTGGTCAATGAGATGCGCGGATCGGTGACAGGCATGAAGAGCGCTGTCTCTTCATCGAGGGGCGGCATGAACTCCGACCCGATGGTCGTGGCCGTGTAGATGGCCGCTATGAAGAGTGCGACCGCCAAACTCAGGGTGATAGCTCGGTGCCGTAACGCCGATTTCAGAGCGGGCTTGTAGATGGCGCGCAGCATACGCATGATGGGGTTTTCATCTTCACGATGCAGCTTGCCTCGAATCAGAAATGTGCACAGAACCGGCACCAGGGTAATGGCAAGAATCGTGGAGCCCACCATGGCAAACGTCTTGGTGAAGGCAAGCGGATGAAACATCTTGCCCTCCATTCCAGTGAGAGCGAAGACCGGAACGAAGGCGAGAATGATGATGACCATGGCAAAGGAGATGGGCCTGCCGACGAGCTTCGCGGCCTTGAACGTGATCTCCCAGATGTGGTCGCGATAGTTGCCATGTTCTTCTTCGTATTGCTCGGCCTGGCGGATTACATTTTCAGTCATCACGATGCCCGCGTCAACGAGCACGCCAATAGCAATCGCGATTCCGCCCAGCGACATGATATTCGACGAGATGCCCGCGCCTTTCATAAACAGAAACGCGCTCAACACCGCGAGGGGCAATGGGATGGTGACAACGAGAATGCTGCGGAAGTGCCACAGAAACAGCACGTGCGCCAGAGTGACGAGGATGAGTTCTTCAATCAATGCATGACGTAGCGTTTCGACGGCGTGATCGATAAGGATGCTGCGGTCATAGAATGGAACGATCGTGACGCCCGGGGGTAGGCCTGGCTGAATATCGCCGATTTTTTTCTTGACGGCCTCGATCACCTCCCGTGCATTCGCGCCATAGCGGATGACGACTACGCCGCCCACTGCTTCCTTGCCGTCCTTGTCGAGAACTCCGCGACGGAACTCGGGGCCGAGTTGCACGCTGCTTACGTTGCCGACGGTGACGGGGGTACCGTTGTATGCGCCTAGCGAGATGTTCTCAATGTCCTTGAGTCCGCCGAGGAGGCCGATGCCGCGCACCATGTCCTCAGTGCTGCCAACCTCAAGTACTTTTGCGCCGACGTTGTTGTTGCTTCTTTCAACGGCGCCAACTACATCCTTTAACGGCATGTTGTATGCGCGCAGTTTGATGGGGTCCAGGTCGATTTGATACTGCTTGACGAATCCGCCGACGCTGGCAACTTCCGCCACGCCGGGCACGGAGTTCAACTGGTATTTAACGAACCAATCCTGGATAGAATGCAATGTACCGCTGTCGTAGGGGCCCTCGATGGTGTACCAGAAAACCTGGCCCACCCCGGTCGCGTCTGGCCCCATCATCGGCGTTACGGCGGCGGGTAGAAAGCTTCCCGCGAGGCTGAGCCGCTCCAGCACGCGGGTGCGCGCGAAGTAGATGTCCACTGAGTCTTCAAAGATCACGTTGACCATTGAGAAGCCGAATGCGGACGAGGAGCGCACGGTGCGGACGTGGGGCAGGCCTTGCAGGTTTACGGTGAGGGGATAGGTGATCTGGTCTTCAACTTCCTGCGGGCTGCGACCCTGCCACTCAGTGAATACGATCACCTGGTTTTCGCTGAGATCGGGGATGGCGTCGATGGGGGTATGCACCAGCGCCCAGTAGCCCCAGACCGCGAGCAAGGCATAGACGCCCAGTATCAGCCAGCGGTTCTTCATGGAGAATTCAATGATGCGATTGATCATGGCTTATCCTTTGGGCCGTTCCTTACCGTGCGCTGAGGTGGGTGTGGAATGTGGCGACGACGTTGCCGTTTCTGCGCGCCTCAACAAACACGTTCCACGTACCTGACATGGGCGCCTGGCCTTTGCCTATGTACTTCTGCTCGCCCGCGGCCCAGGAAAGTTCGAAGGAGTTCTTCATCTCTGGCATATGCATTGCGGGCATCGCCGGCATGACAAGCGTGACCGACACCAGCGCATCGGCAATAGGCTTTCCGGTGGCGTCAGTGAGTTTCGCATCGAAGGGATTGTCTTCGCCGGCCTTGAGCGGATCGTTGCCGGCGTGAAAGTCAAGCCTGGCCGCTGCCGCCGCATCTGCCTTATTAGGGGAAGACGAGCCAGCGTTTTGTGCCTGCTGTCCGCTGGAAAACTCCTTCGATCCTCCGTACAGCCCGGACATGCCGGAACTCAGGTGAGCCTGGGAGTCGATGAGGAAGTTGCCACTCAGCACCACCTTGTCGCCCTTGGCGAGGCCGCTCGTGACGGGGAACAAATCTTCTGTCGGCGTGCCAACCTGCACTTCCCGCGCTTCGAAGACACCGTTGGGCCGGGCCACATACACGATCTTGCGGGTACCGGTATCCAAAACGGCCGAGCGGGGAACGACGATGGATGGGTGTGCCGCGGGGCTCACAAAAGTCGCGCTCACAAACATGCCCGGTACCAGTCGCATCCCGGGATTGGCGACGTGCATATGTACGGGAACGGTGCGCGTCTGCTGGTTGGCGGCGGGCTCAATGAAGTCCACGTGCCCATGGAGCGTGCGGTTGGGGACCGACTCCGCGGTGATATCGACCTCCTGGCCTTGACGGATCTGGGGCAACTGCCCCTCGTACACATCGGCCTTGATCCACACCTGGCTGAGGTCGGCGACGGTGAAAAGCGTATCGCCGGCGTTCACGTATTGCCCCTGGGTCACCTTGCGATCAACGACCGTGCCGCTCGCATAGGCATAGATGGTCACGTGGGGAACGCCTGCTGTGACTGGTGCGTCCATCTGCTTGCCGGTGATGCCCCACAGCTCGAGCCGGCGCTGGCTTGCCTTTACAAGCGCATCGGCCTGGGTACGCGCGTAGGCATCATCCGACTGGCGAAGCCCGTTGCGGTTCTCCTGGGCCAGCCGGTACTCTTCGATGGCCGTTGCAACATCGGGACTGTAAATATCCGCCACCGGTTGCCCGCCGCGCACAAGCTCGCCCGTGTATTGCACATAGAGCTTGTCTACGCGGCCACCGATGCGCGTGCTGACCGCGGCAAGCTGTGCCTCGGGCTGCTCCACGCGGCCAAATGCGTCGATATTCGTCTTGAGCAACGCGGTGCGAACCTCGGCGACCTGCACGCCCGCCGCGGTGATTTCGGCGGGAGTGAGCTCGACGGTGACGCCGGGCTGCGTACCAGATGGGGCGGCCGCGCTGCTTGCCGGTTGCGATGGTGTCACGGCACGCTCCGCAGCCGCCACCGGAAAGAAGTGCCTCTCGCGTGCCTCGTAGATTGCAAATGCCAATCCAGCGGCCAGGATTCCGGCCCCCGCGCCCAATGCGATCAGTCTCGTCTCTTTGGCAGTCATCTGCTTGTCCTTTCTGCGCCGGATTTGGCGGGTAGTGGAGCGCCTATCGCGCGCTCCAGATTGGCGACACCCGCGTCTGTTGCGGCCGATGCTTTGTAGTAGGCGGTCTGAATGTCGAGCAGCAGGTTCTGGCTGTCGATCAGCATGGGAAACTCGGCGCGATTGTTTTCATAGGCAGCGGTTGAAGCTTTGAACGACGCATCGGCTTGTGGCAGCAGCGTATCGCGATAGACCTTGACGCGCTTCTGCGCCGCCAGAATCGCAATCTGGGCCTGTCGTATCTCCAGAAACGCGGCCGCTGTACGCGCTTGCAACTCAGCTTCAGTTACTTCGGTTGCCGCATCGGCTTGTTTGGCTTCGTTCTCATGGCGGGTACGATTCAGTCGAGGCAGATTCATGGAGAACTCGGCCATGTAGGCGCTGCGTGCAGCGGAACCGGTGGGCATGAGCATGTAGCCCACGCCGACGGTGAAGTCGGGCTTCATGGCCAGGCGCGTGTTCTGGCTCTCGTCTTGGCCCCTGGCGATCTGCTTGCGCAGCGCGGCCAGTTCGGGACGGTGTTCGATTGCCATGCGCTCCAACTCTTCGATGGATGGCAGGTCGCCGGGAGTGGCATAAGAGCCGGCGATCTCGATGGGCTCGTCCGGGCGCCGGCCCATGAGCGAATTCAATAGGGCGCGGGCGTTGTCGCGCTCCTCATCTAGCTCAATCAGGTGCTCGGAGAGGCGCGTGAGAGCCATCTGGGCGCGGAGGACGTCGGCTTGCGGTACTTTGCCGCTGGTGTATTGGGCCAGGGTCACGGCCAAGGCCTCCTTGAGGAGCGACGCCTGGCGATCGTGCAACTGCATCTCGTCGGCATTGCGCTTGAGGTCAGTGCAGGCCTTGCGTACCTGGACAGCGATCTCCTGGCGCAAGGTTTCGAGTTCGCCGGCCGCCACTTCAACCTCGTCGCCGGCAACCTTGGCGCGCATGTCCCGCTTCTGCTTGCTGACGAAGGTCTGCTGGACCATGAACATGGCTTGCGCCTGGTTGAGGTCCCAGGGTTGGCGCAGCGGCGTGTCCCAGTCGCGTACCTGGAACATGGGATCTTCCAGGCTGCGCGCGGTGGTGGTCTTGAGCTGCACGAGCGACAAGCGGCGTACCGCGGCTCGGATCTCGGGATTGCCCTGCAGGGCTTCAGCCACGGCCTCTTCCACCTTCATGGGCGCGACGGCGGGAACGGAAACAGAGACGGAGTGCGGCGCAGTTTGTCCCTGAGAAGCAATCGATAGCGCCAACACGAGCGGCGCAACAATGGAAATGGATTTCACGCTTCAACTCCACGGCAATAGGGCAAAGGGAAATTGCCAGGGCGCAGAGATGCGCACCCCGAATGGCCTGGGCGGAATTGGAAAGCTAGATTCTTAAGCTGAAGGCGCCGGTTGGCGGAGACTGCGGAGGAGCGGCTGCCGGTGCAGGAAAATGACTTGGCGAGGAGAGATGGATCAAGGCGGCAAACTGGAAAAGTTGCGCGGCAGGAGCGGCAGGCGGAAGGACTGGATTCACTATGTTGGACGGCAACTCAGAGCGAACGATGCAGCAGTTGGTGGTGACCGTGCTTCCGTGCTCAGAAGCAGCAATGCAGCAACTGTGCGCGGCTTTGTGAGCGACCTTTTGGGACTGTTGCAGGCAGATTCCGGACGGCACGAGGAGCGCACCCACAAGCAGGATGGCAACCGCAGCGCGTTGGAAAACACCTCTCAACATGGCTTGAGCTTAGCAGATGTCGAAGTTGCCGCTGTGATATGGATCACTCGACCGGGCATTTTGGGAGGGGGGTGGGTAGTAGGGAGGGGGGTGGGAGGGGAGGGGTGGGTGTCTTGCTTATCTGAAGCCGGGTCGATTTTCTACCGTGGCTTGCGGTTGAATTTCACGCTTAGAAGAGCCGAATGCTTGTGGTATGTTGCACAAAATAAGTGTGGATCTTCTCTTTTCAGCGAGGTTGACGCTTCAGTGAGAGGCATGGACGTCTACAAAAACTATTGTGCGCCAAAGTGAGGTAATTCTATGCAAAAGGCGGGGAAGTAAATTAAGGGGTTGAAAGAAGGGCAGCAAGTCAGCCCCTGCTGCGCAGGGTTAGCAAGTCAGCGGGTGATGCCGGGCTTCGGTCACTCCTAATAAACGGTTCGGTTGAGTGTTGTTCTGTCCCACCCATTCCGCAAAAAACGCGGAATGGATGGGGCACGGTGCTTGGTCGCGGGGAAGGCGTCTGCCGTTCATCCCCGGACTTGAAGTAATAGCACTGTGACGGAACAGAACATGGGTTCGCTGCGGAAGCGGTGGTTACTGAGGGGAGATATGGTGCGCCCGGAGAGATTCGAACTCCCGACCTAACGCTCCGGAGGCGTTCGCTCTATCCAGCTGAGCTACGGGCGCGCTCTTTAAGCATACCGCACTTTGGTTTCCCAGGTAGCTGGGGCGGCGCGGCGCGGAGTTCAGGCCGGTCCAGAACCGCTGAATTCCGATGGGGAGGCTGGCCCATGCTTCTGCGCGCGGAGCTCCTCCATGACCGACTGGATGAGTTGCTTGGCTCCGTCCATGCCACCGAGAACCGCCTGGAGGTCGAGGGCGGGCTTGGCGGGGTTGCGGGTGGAGGCGCAGTAGACGCCGTGCTGGCCTACCAGGATAAGCGCGTCGGTGAGCAGGTCGAGCGCCACGGCAAGGCGGCCGCGCTCGATGCCCAACATGAATTCGTGCCGTTCGAGTTCGGTTCGCTTTTCGTCGAAGACATCCATGCTTTCAGCGTAACTGAAGGGGGTGGATGAGGCGGCGGGCTATGCCTGATATTGCTCGTCGGTGACCTGTTCCATCCAGTCGACAGTTTTGCCGTCGAGCTTCTCCTGGATGGCGAGGTGGGTCATGGCCGTGGTGGGCGCGGCTCCGTGCCAGTGCTTCTCCAACGGCGGGAACCAGATGACATCGCCGGGCCGAATCTCCTGGATGGGACCGCCCGAGCGTTGCGCGCGGCCGCAACCGGAGGTGACAACCAGCGTTTGACCGAGCGGATGAGTGTGCCAGGCGGTGCGTGCGCCGGGTTCGAAGGTGACGCTGGCACCAACAACCCGCGCGGGGTCGGGCGCGTTAAACAGCATGTCTACCCGCACCGTGCCCGTAAAGTAGTCCGCTGGTCCTATGCCGGAAGGTTCCGAACCGATTCGCTTGATCTCCATTGTTGAATTCCCTCTCGTTGATCTTGGCCTAGCGGCCGGTCATCTGCTCAATGTGCTCAGGGTACCGGGCGCCTTCCACCTTGATTTCGGCGGCAGCGGTTTCGATCTCGAGCAGGTCGCCGGGTGACAGTTCGACTGTGGCTGCGCCGATATTTTCTTCGAGGCGATGAAGCTTGGTGGTCCCTGGAATGGGGACAATCCACGGCTTCTGGGCCAGCAGCCAGGCAAGCGCGATTTGCGCCGGGGAAGCCTGCTTCTCTGCCGCGATTTTGCCGAGCAGATCGACCAGGGCGTGGTTCGCCTTCAAGGCTTCAGGCGTGAAGCGGGGCAGGGTGCTCCGGAAGTCGGTTTTGCCGAACGTGGTGTTCCCGTCCATCTTCCCAGTGAGGAAGCCCTTGCCTAGTGGACTGTAAGGGACAAAGCCGATGCCGAGTTCTTCCAGGGTGGGGAGTACTTCAGCTTCCGGGCCGCGGGTCCATAGCGAGTACTCGCTTTGCACCGCTGTGACAGGCTGGACAGCGTGTGCGCGGCGGATGGTCTTCGGGGCAGCTTCAGAGAGGCCGAAGTGTTTTACCTTGCCCTCTTGAATCAACTCCTTTACCGCAAAGGCCACGTCTTCGATGGGCACCTCGAGGTCGACGCGATGCTGATAGAAGAGATCAATGGAGTCGATCTTGAGGCGTTTGAGGGAGTCTTCCGCAACCTGCTTGATGCGTTCCGGGCGGCTGTTGAGCCCTTGCCAGCCGGGGCTGCCGTCGGGATTGAGATTGAAACCGAACTTGGTGGCGATGACCACCTGTTCGCGAACGGGAGAGAGGGCCTCGCCGAGGAGTTCTTCATTCGTGTAGGGGCCGTAGACCTCTGCGGTGTCAAAGAAGGTAACGCCGCGCTCGACGGCTGCGCGGAGAAGCGCGACCATCTGCTGCTTGTCGGGGGGCGGCCCGTAAGAAAAGCTCATGCCCATGCAGCCGAGCCCGATGGCCGATACTTCAAGATTGCTGTTTCCTAGTTTGCGTTTTTGCATAGTGTCTCCTGTTTGTTCAGAACTGCTGCCAGACCTCTCAGCGGCTATTCGGATTTGAGAGAAGCCATGTCGATGGAGAAGCGATACTTGACGTCGGACTTGATCATTCTCTCGTAGGCTTCGTTGATTTGCTGGATGGGGATGACTTCGACGTCGGCGGTGATGTTGTGCTGACCGCAGAAGTCGAGCATCTCCTGCGTTTCGGCGATGCCGCCAATGGGCGATCCGGAGAGGCTGCGGCGGCCCATGATGAGGCTGAAGGCCGAAACGGGGAGAGGCTTCTCAGGTGCGCCGACGAGCGTGATGTTGCCGTCCCTGGCAAGCAGGCCGATGTAGGCGTTGATGTCGTGATCGGCGGCGACTGCGTCGAGGATAAAGTCGAAGCTGCCAGCGTGTTTGGCCATCTCGTTGGCGTTGCGGGAGATGACGACCTCATTCGCGCCGAGGCGGAGGGCATCTTCCTTCTTGCTGGGGGAGGTGGTGAAGACGACGGTGTGGGCTCCGAATGCGTGGGCGAACTTAACGCCCATGTGGCCGAGTCCGCCGAGACCCACGACGCCCACCTTCTTGCCCTTGGTGACGCCCCAGTGGCGCATGGGCGAGTAGGTTGTGATTCCAGCGCAAAGCAGGGGAGCGGCTCCGGCGAGGTCAAGATTGGCGGGCACGCTGAGGACGAATCGCTGGTCGACGACGATGCTGTCAGAGTAGCCGCCGTAGGTGACGCCGCCCAAATGCTTGTCGGGCAGGTTGTAGGTGAAGGTTCCATTGGGGCAGAACTGTTCGAGGCCTTCCTTGCAGGCGGGACAAGTGCCGTCGGAATCGACCATGCAGCCGACCGCGGCCAGATCGCCGAGCTTGAACTTGGAGACGGCGGAGCCAACGCTGGTGACGCGGCCAACGATTTCATGGCCGGGGACGCAGGGATAGACGGTGGGCATAAAGCCGCTCCACTCATTGCGCGCCTGGTGAAGGTCGGAGTGGCAGACGCCGCAGAAGAGGATTTCGATCTGGACGTCAGTTTCGGTGGGGTCGCGACGGACGATTTTGGTGGAAGCAAGCCGGGATGTTGCGCTGGCGGCAGAGTAAGCTTTGGCGTTGTACATGGGGAACCCCTCAGTCTTTCTGATGATATGGATGATCCAAATCGCGTTAGTGGATGCAAAATGCCAACAATCTCAGTAGCGCGGAATCGAAAAGGGCGTAGCCTTGCGCGTTATCTCCCGGTTCTCTGCTAAAAGAAAACGGAATAGCTTGCAGTGAAGGTGAGCGTATCGTCAACTCGCGGTGTGATGGCCGGTCCGTGAATGTAGCTCAAGCCGAGGCTCAGGTAGTTGCCGGGGGCCAGATGGATGTTGTAGCTGCCGGTGACCGAGGCGCTATTGCGCCAGACCGCACTGCCGTTGGCGACGAGCGCATCGGTGAAGTATTTGCTGTGGCCGGTGTAAGTCGAGAGCAGGGATGCTACATCCCCCGGCCGCCTGTTAAAGGGCGCCATTTTGTAAAAGCGCGCTTCGAAGTAGCGATCGTAGGCGTTGAATTTGGAAGCTGCCGTCATCGCCGAGCCTCCCAGGTAGAAACCATGCCAGGGCTTGAGCGGGTCGGGCTTGGTCAATTGATAATCCATCAGAACGAAAACGGCGTGGTTGCCCGGCTCCTTCTTGCCCGAGGTCTGATTTATGTAGTGCGTGCTGTTGCGCAAATAACCGGCGCGGAACCAAGCCTCGCGCTCGGTGGCGCTGGGCGCGCGGCGTTGGCCGGCCTCCTCCAGGAGCAGAAGATTATCGCCCTTGGGAGCGAAGCGCAAGCCTGTGTGATTGCGCGCCTCGTTCGCCGGTCCACCGTTTGGATCAAAGCTGCGCTGTACGCCTGTCTTGAGGTAGGTATGCGCTGGCCCATTCAATTTCAAATTGAACTGCGGGGCGGGCATCGGAAAGAAGGCCATGCCGACCTCATACGGCAAAACTGCATAGACGCCCTGCACGCCGCTGGCAGTCGATCCGCCCACCTGCATACCCACATACTCCAGCTCGTTGGAGTTGTACCCGGCCTTGATCTCCACGCGGTCCTTGCCGAACTCCTTGTAGATATAGAGGCTCCAGAGGTTGAAGGCCTTGGGACCGGCGGGCTCCCAGCTCACCCAGTTCCAAACCCCGCTCACGTTCAACTGTGCGTGGTGCAGGCCTAGCTTGCGCAGGTCGGCGGTGAAAATGGAGTGCAGCATGGCTCCCTCAAATGGATGTTCGCCTACATAGACTTGGCTGTCGGCCGGAGCCGGTGCGCGGAGCGTGTTCTGCGCATACTGCTGCTGAGAGATGAGGCGCAGGGCCATCCCCTTGCTCAAAAGTGCGCGGCGGAAGCGGGAATTCACATCCACATTGCTGTCAGCAAAGGGAGGCATGGCTGCGTCTCCGCCACGCCAGTTCAGATCCTCAATGGAAATTTCCGAAGTCGCCGGAGGTTCCTGTCCCGATGCGTCAGGAGAGCTTTGCGCATGACTCCATATGCCGGACAGCATAAGGAAAACAGCGATGGAAAGCGACTTCTGCCGTTGGATTCTCTTGATCAGCACATTGCACCCCAGTGATCTCGGTTCTTGGTCCGGCGGCGACCCCCGGTAAAGCTTGACCGTGATTCGATGCTACGGCGGGTCGAATTGAAAGCGGTATCACGATCCTTCCCTTTGATTGCCTAATTCTGTCGAACGGCAATTTGTCTGTATATCAATGGCCGGATCGGAGGTAGGCTAGATTTGTCGAGTCAATCGGAGGCCCAGATGGCGAAAGTGCTGGATGCAACTGGAGACGCACGGGCGGAGATCGAAGAGATGCGGGCCGAACTGGCGCGCAAGATTGCCGCCCACGCGAAGGACGAGGGGCCTATGGACACTACTTTGCCGGGCCTGATCCTCTCACGCAGAACCTCGCCATCCGAGTGTTTTTGCACTACCTACGAACCTGAGTTGGTGGTTTTTGCGCAGGGAGAAAAGCGTATCAGCGTCGGCGGCACGACGCATCTATGCGATGGCTCCAACTTTCTGCTGACCTCGGTCGATCTGCCGGTCGAGAGCCAGATCATCGGGGCCTCCAGGAGCGAACCGTACCTGGCCCTGGTTCTTAAATTGGAGATGCCGGTAGTCCGCGAGATTCTCAGTCAGGACGAGCTTCTGACGCCGGAAGTTTCGTTTGGAGTTCGGGGCATGGCGGTGGGTAAGACTCCGATCGAACTGCTTCGGGTTTGTTCCCGATTGCTCGATCTACTGGATACACCCAAGGATATTCCCTTTCTTGGCAGCCTGATGCAGCGGGAGATTCTTTACCGGCTGCTGCGTTCCCCGCTGGGCAGGCATCTGCGCTCCATCGCCACGCTAGGCGAGCAGAGCAATCGCACGGCCAGGGCTATCGGCTGGCTCAGGGCGAATTACGACAAGCCGCTGCGCGTGGAAGAACTCGCATTGGTTGCGCAGATGGGCGTCTCTACGCTGCATCATCACTTCCGCTCGCTCACCGCGATGAGCCCGCTCCAATATCAGAAGAGGCTGCGCCTGCACGCTGCCCGCGTGCGGATGCTGACGGATGGGTTGGACGCCGCGAGCGCAGCGTTCGAGGTGGGCTACGAAAGTCCAAGCCAGTTTAGTCGCGAGTACAGCCGGTTCTTTGGGCAGTCGCCCATGCGGGACATGAAATCGCGGCGGCTAGCGAGCGTCGGTGGGGCTGGAGAGTTATCTGTTTAAGTGTCTACGGTGGAGATTTGAATTTGTGCTGTCCCACCCTTGAATCAAAGAACGATTCAAGGATGGGGCACCCGGCGCCTCTTATTTATACGTCCAACTTCTTCATGTATTCGGCGTCGAGGCGGATCTCTTCAATCGGCTCCATATCGAACGCTTCCTGCTCGACGAAGTAATACTTGAGGCCGGTGGCGGCGCGCATGATGGGACGGAATTGCAGACTTCCTTTACCCATGACGGTCATCTTCTGCTTGCCGTCCGCGCCCTTGACCATGTCCTTGACGTGCATGAGCGGGAAGCGCTCCGGGGCCTTTTTGAGATAGTCAACGGGATTGTGGCCGGAGGCATTGACCCAGCCGGCGTCCATCTCGAAGACGACGAGTTTGGGATCGGTGAGGCGCAGCAGCTCGTCATAGACGGTAACGCCATCGATGAGAGCAAACTCGGGCGTGTGGTTGTGTACGCCGAAGATCATACCGGCCGCCTTGACCTTTTCGCCGATGCGATTGAACTCGCCAGCAATCCAGCGCCAATCGTCGAGGGTGGGTTCGCCCTTTACAGCCGGGTTGCGGTGCATTCCGCCGGAGGATGAGCAGACGATATATTCGAGGCCGAGGGTATGGCCGTATTCAATCCACTGATCGAGCTGCGTTTCCAGAAGGCTGAGGGTGTGGTGGGTGCTGACGCAGCGCAGGCCGTTCTGGTCCATAGCCTTGCGGAAATCGGCAGCGGAGCGGTCGTAGTAGCCGGCTGCCTCGAGGACGGTGTAGCCCGCGCCGCGGATCTTCGCCAGGGTGCCGTCAAAGTCCTTCTCCATGAGGTCGCGGACAGAGTAGATTTGCAAGCCGACGGGCTGCTTGAGCGGCGCTGCTGCCAGTCGGCCGGCGCCGACACAGGCGGCGGCGGCAATTGCGCCTGTGGTTTTCAAAAATGTTCTACGCGAGGAACAGGTCATTTGTATTTCTCCTTGAGCGGTCTGGTTTCTGCGAGCGGGCTTTTGCGATGAAGCGACATTCCCGCAGGGGCTAAAGCCCATCTTGATTTAATTGCGTTTGCGGCACGACTAAAGTCGTGCCCTGACACAAAGCTCGCCAGTTTCCTTCGAACGATGAGTTTTTCCGCAACATGTAAAGTCCTTGTTGATTTTGCGGGGTTTATACCGGGGATAAATCCCCGGCCTACCACCCGAATCAGCTTCGCCGCAGCAACGAAAGTCCGCACCATTCTGTACGGGCTTCGTTTGCGTGGAGCCGATATCAGCCTTTGATGGTTTTGGTCGCCGGGTCCCACGTGGCGATGGTGCGGTGGAAGTAAGAGTAGTTAGCGAGGTGGCAGCCGATGGCGGCGTTGTTGCCGAAGACTTCGTCCTCGACGACATGCTCACGGGTGACAACTGCGCGGAAGAAGTTGGCGATGTGCTCGGCGGTGTCGTTATAGCCTTGCGGGAGCGTGTAGGTCTCGACCTCGTCAAGCGCGGGAACTGGAGCGGGATGCGCGGCGTTCCACTCGTCCTGGCCCTGCTTTTTTTGCTCAGCCGTCATGCCACCCCAGCCATAGGATTCGAAGTGGGGCGCTACATCCTGGGGCGTAAAGGTGAGAGTGCTGCCGGCGACGACGAGGGTTCCCTTGGAACCGTAGAGGCTGATGGTGTCGTTGCCATCGTTGTTGTTCTGGTTGCAGTGCAGATGCACCTGCATGTCGGGATAGTCGTACAGGGTCTCAAGCAGGTCAGGGAAGTCGCGGCCGTCTTTGAAGTGATAGAGGCCGCCGCTGGAGTAGGCGCGGGTGGCGACGGTGTTCATTCCGGTGATGCCGAGGATGCCTGAAATGAGGTGGACAAACAGGTCGCCTCCGAGGCCGGAGCCGTAATCGGCAAAGCAGCGCCAGCGGAAGAAGAGCTTGGGATCGAAGGGACGATCGGGCGCGTCGACAAGGAATTGCTTCCAGTCCACGGTCTCCGGGTTAGCATCGGGTGGAATTGGATAGGTCCACGCGCCGCCGGGCGAGTTGCGGTTGATATGCGCGTCAACCTGATGCACTTCGCCAAGACGCCCGGACTTATAGATTTCGCCGGCCTTCCTGTTGAGGATGGAACTGACGCGCTGACTGCCGGCCTGGAAGATGCGCTTGCCGGCCTGCACGGCATCCACCATGGCGAGGCCGTCGGCGACGCTGTGAGAGATGGGCTTTTCGCAGTAGACGTCTTTGCCGGCCGCAACCGCGTCCAGGGTTACGCGCCGGTGGTGATGGTCGGAGGTAGCCACAAAGACAGCATCCACATCCTTGCGGTCAAGCAGCGTGCGGTAGTCGCCGGTGGTGGGAAAGTCCGCGCCATAAGCCTCTTTGGCGGACAGATGCCGCGTCTTGTAGAGGTCGGCCGCGCCCACGCAGATGCCGGAAGGCACCGAGCGCGCCGCCCGCAGCAGGTCGCAGCCGCGAATTCCGGTGCCGATCATCACAAAGCGGATTTTGCGCCCATCCGCCAGTGTTTCCGCTGAAAGCATAGCGGGCTCGAGCAGCGTGGATTTTACCGCGGCTCCCGCTACAACCGCGCCCGCGCCCATGCGCACAAAATCGCGCCTTGTCATTGAAGGTAGTTTCATCTTGTCTCCCTCGTGCGATGGCAATTCTCGCACTCGGAAGGCCCGGTGTCCAATCTGTTGAAGGCCGGGTTGTATATCTCCACGAAGGCCTCTACTATTCCACCGGGAACTTCTGTGCAGGGGCGAAGTTCATTCATCCAAGGGGAGAGCAGGGCTATGAACGCGTCGATTCATTCCATTCGAAGCGGCTGTCTACGCCGTGCTGCGCTCCGCAATCTCGCTGTTACGGTGGCGATTTTCGCGGCTTTTGCAAGTGTGCCGATGGCGGCTCGCGGCGCGGCGCCGGACTTTGGGCCGAACGTGCTGGTCTTCAGTCCGTCCATGCCCTCAGCCGATATGCAGCGGCAGATCGACAAGGTCTATGCCCTCCAGCAACACAGCGAATTCGGCACCGCGCGGTATGCCCTGCTGTTCCGGCCGGGGGACTACAAGGTCGATGTGCCGGTGGGCTTTTACACGGAGGTTGCTGGCCTGGGCGCCACGCCGGACAGCGTACACATTACCGGCAACGTCCACTCCGACGCCAGCCTCGACCACAACAACGCCACATGCACTTTCTGGCGAGCGGCGGAGGGCTTCGCCGTCACTCCGACGGGCGGGGAGACGCAGGGGACGATGCAGTGGGCGGTTTCGCAGGCGATTCCCTTCCGGCGCATGCACATTGCCGGAAATTTGGTTTTGCACCAGAAGCATGGCTGGGCGAGCGGCGGATGGATGTCTGACTCGCTGATCGACGGGAATGTCGATTCGGGCACGCAGCAGCAGTGGATTTCGCGCAACAGCGAGTGGGGTTCCTGGACCGGAGCCAACTGGAATATGGTTTTTGTCGGGGTTAGCACCGCGCCGAGTGGGGAGTGGCCGTCGCCGCCCTACACCAAGGTCGCCGAGACGCCGATTGTGCGCGAGAAGCCGTTCCTTGAGGTGGACGCAAGTGGCAGCTATTTTGTGCGCGTGCCGGCTCTGCGGGCCAACAGCACAGGGATTACGTGGCGTGGAGGCTCGACGCTGGGGAACTCCATTCCCATCGCCAGGTTTTTCATCGCCCACCCAGGGGACAGTGCCGCAGCCCTGAATGCGCAGTTGGCGCAGGGAAAGAATCTGCTGTTCACGCCGGGACTCTATGACCTTACGGAGCCGATCCGCGTGAATCGCGCGCATTCGGTTGTGATGGGCCTGGGGTTTGCCACGCTGCGCCCGGTGAACGGAACCGCCGCGGTGATCACGGCGGACGGAGACGGGATTATCGTCGCCGGCCTGCTGATTGATGCGGGGCCTGTTCAATCGCCGGTGCTGATGCAGGTTGGCCCGAAAGGGAGCCGGTTGCGCCACGCTGCAAACCCGATCTCGCTGCACGATGTGTTCTTCCGCGATGGGGGAGCGGGGGTTGGGCGGACGGTCGGGAATCTGGAGATCAACAGCAATGACACAATTGTGGACCACACCTGGATCTGGCGTGCCGATCACGGCTCCGGCGTTGGCTGGGACCAGAACCTGAGCGCCAATGGCCTGGTTGTCAACGGGAACAGCGTTACGATTTATGGCCTCTTTGTGGAACATCACCAGCAGTTTCAGGTGCTTTGGAATGGCAATGGGGGCCGCACCTATTTTTATCAATCGGAGATCCCTTACGACCCGCCGGATCAGGCGAGCTACACGAGCGCGGCAGGAACCAACGGGTGGGCCTCGTACAAGGTGGCGGACACAGTAACCACCCATGAAGCGTGGGGACTGGGCGTTTACTCTGTCTTTCGCCATCCGAACGTGGTGCTTACGCGCGCCATTGAGACGCCGAAAGCGCCGGGGGTCAAATTTCACCACATGATCACGGTGGCGCTTGGTGACCTGGGCGAAATCTCCAACGTAATCAACGATACCGGCGGCTCTACCGGGATGAAGCCTCGCGCTACACCGAAGCTTGCTGAGTTCCCATAATTTGGAGAATGGCCGCACTTAAGTGAGTCTGGCGTGCTGGATCTTTGTATTTTTTCAGCATAGGGGCGAAAAGCCGCCTACCGGAACCCGTCCCCGCACCACCACCTCCGCTGAATCGTGGGAGAATGGAACCTGACCAGCCATGACCGACGAAAACATCACAGAATCCCTGCCCACCTCAGAAAGCACTCCTGAACTCGCCCCCACGCCCGTTTCCGAACCTGTCGAGGAAGCCGTTGCTGAACCGGTTCCTGTGCCAGAGCCCGAGCCGGTAGCGGCCGCGATAGCCGCCCCTGCGCCTGCCAAGCCGGTTGCGCCCGTTCCGTTTCCGGAGCCTGTTGTTGAGGAACCGACTGAGTCGTTCGCAGACCTGCTCCGCGACTTTGAGCGCACCCACTCGCACAAGTCCGAGCCTGGTTCCAGGCAGTTGTCGGGCACGGTGGTGTCTATCTCTGCCGACCAGGTATTTCTGGATATCGGCTACAAGGCAGAGGGCGTTCTGCCCCGGTCCTCTTTCGAGAACAACGCCGATGGCGTGAAGCCTGGCGACAGCTTCCCGGTGTCCGTCACGGGCCGCAATGAAGAGCACTACTACGAGTTGTCGCGCTTTAAGGTCGCGCAGGTCCGCGACTGGACGGCGATTGAAGCCGCGTTCGCAGACAAGGTCGCGGTTGTGGGCACCGTGACTGAGGTGAGGAAGGGCGGCGTCACGGTGGATATTGGCGTGCGCGCCTTTATGCCCGCCAGCCGCAGCGGAACCCGCGATGCAGTTGAACTGGAAAAGCTGGTCGGCACCGAGATCAACTGCCGCATCACCAAGCTGGACGTGACCGAAGAAGACGTGGTTGTGGATCGCCGCATCGTTCTGGAAGAGCAGGCCCGCGCCGCTACCGCCGAGCGCCACGCCGCCCTGAAGGATGGCGATATCGTGTCCGGCACCGTTCGCACGCTCATGCCCTACGGGGCATTTGTTGACCTGGGCGGCGTGGATGGCCTGCTGCACATCAGCGACATGGCGCACACGCGCATCGCCAAGCCGGAGGACGTGCTGACTGTTGGGCAGGAAATCCAGGTGAAGATCCTAAAGATCGATCCGGAGAACAAGAAGATCTCGCTCGGGCTGAAGCAGTTGCAGGCCGAGCCCTGGCAGACCGCGCCGGATAGGCTGGTGGCCGGGCAGCGCATCTCCGGCACCGTGACGCGACTCATGGACTTCGGGGCGTTTGTTGAGATCGAGCCAGGGGTTGAAGGGCTGATTCATATTTCGGAGATGTCTTACGGAAAGAAGCTTCGCCATCCGAGCGACATGCTCAAGCCGGGCGACCGGGTGGATGCCGTGATTCTCTCAGTGAAGCCCGAGGAGCGCCGCATTGCTCTGGGCCTGAAGCAGACCCTCGTCGATCCATGGACCGAGGTGGAGCGCAACTTCCCGGTGAATTCGCAGATCGAAGGTCCGGTTACCAAGCTGATGAACTTTGGCGCTTTTGTGCAGTTGGCCGATGGAATCGAGGGCCTGGTTCACATCAGCGAGATCGATCCCGACCGCCGCCTCAACCATCCGTCGGACGTGCTGCGCGCGGGCCAGGTGGTGAAGGCGCTGGTTCTGGCCATCGACACAGAAAAGCGTCAGATCAAGCTGAGCATGAAGCAACTGGTTCCGACCGACATCGACGAGTACATCGCCGAGCGCAAGGTGGGCGATACGGTGTCAGGCCGCGTGGTGGAAGCATCGCCGATGCTGACGGTGGTGGAGTTGGGCGACGGCATTCGCGCCCACTGCCGCATCAAGCCGGGCACCACTGTTGCGCCAGCCGCCGCGCCTGAAGCCAAGAGCGCGGGCAAGATCGATATGTCCAACCTGTCGTCGATGCTCAAAGACCGCTGGAAGGGTAACGCTCCGGCAGCGACGAGCAAGCCCGAGGCGCTGGCGGAGGGGCAGATACGCAGCTTCAAGATTGTGAAGCTGGATGCGGACGCCAAGAAAATTGAGGTGGAGTTGGCGTAAGGGCTGATTCCACAACGCTTTCACTTCATGTAAGATAAGCGGGCCATGCAGGAACGGTTGGGGCAGGGGCTCTGGCGCAAGACCGTGAACATGTTGAGGGAGCATCCCGCTCTGTGTCTCCCGCTGGTCTGCGCGAGTTTGCTGGATTTCTACCAGGAGTGGCTGCAGAAAGTCCTTGCGAGAGAAGCAGTCAACTGGTTCATGGCAGCCCACTCGGTCCTGGGCTTCTCGTTTCCGCCTTCTGAGCGAAGCTTCGAGCTTGTTAAGCGAGCCTTGCTTTTTGCACTTCCACTGAGCCTTGGGTTACGGCTGCTGGTCTTCTGCGCATATGTCATTGGATTTCTACTGACGGCAAGAATGGTTCGCGCAGTTTTGTTAGAAGAGCGCCCGAATTGGACATGTGAAGCGATTCTGGTCCGATCGAGGCTTTGGCAAGTTCTACTTTTCTCGACAAAGCTCTTCGTAATGCTTATTTTGGGGATAACACTGGCTAGTGGACTACTCAATCTGGAGAAATTGGCATTTCTGCGGAGCGATTTTCCCTTCCCTGTCCTTGTGGAGGGTATGACGCTCCTGGTGTTTGTCTGCGTCGCCTGGATACTGACGCCCGCAAGCCTTCGGCTGATCGCTGATCGGCAGGTCCAGATCGTTCAGTCCGAGAGGAAGATGCAAGCCCGGATTGCGGCCATCCTCGTTGGAGTGGTCATCATCGTCCTGCTTCACTTCATAAGGGAAGCTACCCCTTCGATCAGATTCAGATTCGAATCAGATGCTTGGCTGCGAAGCTTCGTCATTTGGCCGGGCATCACGATTCTGGGCGACTTGCCACAGGTTTTATTGTGGGTCTTTATGGGCCTGTTGGTGCACAAGGACCTGGAGATGGCTGAGATTCCCAGCCCATCCTAAATCAAGCTGGATGCTACAGATACAGCTCATCGATATAGCACCAGCGCCAATCTTCGCCGCGTTCGGCTGACTGGATGAGCGGGTGGCCGATGGCGTGGAAATGGGCGCGCGCATGGCGGTTCTTCGAGGAGTCGCAGCAGCCGACGTGGCCGCACTCCAGACACATCCGCAGATGTACCCATGTGTCGCCGATTTTGAGACATTCTTCGCACCCCTTGGTGTGGGGCTTGACCTTCTTCATGTGCTCCGCAACATGACTGCAGCTTGTAGCCGTCATCTCAACCTCCGCTTGTGTCGTGTCCCAGAATTTTCTCTCAGAATTCGCCTAATGCAAAAGCAGATTCTTAGCTCACCACCCCCAAACTGAAGTGCGTTTGGGGCCCCGTTCGCTCCTAATGAACGGTCCGGTTGAGTGCTGTTCTGTCCCACCCATTCCGCAAAGAACGCGGAATGGATGGGGCACGGTGCTTAGTCGCGGGGTAGACGGCGTCCGTTCATCTCCGGATGTAACGCGCTGCCGCGAGTAAATCTGCTCAGAATGACAGTGCAATGATGTTAGGAATACTGGGGACAGGACACTGATTCCTCCGTGCCTTACTTTCGTTCTACACTCGCACGGAAGCGCCAGTTTTCTCAAGTCCCATTTGTGAGAGGCGGGAAAGCAGGTTGGATGACTTTGACTTTGCGCGGTCTGGCGGCTTGGCCCATACTACCCAGAATGAAGCGCTTGCTTGCAGCCGTTCTTGCGGTTCTCCTGCTGCCTCCTCTGGCGGGCGCGACGCTGGTGGTGCTGGTTCCCTCAGCGGATGGGCTGGTGGTGGCCGCGGATAGCCGCATCTCCATCCTGGGCGCACAGTGTGACGGTCAGTTCAAGATTGTGCGGCTGACGAAGCCCGCGCGTACGGTGGTGATGGTCACCGGCGACGCGCTGTTTGTTCAGCCGCCGGGGCCGCATGAGACGGACTTTTGCCATTACGTCGAGGCGGCGCCCCGCTTGCTGGATATTGCCGCAGTGGCGCGAGGGTATCTGGAACAAAACTCTGACTCCTCGAAGCCATCGCTGGAAGGGCTGGGGCAGGCTTGCGCGCAGGCTGCTGGGCGCTTCAGGCGGGGGCATCCGGATACGTTTCAGCCTTATGCGGGGAAGGAGATCTTCTCCGTCATCGTTGCCAGTTACGATCCCGGTTCGCGGGTGGCGACGATGCGGAATTTCGTTGTGAGGATCCACGCTGCTACGCATGAGATTCAGGCCGGGCGCTTTGCCGAGACAACTGTGAAACCTGAGGATCGGCGCGGAGTGTGGACCTATGGCGAAACTGGTTATGTGGACAGAAATGTCTATGCCGGATTTGGCAGGAAGTACCTTGCCGCGCCTACGCTCGACTTCATTCTGACGGCCAGGCCGGTGGGAGAGGTCCCAATGGGCGAGTCGGCGGCGGCCGCAGTGAACATCCTGCAGGCGGCCAGTACTACTACGCACACGGTTCCCGCGGCCAGCGGTATTGGCGGGCCTATCGAGGTTGTTCTGCTCGGACGGAAGGCCGAACCCGAGCAGATCGAGTGGGTTGCGCGGTAGCTCTTGCCCTTAGAGAGTTATCTGTTTAGTTGGTTACGGTGGAGATTTGAATTTGTACTTTCCCACCCTTGAATCAAAGAACGATTCAAGGATGGGGCACCCAGATGATTGCTCACATTCACATCCAAAACGCTCTACGCGGTCCAGCTTTTTGCACGGTTCACAGCTTGCTGCCAGCGTGCGCGGCGTTCGGCGCGCTCGCTGGCGTCCATCTGAGGCTCAAAGCGCTTGTCGCCTTCGCGCTTCGTCCGCAGCTCTTCGGGGCCGGCCCAGAATCCGGTTGCCAGGCCTGCCAGATAGGCCGCACCCAAGGCGGTTGTCTCGGTCACCTGGGGGCGAACCACCGGCACGCCTAAAACGTCGGCCTGGAACTGCATGAGCATGTCGTTGACCGAGGCGCCGCCGTCGACGCGGAGCGCGGCCAGGGGGGTTGTCTCGCTTTCGACGGCATCGAGCACGTCCGCCACCTGGAAGGCGATGCCTTCAAGAGCAGCGCGGGCAATGTGTCCGGGCTTGGTGCCGCGACCGAGGCCGATCAACATTCCGCTGGCGTGCGGATCCCAATGCGGCGCACCGAGGCCGACGAAGGCCGGCACGAACACGACGCCGCCTGAATCGGGCACGCTGGCTGCAAGCGCCTCCACCTCAGAGGAGGAGCCGATGAGCTTGAGGTTGTCCCGGAGCCACTGCACCACCGCGCCGCCGATAAAGATGCTGCCCTCGAAGGCGTATTCCAGGCGCTGCCGGGCGCTGGCCGCCAGGGTGGTAATCAGGCGGTGTTTGGAGCGCGCAAAGTCGGTCCCGATATTCTGGAGCAGGAAGCAGCCTGTTCCATATGTGTTTTTGGCTTCGCCCGCGCCCCAGCAGAGTTGCCCGAAGAGCGCCGCCTGCTGATCGCCGGCAATACCCGCAATCGCCACGCCGCCCAAGCCGAGCGTGGTGGTAACTTCGCCGACTATCTGGCTGGACCAGGCCACTTCCGGCAACATGCTTGCCGGGACGCCGAAGATCCTCAGCAGTTCCTCGTCCCACTCGCCCTTGACGATGTTGAAGAGCAGAGTGCGGGAGGCGTTGGTCATATCCGTCACGTGGCGCGACCCGCTGGTCAGGTGCCAGATGAGCCAGCTATCGACAGTTCCAAAGGCCAACTCGCCGCGTTCCGCCTGCGCCCGAGCGCCGGGCACATTGTCCAGAATCCAGGCCACCTTGGTTGCCGAAAAGTAGGGGTCCAGAACCAAGCCGGTCTTTGAGGACACCGTGTCTCCAACGCCACTCTGTTCAAGGGCGCTGCAGCGAGCCGCGGTGCGCCGGTCCTGCCAGACGATGGCGGGATGAATCGGCTTGCCGGTGGCCCGTTCCCACACGACGACCGTCTCGCGCTGGTTGGTGATCCCGATCGCTGCCACATCCCGCGGACGCGCGCCGATTTTGCCCAGCACCTCGACTGCGCAGGAAAGCTGGCTGGTGAGGATTTCAGTCGGGTCGTGCTCCACCCATCCGGCCTGCGGGTAGAACTGCTCAAACTCATGTTGCGCCGTGGCGGCAATAGTGCCGGCTTCGTCAAAGAGGATCGCGCGGGAACTTGTGGTTCCCTGGTCGAGAGCAAGAATGTATCCCATGATGTTCGTCCACCTTCGGCAACCAGTCAAACACGGAGGGCACTGTGGCGGCAAGGAGGCAGGAGCGGGAGGCGCTGCCGCCAACTGCAGCGCATCAGGCAGGTTCGCAGGCTGGGACGAGGACTCGCATTAAAGCACGATCTCCAGTATTCTAAGATGGATGCCCCCGTACGTTGGTGGCGAACTCAAGCAGGAGTCTTCCTATGACTGATACAACGAAGAAAGCCAAGGCCCCCGCAAAAACGTCCGCTAAACCCCGCAAGCCGGCAGCAAAGAAGGAAAAAGCCACTCAACCAGCCAAGGCAATGATGCCCTCGCGCGAGGAAATTGAGCAGCTTGCGCGTGCCTATTGGGCGCAGCGCGGCTACCAGGACGGCTACGCAGAGCAGGATTGGCTGCGTGCCGAGCAGGAATTGCTCCAAATGGCTTCCTAAGAACTCTCAGAGAATAAGATTTTCAAATCGGAATAACGGTATCCGGTAGTCTGCGGTCAACGATGGATTCAGGACATCCCTGCGGGTGGTTCCTGGTTCCAGGTTTCGTTGTCAGCATACTGCGCCGGGACTGGTTCCGACACATGAAGACAAGACTGCATAAGCTGCTATGCACGCACCTGCTTCTCGGCGTTCTCGAGCGTTTTCCGCTTTGGTGTTTACAGTGCAGATTTGAATTTTTGTTATCTCACCCATGAATCACAAAACGATTCATGGATGGGGCACCCAAATTACTGTTCACACTCGCACAGAAAACGCTCTAGCCGCTTAGCAGGTAGCGCGGCTTTCTGCCCGTGAGCAATCGCGCTCCATGGTCATGACGCAGTACGGCATTTTGGCCACCAGCCAAGCTGTTGCGTCGCCGGCCGGAGCCGCGGTGCTGGCGCGCGGCTGCAGGACTGTGGATCACAACGACCGTAATCGAGTGAATTGTGGCGTTAACGACCCGCGCGCGGCGGCGAAGCTGTTCCCGAGCAGGCGTCGTTGTAGGGCCTGCCCGGGGAATTGCGGCTGCTACTTGACCTCTCCGATAAAGACCTCGAACGGGCCAAGCTCGATCGAGGTGAGCGAAGCCGGCTCAGCCGCGCCCGGTGACTTGAGGAGAGTCTTGAGCTTGCCGGTTGATCCGGGAACTGCGAGGCTGACCGTCTGCGGATCGGCGGTGAAATTCGCGGCCACCACCACTGTCGGAGCGCCCGGTGCTTTGCGCAACCAGCTCAGCACCTTGGAGTTATCCGTATCCAGCATCACGTTATCGCCATGCGCAAATGCCAGATTCGTCTTCTTGAGGTGGATGAGGCTTTTGTACCAGGCAAACAGCGAGGCGGAGTCGCTTTTCTCGGCCTCAACGTTGACCGTGGTGGCATTCGGCGGAACCGGCAGCCAGGGTGTCCCCCTGGTAAAGCCGGAGTTCGCGGTCGCGTCCCACTGCATGGGCGTGCGCTCACCGTCGCGGCCCTTCTCCTTGGGCCAGCCGGTGATGCCGATCGGGTCTTTCACGTCCTCCTTGCGCGTGGGGGGAGTGGTCTTCATCCCGATCTCGTCGCCATAATAGAAGAGCGCCGCGCCGCGGCTCGCGAACAGCACCGTTGAAAGCACGCGCTGGATGGCTTCGTCGTGGACTCCGTCGCCATAGCGCAGGTCGATCCGGGGGTTGTCGTGATTGTCAAACAGCAGCAGGGGCACATGCCCGCCGATCTGTGTCTCTACATCGGTCAGCTTTGAGCGAAAGGCGGCTATGTCCATCTTGTTGATCATGGCCACCTGCGTATCCATGGGAAGGTGGAACTCAGGCTTGCCTTTCGGCCCGTACATTTTGGCCAACTCGCCGATGTTGGGCAGGTAGGTTTCCCCGATCACCACCCGGGTACCGGGGTATGCGCCGGTGCTGAATTTGTCGACCGCCGCCCGCATCTCCTGCATCACGGGGTGAACGCCAGGCTGGTTATTGGTCTTGGTGTCGTCCAGTTGCGGGTCACCGTAGGCATTGATGACCGGATTGCCGTCCTTGTCTTTGACGATGCCTTCGTCGGTCATGGCCGGGTCTTCGTAGAGCGTTGTAATCGCGTCAAACCGGAATCCGCCGACACCGCGCTTGAGCCAGAAGGCCATGATGTCCTTGAAGGCCTCATGTACCTTGGGGTTATTCCAGTTCAGGTCTGGCTGCTGGATATAGAACTTGTGGTAGTAGTACTGGCGTGTGGTCTCGTCCCACTCCCAGGCCGAATGGCCAAAGTAGGACTGCCAGTTGTTGGGCGGGACGCCTTTGTCTGTGGCAGTTTGGCCCTTGCCGTCGCGCCAAACGTACCAGTCCCGGTACGCGTTGCTGCGTGAGGAGCGCGACTGCTGGAACCACTCGTGCTTGTCAGAGGAGTGGTTCATGACCATGTCCATCAGCACGCGGATATGGCGCTTGCCGGCCTCGGCGACAAGGCGGTCAAAATCCGCCAGAGTTCCGTACTGTGGGTCGATTTTCTTGTAATCGGAGATGTCGTAGCCGAAATCCACCAGCGGCGAGGGGAAGCAGGGGGTGAGCCAGATGGCGTCGACGCCCAGTTCCTTGAGGTAGTCCAGGCGCGCGGTGATGCCGTTCAGGTCGCCGATGCCGTCGCCGTTCGAGTCCTGAAAGCTGCGCGGATAGATCTCGTAGATGACGGCGTTCTTCCACCACTCGCGTGCGCTGGCCGGGGCGGCGGCTTGAAGTTTCGCCTGAGGCTTGTTTTCCGGCTTGGCGGGCGCGGATTGCCCAGCGGCTGCCAGTGTTCCTGCTCCCAGCAAAATGGCAAGGGCGCAGCTCTCGATCATTCTTGCGAGGGAATTCGTTGGGTGCATTGGGGTCTCCTCGGTCTTCTTCCGCCGCTCGTAGAGCTGGCAGCGGTGTAACTCAGCCAAACTATCACACTGCCATGTGGGTTCAGGCAAGTGGGCAGCAAATCTTCGGCGGGGATGAGAAATGACAAGGAGACGCCCGTATTCGTCCGGTAGACTGCGCGTTGTCAGGCTTTCCCCAGAGCATCGCTGACTAAATCCAACAGGAGGAACAAGATGACCAGACAATCTTTGAGCGTCTTTGCGAGTTTGTTTTTGCTCGCGGTGTCAACTCTGTGCGTAATGCCGTTGAATGCACAGATGGCCGAAGTAAAGGAGAAGCCGGCGATGTACTCGTATATCGCCAACTGGCAGATTCCGCGGGCGCATTGGGCGGAGATGGAAAAGTCGGCTGCGGGGCGCAACGCGATCCTGGAGAAGGCGCTGGCCGATGGGACCATTGTGGGCTATGGCGACGATATCAACCTGGTGCACACGGCCGAAGGGGAAACCCACGACAACTGGTGGTCGGCAATGTCGATAGCCGGGTTGGTGAAGGTGCTGGACAAGTTTTTTGCAGCGGACATTTCCGCCTCTCCGAATGCAGCCAGTCCTACAAAGCATTGGGACAGCATTTACGTGAGCCACTATTACAACTGGCGCTCGGGGGCTTTCAAGGACGGTTATGTCCACGTGTCAGCCTATAAGTTGAAGGCGGATGCGCCGGACGATGCGGTGGAGTCGCTAAGCAAACACATGATTGTGCCGGTGCTGGAGAAGATGCTGGCCGACAGCACCATTCTTGAATACGAGATCGACACAATGGCAATTCACACGGAGGCGCCCGGCACGTTTTCGATTGTTTATGTAACGCCCACTCCGGAAGGCCTGGATACGGTTCAGGCGGCAATTCGCGGATTAGTGAGTGATCATCCGCTGTCGGGCCAGGCATTTGGTTCCATGACAGACGACAACGGCCATCGCGACGAGTTATTGAAGGGAAGCGGCGTTTTCAAGTAGTTCCCGGAGGGATATTCTGATTCGCGGGCGGCAGGCCTCGAAGCGTGTCGCTCGCGGATGGGATCGGGTCATCGCTATTCATGAGATAGGCGGGATTGGGGGTTCGGTGTCGAAGGTTGCAAGAGGTTGTCTTATGGGGCTGCTAGCGGTTCTGATGCTGGTGGCAGCGATGTTGCCGGCGGCTGCGGGGCAGGCGCAGAAAGCAAGTGGCGCCCATGCGCAGGGGAAGCTTGCGCGGGCTGCGGACGTCACTTTTGAAAAGGGCTTTCATTCAAAGCTGCCGCCGCATATTTCCACACTGCTGGGCCTTTCCAAGGAAAAAGAGTGTGCGGTGATGCAGGGTGTGGTGCGGACGGGAGCGATGGTGCAGGGGTTTGACGTCTCAGTTGCGAACAAGAAGGACATTGTCATTTTTGTTGTGGGCGATACGGCTTCAAACGATCAGGATCTCTATTTGACCTCGCCCGACGGCACGCTGCGGAAAGTGGTTTCAGTGAAGGCGGGCGTGGGCCGCGCGGTGCGGATTACGGACCAAGAGCGGAAATCGTTCAACAAGGAAAAGCAGTTTTGGATAGATCGGCTGGCTCCGCCGGGGGCAGCGAATTGATGCGTGCCGGTTGATTGCCTGAGGGCCGCGGGCTAGCACGCAGACCCTTTAATCGCCCCGGCAGCATAGGCTGTCGGGAGATTGCCACCCACTCTTGATCCGGCAAGAAAGCAGTGGCATCTTCATCCCACCCATTTCCGCAAAAATACGCAGGAATGGATGGGGCGCCCGAACAGTATTCAGTTGCCGGATCAATTAGGTGAATGGAGCAAGAGCGCGATGATTACGGCTCATTCCTTGTTGCTTACGAGCGAGAACATGGCTCCTTGCGGGTCCTGGCCCTGGATGATCCAGCCTCCGCCGGGCACCTGATTCGGACCGTTCAAGACCTTTCCGCCGCCGGACTCAACACGCCGGATGGCGGCCTTGATTGAGTCGACATTGAAGTAGAAGTTCCAGCATGAGACAGGCATTTGCGGCATTTTGTTCATCATTCCGCCGTCGCCCATTTCCTTGTGGTCGCCTTCATCAAAGATGCGATAGACGCCCATGGGCCCCATGTCCATATCGGTGACCTTGGTCCATCCAAAGAGCTTGTTGTAGAAGTCGAACCCGGCCTCGAGGTCGGTTGTATAGAGCTCGTGCCAGCCGATGGTGCCGGGAGTCGGCGGGGCGGGCCGCTCCGGCGAGGGCATGGCCGGGTTGGGCGTGAAGACCACAATGGCGGCGCCCTGCGGGTCAGACAAGACGGCGAAACGAAGCATTCCGGGAACGTCTGTGGCGGGCTTCCACAATTTGCCGCCGGCTTCGACAATCTTTTCGATGTGAGCATCGACATCATCGACGGCGATGTAGCCTATCCAGCCGGTGTGTTGGGGCATGTGCAACATTCCGGCGATGCCCGCGCTGCCGAGGTTGAAGGTGGTGTAGGAGGGGCCGTCGGCGCCGGGCATCTCCTGGGTCGTCCAACCCACAACGTCAGAGTAAAACTTGCCTGCGGCATTCGTATCGCTGGTCATAAGTTCGTACCAGCCGAACTTTCCTTTGGGTGTAAACATAGCGAGTGTTCTCCTTTTTGGCGGATAGACCAGGGTGTCAGCGTGCAGTCGACTCGTAGTTGATATCAACTTAATCAGAGGTATGTCAATCCGTTCGCATGTTAATTTTGGCGCAGCGGATAGGCCGCATTCCCAGGTTCCAATGGCAGGACTGGAGCCCCACTTTTTGCAAAACCTCTTCTACTGCGGCTCCACCGGTTGCTGGGCCGGTTTGCCCTTCATGCGGTCAAAGTCGACGCCGAACTGGAGGTTCTCGCGAGTGCCGCTGATGTGGATGGGAATCTGCATTCCGGCGCCATCCTTTTTGAAGTAGCGGTCCACAGGCTTGAGGAGCAATCCCTTCCATCCGCCCACCATCTGCGACACCGTGGCGTCAGTTCTGGCCGTACCGGCAAAACTCAGCGCGCCGGCCTCGACGCCGTATGTACCCTGCAACTCAATCACCGCGCCGGGCACCGAGTACTTGAGCCTCGGCAGCGTAACCACGCCGCCACCCATCTGGAAATCCCCCTCCATGGTCGATCGGGTCTCTGATCCGCCATCGCCCTTCGCGTCCTTGGGCCGCCCCTGCCCGCGCAGGCTAAGTTCCCCGATACGCTCCTGAATTTTGGCACTGGCGAACCGGGCGTCGTCCAAATTGAAGGTGCCGGCAAGGCGCAGCCTCTCATGGACCGGCGCAGGTCCCGGCGGAATGTGCAACCTGGCTTTGAGGGTTACCGCTCCGGTGAGTAGCGGCGCGTCCGAGCGGCTGGCAAGGCGTAGAAAATCCTCAATCCGCCCACGGTCTACATTCACCGTGAGGGCAATGTCGTGGCCAAGACTCTGTGGCCTCCCGGCGGCATCCTTTGCCATGACGCGTACGACCTGACCTTGCGCGGTAAAGTGCGAGTGGCCCAGCGTCGCTTCCACTGGCTGCAGCCATGTGTCCCCATTGGTCCCGTCGACCAGGGCATGAAACCTGGTGTGGAGCGCAAGCGGCTTATCAAAGGACTTCAGCCGGAAATCCGGCGTATCCGTCTCCCCATTCGCCACCAGGTTGCGCAGGGTTCCCTCGTAGTGGCCGGTCGAGCTGAGAATTCCAGCGATGCCCTTGAAACCGCCCAGGTCGGCATGATCGAAGCTGTAGTCACCCTTGAGCGCACTTTCGCCCGGATCGTCCACCAGCCACGGTCCGAAGCTTCCGGTTGAGTGGATGATCCCGACAGGCCGCGGATTGGTTAGCTCGGCGTCGAAGTTCATCATCCCGCCGGAGCCGATTCTCGTCAGCTTGAGGTGCGCAATCGCGAATTGCAGGGGCAGCTTGCCCGGCTTGCTTGTTTCCAGCGTCAGGTTCGCGTTGCTGCACTCGATACTGTCCACCTGAAAGCGCAGCAGGGCAGCGCCGGTCTTCGGCGGCCCTGGATCTTTGGGCGCCCCGTGGCCGAAGTGAGAGCGGGGCGGCATGTCCACGCGCAGCCCCTTCAACTCCACCAAGGAAATTCGAATTACCTGGCCGGGTCTGTAGGTGAGCGGCGTATGAAACCGGAACGCCTCAAGCCGGATCAGCGGTTCATCCGGCGTGGCCGTGCTCGGCACGGTAACCCCCTCCACCTGCGCCGGGGGCCAGATCCGCAGCCCGTTCCCTTCAACCCACAAGCCGCCCGCAAGCGACAAGTGGAAGCTGTCCAGTTCTACCCGTGCATGAAAGTGCTGATGCAACTGCTCAACGATGGTTGCGCGCAGCATCGGCTCAGCGCGATGCGCCAGCACCAGCACAACACCGGCCACCGCCATGGCCGCAGCCAGCAATCCGCCGCCAATCCACATCAGCCACCTGTGCCTGCGCCAGAACCCCGTCTGCATCTCCTCCCCCTTTGTTTGCCTCCCATTGTCGCAGACGTCTTGCAAGGAAATAAGTCTCGCTTTGCACACGCGATTGGTGTTTCGCGGGCGTGGTTCTCGAGGCTTGGGAAGCAACAAATGACACCGGCCGGCAAGCCTTCCGCAGCTCCACCCTATCTGTATGGAAGCCAAATGCCGTATCCTCGTGGCACTGATGCAAGAGCAAATTGAGCACATCGTAAAGCTGCAAGCCGTCGATTTGGAACGAGCGCGCCTCACCCAGGAGGCCCGCGCCCTCCCCACAGAACTCGCCCAGGCTCAATCCGCACTGACAGCGGCGGAGCGCCAGGCCGCTGAAGCCTCCGATGCCCTGACGCGCGAAGAAACCCTGCGCACCCGCCTGGAACGCGAGATCACGGGCCATCGCCAGAAGGCTGCCCGATTCCGCATTCAGCTCGACTCAGTAAAGACGCCTGAGCAGGCTGAAGCCATCGAGCACGAGATCACTTTCGCCACCACGGAAGCTGAGCGCCTCGAAAACGAAGAATTCACGAGCCTTGAGCGCACGGAAGCGGGGGAAGCAACCCTGGCCGCAGCCCGCGCCCAAGTGGAAGTTCTGGCCGGTGCCCTCGAGAAGACTCGAACCCGCGTGGGGCGCCGTCAGAAGGAATTCAACGCTCAGCTCGACACCCTCAACGCCGAGCGTGAAGTCATTCGCCCGCTCATTGAGCCGCAGTGGCTGGTCCGCTATGACCGCATCTCGACCTCGCGCGGAACCGGCATTGCCCGGGTTGAGAATCAGCAGTGCATTGGCTGCCGCATAGGGGTACGGCCGCAGATGTGGAACCAGCTCCGCGAGGGTGAACTGCTGACCTGCGATAGTTGCGGCCGCCTGCTCTATTGGGACCCCGCGATGGCCCCAGTCGCCAAAGCTGAGCCACCCAAGCCTATTCCGGGCGCTGGCCGGGCACCGCGCAAACCCAAGAAGACAGCAGACTAGTGATCCGGCAAGAAGACACTGGCATCTCCTTCCCACCCATTCCCGCAAAATACGCGGGAATGGATGGGGCACACGAACAGTATTTCGTTGCCGGATTTATAGAGCCACCATTCGCTGCTAACATTTTTCTTTGAGCCGGAGCGCAAGGAGCACAATTCCTTCGCCCTTCAGGAGCCCTTGTGCAGCGCATTTGTGTGGACATGGACGAGGTGATGGCCGATACCCTCGCCGAGCATCTTCGCCGCTACAACCAGACCTTCGACGAAGCCGTTACTCCCAATGACCTGGTGGGCAAAGGCCTATGGGAAGTCGCGCCCCTTGACCGCCAGCAGCAGCTGCGCGCCTTCCTGGACGCCGAAGATTTCTTCGAGGACCTGGCGCTTATGCCGGATGCGCAGGAAGTGCTCAAGAGCCTATCGGCACGCTTTGAGATCTTCATCGCCACGCAGGCCATGGTCGTTCCCAACTCTCTGGGCCCCAAATATCGCTGGCTGCAGCGGCATTTTCCCTTCATCCCGCCCACGCACTACGTCTTCTGCGGGAACAAGTCCATTCTCCGCGCCGACTTCCTTATCGATGACCAGCCGCGCAATCTGCTTCAGTTTGAGGGGCAGGGGCTGCTCTATACATCGCCGCAAAACCTCACGGCTACGGGCTTTATTCGCGTGGACAACTGGCAGCAGGCTGCCGAGTACTTCGCGACTCAGCCGGCGTAGAGGATGTTTACACGAACAAGAGATTTATTTGCGTCCTCGGGGCCGGGCTGTCTGCATTTCACACACAAGCAAGCGGATTTAAAGCTGGATTAGCCCTGGCCGAAACAGGCTATAGATGCAGCCGTAACGCTACCGCGGACCAGTAGAGCAATACGCATAGGGCCTACTTCTCCGATGATTGCAGGTGACGCACGCATCTGAAAGCGGGCCCACTGTGTTTCTGGGCGTCTTGAACAACATCTCCGCCTTGTACGCGGAGAACAATCTGACCAACACCAGCAACAGCCTCTCGGCAGTGCTGCGGCAGTTGTCGTCAGGTTCAAGAATCAACTCAGGCGCGGACGATGCGGCGGGACTTTCTTTTGTCAATGGACTCGAGGCCAACGCACAGGCCCTGGCTCAGTCCCAAACCAACGTCGGGGAAGGCGTAGGACTGCTGCGAGTGGCCGATGGCGCGCTGTCGCAGGTGACCAACCTGCTGAACCGCGCCGTGACCCTGGCCACCGAAGCCTCCAACGGCACGCTTACCAGCACGCAGGACAGGGCCGCCGATCAGGAGTATCAGTCGATTCTGTCGGAGATCACGAACATCGGCGCCACCACTACATTTAACCAGCGCGCGGTCTTCGGCTCCGACACAAGGACTTACACCGGCGACTCTTCTTCCAGCGGTGCATTCGTTGACGACCTGAACATCCGTGCTCTTGCAGCCTCGAGCGTCGGCGATACCAACGGGGTTATCGCTTATAACGTCACAACGGCCGGGGGCGCCAGCCCCACCACGCTGTCCACTCTCAGCTACACGGACAACGCGGGCCAGGACCTGAGCGCCACCAACTTAAGGAACCCAGGGAATGCTGAAACTGCGCTCACCGCTCTCAATGCGGCCATCTCCTGCGTGTCGGCGCAAGACGGCTACATTGGCGCACAAATCAATACTCTCAATGCGGTTGACGCTGTTCTCGGTACGCAGCTTGAAAATGTGACCGCGGCGCAGAATGCCATCGAGGCCACCGATTACGCATCGGCCACCTCGAATATGGCCAAGTACGAGATTCTTATGCAGACCGGAATCTCGGCCTTGGCACAGGCCAATAGCATGCAGCAGGAAATTACCAAGTTGCTGGAATAAGCCGGGACATGATGGATAGATTTGAATTTGCGCCTTCGAGTCTGGTTGACAGTCGCGGCTCGTGAACTTATAGTTTGCTGGCCAAGCGAACGGGAGAGTGTCACGCCCGTATTCCGCGCGGCATCACCGATGGAGGCAATTCGGATGCGCTTGAGATTTACCCGCTGTCTGCTTTCACTTTGCTTTTTAAGCCTCGCTGCTTGTCTTCCGTTTAGCCGCTTGTTTGCTCAGCCGGCGGCGGGTTCACTGGGTATCTTCGAAGGCCAATCGGATGTTGGCAGCGTGGCACCGCCGGGCGAAGTCGCTTTCGACTCTGCGTCTGGGGTCTACACCATCACCGCCGCCGGCGTGAATCTTTGGGGCACAACGGACGGTTTTCATTTCGCATGGAAGAAGCTTTCCGGCGATGTTTCGCTGACCGCGGATATCGACTTCCCGGTCAAGACCGGCGAGCACAACCCGCATAGAAAAGCCGTATTGATGTTTCGCCAGACTCTGGATGCAGATGGGGTCTATGCCGACGCCGCCCAGCATGGGTCGGGCCTGACCGCTCTGCAATACCGCACGGCCAAAGGCGACAACACGCTTGGCATCGAACTCAATATCGACCCACCGCGCCGCGTGCGGCTTGAAAAGCGCGGCGACACAATCACCATGTTTCTTTCAAACCACGGCGAGCCGCTGCACCAGGCAGGGGCAACCATCAAGTTGCACCTCGACGGCCCCTTCTATGCGGGAATCGGGCTCTCCTCGCATGATCCGGCGGTAGTTGAAAAGGCTACCTTTTCGAAGGTTGAGCTCAAGCCGCTGTCTCCGCCTGCTGCGCCCGCGAAGCTCGTGCTCTACAGTACGCTCCATGCCATCAGTATTTCTGAAGCGGCTCGGCGCTCCGATGTTGTTTACTCAGGTCCCGTTCGCATGCAGGCGCCCAACTGGACACGCGACGGCAAGGCGCTGATCTTCAACCAGGATGGCCGGATCTTTCAGGTCCCGGTAACTGGCGGAACTCCGCAAGCGATCGATACCGGAGCTGCAACTGGCTGCACGGGCAGTCATGGACTTTCGCCTGACGGGAAGTGGCTGGCGATTACCTGCTCCATGGAAAGCAACCCTGGACGCCGCGTCTATATCATCCCCTCGGCCGGGGGCGCGGCCCGCATGGTGACGGCCAACCCCGACTCCTACTTCCACAGTTGGTCGCCGGACGGAAAAACCATCGCTTTCACGCGGCCCAGCAAAGGCTCAGGAAATATCTATTCCATTTCAGTGGACGGTGGAGCGGAAGCAGCTTTAACCACGGGCTCGGGCATCAGCGACGACCCCGATTATTCGGCAGACGGCAAGTACATCTACTTCAATGCCGATCGTAGTGGCTCGATGCAAATATGGCGCATGAAAGCCGATGGCAGCCAGTCCGAACAAGTTACATTCGACGAGTTCAAAAACTGGACACCCCATCCCTCGCCGGATGGCAAGTCCATCGTTTTTATCTCTTACGATCCGAGCGTTACGACGCACGCGGCCAACAAGGACATCACCCTCCGCATCCTGTCGACGACGGACAACAAGATCCGCGTACTGGTGAATCTGGTGGGCGGCGATGGGTCAATGAATGTCCCAAACTGGTCCCCTGACTCGAAGGGCCTGGCATTTGTGAGTTACCAGTTTCTTCCGGCAGAGGATACCGGTTCAACGGAGTAACAACTGCTAAGTACGTTGGGCGGAGGCGGCAGGCTTTGGGCTACATTGGAGCAGCGCGCTTGCTTTCTGTCTCATTTGGTTTCGCGGTCATATTGCGCGCGGGCAAGGTTGCGCCCGCCGACCGTGGAAGCGCCGCTTGTGCCGGAGCCTGATGCATGGTCACGATCACCACTCTGGCGGGGTTCTTCCCGGCGCATTGGTAGGAGTGCGGCGTTCCCGCCTCAAAGTAAACCGCATCGCCTGCCTCCAGCGTGCACTCCTGATCTCCGTGACGAAGTTCCAGTTCGCCGCCAAGCACATAAAGAAATTCGAAGCCGGGATGCATATGCGCCTTGGGCTCCTCGGTCCTGGCCAGGGGAATGAACTCGGCAAAATATGGGTCCATATGACGGTCGGGGACCATGTAGCCCAGGCTCTCGAAAAAGTAGGTTGGCGGCTCAATCCCAGTCTGCGGAAGCCGCACCCGGTCCTTCTGGCGGTGTATCCGGAACATTGACGCGGGCTCGGTCTCAAAAAAATAGGATAGGTCTTTCGAGAAAACCATGGCAACGCGCGCCAGGTTCCGAAGCGTCGGGACCACGCGGCCGGTCTCAAGTTGCGATAGAAAGCTCGCCGACAGCCCCGTGTGCTTGCCTAGTTCCACAAGCCCCATCGACTTTTTCAGCCGCAGCCGCCGGATTCGCTCCCCGATCCGCTTCTCCGCAATAAACCGCTCGGCCGTCTCCGGATCTGCCTGGGTTTTTTGCATCTCCTCGTTCTCTACCTCTGCCGGGTTACTCATCCGCGCCTCCTGAACACTCACAAATAAGATGCAAAAGATGCCAATATGTTGCCCGCATCAAAACAATTTGCCGTCCTGTTAAACCAATCTTATCTGATTCCCGTTATTGTATTCACCAGGAGGAAAAGAAAATCAATCCCGTCAACACAACCCTCCAGTCGCCCCGCTTTCTGCTTACCGGTGCCTCGGGGATGCTTGGGTCAGCTCTTCGCCAGGCACTTGTGGTTCGTCTGTTCCCCAGTCTTCAGCTCGTTCGCCATGCTCCTGCCTCACGTGGGCAGCTTCAGTGGAATCCTGCCGCCAGCCCGGCAATTTCAAAATCTGAGGAGCTTGAAGGCGTCACCACCGCGATTCACCTCTCCGGCTCCAACGTGGCTGCTCATCGTTGGACCGCAGCGTACAAGCGTGAAATGACCGAGAGCCGCGTGCAGTCCACGCGTGCCCTGGCAGAAGCGCTGGCCCGTCTTCGCCAGCCGCCCCGGGATATGCTGGTCGCCTCTGCGGTGGGTATCTACGGAAACCGCGGCGATGAGCTTCTAGACGAAGCGTCTTTACCCGGCACCGGCTTTCTGGCCGATCTCTGCAAGCAGTGGGAAGCCGCGGCCCAGCCCGCTGTCGACGCCGGAATCCGGGTTATTCATTTACGCTTCGGAGTCGTCCTGGGCCCCATCGCCGAAGCCAACGCAGGCGGAGCGCTCGCCCGCATGCTTCCGCTCTTCCGTCTCGGCTTTGGCGGTCCGTTGGGCGACGGCCGTCAGTACATGAGCTGGATTTCTCTCGCCGACGCAGTTGCCGCCATCTTCTTCCTGGTGGAAACGCCCGCCCTCTCCGGCCCCGCCAACCTGACCGCTCCCAACCCCGTGACCAACGCTCAATTCACGCGGACACTCGCCGCGGCCGTCCATCGGCCTGCGTTATTCCGCGCTCCGGCCTTTGCGCTGCGGCTCGCTCTTGGCCAAATGGCCGATGAAGCTCTGCTCTCTAGCGCCCGCGCTTACCCTTCCAAACTCACCGGCGCCGGGTTCCAATTCAGCCTGCCCACAGTCGCTGAGGCACTCGCCGCGCCCCCAGCGCGTTATCCTAGATAGTCCGGCCGACCAGTCTTTACCCGGCCCGTCAAGGAACCCCTCATGCCTGAAGAGACCACGCCCGCCGCCACTCCTGAAGCAGCCGTTACTCCTGCCCCCGTTGCCACGATCGACACCATTGGCCAGTACGAAGGCCAGTCTGTGACGCTGCGCGGGTGGCTTTACAACCTCCGCGAGAGTGGCAAGCTCCTTTTTCCCATTTTTCGCGACGGTACCGGCACAATTCAGGGCGTAGCCCACGTCAAAAGCGTTTCCCCTGAGGTTTTTGAAGCCCTCAAGGGCCTCACGCAGGAATCCAGCGTGATCGTCACCGGGAAAGTCCGCGCCGACAAGCGCGCCCACGGCGGCTTCGAACTGGACATTGAAGGCTTGCAGGTTGTTCAACGCGTCCCTGAGTCCGACCCATACCCCATCACTCTCAAGGAGCATGGCGTCGACTTCCTCATGGAGCATCGCCATCTCTGGGTACGCTCGCCGCGCCAGTCCGCCATCCTGCGCATCAGGGCCGAGATTATGAGGGCCGCCGCTGAGTATTTCGATTCCAACGGTTTTATTCGCACCGACCCGCCTATCCTGACGCCGGCGGCCTGCGAAGGCACCTCGACGCTCTTCCCGGTGGATTACTTCGGCGACCCCGCTTTCCTGACGCAGAGCGGCCAGCTCTATATCGAGTCGACGGCGCTTGCGTTGGGCAAGGTTTACAGCTTTGGCCCCACCTTCAGGGCTGAAAAATCCAAGACCCGCCGCCATCTCACCGAGTTCTGGATGATCGAGCCGGAGGTGGCATACATGGATCTGGACGGGCTGCTGGTGCTGGCCGAAAATTTCCTCAGCCACATTGTTCAGTCCGTGCTCAAGAACCGGGCATCGGAACTGACGGTGATCGGCCGCGATCCCGCGAAGCTGGCCAGCATCGCTCCGCCCTTCCCGCGCCTGCGCTACGACGAAGCCGCGGAAATGCTGAACCAGGCTCACAAAGACGGTCACCTGGAAGCGCCGTTTGAATATGGGAACGACTTCGGCTCGCCGGATGAAACGTGGCTGAGCAGCCAATTTGACAGGCCTGTGATGGTCCACCGCTACCCCGCCGACGTGAAGGCCTTCTATATGGAGCCCGACCCGCTGGACGCGCGGTACGCCCTCTGCGTGGATGTGCTCGCGCCTGAAGGCTATGGAGAGATCATCGGCGGCTCGCAGCGCGTTTCGAGTTTTGATTTGCTGAACGAACGCATCGACCACCACAAGCTTCCCAAGGAAGCCTTCCAGTGGTACCTCGACCTGCGCCGCTACGGTTCAGTCCCCCACAGCGGTTTTGGCATGGGCATTGAGCGCGCCGTTGCCTGGATCTGCGGCTTGGATCATGTGCGCGAGACCATCCCGTTCGCGCGCACGCTGCACCGCATTTACCCGTAGAAGCTGCCGGCTCTCTCGCCAGCTCGAAGGCCTATTGCTCCAGCCTTTAGAGTGTTGAGCTTTCCCACTCTTGCGCCAGAAAGAAGGCGCAAGAATGGGGCACGGAGCTGTATTCATGGTCCTGGTCAAGAAGATCCTCAGAGTCCCCCGGCGACAGATTCTTGCCGCCGGGGACTCTCATTTGCGAACCGGAATTCGGTTCGTCGACCTTTTAGCCCCCGGAATCCTTGTGCTTGCCTTTGGAATCAAACGTGGGCAGTCATTTCTTCCCACAGTTTTTCGAAGGAGCCTCGATCCGTGACCCTATCAGCTATTGAAGTGAACAACTTGAAGCAAGCTCCGGCGGTACAGGGCGTGCTGCCCGTCGTCCACCAGCGCTGGAGCGCCCGCTCGTTTTCAGCTCGCGATGTTTCCCAGGCCGACCTTGCCCGCGTTTTTGAAGCAGCGCGCTGGGCCGCCTCCTCCAGCAACGAACAGCCCTGGCGCTTCATCGTTGGTGTTCGTAACTCTTTGACGCACAACAAGATATTTTCAACCCTGGTGGGCTTCAACAAGGCCTGGGCCGGCTCTGCGCCAGTGCTGATCCTGGGCGTCGCCAACACTGTTTTTACCCACAACGGCACTCCTAATACCTATGCCATGTATGACCTGGGGGCGGCCAGCTCTTATCTGACCCTGGAAGCCGCGGCTCTGGGACTGACGACTCACCAGATGGCTGGCTACGACCACGATGCGGCCCGCCAAGTCCTTGATATTCCAGAGAGTTACGCTCTTGGATCGGTGATCGCTCTCGGCTACCAGGGAGAGCCCGCAGATCTGGCAAACGAGCAGTTGATTGCCCGCGAAATAGCCCCCCGCGAGCGGAAACCGCTGAAAGAACTGGTGTTCACCGCCTGGGGCGAGCCCGCGAACCTGGCCTGACTCATCATAGACAATGTCTCCGTCGTATGCTCTAGAGTGGACGAAGGAGGCATTGTTCTTTGCCCGCGAAACCCCAACGCTCGCGAACCCCGGTACGGAGGCTGACTCATCGGCCCTCGCCTCCTCGGCGCAGGCATATAAGCTGGCGCAATCGTCTTGTCCTCGTCGCCATCGTGCTCATTCTTGGATTGTTGGGGTGGGGTGTTCTGGCGCGGAGTCTTGCGCCTGCCTCCAATACCGCGCTGAACCGCTTTGACGCGATCATCGTGCTGGGCAATCCGGCCGACGCCGATGGCAACCCCACCCCCGTTCAGCTGGCCCGGGTTACCGAGGCGGTGCATGAATACGAAAGGGGCGTCGCTCCCCGCGTAATTATGTCCGGCGGCCCGGCCCACAACCAGTTTATCGAGGCGCGCGTAATGGCCCGCACCGCGCAGGCGCAGGGGATTCCGGAGTCAGCGATTTTTGTCGAGGGAGAGTCCAGAGACACGATCCAGAACGTCTGCAACTCGCTGCACATAATGAAGGCTCACGGGTGGCGCTCGGCAGAGGTAGTTTCCAGCGCCGCTCATCTGCCCCGCGCCGGTCTTATCCTGAGCGGATTTCCGCTGGAATGGCGTACTCATGCGGCTCCCTCGCTGGAGCCGGAGTCGGCAGTTTACTCAGACGCGGCGGCCATGGTGGAAACGCTGAAGACGGTTCGTTACCTGGTGTGGGCCCGCCAGATTGAACATTGCGAGCCGTAACCCGGGAAAAATCTGCCACGGCCTGCGTTGTCGGTCATCGGCTGTGTCCTGTAAGCTGATAAGTGATGCGTCTCCCAGTAAGATTTTCAGCCTCTTTTGTCGTCGTTACTGCTCTGGCTCTCTGCGCCGGAACTCGCACCCACGCCCAGAACACAGCCCCCCAGACCACCGGCAATGGCACCTACATTTCCACCGACCCACTGGCCCAGGTGCGTTACGAGAACCGCTACGACGTGTCGTTGGGCATGGCCTACGACCACTTGAAGGCGGGGCCGACGCTGCTGCAGGGAGCCAACCTCGGAGGGCTCGACCTGACCGGCTCGTATTGGTTCAGCAAGCATTGGGGCGCACAGGCCACCGGTCGCGGCTACCTGGGCACCAGCGGCGCAGGCGTCAACGCTGTCGGAATCAAGGGGCCGTTTGTCAGCCAGTACATTTTTGCCGCAGGCCCAGAGTGGCTTGGACCGCACAACAAGCACGGCGCGATTATCGCCCACGTTCTGGTTGGTGGCGCTTATGGAAAATTCGAGCAGGATCTGCGCGGAAACTCGCCTTCAGTGGTGGATTTCTATAACGACCAGATTGCCCCGGCAGCCATCATGGGCGGCCATTTTGATCTGAACCGTTCGGCGCACTGGGTTTTCCGCATCACTCCCGATGCCGTTTTGACCCGCTACAGCACCAACTACGCGCCCAAGCTCACCCAGACGGATATCAACTTCGCCATTTCAGTCGGGATCGAGTACAAGTTCAAGAAGAAGCGTTAAGTAGCGTTGCATAACGCTGCCAATCAGGTATCACAAGGCTCGTTTCGAAGTGTCAAGGTGGGACCGGCGCCGGATTGCGGGTCCCGCTGAACAGGCAAGGCCGGTTGTCCCCAGCAATCTCAGAAGCAAACAGCGCGGCCGGAAGCCGGATTCGGTTGCCGCACTTTACTCCGGCAAGCCCTTTCTGCCGGGAGCTGTATCCCCCGGGTTGAGGTCAACCTTTCTCGATACAACACTATGGATGAAAAAGATGGGCTGCCAAGTTCATCTGTGTGTGGTATTCTCCACCGTTCAGTGACGACTGTGAGAAAGTATCGCAGGAAAATATTCCGTTCCGTATAGCGACACTCCCCAGGACGTACGGGAGTAAGCGGAAGAGGAAAACAAGAGGAAGGCAGGTTGCGACACATATGAGAGAGACACTTGGAGTATTGCTCGCTGGCGGAGCTGGAGAACGGCTCTTCCCACTCACCCGTGATCGCGCCAAACCGGCAGTGCCCTTTGGCGGACATTACCGCATCATCGACATCACCCTTTCCAACTGCATCAACTCCGGTTTGCGCAAGGTTTACATCCTCACCCAGTACAAGGCGCTGTCTTTGAACCGTCATATCCGCGAAGGCTGGACGGGCATTGTGGCGCAGGAACTGGGCGAATTCTACGAACTGATGCCGCCCATGCAGCGCACGGGCGCCAACTGGTACATGGGCACCGCCGATGCGGTTTACCAGAACATCTACTCCATCGGCAGCGAGCAGCCCAAGCATGTGATCGTTCTGGGCGGCGACCACATCTACAAGATGGACTACAGCCGGATGCTGGCGTACCACAAGGAGACCCATGCCGAGGTGACGTTGGCCACGCTTCCTATTCCGCCGGAGGATGTTTCGCGGTTTGGCGTTGTGGAGGTGGGCCATGGCGGGGAGATTCTGGGCTTCCAGGAGAAGCCGGCTACCACCAGCTTCCGTTCGCCCTTCAACCCCAACGCCGTGGATGCCTCGATGGGCATCTACATCTTCAACACGGAGACGTTGTTGAAGGCGCTGATCGCCGACGCGGAAGACCCAGATTCAAAGCACGACTTTGGCCACAACATTCTGCCCAACATGCTGGGCAAGAAGAAGATGATGGCCTATAGCTTTGTGGACGAGAACAAGAAGCAGGCGCTCTACTGGCGCGACGTGGGCACGCTGGACGCCTACTACGACGCCAATATGGACCTGTGCTCGGTTTCGCCAATCTTTAACCTGTATGACAAAACCTGGCCGATGCGCACCCGGGTGCGCCAATATCCGCCGGCCAAGTTCGTCTTCGGCGAGCCGGGACGTTCGGGCATGGCAGTCAACTCGGTGATTACCGCCGGCGTCATCATTTCAGGCGCTTCGGTGTACAACTCCGTGCTGTCGCAGGATGTGCGCGTCAACTCCTACTCCGATGTGGATGCGAGCATCATCTTCTCCCATGTCAACATTGGCCGCCACTGCCGCATCCGCCGCGCCATTATCGACCGCGACGTGCATATTCCCGAAGGCACCGTCATCGGCTACGACCCGGTGGAGGATAAGCGCCGCTACTTTGTCACCCCGTCTGGGCTGACGATTGTTACGCGGGATACGTCGCTGTTTGAGAACCCCGTCGATCCGGAGTTCCTGCAGCGGTATTGAGTTGTCCGGCTCTGTGGATGGACGAGAGTTTAATCGGGCAGCAGGTCAGGCCGATTGGGGCTCTGGCCTGCTGCCTTCATTATTCTGGGCGGAAGCTGTGGCGCGAAGTTACACGAATCCGATAAATCGTCCTGCTGCAACGATGCCTGCCCATAGCAGGATTGAAAGGCCTCCAGCGAGCCTTGCCCGCAAAGGCAGGGTCGCGCTTTCGTCCCAGCTCGCCACATTTCGATAGATTGAGTAGTGGAAGATAAGCGCATTCAAGCCGGCCAGGCAGATCAGGACCATCTTGATTTGAAACGCAGGATTGGCATGGACGTGAACCGCCTCGGATGAAAACAGCAGCGCTCCGGTAACCACCTGCACCGCAAATCCCGCCCAGGCCCAGGGAAGCAGGCGTGCAGCGAGAGTCGAGACTCGCACTCGAGGCGCCGACCATCCCAGAAGGCGCAAATCGAAAGTGGCAACCGCGCCGACCAGCACCACCATCCCGAGCAAATGCGCAACTTCAATCACCGGAAACAGCCACAGCGACTGCCGCACGCCGGCGCCGATCGAAGTCTGCTCCAGCCACGTGCAAAACGCCAGAATGTCTATGGCTTACCCTCCAGCGATTGCCCGTTGGGAAGCCAGATTCTGCCTACAGAAAAATAGTGGGAGCCGTCCTTGGCCCAAAAGCCCTGAACAGTTATCAGGTCGCCGCGTTTCACCGTCTTCGGACTCCATCCGCCGTAGCGGCTCAGCATCCCCGGACTACCCAACTCGAGCTTCCAGTTGGCTACTTTGCCGTTCGCGTCCTTGATGTTCGCATAGATAAAGGAATGCGGATTGATCCACTCGAAACTGGTGACTGTCCCATACATCTTGACCGTTCGCGTCGTGTCAAACTCCGCCAGGCCGTGGTGCGCCAAGACCGCCGGCGCGCTGAAGAAGACCGCTACCAGCATGGCGGCCCACACCGGATGGCAAATCACTTTTCTGAACGAGGCTCGCCAGGCGCAATGCATCCATTTCATAACATGGGTCCTTGCATTCGAAATTGATGTCGTCCAAGGCAGGAAAAGGGCCATCCAAGCTGTGTCAAGATTCAGTTCTACAGAGATTCCTTACCCGATCTTCCGGTTCCATGTTTCAAGGACTTTTTTGAACTCGAGCATGAACTTGCCGGAGTCGGCGCCGTCGATGAGGCGGTGATCGAAGCCCAGGCAGTAGGTCTGCATCGACCGGATCGCAATCGTATCGTTTCCCTCGGCGTCGGTAAGGACGACGGGCTCCTTGCGAAGGCCGCCGATGGCCAGAATTGCCGACTCCGGCTGGTTGATAATCGGCGTGCCGAACTCTCCGCCAAAGACGCCCGAGTTGGTCAGGGTAAAGGTAGACCCCGCGGTTTCGTCGGGCAGCAGCTTCTTGGCGCGCGCGCGGCCGGCCAGGTCAGCAATGGCCTTTGCGAGGCCTACGAATGTGCTTTCCTCGGCATGGCTGAGGACCGGAACAATCAGACCCCAGTCCAGCGACACGGCGATGCCCAGGTTGATGTTGCGGTGGTAGCGGATGGACTCGCCTTCCAGCGAGGCATTGACGATGGGGAACTTGCGCAACGCCTCAACGGTGGCCATGGCGATGAAGGGCATGTAGGTGAGCTTGACGCCGTTGCGCTGCTCGAACCCCGCCCTCTCGCGCTCGCGCAACTGCACCACGCGGGTCATGTCCACCTTGTAAACGGTGTGCACGTGAGGGCTGGTCCGCAGGCTCTCAACCATGCGCTGGGCAATGATGGAGCGCATGCGGGTGAGCGGCACCAACTCGCCGGGAAGATGTGCGGTGGCGGTGGGCTGTTCGGGTTCGGCGTTGCCCGGTCCGTACTCGCGGAGGTGGCGCAGCACATCCTCTTTGGTGATGCGGCCTTCTGAGCCGGTGCCGGCAACCTGGCGCAGGTCAAGGTTGTTGTCTTGTGCGATGCGGCGCACCAGGGGCGAGGAGCGCAGGCGGCGGCCAACCAACTGCGGCGCAGGAGGCTGCGGCTTTGGGGCCGCCTCGGGAGCGACTGACGGGGCCTTCGGCGCAGGGGGCAAAGCCGAACCCGATGCAGTAACGCCGCCGATGACAGCGACCACGGTGTTGATTCCGACGGTAGCGCCCTCTGAAATCTTGATCTCAGAGAGGATTCCGGCTACGGGCGAAGGAATCTCCGCGTCCACCTTGTCGGTGGAGATTTCAAACAGCGGCTCATCCTTCTCGACCTTGTCGCCGACCTTTTTAAGCCACTTGGTGATGGTGCCCTCAACGATGGACTCGCCCATCTGCGGCATCACCACTGCGGTTCCAGAGGCCGCCAGAGCGCTGGCGGCTTCGTGGCTGGCGGATGCGGCAGTCTCCGCATCGCCGCTGGTGGCGACGGTTGCGACCACGGTGTTGATGCCGACCGTAGCGCCTTCGGGAACGATGATCTCCGTCAACACCCCGGCCACGGGCGAGGGAATCTCCGCATCCACCTTGTCAGTAGAAATCTCGAACAGCGGCTCGTCTTTTTCGACGCGGTCGCCGGCCTTCTTGAGCCATTTCGTAATGGTGCCCTCAACGATCGACTCGCCCATCTGGGGCATGATCACGTCGGTTGGCATGAATCCCTCTCTCCGCCATTCGGGACGCATTCGAGCAATTCCAGGATTACCGTACCCTGGCAACATTCATGCGAGGTTGCCGCTCCCTGCTGGTCGCGTCAACTTTGCGAAGTGCCTTCGATGTATACCAATCCTGGAACTGCTGTAGCGCGCCTGGTTCCTGCCGGATTATAAATCGCTGCGCATAGATGGGTGGAGCCTGAGCGCGGCCAGAACTCAAGCGCGAACAGGTTTGTCAGGTGTATTCCTCAGTCGCTCGATCTCGACAGGAACCTGGAGCGGTGTGTCCTCAGCCGGAAAGCCTGGCGCTTTGGCAGAAGCAGCCTTCGCCCGCGCACGAAGCGCTGCAAGTCCCTCGACAGCCAGCACCTGCTGGCCGAAGACCAGGCCGAACTGGCGCGCCGCCTGGTGGGCAACGGTTTCGAGGCTGGGCAGTTCTTCCGGCGGCGTAACATCTTGCCCGAGAATCTCGTCTTTCAGGCGGGTGACCGGCCGGTCGGTAATGCCGCAGGGATTGATGAGGGTAAAGTCCCTCAAGTCGGTCGTCACGTTGAAGGCGAAGCCGTGCGAGGTAATTCCGCGCGAGACGTGAATGCCGATGGCGCCAATCTTCCGTCCCAGCCCTGCGCCCTCCACTGGAGAATCGAGACCGCACCACACGCCGGTCAGCCCCGGGATTCTTCCAGCCGGGACGCCAAATACTCCGCACATCCGGATCAGCGCCTCTTCCATCAGGCGAACAAAGTCTACCGGACCGAGCCTTCCGCCGCCCGGCCTGCTCAGGCTGCGCAGGTCGAAGATGGGGTAGCCGACCAGCTGACCAGGGCCGTGATAAGTCACATCGCCGCCGCGGTTGATGTCATGGAGAGTGACGCCGCGGCTGGCCAGCAGTTCGTCCGAGGCCAGCACATTGGAGCGGTTGGCATTGCGCCCCAGGGTGAGTACCGGCGGATGTTCGAGCAGCAGCAGTACATTCTCGACGCGGCCTTCGTAACGCAGCGCCGCGATCTCCGCCTGCAACCGCAGGCCCTCGTCGTAGCCCACCCGCCCGAGATAGAGATATTGGATCATCGCTGCTTCCATTGTAGCCAGCGCTGAGCTGCCCCAATCCTCAGGACTAAAGCTGTGCCTTGAATAGCCCGGCGAACGCGGCCCTATGCTGCCACGCCACCAGCAGCCACAGTAGAGTGACAAACACGCCCGGCCCGATTGTCTTTGGCTGCATGAAGAGGTGGAACAGCAAAATATTCACCAGAACCGGGCCAAGGAACGTTAACCCCAGCGCCACATACCGATTGATGAGAAGCAGAATTGCCGAGACGGTCATGACCACGCCAACGGCATAGAAGTAGTGGGTGGCAAACATCACGGCGAAAAATTCTCCAGGATGCCCGGTCGGCAAAGGCCCCGTGGGGATGAAGTTCAGAAGGCCGTTGAGGCCGAAGACCAAAAACATAAGGCCCAGCAGCAACCGGGCAATGATGGAAGCGATCTTCATGGGGTTCTCCTTGAATTGAGGTCGGTTTCGGGGAAGAATCGGGTACGACGTGCGTCTGGGGGGGCCGGTAGAAAGCGAGGAAGAAATTCTCCCTGCAGCCAATGGATGGTTAGCGAGCGCAGGCCGATTCAAATCATTGAGATGTAGGGCTGTACTGTGCCCGCGACGGGTGGTTTGATACAGTGGCACTACACGGGGTTCCTCTGAACGAGACTGTCTAATTCGTCCTCTCACGCACTGCCTTGCCGGCCAGGGCCGGTCGCGGTGTGTTTCTTCGCATCTCAAAAGAGAGGATTGGTTCCGTGATTCTTGAACAATTTGGATGGAACGGCTATTTCGAGGCCCAGGCCTGCGCCGGCATTCCGGGGCGTGTGGCTTCGGCGAACCATGGCCGCTTCCTGGTGTGGACCGCGAACGGCGAGGTGGATGCGAGCGTGAGCGGCCTGCTGCGCCGCAGCTCCCCGCTGTGGCCCGCGGTGGGCGACTGGGTGGTGCTGCGCGAAGGCGCGGACGTCATCGTCAAGGTGCTGGAACGCAAGACAAAGCTCTCACGCAAGCAGCCTGAGCGAGAGGTGCGCGAGCAGGTGCTGGCGGCCAATGTGGATGTGCTGTTCATTGTGAGCGGCCTGGACCGCGACTATAACGAGCGGCGTATCGAGCGCTTTCTGGTAATTGCCCGCGAAAGCGGCGCCCGGCCGGTGGTGCTGCTGAACAAGTCGGACCTGGCGGACGAGCTTGGGCTGGACCTGGCCGCTGTGGTTGCCCGGACCGCCGCGCTGAGCCCCGGCACCAGGGTTGTGCCGCTGAGCGCCCTGTCAGACCACGGGCTGGATGCGCTGCCGGAGCTGGTTGCACCCGGCGAGACCGCGGCGCTCATCGGGTCGTCTGGAGTGGGCAAGTCAACGATCTTGAATCGGCTGCTGGGCGATGAACGGCAAAGAACCAATGCCGTGCGCGCCTGGGACAGCCGAGGCCGCCACACCACCACCACGCGCGAGCTATTTACGATGCCCGGCGGCTGGCTGCTGATGGACCTGCCGGGCCTGCGCGAGGTGCAACTGTGGGCCACGACGGAGGACCTGGCTGATAGTTTCGACGACATCAAGGAGCTGGCCGGTGCCTGCCGCTTTCGAGACTGCGCCCACACGGGCGAGCCGGGTTGCGCCGTGGGCGCTGCGGGCCTTGACCCGGCCCGGCTGGCCAATTACCTGAAGATGCAGGGCGAGCTTGCCAACCTGAAACAAAAGATTGCACCCCGCCCGGCACGCGACAACCAGCCCAAGCGGAAGATGACAAAGAGGTCCTCCCGCCCGCACCTCAATCATGATTCGTAGCCGACGCTAACTGGTTAGCGGCTCACCTTCAACACCCAGGCCGGCTGGTGCACCAGTTCGCCGGGAAGGCGCGGCAATTCAATCTCTACTCCCCCGGCGACTGCTTTGAACTTGAGCGGCTCCGGCGACCCCAGAAGGCTTACCGACTTGACGCCGCTCATGTCCTTGAGCAGAAAAGTACGACCGGGCCAGCGCGGCAGAATCGCGTAAACGTTGCTGCCCTTGCTGGTCAGGAAGGCGTCGATGGCGGCTTTTCCTGCCTCGGGCTTTTCCGCCAGCTTCGATACGTCGTAGGCCGACTCATATTCGGCGTTGTATTTGACCGAAGGAATTTCGCCCGCGCTCCATTGCCGGGAGGTCTTCCAGGGCCTGGTGCCATATATGGCGTCGCCGTTCACTTTAAGCCAGTCGCCGATCTGAATCAGCCGGTCCTGCATGATCACGGGAATGGTGCCATCCGCGGCGGGGCCGATGTCCAGCAGCAGGTTGCCGCCGCGGCTCACGATGTCCACCAGCATGATGACCAGCTCGCGTCCGCTGTGGTAATCCTGCAGCTGCTCGGCGCGGTTGTAGCCGTAGCTGTAGCCCATGCCCCGGCTTTCTTCCCAGGGATGCTCCATGCCGCTCATGCCGGCGGTGTATTCCGTGGTCCAGTAGCCGCCATGCTTGTGGCGCGTCTCGCTGCCCCAGCGGTCGTTGACCACCACTTCGTCCTTGACCGGGGAGTCGTTGAAGAGCCAGGCCAGCAGCTCAGGGCTGCGCCAGGCGGTGGAAGGCATCTCCCACTCGCCGTCCGTGAAGATGATGGAGGGCTTGTAGCGCGTGACCACGTCTTTGAACTGCGGGAACATGTGGTCGTTTACATAGCGCGGCTTGTCTTTGAGCCAGAGCGGGTTATACCACTCGTAGAGCGAATAGTAGATGCCCATGCGCAGGCCCTTGCGCCGCACCGCGTCGCCCAAGTCGCCGAGCAGGTCGCGATGGGGGCCGATTTCGACTGCATTCCAGGGCCGTCCCCAGGTTGCCGAGGCCTCTTTGCTGGGCCACATCGCGAAGCCCTCGTGATGCTTCGAGGTCTGCACTACATATTTGGCGCCTGAGCGCAAAAAAGTGTCTGCCCACTGGTCCGGGTCAAACAGCTCCGCTTTGAACTGGGGAGCGAAGTTCTGGTAGGCATAGTCCGCGCCGTAGATTTTCTGGTGATAGGCCCAGGTTCCGGTCTCGATCGCGTTGGCCTTGGGGTTGTCGCGTCCCTCGATCATCTGGTGCCAGTACCACTCCGCGTAGGCCAGCTTGCCCGGAATCACCGGGGCATAGGCGGGCACCGAGTAAACGCCCCAGTGGATGAAGATGCCGAATTTGGCGTCGGTAAACCAGTCGGGGGTGGGCCGCTTGTCAATGGAGTCCCAAGTGGGCTGGTAGGTTTGGGCGCTGAGCGGAGCCAAGGCAAGAAAAACAAGGAAAGAGAAAAATAGACGCTTCATTTTCATGTCCCTTCAGTGGCAGAGAAATTCTCGCATAAAGATGCGAGGGGTGTAGAGGCGGTCGGGCGGAATATCTCCTGCCGCAACTGGTTGATTCAGAAGTAAACTGGAGACAGATTGAGGAGAGAGGGCTGCTATGCGACCGTCTGAGGTACTGCCACAGCACCGGGAAGCAATCCGCCAGCTTGTGCTCGAAGCCGGCATGGCGAACCCGCGCGTCTTTGGGAGCGTCGCGCGTGGCGAGGACCGGGAAGACAGCGACCTCGATATTCTGGTGGATCCGGCGCCGCGGGCAAGCCTGCTGACAATGGTCAGGCTTCAGTCCCAACTGGAGAAAGCCACTGGGATCAAGATCGATCTCCGAACTCCCGAGGAGATTCATCCCCGGTTCCGGGATAAAGTTCTCGCCGAAGCGGCTTCTCTGTGAACAAGCACGCATTCCGCGCCAAGGACTATCTGCTCCACATGCTGGAGGCAGCGGATCAAGTCGTCGAGTACACTTCGGGCGTGAGCGAGGAGCAATTCTTCGGCAATAGAATGATGCGGGATGCCGTAATTCGCAATATTGAGATCATCGGCGAGGCAGCGAACAACCTGCTTGAGATTGGCCCAGATTTCGCCGCCAAATACCCCTCGATTCCCTTTGGCCAAATCTACGGAATGAGGAATCGCGTCGCCCATGGGTACTTTGCTGTGAGCACGACCATGATCTGGGATTCCGTTCAAGTGGACGTGCCAGAACTACGGCAGCAGATCGTAAAGGTACTCGGAGAACTTGAGGACGACGCTTGAACCAAAGACGTCGAGAATAATTTGAGCCGTTGGTGAAACACGCATTCGCGGTAGACTAGGGACTGGCAGGAGGACCGGGCGGTCGCTGCCGGGGGCCCCGCGCTAGCGGGTTTCTTCGGGGGAGGAAAGTCCGAACTCCGCAGGGCAGTGTGCCGGATAACGTCCGGGACGCGGACTTCAAGGTCCGTGGACGGCAAGTGCCACAGAAAAGATACCGCCTCGGTTACCCCTCCCCCGCTTCTTCGGAACCGGTGGAGGGCATCCCTGGAAACGCAATACCCGAGTGGGTCCGGCTTGCCGGGAACGCTCGCCGTTGCGGCAACTCCAGCGCCGGGGTAAGGGTGAAATGGTGCGGTAAGGGCGCACCGCCCGTGCCTGTAAAGGCCGGGGCAAGGTAAACCCCACACGGAGCAAGACCAAATAGGGAGGGAAACGGCGGCCAAGAGCCAGGCAGCCGTTGCGCATCGGCCCGACGCGCCCAGGCGGCTTGAGCTATTGCCGAAACCTCCGGGTAGGTCGCTGATGAGTGTCCGCGGCAACGCGGCGCCTAGAGGAATGACCGCACACGACAGAATTCGGCTTATAGGTCCTTTTGCCGAATGTTCCTAAAAAGACGACAGCCCCGGCCGGGAGAGTTTTCCGGCCGGGGCTGACCATTTTAGGCAGGTTCTCCGCCTCGCTATACGATAGAAAGATGTTGCGAGTAAAGCGTTTGGTAGAAACTGCCCGGCTCCCGGTGGTGGCGCACCCCGGCGAAGACCTGGGCTATGACCTTTTTGCGTCGGAAGGCGCGGTGCTGGCTCCCGGAGCCACCGTGAAGGTGAAGACCGGCATCGCCGTTGAGGCGCGGAATCCAGTGACCGGGGCTCCGCTAGGGCTGCTGGTGAGGGACCGGTCGTCGATGGCGTCCAGGGGGATTGCGACGACGGGCGGCGTGATCGATGCCGGCTACCGGGGCGAAATCATGGTTCTGATGACCAATCTGGGCGAATCCCCAATCGAGTTGAAGGCTGGCGACAAGATCGCCCAGATGATTCCGGTTCCCGTCCTGACCGGGGTGGTGGAGGATGTGGAAAGCCTGGAGGAGTCGGCCCGCGCGGAGAAGGGGTTCGGCAGTTCAGGTCACTAAAGAGGGCAGGGCCGGAACCATGGGGAAGCTCCGTGCGTATCCAAAGAAGGGGAGTAGTCCTGTCTGCGCCCGGTCAGCAAGTTGGAATGCGGCCTGATAGGCCTGCTTTCCGTCCAAGAGAATAACAGCCTGGGAATTGTGGTTGCTGGAGATTACGTACACTGGACATGGTGGGCAACTGCCCAGGGCCGCACCCGATCCGGCAAAGAAAGCAGATACATGCAATTCACTGAGGCTTTTAAACTCGCGTTGCAGTCCCTCTGGGGCAACAAGATGCGGACGATTCTGACGCTGATCGGCGTGGTCATGGGCGTCGCCTCGGTGATCATGGTCATCACGCTGGTGAACGGCGCGAACAAGTATGTGAGCACCAAGCTGTCAGGCTATGGCGCCGACGTGTTTACCGTTACGCGCATGTCCAGCATCATCTTCTCGGCCGAGGACTACTTTAAATACCAAAAGCGCAAGATAATACGCTTCGAGGACTACCAGGCGGTCCGGGATGGTTGCACCCTGTGCAGCGAAGTGGGCGCGATGCTCGACCGGTCCACAACCGTGGTGGCTAACAAGCACTCCAGCGACAATACCGAAATTCGCGGCTACACGTGGACCATGCTTTCGTTGAACAACATCGACATCGCGCTGGGACGCGGTTTTACTCAGGGCGACGAGGACCACGCGACGCATAACGTGATCGTAGGCTACGACATTGTGGACAACCTGCTTGGAAGCATTGATCCGCTCGGCCAGGAGATCCGGGTAAATGGCATTCCTTATACGATTGTTGGCGTAGGCGACCGCCAGGGCAAGACACTCGGCCAGTCGCAAGATAACTGGGTGGCCGTCCCCATCACCACCTACCAGCAAACCTACGGCTACAACGATTCGGTGAATATCTACTCGCGCGCCAATGGCGATGCCGAAGTGATGGCGCGAGCCCAGGACGAGGTCCGGGTCATTATGCGCACGCGCCGCCACGATGCGCCGGGAACGCCGGACGACTTTCAGTTAGAAACAAACGATACGTTTCTTGACATCTGGAAGCAGATCAGCGCGGTGTTTGCCTGGGTGGTGCTGGGCATTGCTTCCATTTCTCTCGTCGTTGGCGGCATTGTGATCATGAACATCATGCTGGTCTCAGTTACTGAGCGAACGCGCGAGATCGGTGTCCGCAAGGCGCTTGGAGCGAAGCAGCGCGACGTGTTGCTGCAGTTTTTGATTGAAAGCGCAACCATGTCGCTGTTAGGGGGAGCCATCGGCGTGCTGTGCGGTGTGATCGTAGCCAAGCTTATTACGCTGATTATCGGATTTCCCACCACAGTTCAACTTTGGAGCGTGCTGCTGGGACTGTTTGTCGCCGTGGCGACAGGAATCTTTTTCGGAGTGTATCCGGCCTCGAAAGCAGCAAAGCTGGATCCAGTCGTAGCTCTCAGAGCGGAACTCTGAGAGCAGTTCTTAGTGCTCAGTTCGTAGTTGTAAATTGTTGAGCAAGAGGTGGCCTGCTTTTATGGTTCAGTCATTTCGAGATTTGGTAGTTTGGCAGCGCTCGATGCAATCGAAATTGGCGGTCTACCATTGGACTCAGGGCTTCCCGCGCGAAGAACAATACGGTCTCACAAACCAAATCCGCCGCTCGCCGATTTCGATCCCGAGCAATATTGCCGAAGGCCAAGGCAGATTGGGTGCTGGTGAGTTTCGGCAATTCCTCGGAATCGCACGCGGATCGAATAGCGAAGTTCAAACTCAACTTGAGATTGCGCGTTCTCTCAAGATGGGCGACCCCAAGTTGATCGACGAGGCAGAATCTCTGTCGGACGAAATCAGAAGGATGCTCTTTGGCCTGCTCGATTCGCTCAAGGGCGCAGCAAACTGAAGACTTTGAACTACGAACTGTGAACTTAGAATTGTTGCGGAGCAACCATGGCACGGGGACAGACTCGGGAATCGGTAAAGATGGCGCTCGATACGCTGCGGGCGAACAAGCTGCGGTCGAGCTTGACGATCCTCGGGATCGTGATCGGCGTGACAACTGTGATCACCATTTCTTCGGTGATCAATGGACTGAACAATCGGGTGTCGGACTTTGTGAGTTCGCTGGGTTCGAATGTTTTTTGGGTGTTCCATATGCCGGTTATCGGCGTGCGGCCCACAACTGAACAACTAACGCGGAAGAAGTTGACCGTCGAAGACGTTATGGCGCTGCGCGAGCTGCCGCACGTGGTAGCTGCGGACGGAGCTCACCAGCACGTCAAGCGCCAGTTTCGCGTGGGCGATGTGGCGGTAAAGTACAACGGTAAAAAGGTTGCCGGTACTATCCTGCAGGGAGCTACCGCGGCATTCGGCGATGTGAATGACCTGACGTTTATTCAGGGCCGCCTGTTTACCGACGAGGAAGATCAGCGCGCTGCCCATGTATGCGTTCTGGGCCACGATACCTGGGAAGAGCTTTTCGGCGATCAGAACGCAATCGGAAAAGAAGTGACGGTTGAGAGCGGCCTCTACACCGTGATCGGTGTTCTGGACAAGCGCAAGCAACCGTTCGGCGGCGGCAAGAATCCCAACGACAATACCGTCGATTTCCCCATGGGAACCTTCCACAACCTGCATCCTGAAGATCTGGACCTATGGGTCAGCGTGAAGTACGACGACCCAAAGAATAAGGCACTGGTGGAGGAGGAGATTCGCGAATTAATGCGCATCCGCCGCAAGGTAAAGACGCAGGCGGACGACAACTTCGAGATCTTTGGGCCGGACTCGCTTACCAAGCTGTGGGGCCAGCTTACGGGTGGGCTGGTGGCGTTCATGATCGCCGTCTCCAGCGTTGGCCTTATGGTGGGCGGTGTAGGCGTGATGAACATCATGCTGGTGAGCGTGACCGAGCGGACTCGCGAAATCGGCATCCGCAAGGCGATCGGCGCAACCAGGCGAACTATCCTGACCCAATTCACTACAGAGGCAGTAACTCTGTGCGCCATTGGAGGGGTGGTGGGTGTAATCGTGGGTGCGATCCTCACTTGGATCGTCTACTTCCTGCCCATCGGCCTGCCTGCTACGCTCTCAACCATGTGGGTCTTGATCGGCTTTGGCGTCTCCTGCGCCATCGGGCTGATCTTCGGTATCTATCCGGCGTGGAAGGCCGCGAACCTGGACCCCATCGAGGCTTTAAGGTATGAATAGCTAGAACCTGTTACAGTGGGGCGGCTATGCAGTTCAGTGAGGCATTCAAACTCGCGCTGCAATCCCTGTGGGGCAACAAACTCCGCACGATTCTCACGCTGCTCGGAGTTGTGATCGGGGTTGCGTCAGTGATCACCGTGGTCACCCTGACCAACGGCGCCGAGCAATTTGTAACCACAAAGATCAACACCTACGGCGCCAGCGTGGTTACGGTCAGCAAGATGCCGCAGACCTTCATCACGCTCGATGAGTATCTCTCGTTCCAAAAGCGGAGAGACGTTACCATCGACGACTACAGGGCCATCCTTTCCGACTGCAAATCCTGCGTGTCTGTCGGCGCAACGCGCAGTAGCGTCGGGAAGGTCGTTTACGGCACCAAATCCACAACGGACACCAACATTCGCGGCTGGACGTGGACCATGCCGCCGATTTCGAATCTCAATATCGAGGAGGGCCGGTCGTATACCGAGACCGAGGACGAGCATAGTGCGCACGTGGCCATCGTGGGCTCCGACGTGGTTGAGAACGTGCTCGGCTTCGGCGACCCGATCGGCAAGGAAATCCGCGTCGATGGCGCGGCCTACACGGTGATTGGGGTAGGCGAACACCAGGGGAAGATGCTGGGTCAGAGCATGGATAACTGGGTAGCCATTCCACTCACGGCATTTCTGCATACTTACGGCGCTCACCAAAGCATGACTGTGTTTGTAAATGCGGGCGGGGGCGGCGAAGTGATGGATGCGGTATCCGACGAGCTGCGCGTGATTATGCGTGCTCGACGGCACCTGGCTCCGGGCGCCCCAGACACTTTTTCGATTGATACGAGCGCGACCTTTCAGAACCTTCTGGGTAAAATCATCAATAGTTTCGGTGCTGTGGTGGTGGCGATTGCAGCCGTTTCCCTGGTCATCGGCGGCATCGTCATTATGAACATCATGCTGGTCTCGGTCACCGAGCGCACCAGGGAGATTGGAGTCCGCAAGGCACTGGGCGCGCGCCGCAACGATATCCTGCTTCAGTTTCTGATCGAGTCCGCAACCATGTCCCTTGTCGGAGGGGTGCTGGGTGTAATTGCAGGCATAAGTGCAGCCAAAATCATTACCTTGGCCATTGATTTTCCATCGGCGGTCCAGTTCTGGTCCATCCTGGTGAGCTTGTTCGTTGCCACCAGCGTCGGCTTGTTTTTCGGAGTTTACCCGGCGCACAAGGCCGCGCAACTCGATCCGATTACGGCCTTGCGAGCGGAGCTATAGTCATGCGGCTGAGCGACTCAAAAGAATCGGTTCGGATGGCGCTGGACACCCTGCGCAAGAATAAACTGCGTTCCGGCCTTACGATTCTGGGCATCTCGATAGGCATCTCCACGGTGATTCTTATCTCCTCGGCCATCAATGGGCTCAACACCAATATCGACCAGTTCGTCCGCTCGCTGGGCACCAACGATTTGTGGGTCTTCCGCTTTGAACCGTTTGGACGGCGTCCGACGACGGCGGAACTCAATCGCAAGCAGCTCACCTATGAGGACGGCGTTGCGATGCGCAGCCTGCCTCATGTTCTTGCCGTCGATCCCGCCCTCACCTACCAGAATTTCCAATTGGGCATCGGCAATGTATCTCTAAAACACGGTACACATAAGATTCAAAACACCATTATTTATGGCGACACATCGGCGGTAAAAGAGACCAACGATATCGAGATGCTGGAAGGCCGCATGTGGACCGAGTCGGAAGAGGAGCATAGCTCCAACGTGGTGGTTCTGGGCCACGACTCCGCGGAGGACCTGTTCCCCGATGAATCGCCGCTGGGCAAGGATCTGGAATGCGGCGGCGACGTGTTTACGGTGATTGGCGTACTCGACGTGCAGCCGCAGCCGTTCGGAAGCGGGCGCAATACGCAGGACAACTCCGCCTACTTCCCGCTTGGAACGTTCCACAAGATCCACCCGGAGATCAAAGACTTCTGGATCACCGTGAAGTATGACGATGCCGCCAATAAGGACCTTGTTACCGAAGAAATTCGCGAGCTTCTCCGCGTCCGGCGAAGGGTCCGCCTGGAACAGGACGATAACTTCGCGATCTTCAGTCCAGAGTCCCTGACGCGCTTGTGGAATCAGTTGACCGGCGGCCTGTTTCTGTTTATGGTGGCCGTTTCTTCAGTCGGACTGATGGTTGGCGGCGTCGGCGTGATGAACATCATGCTGGTGTCGGTTACCGAGCGAACCCGGGAGATAGGTGTCCGCAAAGCCATTGGGGCAACCAAAAAGAATATCCTCCTGCAATTCACTCTGGAGGCTGTGACCCTCTGCATGGTTGGCGGCCTGCTCGGCATCCTTGCGGGGGCTCTCTTTACCTTGATTTTGCATTTTGCCGTGTCGTTCCTCCATGCCGCACTTTCAGTCACCTGGGTGGTTGTCGCCTTCGCGGTCTCCTTTGCCATCGGCCTCGTGTTTGGGATCTACCCTGCATGGAAGGCGGCCTCGATGGACCCCATTGAAGCGCTCCGCTACGAATAGCTTATAAAACCTGAAAAATAGCGCACCCAGTCTCATGAGAACCACGGGAACTTCCCGCCCAAGTCGTCACGGCAGACTGGCGACTGCGCCTTCGTGCGGGCGGCGTTCCGGATTGGCAATGTGATTTGCGCCGTCACACGAGGGTGTAACCGCCGTCACAGACCCGAGTTCTTTGCGGTAGTTATTTTGAACGGGATCCGTCGAAATTGGATAAAAACACTCCAAAAGAAATATAACCAAAAACCCGCGCGGCGAACTCTATTGACCAAGCCGCCTGGAATGAAAAAGCAAGGGCATGAGGCAGGTTGTATGGAACTGACGTGGATTGCCATTGCGGCCAGTTTGCTGATGGGTGGCGGTGCGCTGCTGATCTTCATCTGGGCAGCCCGCAGCCACCAGTTCCGCAGATTTGAAGACGTGAAATACCAGGTGTTCTGGTCGGACCTGCAGGAGCCGCCAAAAGCACCCGCAAAGGAGCAGAAGCATGGCAGCAGCACCAAAAAGGATTGAACACGGGGAACCCGAAGAACGGCAGATCCCGCGCCGGCACATGCTGGCGTGGTTGAGCGGAGTGGGCGTTGTGGGCTCGCTGCTGACCGGCGTCTTCTCGAGTCTCGTGTTTCTAAAGCCGCGCGCCACGTATGGGCAGCCCAACCGATTTCGCATCGGGCGGCCCGAAGAATTTCCGCCGGGAGCGCGCATGGCCATCGACACCAAGCGGGTGTGCATTGTGCGCGAGGGCGACAAGGTGGCGGCAATCTCGACCACCTGCACTCATCTGGGCTGCATCGTAGCTCCGTCCGCGACCGGTTTCCAGTGCCCCTGCCATGGCTCCCAGTTTGACGTAGATGGCAATGTGACCGGCGGGCCGGCACCCAAAGCCCTGTCGTGGTTCCAGGTGACGCTGACTCCCAGCGGCGAGCTTGAAGTGGACAAGGACAACGAAATCCAGACGGGAACGTACCTGAGCGTATGAGCAAAGAAGCGAAATCCAAGGGCAAGATCCTGGTCGACTTTCCCACGAATGTGGTCAAGTCCATCTTCCGCAATCCCTTGCCGTCGTCAGACCGCGGGCGGGCTGCCACCAGCTTTACCAACTTCTTTCTGCACATTCAGCCGGTCAGGGTGAGCCGTCAGGCTTTGCGGCCCACGTACACCATGGGCCTGGGACTGATCAGCTTTTTCCTGTTCGTCATCCTCACGGTGACCGGCATCCTGCTGATGTTTTATTACGTGCCCTCGACGACACAGGCTTACGGGCGGATGCTCGATCTGCGCAGTTCGGTGGCGTTCGGCGTGATTTTGCGCAACATGCACCGGTGGTCGGCGCACGCCATGGTGGCCACGGTGTTCCTGCACATGTGCCGCGTGTTCTTTACCGGCTCCTACAAGCCGCCGCGCGAGTTCAACTGGAACATCGGCGTAGCGCTGTTTTTGCTCACGCTGCTCTCGAGCTTTACCGGCTACCTGCTGCCCTGGGATCAATTGGCGTTCTGGGCTATCACCGTGGGCACATCGATTGCCGGTTATGCGCCTTTCATCGGTAAGGAGCTGAAGTTCATCCTGCTGGGCGACGCCACGGTTGGTCAGGAAGCGCTGCTCCGCTTCTACGTTCTGCACGTGGTGGTTCTGCCGCTGGTGCTGTCGCTCTTTGTGGCGGTGCACTTCTGGCGTATTCGCAAGGACGGCGGCCTGGCCAAGCCTGAGGAAGCCGAACTCAAGCCGAAGCCGGCCGCGACCCTCGCGCCCGCTGAAGGCGAGCCCGGATTCGTTGTCTCCACCAACATCACGGCGATGGAAGTCGATCCGGTCCGCAGGTTCAGCATTCAAGGGCTGGTGCGCGGTCCCTTCGTCAAGGTCGGCAAGCTTGAGGAAGATACCGTCTTCAGCTGGCCCAATCTGCTTATTGCCGAGTTGTTCGTTCTGCTGCTCACCATTGTGGGCGTGCTGGTGGTTTCGTGGTTCTTCAACGCGCCGCTGGAGCAGCCGGTCAACGTGATGCATCCGCCCAATCCGGCAAAGGCGCCGTGGTACTTCCTGGGATTGCAGGAGCAGGTGAGCTATTCGGCATTCTGGGGCGGCATCGGCGTGCCGGGTATCGAGTTGTTGCTGCTGATGCTGCTGCCCTACTTCGACCGTAGCAAGGCCGGCGTTGGACGCTGGTTTGCCCGGCAACGAATTTTGGCGAATTCGCTGTTTCTTGTGTTCGTGATCGCGAACGTGATCTTGATCGTAATTGGCACTTTCTTCCGTGGCGCGAACTGGCAGTTCGTGTCGCCATTCTGAGGCGTTTCGTCCAGAGGAGTTTTTTCTTATGCGATTGGCGTTAGCCGTTGTGAGCCTGCTGGTATTGATCGGGAGCGGTGTGGTGGTCTATGACCAGTTCCACAGCCGCTGGGAAGACGACCAGAGGGCCTACTTCCATCAGGCGCTGGAACAGGCAAAGACTCCCGCCGAGCGCGCCTCGCTCGAAGGGCGGCAGCCGAAGATCGAGCAAACTATTGTGACCGCGTTCGGCGATGCGCGCATCGACCGTTGCGAAAGCTGCCATATCGCCGTGGACGATCCCCGCTTTGCCTCAGCAAAACAGCCGCTGCACTCACATTCTTATTCGACCGCGATGGGCGACGTTTTCCGCAACGGCCGTTGGGAGCGGCGTCACAAGTTCTCTGACTTTGGCTGCACCACCTGTCACGATGGGCAAGGCCGCGGCCTGCAGGTTGCGGACGCTCACGGCGAAGACTCCTTCTGGCCCGATCCCATGCCCGGCTACACGATTCAGGACGGATGGAACAGGGAAATTGCGAGTCATCTGCACGGCGCCGAATATATGCAGGCCAACTGCGCGCAGTGCCACAGCGCGAAGGACTTTGCCGGTACGCCGCTTGTAACCCGTGGCCGCGAACTCTTCTTCAAGACCGGCTGCTTCGGATGCCATCGCATCGAAGGGCTCTCGGCCGGGACCATCGGCCCCGACCTGACTGAGGTTGGCAAGGAGCGCAAGCTGGATTACCTGTGGGGACACATCGTAAACCCACGCGCGTATACGCCCACCTCGGTAATGCCGCAGTTCAAGCTGAGCGACGACGACAAAAAAGCGCTGGTCATTTTTCTGAAAAGCCGCCGCGGGGCAACGCTTTCCGTTTCTACCGCAGATCAGTTTCGGCTTAACGCCTCCACCACAGCGCCTGTTCCAGAGAGTGTCGCCGTGGTCGCGGCCAGCGCAGCGCCGGCCGCCACTCCGGCAGCCCGCGGCGAGCAGTTGATCCAGGGCTATGCATGCCTGTCGTGTCATAAACTCGGCGATCGCGACGGCGGCATCTCACCCGACCTTACCAATGAAGGCCTGCTCCGCGATCAGCCCTGGCTCATGGATCACTTCGTCAATCCGCGCTCCCGTGTGCCGGACTCGAACATGCCGGCCTTCGGATTGCCGCAAGCGGATTTTGAAGCCATGGCCGCATACTTGTTAACGCGTTCCACGCCTCCCGCAGCCGCAACGCCTGCGGAGACGTTCAAGAACGAATGTGCCCGCTGCCACGGCGAAAAGGGCGATGGGCGCGGCGTCAACGCCATCTATCTCGATCCCGCGCCGCGCGACCTGACCAAGGCCGAGTTCATGAACACCAAGCAGGAGGCGCGCTTCCTCGCATCCATTCAGAACGGTGTGCCGGGTACTTCGATGCCGCCGTGGGGAAAGGTCCTGAACGATCAGCAGATTAAGGGCGTCTTCGATTATGTGTGGGCCACCTTTGTACGCGAACCGCACAGGCAGCTGAAACCGCGCAAAGTGCCGGAACAGAACCCTGTGCCGATGTCCGCTGATTCGGCGCGACGCGGCGAGACCATCTTCCTGCAACGCTGCACCGGTTGTCACGGCCGCAAGGCCGATGGCCGGGGACCGAACTCGGTCGACATCTCGCCGCGTCCACGCAACCTGAGAAACTCCGCGTTCATTCAGGGCGCGCCCGACCGGCGTCTGTTCGAGTCGGTGATGTACGGCGTGGAAGGCACGGCGATGCCCTCATGGATGGACTACGGCCTGTCGCAGAACGACGTCGGCGACATCGTCAACTATATTCGCAGTCTGAATAAAGCCGGGAAGTAAGACTTGAAAGAGGAGTGGAAGTCACTCCAGGAGGCTGTATGGCAACACAAACAGTCAATCAATCTACCGCTGCGGTGGCCACGCAGGAAATCCACACCGATACCACGGTGAAATGGTTCCTGCTGGGCGCGGTAGGGTATTTTGCGATCGTCGGCATCGTGGCGCTGATTATCGCGGCCAAATTTGTATGGCCGCAATTTCTGGGCTCGATTTCGTATTTCACTTACGGACGCATGCGTCCTCTGCACGTAAACGGGATGCTCTTCGGCTGGCTGCTCGCGGCCGATATGGGTCTCGCCTACTACATAGTGCCGCGGCTTTGCGGTGTAAAGCTGTGGAGCGAAAAGCTCGGTGTGGCCACGTCGATTCTCTGGAACATCATCATTGTCAGCGCGGTTGTCACATTGCTGGGTGGTTACCAGAAGGGCCTCGAATACGCCGACTTGCCAACCCCGGTTGCGGTTCTGGTGGTCATTGCCTGGGTCATGTTCGGCATCAACATCTTTGCCACCGTCGCCACCCGAAAGTACGAACAGATGTATGTGTCCACCTGGTATTTGATGGGCACCATTCTGTGGACGGCCTTCGTCTATCTCACCGGCAACTTTGCCACGCTGCTGCCCGGCATGACCGGCGTCAACCAGGCCAACCTGAACTGGATGTACACGCACAACGCCGTCGGCCTGATCTTTACGCCCGCCGGCCTCGCCGCGGCATACTACTTCATTCCCAGGGCATCGAATACGCCACTGCACAGTCACAGGCTCTCCATGGTCGGCTTCTGGTCGCTGGCCTTCGTCTATGTGTGGACCGGCGCTCACCACATGCTCCATGGGCCTATATCGCAGTGGTTGCAGACCATCTCGATCGTTTTCTCCATCATGCTGCTTATTCCGGTCTGGGCGGTTGTCTACAACTTCATCGCCACCATGAAGGGCCAGTGGCACCAGTTGAACGACAACGTGTCATTGAAGTTCCTGATGTCCGGCACGATCTTCTATCTTCTAACTTGCTTCCAGGGGCCGATGCACAGTTTACGTTCAGTCAACGCCATCGTCTCCAAGACGGATTGGATTCCCGGCCACGCGCACATGGCGGTGCTGGGCACCTTCTCCTTCTTTGCCATGGCGGGCGTTTACTACGTTGTCCCGCGTATCTTCAAGACCACGCTTCACTCCGAGGCGATTGCCAACTGGAGCTTCTGGCTGTTCCTCATTGGCGGTCTGGGCATGTTTACCGCGCTGTGGCTGGGCGGATTCTGGCAGGGCTGGCAGTGGAACAACCCCTCCATTCCGTTCATTGACACCGTGGTTGCACTGAAGCCGGTGTGGCTGGTGCGGTTCTTCTCGGGAATCATGATCTTCTCTGGGATCGTGCTGTTCCTCTTCAATATTATGTCGACCGCACTGGGAAGCGGACAGGCCGAAGCCGAGCCCGCGCGCTCGTAGGCCGAAGGGAGATCGTATGCTGCACAAGACCGATTCCAACGCAATGTTGTTTGTGGGAGCCGCCCTGGGCCTGTTCTTCATTGGCGGGCTGCTCACCACGGTGGCTCCGCCGCTGCTCGATAAGAGCTGGGGCAAGCCTTTCGAAAACCACGACGCCACCAAGGGCCCGACGGGCAAATTGGTCGCATACACCGAGCAGGAAAAGCGCGGTTACGACATCTATATCCGCGAAGGCTGCAAGTACTGCCACACGCAGCAGACGCGCACCCTCGAGTCCGACACCATCCGCTCCGGCTGGAAGGGCGTCAGGTCGCCGGTGTCAACGCCGGACGAGTTCGTCAACGATTACCGCCAGACCTTTGGCACCAAGCGTACCGGTCCCGATCTTTCACGCATCGGCGGCAAGTACAGCAAGGAATGGCATCGCGCTCATTTCCGCAATCCTCGCGACCTGGTTCCCGGCTCCATCATGCCGCCGTTTCCCTGGATCGCCGAGAATCCCGATGAACTGGACGCGCTGGTGGCCTACCTGCAAACGCGCGGACGCGCCAAGGACTGGCGCCCGGATAACGACTATGAAAAGTGAGGCGAGGTCATGAAGGACTACACCTACCAGAGCGTGTACTTTGCGTACCTTCTCTTCGTGTTGTTCGCCAGTGGAGCGGTCTACTTTTTCATCCGCTCCATCAAAAGCGGCTATCTGGGTCCGAACAGCGAAGAGCCGAAGTACCGCATGCTCAAGGACGATCCTCAGGGCGATGTAAAGCAACCCACCGGCGCCAACGCGGCGCGGAGGTCATGATGACTGACGAAAATTCCAAATCCGATTTGAAGGAATACGCAGGCGGCTGGATCACGGAACGCAGGGGAACCGCCATTCCACCGTTTCTGGTGATCGTGAGTCCCCTGATCGCCATTGCGGCAATCATCTACCTCTTCGTCAACATCAACGGCGAGGTTAACCATTTATCACGCGGCCCGCTGGTGCAGCAGCTTAACGCTGTCACCGGCTCGGCCAACGGCTTCATGTACATCGTGGCTGCCATGATTGCGATTTATGTAATCATCTTGGCCGCCTTCCTGTTCAAAAAGTCGGGACACGAGGAATAGCAAACGCACATGGCGCAATCAGGCGGACAATTCGACATGATCGGCGGGGCAGGCTACTGGATGAAGATGGTCAAGTGCCAGGACGCCTGCCCTGTGCATACCGATGCGTGCGGGTATGTGAACGCGATCGCGGAAGGCCGCGACGAAGACGCATATCGCATCGCGCGCGCGACGAATCCGTTCGCCTCCATCTGCGGGCGCGTGTGCGGTGCGCCATGCGAGGCCAACTGCCGCCGCGGCGACCTCGACAGTCCTGTCTCCATTCGCGCCCTCAAGCGTTTTGTCACCAGCCAGTTTGGTCCGGAGACCGGTGACTTCCGCCTCTACCATGAAGGCTGCAACCAGCAGATGCTGCCGCCGGGCCGCGGCGATTATGAACCAATCGCTGTAGTTGGCGCGGGCGTGGCCGGCCTCACCGTTGCCCACGATCTTGCGCAGGTGGGTTACAAGGTCACGGTGTTCGAGGCCTACTCTGCACCGGGCGGCATGCTCACCGCCGGCGTGCCCGTATTTCGCCTGCCGCGCGAACTGGTAATGGCCGAGATCAATGCAATTCTCTCGCTCGGCATCGAGCTGAAATGCAATCAGCGCCTGGGCCGCGACTTCACGATTAAAAGCCTGCGCGAGCAGGGCTTCAAAGCGATCTTTCTCGGCGTGGGCTTGCCCAAAGGGCGCAAGCTCGATCTGCCTGGCGCAAATCTCAATGGCGTCTACGACGGCATGGATTTTTTGCGTGCCTTCAACGAAGGCAATCCTCTGCCAGTCGGCAAGCGCATCATCGTCATCGGCGGCGGCAACGTTGCTTATGACGTGGCGCGCTCCGCTGTTCGCCCGCAAGAAATGTTGGGTAACACTGAGACGGGCGCGGACATGCACAGCAATGAATCCACCGCCCTCGACGTGGCCCGCTCCGCCGTAAGAATGAGTGGCGACAAAGAAGTGCACGTGGTCTGTCTCGAGAAGCGCTCCGAGATGCCGGCCGACGAAATCGAGGTCAGCGAAGGAGCCGAAGAAGGCCTGGTGCTGCACAATTCCCGCGGCCCCAGAGAAATCGTTGGGCAGAACGGTAACGTCGCCGGATTGCGCACTGTCGAGTGCTCTGCGGTCTTCGATGCGACCGGCCGCTTCAACCCCAGCTTCAATGAAGACAACGTCGAAGTGATTCCCGCCGATACAATCATCTTCTCCATCGGTCAATCTTCTGATCTATCTTTCCTGCAGCCCGGCGACGGCGTCGAGTCGAACCGTGGTCTCATCAAGGTGGACCCTGAAACATACCAGACCACGGCGCCGGATGTCTTTGCCTGCGGCGATATCGCGCACGGTCCGCGTCTGTTCATCAACGCCATTCGTTCAGCGCAAATCGCGGCTCGCTCCATGCACGACTATCTGCGCGGCACGCGCACCGAGGAAGCAGTTCGCTCCTCCTGGTCTCCGGCCACCTACACCATGCGCGAAGGCTGGGACCAGCTGCGCCGCCATCATCCTCCCGTCGTTGCCGCATCGGAACGTGCATCCTCGCTGCAGGTAATTGAAGATGCTTATCCGGATGAAGCTGCCCGCACGCAAGCGGCGCGTTGCCTGCGCTGCAACGTGAACACAGTCTTCGATACTGAAATCTGCGTGTCCTGTACCGGCTGCGTGGACGTGTGCCCCGAGAACCTGATTCGTCTCACCGGCCTTGCGGACCTCTGCCGCACCAGCGAGGGAACCGACTGGGTGGCAAGCGTTTTGGCGATCAGCAAGGAAGAGTTGCAAACCTACAGCAAGGCGCAACTCGACGAGCTGGGCGGGGTGATGTTGAAAGACGAAACCACCTGCATCCGCTGCGGCCTGTGCGCGGCCCGCTGTCCGTCGCACGCGATCACCATGCAGCGCTTCGATTTTCGCCGCATGTGCGTTTCTTCCCAAGGGCATAATCCGAAGTTGAAGCAGGGTCCTCATGTGCTCCAATCGCCAAACGAGGAGGGTGACGGCCAAGCCAGACTGAAGAGCCCGGCCCAGGAAACGTCATGACCCCCGGCGACTTCTATCTCGTCCTCGCCTTCGGCTTTGTGAGCAGCCTCCACTGCGTGCAGATGTGCGGCCCACTCGTACTTACTTACAGTGTGGCCGCCAATACCGATGCCGCGCGCCGTTCCCTGCTCGGGTTGCATCTTGCATATAATTCCGGTCGTACTCTAACTTACATGCTGCTCGGTGCGTTGGCAGGGCTTGCGGGTGGCACCATGAGCTTCGTTGGCCGTCTCGCGGGATTTGAAAACATCGCCGCCATCGTAGCCGGTGTCGCTATGGTCATCGTCGCGCTGGCGCTGTTCGGATTGTCCCCGGGCATGAAAGGCTGGCGCGGATTCGCACTGCCCTCGCGGCTGCTCCGTCCGGCAGGAAAGTTAATTTCGTCCCGCTCTGTAGCGAGCAAGTTCTTGCTGGGCTTGCTGATGGGCTTTCTTCCCTGCGGGCTAATCTACGCAGCGCTGATGAAAGCCATTGGAACGGCCACGCCCGTTGGCGGCGCATTGACGCTCCTGGCCTTTGGCCTGGGCACCAGCGTCGCCCTGGTTGTTGTGGGCCTCGGCTCGTCGGCGGCCACGCGCAAACTGGCTCGCTGGGGCACCACCGTCTCCGCTATTTCGGTTCTGGTCATGGGCGTTCTGCTCATCGCACGCGGCGCCATGGCTGGGCCGGCAACGCACTGCAACATGCACCACATGGGCTTCATGTAAAGGTTCGGGAAGAATGACAACTGCCGAAAATAGTTCGAATGCAGCGTTTGCCCCTCGCGTGACTCTTCCGGGCACGCGGTATCATCGTGTCCGCAAGACGGTGCAGTCCATCTGCGTCGTCATCTTCATTCTGATGCCGCTCTTTGACGTGATGCGCGTCGATCTGGTCCGTCAGCGGTTTTATTTCTTCGGCGCGGAACTCTGGATCAGCGAATTCTCCATCCTATTTCTCACCATGATGTTCCTGTGGATTCTGGTGGCGGCCATGGCCATGATCTACGGGCGCTTTTACTGCGGCTACCTTTGCCCGCAGATGATCTTCAGCGAAGCCGCAAACACGATTGAGAAACGGATTAAGCGCCTGGTCAATCGCAAGCTTGGCGCGCTCGGCCCGCGCACTCGCGACGCGCTTGCGCTGGCGCTCTTGTATTTGATTCTTCTGCCCGCATCCATCTTTTTTACATTCGTCTTTGTCTCCTTTTTTATTCCCCCTGCCGACCTGCTCCATCGCCTTCTCACTCTGGACATGCGCACAGCGGGCGGCATCTTCGGCGCGAGTGTCACGCTCCTCACGTTTCTCGATTTCGCGTTTCTCCGCCAGGGCTTCTGCACGGCAATCTGCCCCTACGGCTACCTTCAGAACATGCTGGCCGACCGCCATACTTTGCAGGTCTTCTTTCAGACGGACGCGGGCAGCTGCATCCACTGCGAAAAGTGTGTGCGCGCCTGTCCCATGGGTATCGATATTCGCAAAGGCTCGCATCAAATGGAGTGCACTCACTGCGCCGAGTGCGTCGATGCGTGTTCTGAGGTGCTTGGCCGCCTGGGCAGGCAATCGCTCATCCATTACGCGTGGGGCGATCCCAGCCAAAACGTGGCAGCGGATCGCGCCTGGTATCGCCGCATTGGTCTGCGCGACGGCAAGCGAATCGCCGTAATTGTCCTGTTGTTTATCTATGCCTCGGGACTTTCCATCGCCATCCACATGCGCCAGCCGGTGCTGGTCCTCATCATGCCCGATCGCATCACCCTCTATACGAGAGCGAGTGATGGCTCAATCCATAATCGCTTTCGGCTCCAGGCGTCCAATCGCGGTCACGCGGAGGCCAGGGTCATGCTTTCACTAGCCGATCTGCCTGCCGCAAACATCGTGGGATTGCAGGATGGCATAACGCTGAAGCGCGGCGAGACACAACAGTTCGAATTCGATGTGGCGGCGTCTGGCGCGGCTGTGAGCCCCGGCGTGAATCATCTCCGCATCCTCGCGCACGTTGACCCCGCGCAGAGCGACGAGGCATTCGCGGAAACATTTATCGCACCCATGGGATCGGCATCCCCTACACTTCCGGCGGTCAAGCAAACGCCAAAGGAGCATTGATGGAAATCACCAACCCCGCGGAGGAGGCAGCAGCAGAGCGCAAGCGCGTTGCGCCGCTTACGGTCCTTCTTGCCGTCGTCTTTATAGTCTTCTGCGGAATTCTCGTATTCGTCTACGTGGCGACGAAGCGGGCCAATCCGGTGATGCTGGATCAGCAGGGCATACCGCTGGACCAAGGTTCTCAATCCGCCAAACCCGGAGCGAATTGACGCTATGGCGCAAGGCATAACATGCGGATTGTGCGAACTGCCTTGCGGACGGCAACCGCTCACGCGCAACTACGACGCGCGCGAAATCGCATTCTGCTGCATGGGCTGCGCCAATGTCTACGCCATCCTGCTGGAAAGTGGCGCGATTGCCAACGGCCAGAATATTCGAGACACCGAGGTCTTTCGCCGCAGTCTTGAACTCGGACTGATTTCGAATCCAGAGGCAGAGCCAGCGCCTTCAGTTGCAATTGACCCTCAAGCCCCAACACAGGAGATGCTCCTGCAGGTAAGCGGCATGTGGTGCTCCGCCTGCGCGTGGCTGATTGAGCACGCACTGCGGTCGCTCCCCGGCGTAGTGTCGGCGGAGGTGTTCTTTGCCTCTGACCTGGCCAAGGTAAAGTACTGTCCGCAGTATCTTCCCCCTGATACCATCTCCGCGCGTATCGCAAAGCTGGGCTACCGGGCGTCTGAATATGGCGACGAAACTACCGCCGCCAAATCCGAGGCTCGCGACCTGATCTTGCGCCTTGGTGTTGCCGCTTTTCTGTGGGCAAACATCATGGGTTTCAGCACCATTCTCTACGTGGGCTACTTTGAACAGATCGCCGCGAGCGCCAGCCGCCTACTGCCTTTTGTTCTGCTGTTTCTCGCCACGCCACTGGTGTTCTACTGCGCCTGGCCCATTCTGCGCTCTGCCGCTATGGGATTGCGGAACCTTCAGATCCGCATGGAGACGTTGCTCGCCCTCGGCATCCTTGCCGCCTATTTCCTTAGCGCCGCTCAAGCCATTCGCGGAAGAACTCATGTCTATTTCGACACTGCCGCCGCCATCGTCACGCTAGTTCTGGCGGGCAAGCTGATTGAACGTGCAGCAAAGGATCGCGCCGCCCGCTCTATAGGAATGCTCTACCGGCTTATGCCGAAAAAGGTGCGCCTGTTGAGCGCGGCAGGTGAGAGATTTGTTTCCATCGACGCGCTGGAGCCGGGTCAGGTCTTCGTCGTCAAGGCGGGCGAACGCATCCCGGCCGATGGCATCGTGGTCGAAGGCGAAACTCACGCCGACGAATCGCTGTTAAGCGGTGAAGCTGCGCCCGTGACCAAGCATGTTGGCGATGCGGTTGTCTCCGGCAGTTTGAACGCGGGCGGCATGATTCAAGTGCGCGCCACCAGGACCGGCGACGACAGCGCGCTCGCTCAAATCATTCGCCTGGTAGAGCGGGCATTAAGTAGCCGTGCTCCCATCGAACGCACCGTGGATCGCGTTGCCCGCAACTTTGTGCCGGCTGTAGTTCTACTCGCCCTCGTCAACTTTGCCGTTCTGCTTGCCATGCACGCCAGCATCGCGGACGCCATGATGCGCGCCACCACAATCCTCGTCATTGCCTGCCCATGCGCGTTGGGGTTGGCTACTCCGCTCGCGATTACTGCCGCCGTCGGTGCCGCGTCGCAGGCTGGCCTGCTTATCAGCGACAGCAGCGTGCTTGAGACCATGGGCAAGATCGATACGGTCGTCCTGGACAAAACCGGCACAGTGACCCGCGGCGAATTCAGCCTGGTTGAATTCGCGGCGATTGAATCAGCAGCAGGCGCACCAATCGCGACGCTCGATGAAGTCCTGCCCATGCTGGCCGGCATTGAAGCTTATTCCGAGCATCTGCTGGGTCGCGCCATGGTTCAGTACGCGCGCGATCGCCACATCGACGCTCTCGATGCACAGGCAATCGAGATCCACAAGGGCGAGGGAATCAGCGGGCTTGTGAACGGAGAGCGCGTCTACATTGGCAACCGGCAACTCATGTCGGCCGTGGCAGCCGCAATGGAATCCGCAACGGAACAGCTCGCACAGCAGTGGCAGGAAGCGGGCCGGACGGTGGCGCTCTTCGCGTGCGACGGGGCCGTGCGCGGCATGCTTGCATTTGGAGATCAGATCAAGCCGGGCGCGGCCGAAATGGTTGAAAGCCTGCGTGCGCGCGGCATCGCCGTCAAACTCGTATCCGGCGATGCTTGGCCAACCACCGCGGTTGTGGCCCGTTTAATAGGCGTGGAAGACTTTACCGCCGAAGCAACGCCCGCCGCCAAAGCACGTATCATTGAAGAACTGCAAAAGGCAGGCCGTCGCGTTGCGCTCATCGGCGACGGCGTAAACGATGCCCCCGCGCTGGCGCAGGCCGACCTGGGTATTGCACTCGGCACCGGCGCGGACATAGCGATAAGCGCCGCCCCCGTGGTTCTGGTCAGCGGGTCGCTGGCCAAAGTGGAGGATGCGTTTCGACTTGCGGATCGCACTACGCGCGTGGTGCGGCAGAATCTTTTCTGGGCTTTCTTTTACAATATTGTTGGCATCACTCTAGCCATCAGCGGGATACTTACCCCTATATTTGCCGCAGCAGCGATGCTGCTCTCAAGCACATCTGTTGTAGCCAACTCCATGCGGCTCAGCCGTCAGGAAGAGAGATAAGCAGCGACGATGGATAGTTCCGCTTCCTCAATGCAGTTAACGCGCGCAGCCGATTACGCTATTCGCGTGATGGTTCATCTGGCCACGGTTCCAGAGAATGAGAGAACATTACTGCCTGCCCTGGCCAAGGCCACGGGGGCTCCCAGCAGTTTTCTCTCAAAGGTTCTTCAAGCTTTGACACGGGCCGATCTGGTCTCTTCCCGGCGTGGACAATTCGGCGGCTTTCAGATTCTGTCTCGCGGTCGCAAGGCGTCGATACGCGAAGTGATTGAAGCCATCGATGGGCCCATCTATCTGAACGTGTGCATGATGGACGGCAAGTCCTGCGGCAGGAAGTCGTGGTGCCCGGCACATCCCATCTGGGGACAGGCCCAGGCGGCCATGCTGCAGGTTCTCAACGCCGCCATCATCGCCGATCTTGCCGCCCCGGCGTCCAGTGCTGGATGCAGTCAGACTGCGCCAGGCTCGAACCTTTTAGGCGGCCAGTGATTGACTAGGCTTTTTGCCGGCACAACGGATTGTTCTAATCAATCTTCAAAAGGACACGCCCAATTAAGGCCGGCTCCGCGTTACGATGGGAGCATACTTTCGAGACTCCCTCCTGTGAGCGCAGATTTCAGACGACGATTGCCGACGGTGTTGTTTGTACTGGCAGTCCTGTTCATATTGACCTGCGGCGCGGCTCTTCTGCATCATCGCGTCCGGCATCGGGGAGCAAGAAGTACTGTATCAGCGCGTAGCAATCCTGCAATGGCATCAAGCGGATGGAATGACCGCTTTGGCGATGGAACACCGGACTTTCTGCGCCTCGGCGATCCAGCGGACAAGCAGGCATTTCGCCGCTGGTTTACGCTGATTGCCGACTTCCAGACTGTTCGTCCCAAGGATCAGGTACCTGCCGAAATCACAGACTGCGCCAGCCTGCTGCGTTATGCCTACCGCGAGGCGCTCAAGCGCCACGACGATACCTGGTTTCAATCCACTGGCATTGAAGTTTCAGCCCTGCCAGGGGAGATTCGCGCCTGGCACTACCCCAACACACCTCTCGGAGCAGGGTTGTTCCGGGTGCGGCCCGGCAGCTTTGAAGCCGCGGACGCATCCAACGGAGCGTTTGCCCAGTTTGCCGACGCCCGCACGCTGGTGGAGAGAAACGCCTATTTTGTGAGCCGGGACGTTCGCCAGGCCGAGCCGGGGGACCTGCTGTTCTACCGCCAATTCGGACAATCGTCACCTTGGCACTCTATGATTGTGACCCGTATCGGCGGGCAGGCGGCAGTGGCTTATCACACCGGTCCCAACCATCAAAAGCCCGGCGAGTTACGACGCGTGTCATTGGCTGAACTGCTCGACCACCCGCAACCGCAATGGCGGCCTCTGCCCGCCAACCCAAACTTTCTCGGTGTTTTCCGCTGGAATATTTTGCGAGGAATGCAATGAAGCTCAGCAAGCCGCTTCTGTTGGCAGGTTTACTGCTTCTTATCTGCGCCGCACTGCCGGCCGCGGCCAAGGACGCACCACGCTCGTTTTCACTTTCCACCACGCGCACCTTTGCGCCGGGCGAAAGCGTGAAGATCCAGCTCTTCGCCCGAAACGTTCCGGCTCTGGAGTTTCGCGTCTACCAGGTGCGCGATCCCGAGAAGTTCTTCGCCGGGCTCAAAGACCTGCACAGCTTCGGTGTGCAGAGTTCGTCGCCAGATGAGCAGATTGACCAGAAGACCCTGCTCGAACGGCTGCATGACTTCAAAGCGCATCTTTGGTGGCGCGTGCGGCGGTTCTTCCGGAGCCAGTTTACCGATGAGGCGCGCGACAGTTTCCGCGAGCAGCAGGGCAAGCTGGGCAAGCGCAGCCGGGTCGTCGGTGCGGCCGAATTTGCGCGAATTCCGCTGCTGAACGAGAGTCAGCTTGTCGCCCGCTGGAAGCTCGAGACGCCACCGGTGCTGGTGAGCGAAACACAGCAATTGCCCATCGACGGCCTGGGCGCGGGCGTCTACCTTATCGAGGCTACTGAGGGAACGTACAAAGCCTATACGGTCGCCATCGTCACCAGCATTGCCCTTGTGGACCGCTCCGCCAACGGCCAGGCCAACCTGTATGTAGCTGACCGCAAGACAGGCGCTCCGGTAGACAACGCCGACGTGGTGTTGTGGGCCGGCGGCCACTTGCAGTCCTCGGGCAAGACCGGCAGCGACGGATTTGCCTCGCTCAGGATGACGGCGCAAGGTGCGGAGCCGGAGAGGGTTTGGCTCATGGCCCAGCACGGCGCCGACACGGCCATCGTCACGCCCTGGAGTTATGGATTTGGAGCGAACAGCCGCACCGATCTTTCGTCTTACATTTACACCGACCGGCCCGTGTACAGGCCGGGACATACCGTGCACATCAAGGCCGTGCTTCGGCGAAAGATCGGCGATGCGCTTGACCTGCCCGAAGACAGCACGGTGCACATGCGCGTAACCGGCACCGATGGCAAGCAAGTGCTCGACAAGGATGAACCTGTTTCCGCCCATGGGACTGTGGCAGTCGACCTTACTCTCGAAGCCGATGCTGAGCTTGGGTTTTACAGCATTGCCCTTTTGAAAAACGGCCAGAACGCAGGCGACGGCAGCTTCTATGTGGAGGAATATAGGAAGCCGGAGTACCAGGTGACCGTGAAGCCCGTTGCTCAGCGTGTGCTGCAGGGCAACCCGATCCAGGCAATCATTGAGGCGCGCTACTTTTTTGGCGAGCCGGTGGCCAACGCCAAAGTCAAATATGTTGTGCATACCTCGCAGCACTATTGGTGGGGCGAGGATGAGTCTGATGACAGCGGCGCAGATTCGGCGGAGAACTCTGATGAATCCGATGTCTCCTATGACGAAACCGAACAGCAGGAGCACGATGGCGTGCTGGATGCCAACGGCCGCCTCACGGTGACGCTGCCAACTTCCATCGATGGCAAACACAGCGATCAGGACTACCGCGTTGAGGCGCGCGTAACCGACGCAGCCAACCGCGAAGTCAGCGGGCATTCGACTGTGCTGGCCACCTATGGGTCATTCCGGGTAAATGTGGAGCCGGCAAGTTACGTGTCAAAGAGCGGAGAGCCGGTTCGGGTCAAGGTCACCGCATTGGACTACGAAAACAAGCCGGTACAGACGCCGGTGCACATCACGGTCAATCTGGAAAAGTGGGATTCCACCACGCACCAGCGCTCGGAAACGCCTGTGACCAGCCGCGATGCGACCACCGGAGCGGACGGAACTGCGCAGGTGGACTTACCCATCGGGACAGGCACTGGCGATTTTCAGGTGACCGCGAGCGCCCAAACTCCTGAGAAACGCACCGTCGAGGGCCACACCTGGGTCTGGATATGGAACGGCGCGGGCGAGTTTTACAACCAGAATACCCAGGCGCAAATCGTCGCCGACAAGAAGAGCTACCAAGTGGGCGACACAGCGCACTTGTTGCTGGTTACGGGTCTTCCTGAGGCATGGGCCGTTGTGACCGCGGAGGGCGACAGCGAGCAGTCGCGCCAGTTGATCCACGCAACCAGCGCGAGCTTTGCTTTCGACATACCCATCACCAAACTCGCACAACCCAATCTCGTTATCAGCGCCATGATTGTCCACGACAACCAGGTGATTACCGCGCAGAAGAGCCTCAAAGTCCCGCTGGTGGAGCGGACGCTCACCGTTACCGCCACGCCCAGCAAACCAAAGTATTTGCCCGGCGAAAAGGGAAGCTTCGATGTGATGGTGGTCGACTACCAAAACAAGCCGGTTGAAGCGGAACTCAGCTTTGGCGAGGTGGACGAAGCCCTGTATTCCGTCCGGCAAGACACCAGCGGCGATATCGTCGCTTCCTTCTATCCCAAGCGCTACGTCTCGCTCGAACCGCAGACTTCCTTCGAGTATTTCTTCTCCGGCGAGGCGGGATTGAAAAGCCCGTTGCTGGCGCAATTGGCGAATGGGGTTTTCCATCCGCGCCTGGCGCAGGTGAAGCCCGGTTCGGACCTGGTTGTGCCCAAGGTGCGCAAGGCCTTTCCCGACACCGCGTATTGGAATCCCAACGTCCATACCGGTCCCGACGGTCACGCGCGCGTCGAGTTCAACTTTCCTGACGCTCTGACTACGTGGCGTACAACCATCCGCGCCATCACCGACAACAGCAAGGCCGGCGGCGCGGTGACGCGTGTTCTGGTCCGCAAGAATCTGATAGTGCGGCTGGCCGCGCCGCGCTTCTTCCGCCAGGGCGATGAAGCCACTCTGCGCGTGATTGCCCACAACTATCTCGAGACGGCCAAAGAAGTGACCTTTGCCTTGGATGTGCAGGGGTTGGAGGTCGTCGGCGGCCAAACGCAAAAGGTAAACATCCCCGCCAAGGGTGAGAGCTACGTGGATTGGAGGGTGAAGGCGCACGCCACCGGCAATACCGTACTCACGGCCAAGGCGCTCACCAATGAGGAATCCGACGCGCTGGAGATGACGCTGCCCGTGCTGCCGTTTGGCGTCAAGCAGCGGGTAGCCGGCTCAGGCGTGGTTTTTTCAGGAACGGGACAGAATCAGTGGTCCTACAGTTATCCGGGCAACTCCGACGCTGGAACCAGGGGCTTGACGGTCACAGTGGCGCCGAGTGTGGCGGGTACGGTCTTCGAAGCGCTCGATTACCTCACCAGCTATCCGTGGGGATGTACCGAGCAGACCATGTCCAGTTTCCTGCCCGATTTGATTGTGGCGCAGGCGCTGGATAAGCTCCATCTCAAGTCGCCCATCGATCGCGTCTCGCTCAACAACATGGTCAATGCAGGCATCGACCGGCTCAATAGCTTCCAGCATCAAGACGGCGGCTGGGGCTGGTGGCCTGACGATCCGAGCCGCGTCTTTATGACCGCGTACGTGGTCAGCGGCCTCGGCCAGGCCAAAGACGCCGGCTACAACATCAGGACCTACAACTTCAATCAGGCTCGCGGGTGGCTCGTCGCCGCACTCGCCGCGCACCCTGACATGGTTCCCGAACTTCGCGCCTATGTAGTTTATTCGCTGGCAACAACCGGCGGCGTACCCAAAGATGCGTTCAACAAAGTGTGGGACAGCCGCGGCAAACTGAGCGACGAAGGCCTTGCCCTCGCTGGCCTGGCGCTCGATGCCGCGGGTGACAGCCGCGCCAAAGACGCAGCCGTCCTGCTTGAGAAGAAGGCCAAAGTCACAGATTCCGAAGCGTATTGGTCAGGCGCTTATGATGGCCTGCTCGACTACTGGGATGACACCTCTGCTGAAACCACGGCCTTCGCACTTAAACTGCTGGTGCGGCAGGATCGGTCAAGCGGCTTGCTGCCCAAAGCTGCGGTGTGGCTCGGAGAGCACCGGAGCGGAGATTACTGGGAGTCGACCAAGCAAACCGCCATGGTCATCCAGGGACTCACCGACTACCTGTCCCTAAGCGGCGAACTTGCCAACACCTCTGACGTCGAAGTACTGGTCAACGGCGTCACCGTGGGCAAGCAGCACTTCGGCGCGGGGGATGGATTCGCCCAGCCGTGGCGCATCAAGGTTCCCGCCGCGCAGGTGGGTGCCGGCGGCCAGGTGACCATCCGCAAGAGCGGCAACGGCATCACATACTGGTCTGCTGAGAGCTCCTGGTATTCCGCCGATCAGCGGCAATTCCAGCAGGGCAAACTCGCGCTCAACATCACCCGCGACTACTATCTGCTCCAGAAGAAGCAGCCCAAACCCACTGACCCGATTACCTACGACTTGGCCCCATTGAAAGGCCCTGTGCATGTGGGCGATATTGTGGCCGTGAGACTCGCGCTGAACGGATCCGGATGGAACTACCTGCTCGCCGAAGATCCCATTCCGGCAGGGGCGGAATTCCTGCCGGACACCGGCCTTTACACTCTGAACAGCAAGCCCTCGTGGTGGGCTGATTTGTACACGCGCAAGGAGTTCCACGACGACCGCGCCGCATTCTTCAACACCGAATTCAACAGCCGCCGCGAGTATGTCTACCTGCTCAAGGTGGTAAACCCGGGAAGGTTCGCTATCAGCCCGGCGCAGGCTGGGCCCATGTATCAGCCCAACGTGGAAACAACCACCTATCCCGCAACGCTTGAGGTGCAGCCGTGAGTCTATTCAGAGAGTTATTCCATCGTCTACGCCTTCGCTGGACATGGGTCGTTGCGCAGCTTGTGGGTACCCCGCTGCTGATTCTGGTGGGCCTCGCCTGGACGCGCCTGCCCGACAAGCACGTCTGGCAGGTAGCGCTCTCGCTGCTGGTGCCGTTGCTGTTGGGAATCTCAGTTTTCGAGTTGCAGGCCGGCACGGTGCGCAGCTTCGCGGACGACGATGGCAAGCGCGTCAAATTGGTGTTGGGCGCAATCTCGCTGCTGGTTTGGGTCGCTATCGGCGCGGCCTGCTGGGCCGTTCTCGACTGGTGCGACGACCAGATTCCGCAGTGGGCGGGCTACCTGAATTCCCAGGCCCCGGCAAGCTTACGCGCAAAGCTGTTTACATTTGAGCACATCTCACTTTGGCTAGGCATTGTGGAGTGGCTTCTGCGCTGGGTCGCAGTGCCCGGCAAATTGATTGTCTACGCGTCTGCCTCCGCCCAGTGGGGCTGGCGGCTGCCCTGGCGAAGGATGATACGGTTCCTGTGGAACTGGCACTGGTGGGCGGGTGTATTGCTCGCGGCGTTGGTAGCAGTCGCCTTGCCAGGCTGCTTCTTTGCCGGCGAGCCCAGCGGCACAGTGCACGCGCAGCTATGGCACGTGGCGCTGAAGGTGAGTGCCACTTATCTACTAGCGGTGGGCAGTTGGGTCCTGCTGCTCGGCTGGTTTGCAGTGATTTTCGGCGGCCAGCAACTGGAGCCCGAGGAAAACGGGCTCGATCAGGAGTTGTTCAAGCGCCTTCTGGACAGCCGCAGATGGATTGGGGCAATGCTTGGCTGGACCCTCCTGTTCACGCTGGTAAGTCAAATACTGACGTATCTTCTGCCCATTGATTCCACGCTCCAGGCGGTCTTCTCCTTTGCGGTGGGCTCGATATTTTCGATAGCGGCGCTGGTTTTACCGGCAGGGCTTCTGCGTTCTCTGCTTAGCACCGGTGGAAGGCGTGTCGGGCTGGTATGGGGTACACTTTCGATGCTGATTTGGATCGTACTGGCAGTTGCTGCTCTTGCATCGATCGAACTGCTGCCCCACCCAATATTAAAGTGGACACTGAGCTGGCTAGTTCTGCCGCCGTTAGTCATTCCGTGGGCAGCGTCTTCTGCGCCGTGGGGTCTTCGTCTACCGTGGCGGGGGATTCTGAAAGTGTTGCACAACTGGCGATGGTGGGCCGGCGTGCTCGTTGCGGAGATCGGTTGGGCGTTGGCAGGACTGCTCGTTATTGGAACATTCACCACGCAGACCTGGCTCGTGGAACTAAAACTGGGCATAGCTAGCCTGTTGAGGATGAGCATCTGGATTCTGCTGCTCGGCTGGCTGGCTGTACTTTTTGGCGGCCAGCAACCGCCCGCCGAAGAAGTGCAGATTCCCGTGCTCGTCGGCCCGCCCGACGATGACAAAGAGTCTTCCGTCAAGTTGCCGTCACAGGAGGATCGCTAACGCCCTCTCGGGAACGCCACTTCGCAGCCACTCCAGCACCTGCGCCCGCCCGTAGCGGTCAAGCAGTTGCGCCGCGTACCAGCCGGCAGCTTCGTGCGCCGCTGTCGACTCTGCCTCGCTTTCCGCATGAGCCAGCTTCTGGCCGGCCTGCTCGGGAGTCAGCACCGGCTTCCGCAATCGGTGCGCATCGCCCGACCACGCCTCCACAAGCCCCTCGCGCAGCCAAAGCGGCGCGTTCGCAGTTGCCTGTTCTTCCACCAACGCGTGCAAAAATTCGTGCCGCATGACACCTGCAAGAAGCTTGCGCACAGCCAGAATGCGCAGCGGCTGTGCGGCAATCAATTCCCCCTCTGTGAAGGCCGCCACCCATCCCGGCGCAAGTGTTGCATCGCGAAAGGCCGGCGTAGAGCGAAACGCCCGCACCGTAAGCGCAGCGTGCGGACTCAGCCCGCTGCGATTCCTCGCTTCGGCCAGCGCTTCCGCCAGACGTGGCAAGTAAACAGAGTCCGCAGCCTCGCTTGTCTCCAGCGTGAAGCCCCGTCCGCTCAACCACTGCCAGGCCGCGCCGGTCGTCTCCTCCGCCTCGGTCGCACCTGGAAAATATTGCGCGAGAATCTCGCGGTACCCGAGGCCAGCGCGCGCCATCTCCGCAGCTCCTACTTGGCAAAGACCAACGCCGTGCCCCGACCCGCGCCCATGAAACAGAAACTCATCGCCCTGCGGCGAAACCTCAAACCAGTTGCTGCGAATCCGGTTCCATCCCAGGCTGCGCCCCACTGCCAATCGAAAATTCTCCGCCGAAATCTCCGCAGAGCCAACGCGCAATGTCACGGCACGGCCTGACTCGCCACGGCGCACAACATTCAGGCTTTTCCATTCCGGCGCGGCCAGCCCTGCCGCAGCCAGCGCCAGAGTCAACTCTCTGTGGGTCAGTGTTGCCGACCACTCGCTCGATCCCGCACGCTGGCAGTAATTATCGGCGCGCGAAAGCAAAGGCCCATTTCCGACGCGCCCCGGCCAAACCTCTGAAGCAGCCGCCGTGCGGCCTCCACAGTTTTGGTGAAAGTAAGCCCCGGTACGGCTGCCGTGGAACCATAAGCTCTCCCCAGCAGTTGCCAGCGTGGCTGCATAAGCTTCGGGCATCGTGCGCCATCGTACCCACTGGCAATGCGTCGAGTCGCACACGTCGAAGGCGGTGTGCCCATGCGAGGGACCGAGTGCAAAACTGCGCGCCACAACCGCCAGAGCCTTGCGCGATTCCGGCCCATCCGCCGCACCGCTTTCGGCAGCCACGGCAAGCTCAACATACCGCTCCACCGGCATCGTCGCGCTCAGCACTAGCGCACCCGCCACAGCCGTAATCCTCAGCGGATACCTCAGAGTCAACTGCTCTCGATGCGCATCCAGGCGATAACGACCGGCAAGTAGTATTTCCGTCGCCGCGCGTGCGTGGCCGCTCCTGTCTATCCACGCGATCCCGGCATCTTTTACCCGCACCGCAAGCTCCGCCAGTGGCTGCGCCTTACATGTCGTGCAAGGCCGAAGTGTTGCTCCAGCAAGCGGCGTAACGGCCACTTGCTTGTCGTGCCACAGCGTCCACACGCCCACGCGAATCACGTTGCGAGGAGCTGTTTGCGCAGTCGAATGCGCGCAGGCCGCAGCCAGGCAAACAGCCAGAAGGGCGTACCTCACGGCTTCCTCATGGGCGAGAGCGCGAGCAGACCCGCCGCCACCTGAGCCGCATCCGAACCGCGTCCCACTGGCACATAAACCGCAACAACCAAAGTCGGCGCCTGTGCCGGCGCGAGTCCAACAAACCAGCCGTGCGTCACGCCGCCGCCTTCCGCGACCGCAGTGCCTGTTTTTCCTGAAACCGGCACACCGCCCAGCGATGCCGCGCCCGCCATGCCGAAGCTGGCTGAGTCCGCCAGCCCTGCACCCACAACCTTCGCCGCCGGAGTCTCCGGATGCGCCTTCAATTCAATCGCCAGCGAACGGTAAGCCTCCGCCAACTCCGGCAGCGTAATCCGAATTCCCTCCACGCCCAACGCCGCAAGCTGATTCTGTACTCGCGTCTGAGGCTCGCGAAAATCCGCCACGCTCTCTTCATTTGCCAGCCCCGTGGCCGCCAGCAATCCCCTCCCACTGAGCGCTCTGTGCAACTCTCCTGGCGTAAACCCTCCGGCCAACTCCGCAAAGTACGAGTTGCAGGACCAGGTAAGCGCCTGCTCCGCATCCATGGGGTCCGCCGCCGGGTGTGCACAATTGAGCTGGTGAGTGCCAATCCGCATTTGCCTTCCGCACGCAACCCTGTGTTCCGGATTCCACCGCCCGAGCCGCAGAGCGTAGTAGAGGATCAGCGGTTTCAGCGTCGAGCCCGGAGTCGCGAGCGTGCGGCCAGCCTCAGCCAGACGGGCAGAGGCGAGCAAGCGTCCGCTGCCTATATCCAGCACCAGAATGCGTGCGTCCGGAGCCTTGGCGGCGACGTGTTCGACCGCGCTCCGCCAACTCGCGGCGGCGCTCGTTCCGCCATCGTCTGCGTAATGGGCCTGCGCCGGCAGAGTCCTTCCAGCAGTCGCAAGCAAAGCCAGCGTGACAATCAACACCGCTCGTGGCATCCGTGGAATCACGCTTGGGAACCCTCTTGACAACCATCAGCTTTGAAACAGTGCGGCACATTCGACGCCTGCTTGAATCCTCACGCTATCTTATAACTCGGAACTCAGCACTCTCCCGCAGGATCTACTCACGCCCATCAGTTAGAGATAAAGACCCTCAGGAGCGATATAATTCATCCGGCCTCGCACCGGAACAGGAGATCTACTCCACATGTCATGCCGCATCACTCTTCGCGCCTCATTGACTCTCGTCGCACTGTCAGCCGCAGCCCTCGCTCATGCGCAGAGCCCCGCGCCCAACCTGCTTGCAAACGAGACACCCTCGATACGCGTCGCCTTCGACGCGCGCCAGCCGGGACTCAGCGCCCTCAGCGTTGACTCGCTCCAGCACAGCAGTTTCCGCGCCAGTCCCATCGTGGATGCAGGCCGTTCGCCCGATCAATACACGGTAAGCGTGCGCGACGGTTGGATAAGCTACGCCCTCAGCACCGATCCCGGGCACCCGGTTTGGGAGATGCGCTGCGACGCCAATACGCTGCGGATGCGCAGCTTCTTCCGCTCCAGCGCGGCCTCGCGCGACCTGACTCTAAAATTCGATCCCAACGTGGCGCACGCAACTTTGCTTGGCCACGTAACGCCCAAGGGCGATGTCGCATTGCCGGCTGTCCTGCATCTGCCCGGCATGGGCTCCCTGCGCATCTTTGCCGCCGGGGACAGTGCCGCCGCGCTGCACTACGATGCCCGTCGCGACCCCGTCGCCTTTGTCACCGTCACTTTCCCAGCCGCGACCGCAGCGCACAGGTCGCTTGACTACACGCTTGAAACCGCCGCCATCTACCCAGCGATTCCCGGCATGCTTGCCAACGATGCCCGCTTTGACGGCTTCCGTCGCGATTTCCTCGATGTATTCCAGCAGCACGCCGAACTGCATGTTCTCGCCAACCATGCGGCCAGCGACCCTTGCGCCTTCACTGTTTATGAATACGCCGACATGGCGCGCTACACGCCGGAGTTGGTTAAGGGGCTCACCGCGCTCGACCTGGTTCGCGACACTCTCGACCGTTATCTCGGCGGCTTTCTCGCCTACGGCATGCCCGGTTACAAAATGTTCGACGCGCCTGCCGCCTCCTCCGATTCCACCGGGCCTTATGTCTTCCTCGATGTCTATCCCTCGCTGCTGATCTCGGCCTACGACTACGTGGACGGCGCCCACGACGAGCATTGGCTGCGCCAAAACTACAAGGGCCTGCGCAAGTGGGCCGACAGCATGACCGTCGGGAACGCCGACGGCAGCCCGTTGCTCGAATACCCGGTCAGTGGCAACTCCGGCACCTGGCCCGAAAAGATCGCCGTGCGTCCGTCCAACTGGTGGGACACCATCGGATTCGGCCATCAGGACGCGTATGCCAACGCGCTTGCCTATCGCGCGCTGCGCAGCATGGCCGCACTCGCCGATCGCGTTGGAGAAACGGCCGATGCCAAAAAATATCGCCAGCGCGCCCAGCAGATTCATGAAGCTTACGCCCCCGCATTCCTCGATCCATCCGCCGGAGTTCTGGCCGGCTGGAGAAGCGCCGACGGACAGCGGCACAACTATTACTTCCCCTTCGTCAATGGCATCGCGGTGCGCTACGGACTTATCAATGGAGAGCAGGCGCGGCAGGCTATGGACAAGATCCTGCTCAAAATGGACAGCGTGGGCTACCGCAACTTCACGCTTGGCCTTCCCGGCAATCTCGTCCCCATCCGCCGCGCCGACTATGTCGATCTCGACCCGCGCTTTGGCGGTCCGGTAAAAGAGGACGGCAGCGATGGCTTTGAGAAGTATGAAAACGGCGGCGCCACAGCCTGTTTCGCATACTTCACCATGGCCGCTCTCTACCAACTCGGCGAAAAGGACCAGGCCGACAAAATGCTTATGCCCATGCTCGAGGCGTTCGAGCGGCAGGGCTTTTCAGGCCGCGCAGCCAACGGCCTCACCAACGATTGGAAAGACTGGCAAGGCGGCGCGCATGGCTACGAGGGTTTTCTCGTGGACAACTACTACGCCCTGCTTGCGGTTCTTGACCGCGCCAGCATGATGGAGAAGATGCCCTGAGCCGCTGACGAAAATTACTTCTTCGCGGCCATGTCCTTGTTCGGGCTCCAGTTGATCACGTGATAGGTTGCCGGCGTCGTTCCAATATTCCGGAACCCGTGCAGGCTGTTCGATGCGTTGAAAACCACCGAACCCGGACCCACCTTCACCCACTTGCCATCGGACAGTGTCTCGCACTCGCCCTCGCGCAGAATGATCAGTTCCTCATTCACGTGCCTGTGCGGTGGATGCGATTCGAGCCCTGGATTCAGCGTCGTTATGTGCATCTCCAACTCGTCCACTGTCGCCGTGGGCGTCTTGCAGAGCGACCTCACTTCGCCCTTCTCCGTTTTCACCGCCTTCATCTCGTCCCAATGAAACACCGTTGGCCCAAGAACTTTCTTCTCGTCGGCAGCCGCGGCAAAAGCACTCAGACCGCTCGGCATCGCCAGCAACCCAACCAGAGCATCGCGTCTCGAAATCATGATTCCCTTTCTCTACGAAAACAAATAGGGTGCGCGCTGCGGGCGATGCAGCATGCTGTTGGCCTCGTCGTCATTCTTGAAGCGCTCCAGCACCGGATCCCAGTAAAGCTTGCGCTTCAGTACCATCGCCAAATCGTGAAGCAGGCAACTCGAGCACGCCCGATGCCCCATCTCCACCGGCGATATCGGCTCTTTGCGGCTGATGATGCAGTCCAGCCAATTGCCGTGCTGTTCCTTGCTCTCATACAGATGAATCTCGTCCGGCCCAATCACGCTCTTGATAATCTTCGGATCGCTTGATGCCAGCGCCGTCGTATCATTCAGCCTCGCCAGCGGATCGCTCTTCGTGACCTGCTCATTGCCGCGCGAAACAAAGATCCAACCCTTCGATCCGTAGAATTTGATCCCGTTCGTGTAGTCGCCGCTCACGCTCATCTGCACGCCGTTTGCATACAGCGCCTCAGTCTTGAACGGTCCATGCACGTCCCACAGTCCTTGATTCGGAAACTCCGCATGGCCCCAAATTTCCACCGGGCCCGTGTATTCCGTATTCATGCCCCAGTGCGCGCTGTCGATGTGATGCGCTCCCCAGCCGGTAATCATGCCGGCGCCAAACTGCCTGCAGCGCAGCCATCCCGGCCGGTCGTATCCCGTCTGCGGATGCACGCGGTCCACAGTGTAATAAACATACGGCGTCTCGCCCAGCCACATCTCGTAGTTGAACCAGTCGGGCGCAGTTGAAGGCGTTTTGTCGCCGCCCGCCGGGTCGCCCGGCAAGCCCACTTCCACGCGCTGCAAATCGCCGATGCGCCCATTGCGCACCAATTCTGCCGCGTAGCGGAACTGGACCGTCGAACGCTGCTGGCTGCCAACCTGCAAAATCCGTCCCGAAGCCTGCACCGCATTGCTAAGCGCGCGGCCCTCGGCGATCGTCAGCGACGCCGGCTTCTGCAAATACACATCCTTGCCTGCCCGCACCGCGTCCACGCCAATTAGCGAGTGCCAGTGGTCCGGCGTACTCACTACGACCGCATCGATATCCTTGTTCGCCAGCAACTCGTGATAATTCGCATAGCCGGTCACGCCATCGTAGGCACTGCCCGTCTTCTTCGCGTAGTAGTCGTTGACAAATTTCTTGCCGTCTTCCACGCGATGCGCATCCAGATCGCAAACTGCCATGATCTTTGCGCGATCGTACTGCAGTATCGAGGGCATGTCGTGAACCCGCGAGATGCGCCCCACGCCGATCGCGCCAACGTTGATGCGCTTGCTCGGCGCATACTGTCCCAGCACAATCGAGGGCACAATCGTCGGAAACCCAATCGCCGCCGCCGCGCCCAGCCCGGTCTTCAAAAACCCGCGTCGCGAAACCTTACTCTTCTGCACGTTGCCCATGATGTTCTCCATACGTCATCGATAAGGCCCCGTGCCCCATCCTTTCGCCTTGCTACTGGCGAAAGGATGGGGCAACGGAATCTACACCGACTCCCTAATCCTTCAGCGTCACAAACTTCGCATTCTTCTGCGCCTTGATCACCAGCTCCGCCGCCAGCAGGCATTGCTCCTGATCCTGCGCAACATGCGTGCGATTCACAATGTCCGTAACAAACTGCGGCCCAAACGGCAGCGGCATATTGTTGCAGTCGATGTAGCGCGCCTGATTCTTGTCCACGATGAACAGGTTGTTGCCCTGGTGGCTCACGGTCACATTCGTATACTTGCGCACTTCGATGTAGCCATCGGTCCCCAGAATGAACAGCCGTCCATCACCCCACGTCCCCAGTCCATCCGGCGTAAACCAATCCAGCTTCACATAGCCCAGGCCCCGGTCTCCGCGCAGCATCATGTCGCCGAAATCCTGAAACCGCGGATGTTCCGGATGCCGCACGTTGGCAATTTGCGACGCCACAACCTCTGCCTGCTTCGATCCCGTGTAGTACAGGAACTGATCCACCTGGTGCGAGCCAATATCACACAGAATGCCGCCGTACTGGTCTGGGTTCCAGAACCAATCAGGCCGTCCACCTGCGCCGCCGGCCACGCCGCCCTTTTGGAAAATCTGATGCGGCGCAATGTTGATCGTCTGAATCACCTTGCCGATCGCGCCCTGCTGAATCAGAACTCCCGCGTAGACCGCCGCTTTCACTTCCAACCGCTCGCTGTACATGATCCCGTAGATCCGCTTGGTCTCGGCAATCGTCTTGCGCACCTCGGCCAGTTGCTCCAGCGTGGTGATGCCGGGCTTGTCGGCCAAAAAGTCCTTGCCGTGCTTCATCACCTTCACTCCAAGCGGAGCGCGCTCGCTGGCAATCTGCGAACTCAGCACCAGTTGAATCGAGGTGTCGTTCAAAATCTCGTCCTGTGTCTTGACGAACTTCACGTCTGGGAAGCGCTTCTTGAAACCGGCCAGTTTGTCTTCCTCGCCGCCCCAGATCGCCACCAGTTCGCCGCCGCCACGCTGGATCGCGCCCACCATTCCGTAAATATGGTCGTGGCTCATGCCGCATACCGCGAACTTGATGTGATTCTTGGGCGCCTCCTCGGCCTGCGCGGGCAGCACCGCATCTTCAATCAAGCGGCCTTGGCCGCCCAGGGCCATCGCCCCCTCCGGCAACCCGGCCATCATGGCGACAGGCGCCATCAATCCTGCTTGCTTTAAAAAATTACGCCGGCCATTGGCAATCATGTCCATCTCTCCTTCACACTCCAAAAGTGCATTCCCATCCGAGCGCAAACGCGCAATACCGGATCGTCAATAACGCCCAACTGGCAGACCCTCCGTCGAAGCGGAAGTTCGGTCAGAAAGCGGCTGAATCGCATTTACTGTTCGACGCGAATTTATTCTCCGCGACGAACTCATGTCAAGAATACTCTCCTCTCCACAGGTTCATCTTCATGATTTTGAATGCTTTGAAAGGAGAAGGTCTTCGCGCATTGTGGACCGATCAGGGCGCTTCTCATCTCGCAGAATTGCGCATGCTTCTCACCGTCGGCAGCGATGGCAGCACTCAAATACTTGTAATCATGCGCACCACTCGCTATTGTTATCTATGTATACTTTGCGACGCGAATTAAATAGCAGCAGGAAACTTCACTCATGAGCCAAAGTTTATTCGATTTGAAATCCCGAGTCGCCGTCGTCATCGGCGGCACCACCGGACTCGGCCACGCCATCGCGATCGGCCTCGCGGAAGCCGGCGCCGACGTAGTGCCCAGTTCGCGCCGGCCTGCGCAGGTGGAGCAGGTAACCGCCGAAATCGAGGCCCTGGGCCGGCGCTCGCTCCGTGTCACCAGCGACGTGCTTAACCGCGCTTCCATCCAGGCCCTGCACGACGCTGTGCTCAAGGAGTTCGGCAAGGTCGACATCCTGGTAAACGCTGCTGGCATCACCAGCATGTCGCCCACTCTTGAAGCCGACGAAGCGGACTGGTCGCGTGTCATGGAGACCAACCTCACCGGCACGCTGCGCGCCTGCCAGATCTTCGGCGCGACCATGGTGCGCGCGGGTTACGGACGCATCATCAATATTGCTTCGCTCAGTTCGTTCGTAGCCTTCTCCCGAGTCGCCGCATACTCGGCCAGCAAGGCCGCAGTGGCCTCGCTCACCAAGGTTCTCGCCGTCGAACTCGCCCAGAGCGGCGTAAACGTCAACGCCATTGCCCCCGGCATATTTCCCACGCCGCTGAATGCATCCTTCATCCAAGGCACGCCTCGCGGCGAAGAACTCGCAATGCGCACTCCCATGCACCGCTTCGGCAAAGCGCGCGAATTGGCCGGGACAGCGATCTTCCTTGCATCGGAAGCCGCCTCCTTTGTCACCGGAGAAGTGATCGCCGTCGATGGCGGCTTTCTCGCCAGCGGCGTCAATCAGTAGCGCCGCACCGCAACCCCAATGCTTATCATTGAATCCCAGGAGCACTTGCCGGAATGAAAATCACGAATGCGCACGTGAACATCACCTCGCCGGGACGCAACTTCATCACCTTGAAGATTGAGACCGACGAAGGCATTTACGGGCTCGGAGACGGCACGCTCAACGGCCGCGAACTCGCCGTGGCCAGCTATCTCACGGACCACGTGATTCCCTGCATCATCGGTCGCGATCCCTTTCAAACAGAGGACATCTGGCAGTATCTCTATCGCGGACCGTATTGGCGGCGTGGCCCGGTCACCATGGCGGCCATCGGCGCCGTCGACATCGCTCTGTGGGACATCAAGGGCAAAGCACTCAACACGCCCGTCTACAATCTGCTCGGCGGCAAGAGCCGCGATGGCGTACTCACCTATGCGCACGCCTTCGGAAAAGACATCGATCACGCCTTGGAAGACGTCGCGCTGCACAAGGAGATGGGCTACAAGGCCATCCGCGTCCAGAGCGGCGTCGCCGGCCTCGCTGCCACCTATGGAGTCGCAAAGCATGCGGGCCGCTACGAGCCGGCTGAGCGCGGCTTGCCATCAGAATACGAGTGGTCCACCGAGCCGTATCTGCGCCAGGTTCCCAAGCTGTTTGAGCGGGTTCGCGAAGTCTTCGGTGACGATCTGCATTTGCTCCACGACTGCCATCATCGCCTCACGCCCATTGAGGCCGCCCGGCTAGGCAAAGAGCTCGAGCCGTTCCACCTTTTTTGGATTGAAGATCCCAGCCCCGCCGAGCTGCAAGAGGGCTTCAAAGTCATTCGCGAACACACCACCACACCCATCGCCGTGGGCGAGGTGTTCAACTCCATCTGGGATGCGCACGACCTCATTCGCAATCAGTGGATCGACTACATCCGCATGACTATCGTGCATGGCGGCGGCCTTACACAAATGAAGAAGGTCGCGGATTTCGCCGAACTCTATCACGTGCGCACCGGTTGCCACGGCGCCACCGACCTGTCGCCAATATGCATGGCTGCAGCGCTGCACTTCAACACCGCCATTCACAACTTCGGCATTCAGGAACACATGCCGCACACCGACGAAACCGACGCGGTCTTTCCGCATCACTACACATTCAAGGATGGCCTGATGTATCCCGGTGATGCGCCCGGTCTCGGCGTCGATCTCGACGAAACCCTCGCCGCGAAGTACCCCTATCAGCGCGCCTATCTGCCCATCAACCGTAAACTCGATGGTACGCTCACAGACTGGTAGCAGTTCGAAGCCAACGCCCCAAAGGGAAGAACTGAATCAACCGCCGTATTCAAACAAGACTAAAACACCACCGGCTCTAGCTGGACATTCTTCCCTTCGGCGCATGACTTATAGATACTCTTCACCAGTTGCAGCGCCTTATATCCTTCCACACCCGAGCACGACGGCGCTCTTCCCGCCCTGCATGCCTCGCCAAAATCCGCGAGTTGCCGTTCGAACGGGACAAGCGAGATAGCCATCGGATCGGAAGCTCCAGACTTCGCCTGCGATGAAATCGGCGCAGCCTCTCCGGAATCGTCCCGCACATCCCACACCGTAAGTTGATCTCCCGTCACAATCGCCGACCCCTTCGTTCCATGAATCTCCACGCGCTCGGGATAGCCCGGCCACAACGCCGTCGCCGCCTGAATCACGCCTGTCGCGCCCGACGCATAACGCATCACCGCGCACACGCAGTCCTCTGATTCAATCTTGTGCAAAGCCCCGAGCTGCCAGTATCCAAACACCTCGTCCACCGCGCCAATCAGATACAGCAGCACGTCGACCTGATGAATTGCCTGGCTGATCAGTGCGCCGCCGCCCTCGCCCGCCCAGCTCCCTTTCACGGGCCGCGCATAATATTCAGCAGAGCGATACCACTTCACGTACGCATCCGCCTGCAGAATTTTGCCCAGCCTGCTTGCAGCCAACGCTCGTTTCAAAAACAGAACCGAGTCATCGAAGCGATGTTGGCTTACTACGCCCAGTTGTATTCCCGCCTCTTGCGCCACCACGATCATCCGCGCGGCAGTCTCCAGATCAACAGCCATCGGCTTCTGCACCAGCACATGCTTTCCGTACTTCGCGCACAGCTCCACTGCCGCCAGCCGGTAGCCCGGAAACGTGCACACATCCACATAGTCCACTTGTGAATGGCGGCATAGTTCCTCCGGCGTAGTCACAAACTCGGCGCCCGTCGCGGCTGCAAACTTTACCCCGTGCGCGACTGTTCGATCTGTGCAAGCCACCACTGTGTAGCCAATATTCTTGTATGCCTGCGCATGTTTCCAGGCGATCGCGCCGGTGCCGATAATTCCAACGTTCATCGATTCTCCAACTTTCGAAAGGCTTCTTCTTCGTCAACCCATCATATAAAACACTTCGGGGTACCCCGGCTTGCGTCGGAGTGCCCCGATGTTCGCTCAACATCACTTGCATGATGCTCCAGAAAGCGCCACTCAAGAAATCCACCTGCAGCGTCTGCTCTTTTCATCACTGCCGTCAGCTACACAGCCGGCTTTGCGCTCTGTTGATTCGCCTGCTCGAATTCCGAATGCCTGAAGAGAACCTTGTGCAGCACCAGCGCCGCGGCGCCGCGCAACCGTGCCGTATCGCCATCCATCGCCGCCACCACGCGCGGCGTGCTCGACGTGAATGACTTCGCGATCAACTGGCTCTCCAAAATCGGGCACACGCGAGACCATAAGGCCGTGCAATCCCCCGCGATGATCACCACCTCCGGGGCCAGCCCTGCGACCAGAATCGCAAGCCCTCGCCCCAGGAAGGCCATCATCTTGTCAATCGAGCGCAGTGCCCGGATATCTCCGGCGATCGCCAGGTTCAGCAGTTCCTTGAATGATTCAAGCTTGCTCTCCGGCACCAGTTCCTTGTAGTAGCGTATGGCCGCTCGGTTTGACGCGAACGTCTCCCAGCATCCGGTGTTTCCGCAGCCGCAAACAGTGCCGGAATCCTCAAGTGGCATGTGGCCGAACTCGCCCGCCATGTCATTTCTTCCGCGCACCAGCCGCCCATCCACCAGCAATCCCGTGCCTATACCTTCTGACACCGAAACAACAATCATGTTTGAAGTGTGGCCAAATTTTCCAAACCACTGCTCGGCGAGCAGGCAGGCATTGGCGGCGTTTTCCATCTCGATCGGTGTCTGCAAAACCCTCTGCAATTCCTCGTGCACGTCTATCTGCGTCCACGGCACATTCGGCGAAAAAAGCACCTGGTGCGTCTTCTGGTCCACTCGGCCAGACACGCTCACGCCCACACCCGCGAACAGCCGGTCGCCCGAGGACGCACGCAAGGACTGCGCAGCCTTCGCGATCTTTGCGATCGACTTCTTCAAGTCATTTTTGGAGTTGCCGTGAGCAGAAATCGAGATTGCTTCCTGCCTCACTATCTTGCCATTGATGTCCACAACGGCGAGTGTGGCGCTTCCCGGCCGCAGGTCGATTGCAAGCGTTACGTGCTGGTCGTTCAGGGTCACAAAGGTTGGGCGGCGTCCCCGAGGCAGCCGGCCCAGCGTGCCCGGCAACACCCATCCCTCGTCGATCAGTTGACCGATAATCACTGAAACGGTGCTCGGCTGCAATCCGGTCAGCCGCGCCAGATCCGCGCGACTCACAGGCTGGTGCAGATGAATGGTGTGCAGAAGAATATCGCGGTTGATTTCGCGGGCGGTCTCGCTTGAAGCGACGCCGCGGCGCAGACGACTCGGCTTAGTAGTCACGTGCGTACCTGTGAATCTTCAAGATCAGGCCCCATCCATGTCAGGCCCATTTCGACTGTTGGCCGTCTCTTGTATGCAAGATCGGCAACGGCAACGGAATAATCAGCGAAGCTGTGAATCCCTTGACCATGAATCACGAACAAAGCTCTGTTCCCATGCCGGATACTTACGACTGCGAGGTACTCCAGATGCTACAGTCTCGCTCGGCAATGTCGCCACCGCATTTTCAATCTTCCCGGCAAAACTGCTCTATTCTTCGCTCCTCCCCCGTGTCTATCCGGGAACCCTCTCCCTTCCCAACCACCCTCACGCCGTGACATCCCGCTCGCGTTCGCGTTACCCTCATATGTACGCGCGCAGCGCGGTAACGGGGGAACCAGAGTAGATGCGTCTCGAAGGCAACACCGGCAAGGGACTTTTTCCTTAAGAAAAAGTCG
>CAIKND010000096.1 GCA_903828675.1 uncultured Acidobacteriaceae bacterium
CCAAGAGTGCCGCTGACCAGATGTGGGTCGCCCGCTACATCATGGCGCGCCTGACCGAGAGCTACGGCATTGACATCGAGTGGCGCTGCAAGCCCATCCTCGCTCCGTTCCAACAGCCGCTGGACTGGAACGGCTCCGGCATGCACTCCAACTTCTCGACCAAGCACATGCGCGAGGTGGGCGGCAAAGCCTACTTCGAAAAGCTCATGGCCGCCTTCAACCAGTATCGCGACGAGCACATCGCCGTGTATGGCCCGGAGAATCATCTCCGCCTCACCGGCCTGCACGAGACGCAGTCGATCGACAAGTTCAGCTACGGCGTGGCCGACCGCGGTGCGTCGGTGCGCGTCCCGCACAGCTTCGTCAACGCCGGCTACAAGGGCTACCTCGAGGATCGCCGTCCGAACTCCGCCGCCGACCCGTATCTGGTCGCCGGCCGGATCCTCAAGACGATCCAGAGCGTGCCGACGACCTGAGTCTCGTATAACACAGCCGAAAGGCTGTTTCCCTTCGCCAACGTTCCGCTCCCCGGAAGGTTGGCACAACAAGATCGAGGACTATCCGTCCTCGATCTTTTGTTTTCAGGGGCGGCGGGGGCGCGGGACCTGACCAGACGGTACTCTGTGGGGGTTTCGTCGTCTGCCGCCTTGGGTGAAACATCACGACTGATTTGGTCATTTGGGATCGATCCCACTCCGTGACTGCACCCCCAAAGTCACCCAGTGGCAGAGCCTACCCCGATAGATAACCTTATCCTAAAAATTAGGTGGAACACCTTTCAGCTTGCGCTGGTTAATGCTGGCAATGACTCCGTCCCAGTCGGCTACATCTGTCTCTTTACGTATCTAAAATATCGTAATTACCATGCAAACAAGTAGATATGATGATAGTTTTATAGACATGGACTATTAGGTTAAACACCCCCACTTTCAACCTGACATGCAAATTTCCCGAGGGACTGATTTCGGGTCATCCCAACTCGCACAGTTTAAAGCGGCTTTGGACGAGCATTCCATTGTGGCGACGACGGACGCTCGGGGGACGATTACTTCGGTAAACGATAAATTTTGCGAAATTTCAAAATACTCGCGCGATGATCTGCTGGGGAACGACCACCGCATGATTAACTCGGGGTACCACCCCAAAGCATTCATTCATGGGTTGTGGCAGACCATTGCCAGTCATCGCACCTGGAAGGGGCACATGCAGAACCGCGCGAAGGATGGCTCTCTTTACTGGGTCGATACCTGCATCGTCCCAATCGTCGACGCCGACGGGAAAATCAAGGAACACATCGCGATTCGGACCGATATCACGGACCAAAAGTTGGCAATGGAAAAACTGCGCCAGCAGGCTGCTTTGCTCGATGGCGCGCACGATGCGATTCTGATGCGCGACCTGAATCACACCATCACGTATTGGAATAAAGGAGCAGAACGACTTTATGGGTATAGCGCCGCCGAGGCGATCGGCACGAGCCACCCCGTCTTGCTGAAAGTGGACCGGCAGGATTATGACCGAGCCTGCAGTGCAGTCGTGCGGAACGACGAGTGGTCCGGTGAGATGGTAAAGTTGACCAAGACCGGAGCCCGGCGAACCCTAGACTGTCGGTGGACGCTGTTGCGTAACTCCACCGGGAAACCTTCCGGCATCATGACCATCGACATGGATGTGACGGAGCGGAAGAAAGCCGAAGCACAGTTTTTGCGTATTCAGCGCATGGAAAGTATCGGAACGTTGGCTGGCGGGGTGGCGCATGACCTTAACAACTTGCTCTCACCCATTCTATTGGGGACGACGTTAATTCGACAGAAGGGATGCTCCCCGGAGGTGGAACGGCTGGTCCACGTAATCGACCAGAGTGCAAAACGCGGAGCGCTTCTTGTCCGGCAGGTCTTGACGTTCGCGCGCGGCGTCGAGGGCGCGCGGGTGCCGATCGACTTCACGACCATCGCCACCGAAGTAGATTCAATCGTCCGCGATACATTTCCCAAGAATATCACGCTGGAACTGGATATTCCGCGCGACATTCACCCTTTCAAGGGCGACCCCACACAAATTCATCAGGTCCTGCTTAATCTGTGCGTCAATTCGCGTGATGCCATGCCGACCGGTGGTTGCATAAAAATATCCGCCCAGAACTTTTTCATGCCTGAGGTCGGCTGGTCGAATATTTCCCTGCTGAAACCAGGGCATTACACGCTGTTGGTCGTAAGTGACAACGGCTCCGGCATGCCTGCGGAACTGCTGGACAAGATCTTCGACCCATTTTTCACCACAAAAGCGGTCGGACAAGGCACGGGTTTGGGACTCGCCACCGTGCACACCATTGTCCGAAGCCACGGGGGTCAGATTAACGTCTACAGTGAGCTGGGCAAGGGGACCTCCTTCAAAATCTACCTCCCCAACGAGTCAGAGGGAAATGACCTTAAGGTTGAACAGATCGAGGCGGAGGACTTTCCCCGGGGCAATGGGGAAGCAGTCCTGGTGATTGATGACGAATCATCCATTTTAGAAATCACCAAGCAGACGCTTGAGTCCTTCAATTATAACGTGCTGGTGGCGAGCAATGGCGCCCAGGCGGTGAGTATTTACGCGGTCAACCGCGACAAGATCAAAGTCGTGCTGACGGATATGATGATGCCCATCATGGACGGTCCCTCCACCATTATTGCGCTCAAGCAAATTGATCCGAACGTAATAATTATTGCCTCCAGTGGGCTCGACACGACCTCCGCGAAAGCGAGAGCCCAAGCTCTCGGGGTAAGTTACTTCCTCCACAAACCTTTCACAGCTGGAAAGGTGCTAAAAGTCATTCAGGGGGCGCTGCGCGGTGACGAGGCAGGGGCGATCACGGGCGTAATTCACGAGGGTTGAAGTCCTCGAGGTTAAGATCCTAGTCTTCTGCGCACTTACCCAAGCCCAGAAAACCTGATGAATGCGACAATCCTCAATTCCAACGAATACGCGGTATTGGTAGAGCAGTCTCCGATTTTAATTTGGCGGGCTGATCTGACGATGGAGTGCGATTACTTCAATAAGCGTTGGCTGGCTTTCACCGGTCGCACCATGGCGCAGGAACGCGGCAACGGCTGGGCGGAAGGGGTGCATCCCGAAGACTTGGCTCGCTGCCTGAAGATTTACACCGAGTCGTTCGCCCAACGAAAAATCTTTGAGATGGAATATCGGTTGCGCCGGGCGGACGGGGCGTTCCGCTGGCTATTTGATCGAGGCGTGCCGTTCAATGGGTCCACCGGTCAGTTTGCCGGATATATCGGCAGCTGCATCGATGTGACGGAGCGGGTGGTGGCTGAAGCCCAACTCAAAGTTGTGCAAACAGCCGAATTGGAGGCGCTGCGTGGCCTGCTCCCGCTTTGCGCGTGGTGCAAAAAGATCCGCGATGAAGACGGTAATTGGGAGACGCTTGAGCGCTACGTCTGCAGGCAGGCCAAAGCAGAAGTCACCCATTGTCTTTGTCCTGATTGTAAGCGGAATAATTTCCCCCAGCACCACGGCGCGGTGTCCCTATAACACAGCCGAAAGGCTGTTTCCCCTCGCCAACTTTCCGCTCCCGGAAGGTTGGCACAACAAGATCGAGGACTTTCCGTCCTCGATCTTTTGTTTTTTGAAATTCCACTTAGAAGCACTTGTTGAAATAACTTGCAATATGTTGCTATTTGTTGCAGATTGTTGCTGTGAAGCCATCTGATCTCCTAAAACTAGCGGAAGCTGCCCCTGGCAAGTCCTCACTGGAGGACCATCGCCATGCTATCCTTGTTCTTCGGGACAAGGGTTACACATGGAGAGAAATTGCACTCTTCCTTAGCGAAAAGGGCGTTTCAGCCGACCACACGAGCGTCTATCGCCTCGTCACCAAACAGAAAAATAGTAAGCCCAAAATGAACACGACGATCCCCATCCCGAAGGCAGCCGAATATGCGAGTGCGCTGTTAAAAATGACCATACACCCGAGCTATCGCAAGATGTTGAAGGCTCATTACGACGCGCATAATCGGTCAATCACTTA
>CAIKND010000097.1 GCA_903828675.1 uncultured Acidobacteriaceae bacterium
GCTGGACATCAGATGGGCCGATGGTTTGGGTATCCCTCGACTCTGCTAGCCTCAACTTTTCGAACCGCCGGATGCGGTCCCGCTTGTCCGGTGGTGTGGCAGGGGAGGAGAGGAAACTCTCCCCCCTATGCCGATTGCGGAGAGCAGTTGGCCGGGGCGGCGGGGGCTCAGTTCAACATTGCTGGAACCTGGAACCGGAGATGTGGTAGTTTATAGACTACAAAACTCGCAACGATGACGGGATGATGGAATTCAAACAGACCGAGACGTTTCGGAAGTGGCGTTTACGGCTCAAGGACCAACGCGCACGTGGTCTGATCGCGTCGCGGCTTGATCGTCTGGCTTTCGGGCATGCGGGAGACGTGAGGCCGGTAGGGGAGGGCGTCAGCGAGCTTCGCATCGACTTCGGTCCAGGCTACCGCATTTACTTCAAACAGAGGGGAAGCACCATCGTCATCCTGCTTTGCGGCGGGGACAAGAGCACGCAGGCTAAGGACATAAAAACGGCGAAGCGACTGGCGGCGGAATGGAGTGAAGACAATGGCGGAAAAACTGAGCAACTATGATCCGGCAGAGGATCTTGGATCGGACGAAGCGATCGCTGCCTTTATGGCGGAAGCACTGCAAACCAACGACGTTGCTTATGTGTCGCATGCGCTCGGGGTGGTGGCGCGCGCCAAAGGAATGGCCCAGATCGCGGCGCAGACAGGACTGTCGCGCGAGCAACTCTATCGCTCATTTAGCGCCAAGGGGAATCCGACCTTGAAGACAACGCTTGCGGTGATGAATGCTCTGGGGATCAAGCTCACGGCGAAGACCGCGGCTTGAGGGAGAGGTTGCCTGGCTTGGGGTGAGGCTGGGTGATCTTCAGGTTCTGAGGGGCAAGGTTCGTGCCGGGTGTCATGTCCTCTGGCCATCCCTGAGATATGGGCCAGTTGCGAAGGACGGCGAGTTGAACTTCATCGTCTCCCACATCTCGAAATCGAGACGTGGGCCATCCGCCGGACATAATTTGGATCTATTTCGATGAGTGGCTGCTTTAATTCCAAGTTACAGGGCGGGCTATCGATGTCCCTGAGATCAGATTGGGAAACTGTGATGCCTGCAGGTGCTGGATACGGATGTGGCGGATAAAGGTGGCCACTTTTTCAAGGCCGCCAGCAGGTTTGATCACGGGACAAAGCAGGCCAACAGGCAGGCCTAATTCTTCAGTGACGATGCGAATTGGCTCAATGAGATCAGTGTCGTTTGACAAAACAGCGGCCACGTCAAAGTTTCCTTGAAAAGCGTCTCGGACAAGATGGCTGCCCAGGTTGACGTCACTTCCCTTTTCCTCGGTCTTCCAGACTTTTGCGACAACCGGGAAAGGTGGTGTGAATTGAGGGACGGTTCCTCCCCGCATTTGCGGAGGATGCACGAGGCCTGCCCACGGCTTGGTAACCAGGAAGTTGCCCAGGTGGATGGTAATCTCGGGTACGGTTTTGAGGGCGTCGAGATAGACCTGTTGACGGCCTGGAGCGGATGGGTCAATACGGCCCGAAATTCTCGCTGTGTAGTAGCGGACAGTTTGAATCTGATTCTGTGATTGAAGAAGTTCCGCGGACAGCGCTCTGAGATCAAGCCACTTGAGTTGGGGATTCTCCCTCAGGAGCCTGTAGTAGAGATTGAAGCCGTCGATATAGATGTTTGTTCGCATTCGAGGCCATTAAAGCAAAAGCCGTCGTGATTGCTCACTGACGGCCTTTGGGCCTGCGGCACGCCGCAGGTGGGTGATACACCATTATTGCCGAATCGTGCGTGGTATGCAAGCCAATTTTCAGGCTGAAAACATGGTCCGGGGTGCTTTTTCGTCCAAATCGCAGGCGCGTTCACCCTTCTTCCGCCTCGCGGAGTTTGGCGATTACGGTGAAGTCTTCGAGGGTGGTGGTGTCGCCCTTGATTTCGCCGTGGGTGGCTAGCTCTCTGAGCAGGCGGCGCATGATTTTGCCGCTGCGGGTTTTGGGCAGGGCTTCGGTGAATCGAATATCGTCCGGGCGGGCCAGGGAGCCGATCTCCTTCGAGACCCACTTGCGCAGTTCGTCCTTGAGGGCTTCGCTGGGCTCGTTGCCGCTTTCCAGCGAGACAAAAGCGGAGATGGCCTGGCCCTTGAGTTCGTCTGGACGGCCCACTACGGCGGCCTCCGCCACCTTGGGATGGGCGACGAGGGCCGACTCGACTTCCATGGTGCCCAGGCGATGGCCGCTGACGTTGATGACGTCGTCGACGCGGCCCATGAGCCAGAAATAGCCGTCGGCATCCTGGCGTGCGCCGTCACCGGTGAAGTAACTGCCGGGCACGTCGCTCCAATAGGTCTTCTGGAAACGCTCCGGGTCGCCGTAGACGGTGCGGGCCATGGAGGGCCAGGGCTTGCGCACGATGAGCAAGCCGCCGTGGCCGGCGGGCACAGGTTCGCCTTCCTTATTGACCACCTCGGGCTGAATGCCGAAGAAGGGGCGAGTGGCGGAACCGGGCTTGGTGGGCACTGCGCCGGGAATGGGCGCGATGAGAATGGCGCCGGTTTCGGTCTGCCACCAGGTATCGACGATGGGGCAGCGGTTATGGCCGATCTTCTCGCGGTACCACATCCATGCTTCAGGATTGATGGGCTCGCCGACGGTGCCCAACAGGCGGAGCGAATCGAGCTTAAACTTTTCGACGTGCTGATCGCCCCACTTGATGAAGGCGCGAATGGCGGTGGGCGCGGTATAGAAGATGCTGACCTTGTGATCGTCGATGATCTTCCAGAACCTTGAGAAGTCGGGCCAGTTGGGCGCGCCCTCATACATCAGCACGGTGGCGCCGTTCTGCAGCGGCCCGTAGACAACATAGGAGTGGCCGGTGACCCAGCCGATATCAGCCGTGCACCAGTAGACGTCTTCGTCGCGCAGATCGAAGACGTATTTGGTGGTGAGATAGGTTTGCACGGCGTAGCCGCCAGTGGTGTGGACCAGGCCTTTCGGTTTGCCGGTGGTACCGGAGGTGTAGAGGATGTAGAGCGGGTCCTCGGAGTCCAACTCGGCTGCCGGGCAATCGGGGGAGGCTGCGGCCATCAGGTCGTGCCACCAGTGGTCGCGGCCTTCGACCATTTTGATGGGAGAACCGGTGCGTTTGTAGACGACTATGTGCTTGACGGTGTGGCAGGCGGCCATGGCTTCGTCGACGGTGCGTTTGAGCTGGATCTCGTTGCCGCGGCGATAGCTGGAGTCCTGGGTGAGAATGGCGACGCAGGAGGAGTCGTTGACGCGGTCGGCGATGGCGTTGGCGGCGAATCCGCCAAAGATGACGGAGTGAACGGCCCCGATGCGGGCGCAGGCCAGCAGGGCGATGGCCAACTCGGGTGTCATGCCCATGTAGACGGCAATGCGGTCGCCCTTTTGAATTCCCAGAGCCTTGAGGGCGTTGGCGAACCTTTGCACTTCGACGTGCAGTTCGGCATAGGTGAGGCGGCGCACTTCGCCGGGCTCGCCCTCCCAGATGAGCGCAGTTTTATCGCGGCGCGCGCCCAGGGCGTGGCGGTCAACGCAGTTGTAGCTCAGATTCAGCTTTCCGCCCACAAACCACTTGGCCCAGGGGAGATCCCACTCCAGTACCTTGTCCCAGGGTTTGAACCAATGCAGGTCTTTTGCCACGCCGGCCCAGAAGCTCTCTGGATCTTCGATGGATTGCTTGTAGAGCGTCTCGTATTGATCGAGGCTTTGAATGTGGGCCTTCGCGCTGAATTCAGGTGGCGGCGGAAACACGCGATTTTCGCGCAGCGTAGAGTCGATGTCCTGATTGGCGGCGGGAGGAACGGGCAAGGAAGACATGCGGAATCCTTTAGGGAAGAAGTGTCAAAACCGTGCGTGGCACTCGGAGGGGCGGCGCTCGCCCGAAATATGCCCTGTGGCTGTCACTTTATCGAGATAGGTGGACAAACGGCAAGCGGCTCAAGGAAGTCCAGGATATGTCCTGTAGGCGACGATTTCGGCATTGAACGAAGTCCCCGTGAGCTGGGAGGTTCTGAGAAGCGCCTCGAAGTAGGGGATGCGATCGGTGTGAAGGGTGCTGCGGAGCCTCTGCAACTGCTCTTCAGATGTGACGAACTCGGCGGCTGCGTTTGTAGCGTCTGAATCCGTTCCTGCAATGATGATGGCGCTTCTGGTCCGGCTGGGATTAGGCAGGTAGGCGATAACGCTATATCCCATGGGGCCCTTGCTGGTGTAAGACTCCCCGTACACGCTCTGTTCCGTGCCTTTGGGATGGCGGTTGACAACGACAACGCCGGTCTCCCGGCTTTCCAGGTCAAAGTTCAGCTGGTCATCAAAGACGTAGAGCCACGGATTTGCCTTCTTGCCGCCGAGCAGGATCACATTGTCGCGCTTGAGCGCGTCAGAGCCATAGAAACGCGCGGCTGTGAGGTGGAGAGTCGTGGACGTGGGATCGATAGCGATGATCCTCATTGCCGCCACGACGGCGCCGTAGGTAATCAGATTATGACCGAAGATGTCGTTCACATCGGCCTTGCGGTCGGCGCTCAAGTCCGAGGCCATAATCTGCCGCAAATAGTCGTGGCCCAGATATTCACCAAGTGTTGGGGGACGCTTGGTGATCTCTTCGAGGACAGTGCCCGAGTCGTCAGACAGCACGATATCTGTCTGGTGCGTGTCGCCAAAAAAATCTGCCCAGAAAGACGCCAGGGCCGGTTTGCTTTGCCAGGGATGAAGCGCAATTCGCAGCGACAGGTTCTGCTGAACCAGGACCGCGCAGGCTATGACAAACAAGAGAGTCACCGAGGCCCATACCAGATGAACAAGAGGGCGGGAAGGGGCCTTGTGACCGGCTGCGGCGGCTGTCAGGGGCGACGGAACGGGCAGCGGAAACTCATCAGCCGCAGGCAAGGGATGTACCTTTGCGTCAGGCAGCCGGCGATGAAATATGGGAGTATAGCCCCCGCGCGGGATCTCGAGGATCAGCGACTCGTGTACTCCGTCCGACGCAAAGTACGTCTCTATGCGCTTTCTAAGCTCGGTTGCATTGACTCGGACGATATTGTCCTGGCTTCGGTCGTAGGATGCGGATCTGCCAAAAACCTGGGCGCCGATCTCCTGTTCGTGAATTTCAGGGCAACCGTCCTTGAGCGAATGCATTCCTACATAAAGCAGAAAATCGCGCAGGCGTACCGCACGACGAAAGGGCTCGCTTGCAGCTACCCGTTCGATCAGGGCGCGGCGCTCTGCCACGCTGAACCGATCGTTTGATCCCTGTACTGGACCCTCGAGCGTCTGGTTAATGGACATGAGCACAATTCCAGAATCAATAGACGGGTCCAATTGTAGCCTGAGCTACGCGCCGCGACAATTCTGCAGTGCAGATCTCTGGCAATGGGGCATTTGCAATCTCCTTACGGTTTGCCGGGAGACTCCGGATGTGTTCTTTAAATATAGGCAATATATGAACTTAGTTAGCTTCTAGCGGTAAAGAGCTGAGTCGTCTTCCGGTAAATTAACTTGCCTATGCCTGTTTGCGTTTCAATAATCAGCCGCTAGTTCGATCCCGGGCCTGGAACCGGGAGCGAAATACGTAGCACTGTGTTCGATCAAACAGGGCAGGCAATGGGGCAGTCCAGAGAAGGCGGAAGGCCACTAGCAGACCGCTGCGCCCAAGTCATTTGGGGAATGACAGGCGTACTTCATCATTGATTGAACGCGAACGATATCCAAAGCCTCAAAAGGTGGCTTCACGATATCAACCAGGGGATTGCAGGCATTTGTAGTTTCAATAGATAAGTAAGTTTTTTTGAGCAGTAGGGTTCGGAATCCTTAAAATGGCGGGCTCACTAATGTCGCTACCGAACCTTGACAACCAGAGCGCATGGTACTGCCATGCCAACCGAATACTTTCAGGAGGGAACATTCGAATGAAAAACTTAGCCAGTATTCTGACGCGTAAATTCAACATGGGGACTGTGCCCATACTCGCCATCGCTCTTGGCATGGCGATGTGTTGCTCGATCGCTCTGGCGCAGAGTGGCGCAGGCTCAGTTCAGGGAACGGTGGAAGACTCCACCGGCGCCGTCATAGCCGGCGCCACGATCCACGTGGTCAATCCGGCCACCGGCGTTTCCACAACTACGACTTCAAACAGCGTAGGTTTCTACCAGGTTCCGGGCTTGTTTACGGGCACCTATACGGTGACCATCACCGCTCCGGGCATGAAGGGCTACAAAGCAACGGTCCAACTGCAGGTGGCGCAGGCGGCAATCATTAACCCCGCCATGACGCCCGGGGCAGTGACGCAGCAGGTGGAGGTAGCCGCGGACGTAGTTCAGCTCACCACAACAGATAACGGCACCATCACATCCACCCTTGAAAACGACAGAATCAATCAGCTCCCGATGAATGGCCGGTTGGTTTTGACTCTGGCAGGCATGACCACGCCGGGCCTTGAAAGCACCGGACAGCGCGCCAACGGTCTGATGCCTGAAGCCCTGGAATACGTTCAGGACGGCGCGGCGCTCACTAACCGCAACTTCGGCGGCGTGGGCAATTCAACGCAGGCGCAATTGCCCGATCCGGATGCGGTGCAGGAAGTCCGGATGGAAACCACCAATACCAGCGCGATGTATTCATCGCCGGCCACGGGTATTATTACGACCAAATCCGGAACCAACGGATTGCATGGTTCGGCCTTTGAAACAGCGCGCAACAACTATGTCGGCATCGGCAAGGCCCGCCAGGACAAGCCAACCATGGTTGCTCCGCACCTGGTGCGCAATGAGTTCGGAGCCTCCGCGGGCGGCCCTATTGTCCTTCCCAAGGTCTATCACGGGAAAGACAAGAGCTTCTGGTTCTTCGCCTATGAGCGCTATTCGCTGGCTCAGTCAGCGGCAGAAGTTGTGGCAGTTCCTTCCGCGGCGTGGAGAAATGGCGACTTCAGCAGCATGACCAACAGTTCGGGCACGCTGCAGAAGCTCTATGACCCCGCGACCAGTACGAACAATCCGGCTTGCCCGGATAACGCCGACCAGGTCAACTACCCCGGCAATACGGCATGCCGTACACAATTCCCGAACAACCAGATACCGATAGGCCGGCTTGCTCCCGCGACGAAGCTGATGTATGGCATCACGCCTGCGCCCACAACCACCGACAATCCGCTGGTTACCAGCAACATCACGTTCTATAACCCGATCTTTGTAAAGATTCCGACCCAGACGTTCCGAATAGATCACAGCATCAACGAGAATAACAAGACCTATGTGCGGTTCACGAATATCGACCAGAGGAACCGTGCGCTGCGTAACTATCCGTCGAATACGCCCATGACGATTGCGAACGGCTCATTCCCGCTGGGCGCAGAGGGCTTCCAGAACATTAACGTCTCCACGGTGAGCGCGGCTTTGGGTTTCACGCACGTATTCTCACCGACATTCTTCTCCGAGACCGTTGCCAGCCAGGAGTGGGAAGACCAATTCGTGGGTGGCGGCGACTACATCAATACCAACTTCGAGAAGATGCTCGGTCTGCCTAACAACTTCAACTCGCCCGGCTTCCCGACCATCGGAAGCGGCCTGGTAATGCCTTACGGCGGAAGCCAGTACAGCTACAAGGAAAACCAGATCATCTCGAACCTCGACGAGAACCTGAACAAGACAATGGGCAAGCACCAAATGCAGTTTGGCGGCCGGTATCGCCATGAGCGGTTCCAGTACCTGCCCGACCGGGCGGCGGACCAGGTCTATTTCAATGGCCAGGGAACGGGACTTCTCGATCCTTCGACGAAGACCACTCTGGGCGGCTTCTCGAACAAGGGCCAGCAGAATGCCGACTTCTTCATCGGCGCGGCAAACCAGTACTCAGTCAACCTGTCGGCCCCGGTCGCGCACTTCCACGATATGGAGTTCGACGGATACTTCCAGGACAACATCCATGTGTCCCGCAATCTGACTCTCAACCTCGGTGGGCGTTATGAGGCCCATCCGGCTCCCTGGGTGAAATACGGCCTGGAGACATCGTTCGACCTGAAGAACAAGGCCATCGTACTGGAGCAGCCGGTTGCGTATTACATCGCCAACGGCTACACGACGCAAGCCATCATCTCCAACCTCACGAACCTCGGCGTGAAGTTCGAGAACCCCGCGCAAGCGGGTCTCCCGAACAAGATGATGGTTGACAAGAACTTCACCATCAGTCCGCGCGTGGGTATTGCCTACCAGCCGTTCAACAGCAAGTGGGGAACGGTTATTCGCGGCGCGTACGGACGTTACATCTATCCGGTGCCGACCCGTAACTTCTCCAAAGTTCCTGTGGCGAACTATCCGTTTGTCGCCGGCTACTCAATGAGCTACACCGACCCAACACAGTCTCCTGACGGATTGGCCAACTACCTGCTGCGCGCGCCGCAGACAGCTACAGGCCCGCTATCGGCGGGAACGCCTGTGATGGGCGCCAACACCACCGGCGTGGTCGATACCACTTCGATCACGTCAATCAAGTCGAACTTCGGCTTGGGCACCATCGATCCGAACGCGGCCCCCGACTATGTAACCCAGGTGAACGCCACCATCGAACAGCCCCTCAAGGGCAAGTCGGCGCTGCGCGTGACATGGTTGTGGAGCCACGGCACAAACCTCGACCACCTCTACTACTACAACACCAAGCCTTCCGAGTACGTCTGGAAGATGAATACCGGGACCGCACCTAATACGGCGAACGGTTCGATCGCTACCGGACCGTACGATCAGACAATCTATGGCGACAGCGATCTGATTACCAAGACCGGCTGGTCGAACGACAACGCACTTCAGGTTAACTTCCAGAGGATCTATCACCACGGGCTGGCGTATCAGGCCACCTATGTGTGGTCGAAGCCTTTCCGTGTGGGTGGAAACACCTTCCGTGATGGCGTCATCCGCACCGCCCAGGGATCGTTTGCCACGGGCTCGAAGAGCACGATGACGACCTACGCCAACGGCACGGTCATTCCTGGCGCCCTGCCGCCGTCCCGGCCTGGCGGCATTGCAGCCTACGCCGATTGGCACGCACTCGAGCGTTGGGAAACCTATCAGGTCGATAGCGCAATCCCGATGCATCACATCACCTTTAACGCAGTCGCCGATCTGCCTTTCGGCCACGGCAAGCGGTTCTTCGGCAATGCGAACCGGTTCCTGGACGAGATCATCGGTGGTTTCCAGGTTGCCGGCGACGGCAATATCTTCTCGCTGCGATTCCAGCCCGGAGCAGGCAACTGGGGCCCGGTAAATCCGCTGAAGGTTTACAAAGGCGGGCAGAGCGTGATGGATTGCCGAAGCGGCGTTTGCCACAAGGCAAGACAGTGGTTCAACGGCTACATCGCGCCGTCTGCCGGACCGGCGGGCGCTGCCTTTGGTTGCACCAAGATCGTGACCGGAATCAAATCCGACCCCGCGTACTCCTCTCCGATCGACACCACCTATAACCCCGCTTCCGGCACCGTGTGCGGTACTGCTCAGGACGCGAACTACAACACCAACAACGTCCAAGTCACTCTGGCCGACAACACTGTAACCAAGGTTGGATACTCGCCCGGACCGCTTGGAAACAATCCTTACTCGCATACCTTCATTCGCGGACCGTACAACTGGACGACGGACCTTTCGCTCTTCAAGATTTTTCCGATCACCGAGAAGACGAACATCCGCATCAACGTCGATGCCTTCAACGCTCTGAACGTGCAGGGATATCAGAACCCGAACGGCACAGACGGCATCGAGCAGGTAGAACCTGGAACCGGCGTCGCCAGTTCCTACAACACACCGCGTCAAGTGCAGTTCACGCTGCGCCTGACCTTCTAGCTAACTGCCTCAATCAACAAAAACCAGCCCCGGCCAGTAGCTGCTCCGGGGCTGGTTCCGTTTTGGTATTGTTTGTATGCACATGAACAAGGTGCGAAAGAGGAAAGATAATATGGCACCTATCAATCGCAGGGAACTGATTGCGGGCGCGGTGGCGCTCTTGAGCGAATCTCATTTGCCTTCGGTATTCGCGGCTACGCAACAAAAAGGAATGGATGGCGGCAAGCCGGCAAGCGTGAATCTTCCGCAGAAACCGAAGGACTTTCTCGGTTCCACATTCTCGCAGGATGTGCTGTCGAAATCTCTGGCTTCGGTGTCTTCGTGGCATCCTTACCCCAAAGCGGATGATCGTGCGGCGTGGCAGAGCCTTCCCAAAGACGTGAGCGAGGGAATTGTAAAGCGCGCTGAAGCGGTGCTGGGTACGGAGTGGGTGTCGCTGTCGGCAACGGTCTTTCTCGATTTCAAACGGAACGGAAACCGCTCGCGCTATGAGGCCTTGAACTTTGGGCGGCGCGGGCGGCTCTCGAACCTGGTGCTGGCCGAGTGCGTCGAGGGCAAAGGGCGCTTCCTGGACGAGATCGCCAATGGGGTCTGGCTTATCTGCGAAGAAACATTCTGGGGCGTTCCCGCGCACCTGGGCCTGCAGAAGGCCGGGTCAGGCTTGCCCGATGTGGCCGAGCCGGTTGTGGATTTGTTTGCAGCGCAGACCAGCGCGACGCTTTCGTGGACCTACTACTTTGTCGGCGCGCAACTGGAGCAGGTGTCTCCGCTCATCACCAAGCGCATTCAGTTGGAGGCGAAGAGGCGCATTCTCACTCCTGCATTTGAGCGCGACGATTTCTGGTGGATGTGGAAGGGCGATGCGGGAACCGGATTCCGCCTGAACAACTGGAATCCCTGGATCAACTCGAATGTGCTGCTGACTAACTTGTTGCTGGAACCCGATTCTCAGCGGCGGGTAAAAGCGATCGCGAAAGTCTGCAAGAGTGTGGATGCGTTCCTTGACGACTACTCAAACGACGCCGCATGCGAAGAGGGCCCAGGCTATTGGGGCGAGTCTGCCGCGGCTTACTTCGATGTCTGTTCTCTGCTTATGTCTTCGGTGGCCGGCACAGAGAACGTGTTGGCCAATCCCTTTGTGCGAAAGATGATGCACTACATTCAGGACGTGCACATAGCCGACCACTTCTCAGTGAACTACGGCGACGCCAGTGCGCGCGCGGGTACGCCTGGAGAGCTTGCATACATTATTGGCTCGGCCACGGGCGACAAGGCGCTGCAGGATTTCGGCGCGTTCTACATGCCGGCGCCGAATGCGGACGCAGCGGGTGGACGCCGCGGCGGAGGGGCGCAGGGCAGCCTGACTTACAGGAGCCTGCTGTCGATCTTCGATATGGACAAGGTGCGGAATGCTGAAAAGGCTGACGCGCTCGAGCGCGACAGTTGGTATCCGGCGCTTTGCCTGATGACAGCGCGGGCCAAGGCGGGCACGACGGACGGATTTTACCTGGCGGTGCAGGCCGCGCACAACCAGCGCAGCCACGGCCACAACGACTCGGGCAGCTTTATCGTCTTCTGCGATGGTTCGCCTGTGTTCATCGACGCGGGGACGCAACAGTACACGGCGCAGACCTTTAGCGCGGATCGCTACAAGATCTGGTACATGCAGTCGGCATATCACAATCTGCCAACCGTCGGCGGCGTGATGCAGACGACGGGCGATCCCAAATATCGCGCCAGCGATGTCAAGTACTTCAACGACGATGGCCATGCGGGCATGACGATGGATCTCGCCACCGCCTACCCGGCCGAAGCGGGTATCACCCACTGGACTCGCACCATCTCGCTGGATCGCAAGTCGGGCAGCATCGTGCTGAACGAAGATTTCCAGTTGCAGCGGAAGGTGCCGGTGGTGCTCTCCTTCATCACTCCGCGCGTGCCTGGGCTGGGCGCGCAGGGCAGTGTTGTGCTGAGTGCCGCTGACAAGTCGAGTCACGATGTCACGCTCAAGTACGATGCCGCAGTGGCCACGGCGACCGTTGAGAAGATCGAGGTGAAGGACGAAGGGATGCGGCGCACCTGGGGCGGCGATCTCTATCGCATTCTGCTTACATCGACGGCATCCATCGACGGCGGCAAGTGGACAATCGAAGTCGTATGATCTGTCGCGGCTTCGCTTGCGCGATTGCAACTCAATGAAGCGAAATGGGCGGGTGAAACTCCCGCCCTCGTAATGGCCGGCGTCAGGCGGAATCGCCGTGACGCCGCGGCGTTCGCACGCATCGTGCGAAAGAGGAAATCGAGAGCATGACATTCATCAATCGCAGGGAACTGATGGCGGGCGCGGCGGCGCTGCTGGCGGAGTCTCGACTGCCGCGCATATTCGCCGCGCAACAACAGCACGCGGCGGCAGGCGCAAGGCCGGAGAGTCTCATCGGGCCGCCGAAGAACCTGCTCAGTTCCACTTTTACGCCGGAGCTTTTATCGAACTCGCTGGCCTCTGCCGCTGCATGGCATCCCTACCCTAAAGCGGATGAACGGGAGGCGTGGCGGGCGGTTCCTGCGGACCTTGCGCTCTTGCTGGTGGGGCGCGCTTTGGCTGTGCTCGGAACCCCGTGGGAGACACTATCGGCCGCGGTACTGCTTGAGTTCAAGCGGACCGGCGACCGCACCCACCACGCCAACATCTACAAGCGTCGCCGCGTCCGGCTCAATGATTTGGTGCTGGGTGAGTGCATTGAAGGCAAGGGCCGTTTTATGGATGAGATTGCAAACGGCGTGTGGCTTACGTGCGAAGAGACCTTCTGGGGATTCCCCGCCCATCTTGCGATGCAAAAAACTGGAGTGGGTCTGCCCGATGCAGCCGAGCCGGTTGTAGATTTATTTGCAGCACAAACTGCATCGACGCTCACGCTGATTGATTATCTTTTGGGCGCGCAGCTTGGCCAGGTATCTCCGCTGATTTCGAAGCGCATCCGGCTGGAGACCAAGCGCCGCGTTCTCGATCCTGCATTCGAGCGCGACGATTTCTGGTGGATGTGGACCGGCAATGAGGGGTCGGGTCACAAGCTGAACAACTGGAACTCCTGGATCAACTCGAATTTGCTGACGGCGAATCTGCTGGGTGAGCCCGATCCGGCGCGGCGCATCAAGGCAATTTCAAAAGTGCTGAGAAGCACGGATCGCTATCTCGAACAGTACTCTCCAGACGGCGGTTGCGAAGAGGGGCCGGGCTACTTTGTGATGTCGGCCTGCACGTTGTTCGAGTGCTGCTCGACGATGGAGTCCGCGACCGGCGGCGCGGCCAAAGTACTCACGCATCCTTTCATTAAAAAGATGGTGCACTTTATCGCGGACGCGCACATCGCCGGCGATTACTACGTCAACTACGCCGATGCGCACGGGCAGGACGGGCCTCCCGCAGAGCTGATCTATCGCATTGGCGCGGGCGTGGGGGACAAGTCGCTTGAGCAGTTCGGCGCATTCCACATTGCGTCCAAAGCGCCGGCCCTTGGTGCGCCCAGGCTGCAGGACGCGCGCTACATCGATATGTATTTGTCGCGGCTTGTTCCAGACATCTTGAGCACAGCCAGGGCGCGGGCGACGACCAGGGCGGATGCGCTCCAGCGCGACTCCTGGTATCCGGCGCTGAACCTGATGACGGCGAGAGCCAAGGCAGGAACCAGCGATGGCTTTTATCTCGCTGTGCAGGCCGCTGAAAATAATCGCAGCCACGGGCACAACGACTCCGGCAGCTTCATCGTCTTTCACGATGGCAAGCCGGTGTTTATCGATGTGGGCCCGGAAGCCTATTCGGCGAAATCATTCAGCGCCGAGCGGTACACTCTCTGGACGATGCAGTCGGCGTATCATAACCTGCCAACTGTGGACGGAGTGATGCAGAGCAGCGCCGATCACAAATACCGCGCCAGCAATATTGCCTATGTGAACGATGATGCGCACGCCGGCCTCTCGATGAATCTGGCCACGGCGTATCCGGGCGCGGCGGGCATCGCTCGATGGAATCGCTCGGTCATTCTTGAGCGCGCCGCAAGCCGCATCCTGTTGACGGAAGACTTCCAACTGCAACGCAAGGCGCCTGTAGCGCTTACATTTATGACGCCGCGCATTCCATCGCAGGGCGCACCGGGCAGTGTCCTGCTGAGCCTCGCGGACAAGTCAGGGGCGGACGTTTCTCTCAAGTACGATCCGTCGCTGGCCGTGCCGACGTTTGAAAAAATTGCGTTGAAGGATGACGATCTGCGCCGCATCTGGGGAGAGAATCTCTACCGCGTGCTGCTCACTTCCACTGCGCCGACGAGCGGCGGCATGTGGAAGATCGAAATGATCTGATGGGCGCTTCCTTGTTGTATGTTGTGAAGAGGCGCTGTTCCCCAACAGCGCCGCAACACAGGGAGATGACAATGTATCGCACGTGCAAGTCGGTTATGGTTGCAGGGTTTGTCGCAGTTGTTCTCATGGGGCTGAATACGGTTTGCCTTTCGCAACAGGCAGCAAAGGCAGAGCCGGAGCCCTCGCCGGGAGATCAGCCCATCGATCCAGGGCCGCTTGCCACCGATCTATCTCCGGCACTGCACTCGCATCAGATTCGCGCCGCAATGCGTCGTGTCGCAGACTGGGAGTTGCAGCGCGTGCAGGCGCAGGCGCCCAGCCGCGCGTGGGACTTTGGCACGCTGGATATTGGTTTCATGGCGGCGTCGCATACGCTTGGCGAAGCTCGTTACAGCCAGTACGTTCGTTCAGTTGCAGAGCACTTCAACTGGAAGCTGGAGCGGACAGGATATCCGGCCAACGATTTTGCCATCGCGCAAGCCATTCTTGATTTGAATCGCTCCTCGCATAACGAGGAGGAGATTGCGCCGTTGCGCAGGCAGTTTGACGATGCCATGGCCTTGCCGGACGATCCGGCCCAACCTGCATGGTGGTGGTGCGATGCGCTGTTCATGCAGCCGGCCGCCGGCACCGAACTCACGGCCATCACCGGCGATCCGACCTATGTGCAATATGTGAATCGCCAGTGGGACAAAACGGAAAAGCTTCTCTACGACGGAAAGAAGCATCTGTTTTCGCGCGATGTAAACTATCTCGACAAGAAAGAAAAGAATGGCGAGAAGGTCTTCTGGTCGCGCGGCAACGGCTGGGTGATGGGTGGCCTTGTGCGCGTTCTTGCGACGATTCCATCCGACGATCCCCTGCGCCCGCATTATGTTCAGATGTTCCGGCAGATGGCGGCGGAAGTCGCATCCATCCAAAGCAGCGATGGCCTGTGGCGGCCGGGCCTGCTCGATGCGCAAAGCTATCCGCAGCCCGAGGTGTCGGGTTCGGCGTTCTTCACCTACGCTCTTGCGTGGGGCATCAATCACCGCATGCTCGACGCAAAGATCTATCTGCCTGTGGTCGAAAAGGCCTGGGGCGGAATGCTGACGCACATCTATCAGGATGGCCGCCTTGGCTCCATTCAACCCATCGGCGAAGCACCGGCAGGATACAAGCCGGGCTCCAGTTATAACTTCGGCATAGGCGCTTTTCTACTGGCCGGGTCGGAGATGGATGTCCTTTCGCAGCATAAACACTGGTAAGTCTGAAAACTGGAGTTCTTCATGAAGACATTGTTGCCGCTCGTTCTGGCGCTGGTTTCTGCGCCGATCAGTTCCTACGGCTTATTGCCCGTCGCTCCTCAGCCAGCTCAAGCAGCGGCAAGCACTTCAGGCGCTGCCGATCTCGCGGTTGTCCGCGAACGATATGTGCGCGCAGTGCTTCCCGTCGGAAATGTTGCGATCGCGCAGGTGAATGCGCTCAGCCAGAAATATGCGGAGACTCTCACCGCCGAAGGCAGCTGGCCTGACATCAAGTACACAGATGACGCGCGGTCTGTCTGGGTCAACGCAGATCATCTGAATCGCTTGCTGGTGATGGCGAAGTCGGCGCGCGTGCTGCGCAACAGCGGCCACCCGAACGAGGCGCTCGAGGGCAAAATTCTACTCGCGCTGAAGTGGTGGACCGATCACGATTACACCAATCCGAACTGGTGGTGGAACCAGATCGGCGTGCCCCAGTTGGTTGGCGAAATCGGCAGCCTGCTGGGACCTCAGCTTCCCGATGAGCAGCGCGCCAAGATTGTCGAGATTATGAAGCGGGCCACCTGGCGCACGCTCATTGCAGGGCGCTCTCCATGGACGGGCGCAAATCTCACCTGGGGTGTGGGCATCCAGATTGTGCGCGGCTGCCTGGAGAACGATCCGGCCCCGGTGGCCGAGGGGTTCGAGCGCATGTTTCAGGAGATCAAGATCATGCCTCAACCGGCTGAGGGCATCGAGCAGGACTACTCGTTCCACCAGCACGGCATGCAACTCTATAGCGGCGGCTACGGGCTCGACTTTGCCAACGATGTGGGCCGCTACATTTCTTTTTCATGGGGAACGAGCTTTCAGATTCCCGCCGACCGCATGACGATGTTTAGCGCGTACCTGCTCGAGGGCGAGCAGTGGATGATTCGCGGCAACGTATTCGACTATAGCGCCGTGGGGCGCGAGATCACGCGGGCGGGAAAAGTCGCGGCGCCGCGTGATCAGACAGGCGGGCCGATCTATCCCGCGAACGCGGCTGCCTACGGACTTGGCAACACGATGGCGCTGCTGGCCGCCGAGCCCACGCCCCGGCAGAAGGAACTCACGGCCTTTGCCAATCGGCTTAACGGCAAAGCCGGAGCGGCGGAGTTTACGGGCAACAAGATGTTCTGGGATTCGGACTTCATGGTGCACCGGCGCGCGGGCTATTCCACCTCGGTGCGCATGTTGTCGAAGCGGATGGTGAATAGCGAGCTCATCAATAATGAGGGCCGCAAGTCCGTACACATGTCGGATGGCGCCAACTTTATTTACCTGACCGGCGATGAATACAAGGACATTTTCGCGGCTTGGGACTGGACGAAGATACCCGGCACAACGGCCATTCAGGGAACGCTCGACACGGGCGAGAAAAGCCCGATCATGATGATCGGGACCACGACGTTTGATGGCGGCGTGTCCGATGGCACGTATGGCATGGCTGCTATGGATTTGGCGCGCGGCAAGCTGGTAGCGAAGAAGGCGTGGTTCTTCTTTGATTCGGAGTATGTGGCGCTGGGGGCGGGGATTACGGTGAGCGACGACAAGGAACACAACGTGGCGACCGCTGTGAACCAGTCGCTGCTGGCGGGTGATGTACTGACGAGCGAGGCCAAAGAGCCGACAGCCGGAACGCAGGCATTCGACGCAGCGCATCCGGTGTGGGTTTATCACGACCATGTTGGTTACTACTTTGTGCCGGGGACCAAGGTCCATGTCTCGGCCGGACCGCAGACCGGGGCCTGGTCGGATATTGGCACCGGGTCGAGTACACCGGTGACAACTCCTGTGTTCAATTTGTGGATCGATCAAGGGCGCGCGCCGCAGGATGGGAGCTATCAATACACCGTGGTTCCCAATATCTCCGCCGGACAGTTGGCGAAGTATGCCGCGAGTGCCGATCTCGACGTGCTGTCAAACACGAAGAGCATTCAGGCAGTTTATAGCCGCAGCTTGAAGCTGGCCGAGATTGCTTTTCGCGAAGCGGGCTCGCTGACGACGCCGCTGGGTGAGGTGAAGGCCGACCATTCCTGCTTGCTCCTCGTGAGGCAGGGAACGGGCGGATGGAAGGTGACCGCGTCGAATCCCGAGAGTCAGCCGCTCACGCTTCATTTGACGGTGAAAGGGAAGCAGACGACGATCGAGTTGCCGGGCGGGAACTTTGCGGGGTCGAGCGTTTCGGTGGATGTGCGGTGAGGATTACATTGTTGTTCGCAATTCCGGCATAGAATTGCGAGCACGTACTAAAACGTGATGAAGCAAGATGCTCAATTCGTGAAGGATGGAGCGGCTCTCGCTACATTCAGCCGCCCCAAGGTCGTGACTCAATTCACGGGCGGCTTCGTTCCGCCGTTCAACGTAGCCGCAACCGTTGAAAAGATGGTTGAGACGGTGCCGCCGAAATACCTGAACGGGTTGAGCGAGATAGTACTTACAAACACGGCGGCCTTGCCACGCAAGCTGCGCAGGAGCGTGACGAAAAGCAGGAAGCGCAAGGTAAGGATTGTCGAGACTGCGGGGCTCTATCATCAGTCCTGGCACGGCAAACAAGCCTGGATCGAGATCTTTGTCGATAACGCGCTGGGAGCTCCACCTGAGGGTTGGCTGCGATGGATGTGGAAGTGGGGCTTGTTTCGGGACACAGGTCTGCGCGAGGTGATCTTTCACGAAATTGGCCATCACATCCACACAACTGTGCGACCGGAACATCGGGAGAAAGAGGATGCGGCGGATGTATGGAAGCTGCGACTCTTGCGGAACTATTTCCGGCAGCGACGCCCAATCCTCAGAATGGCATTTCGGATCGTGCAGTCTGTCTTTGGACCGTTCTACCGCAGGTTCTATCGAAGAGCAATGGAACAAGGAGTTGCAAAAGGATGGATGTCTCGAGCAGAGTTTGATGAGAGTTTGAAATAGGGAATGAACAGATGAAAATGCCCTGCTCGGTTGAGCAGGGCATTTTGTTGAGGCGAGTGAAACTTAGCGCTTCTCGGCTGCGGAGGCGATTTTGGCTTCGGCTTCGGCGATAACGTGGAGAGCTTGCGTAAAGGCGTCTTCGCTTTCGCCGGCTTCCTTCCACATCTTGAGGCCGCGGTCCAATTGCTGCTCGGCGCGAGGCACATCAATTTCCTCGGGCTTGAGCGCGTCGGAGGCCAGGATAGTGACACGGTCGGGAAGCACTTCGACAAAGCCCCAACTCACGTTGTAGCGGGTCTCGTTCGCGGTGCTGCCTGCTTCAAACGCTTCTCCGCCGTGCACGATGACGTCGCCTGCGCCCAGTTCGGCCATCAGCGGCGCGTGTCCGTAGAGCACCTCAAAGTACCCGTTCTTCGCGGGCAACTCGACCGCAACCGCCTCGTGTTCGAAGAGAGTGCGCTCGGGAGTGACGAGCCGGACGCGGAGTTGATTGGTTTGTTCTGCCATAAAATCAGTTCCCAGTTCTCAGTTCAAAGTCTTCAGTTCATAGCTCGTCGCGCGGTCAACTGCGAACTCCGAACTATGAACTGCCGTTCTTAAACGCTCGCCTTGAGCTTCTCGGCGGTTTCAAGCACGTCCTCGATGGCGCCCTTCATGTAGAAGGCCTGCTCGGGGATGTCGTCGTATTTGCCGGCGATGATTTCCTTGAAGCTGCGCACCGTGTCAGCAATCTTCACATAGGCGCCGGGGATGCCAGTGAACGTTTCGGCCACGTGGAAGGGCTGCGAGAGGAACTTCTGCACCTTGCGGGCGCGGGCCACGGTGAGCTTGTCTTCTTCAGAGAGTTCGTCGATGCCAAGGATGGCGATGATGTCCTGCAGATCCTTGTAACGCTGCAGGATACGCTTGACACCCTGCGCAACGTCATAGTGCTCCTGGCCCACGATGCGCGCGGATAGAATGCGCGAGGTGGAAGCCAGCGGGTCGACGGCGGGATAAATACCCAGTTCGGAGAGCGGACGGCTGAGCACGGTGGTGGCGTCGAGGTGAGCGAACGTCGTGGCCGGCGCGGGGTCGGTCAAATCGTCGGCGGGCACATAGACGGCCTGCACCGAGGTGACGGAGCCTTTGTTGGTGGAAGTGATGCGCTCCTGCAGTTCGCCCATCTCGGTGGCCAGGTTGGGCTGATAGCCCACGGCTGAGGGCATGCGGCCGAGAAGCGTTGAGACTTCAGAGCCGGCTTGCGTGAAGCGGAAGATGTTGTCGATGAACAGGAGCGTGTCGGCGCCTTCGACATCGCGGAAGTATTCGGCGACGGTGAGGGCGCTGAGAGCAACGCGGAGACGGGCTCCGGGCGGCTCGGTCATCTGGCCGAAGACCAGGGCGCACTTGGATTTGGCGAAGTCGCCGGGCGTGATGACGCCGGACTCGGTCATTTCGACCCAGAGGTCGTTGCCCTCGCGGGTGCGCTCGCCCACGCCGGCAAACACCGAGAAGCCGCCGTGCTTGGTGGCCACGTTGGTGATGAGTTCCTGGATAACGACGGTCTTGCCGACGCCGGCGCCGCCAAAGAGGCCGATCTTGCCGCCCTTCAAGAAGGGCTGGATCAGATCGATTACCTTGATGCCGGTCTCGAACATCTCTTCGTGCGTGGACTGCTCGTCGAAAAGGGGCGCGGGCCGGTGGATGGGCATGCGCGTCTTTTCGCCAATGGGGCCGAGGTTATCGACGGGCTCGCCGATAACGTTGATGACGCGGCCCAGCGTTTCCTTGCCGACGGGCATGCGGATGGGGCCGCCGAGATCGATGGCCTTCATGCCGCGAACCATGCCGTCGGTAGCTTCCATGGCCACGGTGCGTACGCGACCCTCGCCCAGGTGCTGCTGGACTTCGAGGATGACGCTGATGGGCGTGGGCACGGTGAAGCCCTCGCTGGTGACGCGCAGCGCCTGATAGATGGGCGGCATCGTCGCTTCTTCAAACTGGACGTCTACGGCGGGGCCGGAGATTTGGATTACTTTGCCTATGTTCTCTGCCATTCGTTTTGCCTCGGAGGCCAAAGCCCCCAAAAAGATTTGTGACTCGTTTGCGGCGCGGCAAAAAACCGCGCCCTTTCAAAACCCGAAAGCCCTAGAGTGCGGCTGCGCCGGAGACAATCTCGATGATCTCCTTGGTAATGGCCGCCTGGCGCACGCGATTCATATGCAGCGTGAGCGCGTCGATCATATCCGAGGCGTTGTTGGTTGCTGAATCCATCGCCGTCATGCGGGCCGCGTGTTCGGCGGCGACCGACTCCGTCATGGCGTGATAAAGCATGGATGAAACGTACTGTGGAATCAGCCCCGCGAAGAGTTCCTCAGAAGGCTGTTCGTAAATGTAGTCGACGTTGGCGGTGCCGAACTTGCGCGCTTCCTCGTCGGCCTCGGCCGTATCGACCGGTTCGATCTCGATGCCAGCACTGAGAGCCGCTTCGGCAACGCGCTCGCGCTCTTCGGTGGTTGGCTCTTGCGCGCCGGTGATCTGCGGAATGCCGATCTTCATCAGAGGCAAAAGCTTTTCAACCACCAGCCGCTGCGAGATCACTGATTTGAACTCGTTGTAGACGATGTAGGCGGCATCGATCTCCTCGTGCACATAGCGGGAGATGATGTTCTCGGCCAGCGCGAAGACACGGCTGTTTTCAAGCTTCAACAACATGCCGGGGTGATCGCCGGTGACCTCAACTTGCGCTTTGCGCTCGCGCGTCTTAAGGGTATGGGCGTTGTTGCCAATCTGATCCGTCTCAGTTTGCTCGGAGTAGACCGCGGCGGGATAGCGGCGCCGCATTGTGTCGCGGCTCTTGCGGCCCACAGCCTCGATGTCGATCTCCTTGTCGGTGTTGCCGGAGATGAACTGGAAGGCGGTCTTGAGGATATTGGCGTTGAAGGCGCCGGCAAAACCCTTGTCGCCGCTGACGATGATCAGCAGGACCCGCTTTTCGGGCCGCGTCACAAACAGCGGATGGCGCAGGTTGCCGGTCTCCTCGTCAAAGATATCAACGCGGCGGGTGAGCGATTCCAGAACGCTGGTGATCATTTTGGCGTAGGGCCGGGCCGCCATGGCCCGCTCCTGCGCACGTCGCAGCTTGGCCGCCGAGACCATCTTCATGGCCTTGGTGATCTGCCGCGTATTTTTCACGCTGCGTATGCGCCGCCGTAGATCGAGTACGTTTGCCATTGTCAGTTCTCAGTGATCAGTGGTCAGTGATCAGTTCTTGGTGATCCAGGGTCGAGCGGTCCTTACTGAAAACTGACCGCTGTCTACTGTTCACTGTTCTCTTACGCCGTTACCGCTGCCGCAAGCTCCGCGGCAAAGTTCGCCTTGTACTCCTTGAGCGCCGTGTGCAGCTTGCTTCGCAGATCGTCGTCAAGCGACTTCTTCGCGGTCAGGTCGTCCATGAGCGCGGTCTGGGCGGACTCGAAGTACTTGTACAGCCCTACTTCGAAGGCGCGAATGTCGGAAAGCTTGAAATCGTCCAGATAGCCCTGCGTGCCGGCAAACAGCGCCACCACCTGCTGCTGCCAGGTGAGCGGCTGAAACTGCGGTTGCTTGAGCAGTTCGGTCAAGCGGCTGCCGCGATTCAACTGCCTTTGGGTCAGAGGGTCAAGGTCGGAGCCGAACTGCGCAAAGGCCGCCAGCTCGCGGTACTGCGCCAGGTCCAGTTTGAGGGTCGCGCCGACCTGCTTGGTGGCCTTGATGGCCGCCGAGAAGCCGACGCGCGAGACCGAAAGTCCCACATTCACGGCAGGGCGGACGCCGGAGTTGAACAGGTCCGTCTCCAGGAAGATCTGGCCGTCGGTGATGGAGATGACGTTGGTCGGAATGTACGCCGAAACGTCGCCTGCCTGGGTCTCGATGACCGGCAGAGCAGTAAGCGACCCGCCGCCCTTCTCTTTGCTCATCTTGGACGAGCGCTCGAGCAGGCGCGAGTGGAGATAGAAAACATCGCCCGGATAAGCTTCGCGGCCCGGCGGACGGCGGAGCAGCAGCGAAATCTCGCGATAGGCCATGGCGTGCTTGGAGAGATCGTCGTACATCACCAGCGCGTGACGGCCCGAATCGCGGAAGTATTCGCCGATGGCCGTGGCCGCGTAGGGGGCGATGTAGAGCATTGGCGCGGGCTCTGAGGCCGAGGCGGCAACGATGATGGTGTGGCCCATGGCGCCGGCTTCAGTCAGCGTCTGGACGACCTGGGCGATCGAAGACCGCTTCTGGCCGATGGCGCAGTAGATGCAGATCAGGTTGTTCTTGGCGTTGTTGATGATCGTGTCGAGCAGAACGGCGGTCTTGCCGGTCTGACGGTCGCCGATGATCAGTTCGCGCTGTCCGCGTCCGATGGGAATCATGGCGTCGATGGCCTTGAGGCCTGTCGCCATAGGCTCGCGCACGCCTTGACGGTCGATGATGCCGGGCGCCAGACGCTCGATGGGCAGCGATTCCGTGGAGGCGATGGGGCCCTTGTCGTCAATGGGCTGGCCGAGCGCGTTCACGACGCGCCCAATCATGCCTTCGCCCACGGGCACACTGAGAATCGTGCCGGTGCGTTTGACCTCGTCGCCTTCGCTAAGCTCGGTGTAGTCGCCCAGAACCACCGCGCCCACCTGGTCTTCTTCCAGGCTCAGGGCCAGTCCGGCGATTCCGTGCGGGAAGCTGAGCAACTCGCCGGCCATGACCTTGTCCAAACCGTGAAGGCGTGCAATTCCGTCGCCAAGCGATGTGATGGTCCCGACTTCGTCAACCTGGACCTTAGAGTCGTAGTTCGCGATCTGCTCGCGAAGGAGTTGCGTAATCTCGTCTGCCTTGATCTGAGCCATTGTTGTTCCTAACAGTTCACGGTTCGTAGTTCACAGTTCGTAGTTCCCGATACACTCTGTTCTCCGAATTCGATCGGCGTTCTTAGGTCTGTGAACTATGAACTAAGAACTGTGAACTGAGTTCATCCGGCAATCAATGCTTCCTTCAACCGTTCCAGCCGTCCGCGCACAGAGCCGTCGTAGACTGTGGAGCCAATACGCACCACCGTGCCACCCAGGATGGATGCGTCCAATTTAAAGCTTGCCTCGATGCGGGAGCCGGCCAGCTTGCCGATCTCGGCTACCAGTTCGAGGCGTTCCTTTTCGTCCAATGCGCGCGCGGTGACGATCTCCGCCTGGCGAATTCCCAGCCGCTCCTGCAAAATCCTGCGATAAGCCTGACCTACCTCGCTCACATGGCCGATGCGGCCGTTGTCGATGAGCACGGCGAGCAGGTTGCGCAGTTCCTTTTGCAGCCCCAATTTCACATTCAACTTGTCCAGAATCCCCACTTTTTCGATGGCGGGAATGGCCGGATTCACAAAGAACTCGCGCAACTCCGGGCTGCCTTCCCAAGTGCCGAGAAAATCGCTCAACTGTACGTCAATTGCGGCGGAATCCAATTTGGCCGAGGTGACCACATCGGCAAAGGCATTCGCATAGCGGGCAACGAAGGCGGCCATCTAGTTCTGTCCCCCTTTGGCCACGTCGCCGATAAACTCGGCAATCAGGGCGCGGTCTGTTTCAGGTGAGAGAACCATCTGCCTGGTAGCCTGCTCGATGGCCAGATCGGCCGCGAAGTTGCGCAACCCGCGCTTGGCCTGTGCGGCCGCCACGCCAATCTCCTGCTCGGCAGACTGAACGATGCGCGCGCTTTCTTCGGCGAGTGTGGACTTGATGCGGGCCTCGTCTTCCAGGCTTTCCTGCTCCACCTGGGCGCGGAACTTCTTGATCTCGTCGTCCAACCCCGCCAGCTTGGCCTCGACCGCGCTCAGGCGGGCGTTGGCGTCCTCAGTTGCTTCGCGAGCTGTCTGGATGCTGTGAACCAATGTCTGCGAGCGCTTGCGGATGATCTTGGGAAACAGCTTGCCCAGCGGAATGGCCAGGGCGAAAAAGATGATGGCGAAGTTGAGGACCAGAAAAATGCGGGCGGTGGCGTCAGTCGAAAGCCCGGTCGTTTTCGCGGCCCACTTGACGATGGGGCCATTGACCAGAAATCCGTGCTCCTGCTCTTCCTGGGAAGGAGCGGCCTCAGCCTTCGCGGTGTCTCCAGCCGGGGCGGTCTCTGACTTGGCCGCCGGAGCCGATTGCTGCGCCGCTGCCCGGACGGGCGCAATGGCCAGCGCGGCAGCTAGAAATAAGAGTACTGAAAACCACAGGACCCGTGGCGAAATGCGTACGTGCGGCATGAAATCTCTCAACGGGAACCCCCGGCAGCCTGCGGCAGCACGGCGCGAACCACCTGGCTCGCCAACTCGCCGGCGGAACCCAGAATCGTCTGTTTTGCGGTTGCAGCCTCGGCCTCAACCGCGGACTTGGCCTGACTGACCTTGAGTCCGGCAGCCTTGCGGGCGGCGTCCAAAGTGGCGTCGCGCTCGGCGCTCCACATCTTCACGCGCTGCTCGCGAATCTTGTAGACCTCGCTACGCGCCTGGCGCAGCTTGTCGGCATACTCGGCGGTCCTGGCTTCGGCCCGCGCAATCGCCTTCTGCGCCTCTTCAATGGCGCCCTCGGTCAGGTCGCGACGCTTTTTGAGCGTGGCCGTGAGTGGACCCTGAACCAGAAACTGGTAGGCCAGCACCAGCAGAATGAACAGTAGCGTCGTAGGAATGGCGCCGACCAGCAAGGCCTCGATTTGTTGAATGATCAATTGCATGGTTGTACCGGTTCGCTCCGGCCGTCAGAAGTGTGTTTTCTCAGGTTGAAAATCTCAGGTGGAACACTTTTTTGTATCAGGGGCGGCCACTCAAGTCAACGAAGATGGAGGTATTTGGGTGGGGACCTGTGACTGCTGTCACGAAATGGGAATATAGTGCAAAATTGGTCTTGATTTCATCCGAAATAAGCCTAAACTAACCATACCACCTAGACCCGGTCCAGGGTCCAGCGGGCAGCCGGTTTCGGGAAGTCCTTCCACTCCTGACTCCGGCGGCCCGCCTCTTAGTTTTTGGGGAGCCCCAAAAACAGTTTTCAGTTCTCAGTCTTCAGTTCTCAGTTGCTCGCACCGGGAACTCGCGGCAATCCTCGCAAATGCGAAAGGTTCGCATGCACTCGCCCTGCTTGACACCGCAAGACGTCAGGAAGTCAAAGCTGAGAACTGAAGACTGAGAACTGCTCCTACGGCTTCGCCGCTACAGCATCCTTGTCCACCGTCATTAGCCCTTGTGCGCGCAGCCAGATTTCCAGCAGGCCGGGCCACTGGTCCAGGGCCTCGTCGCCCTTGCCCAGGCCGGTTCCATGGGGCCCCTTGGCGAAGATGTGCATTTCCGACACGACCCCGGCCTTGACCAGCGCCTCGTAGAAGCGCAGCGACTGCTCCACCGGGACGGTCTGGTCGGTGAAGGTGTGATAAATGAAGGTCGGCGGCGTGTCCTTGGTGACGAACAGGTCGGGCGAGTAGGCGACCCGCAGCGCCTCGCACTGGTCCATCAGGTTGAAGATCTTGCAGTAGCTCAGATGCGACGTGTCCGAGGAGATTGCGCCCAGCCACGGGTAGCCCAGAACCATGTAATCGGGGCGGCTGGAGACCCGCTCGATGGGGTCTTCGGCATCGGCTTTGCCGGGGATGAACTGGGTGCCCGAAAGCGCCGCCAGGTGGCCACCGGCCGAGAAGCCGATGATGGCAATGCGGTTGGGGTTGATCAGGTAGTCTTTGGCCCGTGCCCGCACGGTCTGAACGGCGCGCCGCGCGTCAAGCAGCGGGACGGGCAGCACGTAGCCGTGCGAGGTGAGCCGATAGCTGAGGATAAAAGCGCGAAAGCCGCGTACGGCGAACCAGTCGGCCACTTCGCGGCCTTCAAGATCGCCCGCCAGGCCGCGGTAAGCCCCACCCGGCAACACGATGACCGCGGAGCCGTTGGCGCTGCCTGTGCGCGGCCCAAGGATGGTCAGAGTGGGTATGTCGTCGCAGGTGGCGCCCTTGGACTGGGGCGCGTCGCCAGGCCACAGGCGGACAGTCTGGATGTTGAGAAAGGCATTGTCGTTGCCGGCTGTGGCGCAAGTCGTCAATTGACCATGCGCGCCTGAACTGGCCAAAAGAAACACCGCCAGAAATGCAAAGAACTGCTTCATGAAAAACCTCGTCGTTGTTCGCGAGGATTATACAAGCAGGGAACAGGGAATAGGGATCAGGGAATATTGCCTTGGTCCTGCCGCCAACTGCTTGTCGAAAGGGGGTTTGAGTCCGGCGCCGAACGAAGCGGGATGCCTATTCCCTATTCTTCCGTCATAGCCACATCACGGTATGCCCTGTGCAGGTGCAGGCCGCCTGTTGGGTGATGGTCTCTGCCAGTTCGATGCCGTAGCGTGCGAAGTAGAACGCAGCGCCATGCAACCGTTCCTGCAGAACTCCCCGGGGGTAGAGGGCGTTGCTGAGAGTTTCTGCCTGACGGCCGAGCGAAGCTTCGCGCTGCAACTGGAAGTTGGCAGTCAGCCTGCGCATGCGGTTCATCTGGTAGCGCATCTTGCTGGCCGCCTTGGTGGCGGACTGGCCCAGCCCGGCGTCGATTGTGGTCAGGTATCCGAGTAGTGCCGTCAGTTCGGCGTCCAGGGCCGTTCCCGTCGCAGCCAGCCGTTCCTGGCCCTCGGCGGGCATGGACCGGGCAGCCAGCAACTGCGCCAGGGAAGACTCGGTCTGGTTGAATAGCTGCTGCGGCGTCAGTCCGTGTTTCTGCAGCAACTCCGCTATGGCCGGTTCAACCAGCGTTGCTGAAAAGCGCGGCTCCGCATGGGTCCGGCGGCCCAGGATGCGCTCATAAAGCACCGCGGACTGGGCAAAGTAGGCCACCTCGGCGGGGCCGCCGATGATGAGCGATGTGGACAGCAGAAAGTCCTGAAAGACGGGCCGCAGCAGCGCCGAGGGCGAGATGCGTTCGGGCTCAGCGTCCAAAATGCCGACCAGGTCGACGGTGGAATAGTTCTGCCTGCCTGCTTGCCAAAGCCCCGCGGGTTCGGCGGCGCTGGGGGGCGTCCGCTTCAGGGCGAGCCGAGCGCCAGAATCTTTATCGACCAGAAAAAGCAGGCTTGACTGGGGCATGACGGCCACCTGGGCGTGATAGCCGGCGGTTTCAAGCTGGCGGTTGCGGTCAAGCAGCGCGGAGTGCAACTCGTCGGCGCGTTCGATGGCGGCGCGCAGTACCGGGGCGCCCAGGCGGTGAAAGTCGCGTCCGGCCGCATCCAGGATCAAGAGGCCTTGCGCAGCGAACATCCTGGCGTAAAACTCCGCAAAGGCCGCTGTGAAGGTGCGTCCTGGCTGGTAGGCATCGGCCAGAACATCCATCGCGTCGGAGGCCCCGAGAATCTCCCACGCCCTATCAATCAGTGGAGTAATCCCCTTGTCGATCACCAGGTTGCCCACCGGCAGCGCCGCTTGAATTGGCGAATCGGGGGCGTATTTCAGCTTGATGAGTTCCCGTCTGGAGGGGAAGGTGACGTGGTCGATCTCGTCAAAGTCGTGGTCTTCGGTAGCCAGCCAGAAGATGGCTGCGTGCGGCTTGCCGGCCGCGGTTGCCTGGCGGGCGCGAGCCAAGGCGGCCGCCGCCTTGAAGGGCGTGAACAGCGGCCCCCCCAGGATGCCTATCTGCTGCCCGGTCAACACGGTTCCCGCACCCTGGGCGAGAGCTTCAATGGCCGGCGCAGCGGAGGGCGAAGGGTTCTGCACTGCCAGCAGGCGCACCAGTTCCGGCCAATGCGCCGCGATCGCTGGACGCGCCTGCCAGCCGGTTTCCGGCGGCAGCGATGGGTAGAAGGGACGTACAACCGCATCGCCTGCGCAATAGTCCAGAAACAGCCGGTGCAGGCCCGGCACCACGGTGATGGGATAACAGTCTGTGCTCAACTACTCACTCGCTTCCAGCGGTTCATCGCGTTGAATTGCTTCAGTTAAGTTTTTCCTGGGAGGAAGCCGGTACACAGGCCAGGATGCGGAATCCAGCTTAGTTAAGGATGCCACGCCGGGCGGCTTCGATGCACAAGTGCGGGGTAAACAAGGTTTGCGCGATCGCAGATTCAAGGAAATGGCGTGGGCAAGAGGCGATGCTCAGAACCCTGGCTGCCAGTGGGTATACTTTGTTTGAATCGCGCAGAATTGCGCGGTGATCCGATTCTGCTGAGAGAAGTGAGGTTGAAATGCCCAGGAAAGTAAAGCCCAAGGTTGCGGCCACCAAGGTAAAGGCAGTAAAGCCAAAGAAGACAAAGGCCCCCGCATTTGGCAAGCCAGCCGTAGCCCGGCCCAGGTCCAAGACGCCCCTCAAGACGAGGAAGCCGGCCAAAGCTCCCCAGCCCGCCGCAACCCCCGAAGTAGCTCAACTGCTCAGCTCCGAGGTCGTTTTTGAGGTCCCTCTATTCCGCGTGCTCCACGACAAGCTGATCGAGCCGGACGGCCTGGCCAGCGAGCGGGACGTAATCCGCCACAACGGCAGCGTCGTCATTCTGGCCATGGACAGCGCCAAAAACAAGAAGAACCCCTGGATTGTGATCGAGCGCCAATACCGTCATGCGGCCAACCAGTACCTGTGGGAGCTGCCGGCCGGCAAGCTGGAAGCCGGTGAAGATCCGCTTGCCGGCGCAAAACGCGAATTGGCCGAGGAGACCGGCTACAGCGCCAAAAAGTGGAAGCCGCTGGTCGAGTACTACGCCAGCCCCGGCTTTCTTGGCGAGTCCATGAAGGTCTTTCTGGCCGAAGGGCTGGTGGCTGGTGACGCGCACCCCGAAGACGATGAAAAAATCGACTTCCGGCTGGTCCGGCTCTCTGAGGTGCTCAAGATGATAGATCAGGGCGCAATTCTGGACGGAAAGACCCTTACCAGCGTTCTTTTGTATGCGCGCAAGGTGGGCGGCAAGCGGAAAAAGTAAATTTTATGTAAACTTTTTCTAGAAAACGGCGTCCCTTATTGCTCCCCGTCAAGGGACGCCGCCTGAAGCGCTACCTATACTCCAATCGTTGCCCCCGGTCAGGGTAACGGATTCGATCTATGGTTTTTTGTTGTGAAACTATCGATTCCGGTACTCCTCCGAGGCGACAGAACGGGCTTGGGCTGCAACCGGATATCGGTGCAGACCCGTTCCAAACTTTGAGAAGATGTAGCTGGGGCCGAATCAACCTTTCGGCGCTCTGGGTCGTCCAAGCCCAAAGCACCTGTGAGTAATTCCCCTCGCTCACGGGGGCCCCGCAGTACCAAAGGAAGGCAGGAGCCTGTGGCTCAGTACAAAGGGAAGGTCAAGTGGTTCAACAATGCCAAGGGCTACGGATTCATCGGACGCGATGACGGGCCAGATGTATTCGTTCATTACTCGGCAATTCAACTGGACGGATATAAAACGCTCAAGGAAGGCGACGAGGTAGAGTTCGATATCGTCGAGGGCCAAAAGGGTCCCCAGGCGGATGCAGTGATCCGCTATCGGGACAGTGCCCACAGCGCCGCTTAGCAACGCGTAGGTCCGGACGTTAGGAAGGCGCCACCGCAGAGTGGTGATTGTGAAGTGCGCCCGGATTTATGTCATTCGTCACAATTGGTTACACGACACAATGAATTGCATTTGGATCCACTCCGGTAATCTTGCCTTGCAATTTTGTACAGGATTCCTGCCGATCACCGGTGCCCGTTGCCGGCCGGTTGGCGGGCTTGAATTCTGTGCGGCTTAATAGGCTGCGCATGGCTCTCACACGGGACCCATGCGCAGCCTTAAAAATCGTGTCAACGCCCAACTGACCCGCAAACGCGCCTCCCGAGCTCAATTTAAGACCCAGACCTGCGCAATGGGTGATACTGTTCGCGGAGACTCACCCGATGGACAACCCCACCATGGCACGCCTGCTTTCAGAGACCGCCGATCTGCTTGAGATCGATGGCGGCGACAGCTTTCGCATCCGCAGCTATCGACGCGCCGCCGAAGCCGCAGAGCAAACCACGGTGGACCTCACAGCCGCTGCGGTCGATACAGCGCGCCTTTTGGAGATTCCCGGCATAGGCAAGGGAATGGCCGCAAACCTGCAATCCATTGCCGCCACCGGCACGCTGCCCTTGCGCGACGAACTGCTTGCCCGGTATGGCGCTGGCTTGCTGGAACTGCTCAAGCTGCCCGGCATGGGGCCCAAGACCGTGGCGCTGCTTTGGGATGCGGCCAAAATCGCCAGTATCGATGCACTCGCCGAGGCCATTGAAGCGGGCCGGCTGGCCGGGTTGCCGCGCATGGGTGAGAAACAGATCGAAAAGCTGCGTAAAGGCATTGACGACTACCGCCGCAGCGCCGGGCGCTTCCGCATCGACGTTGCCGAGGAGGAGTCGCGGCGTATTGCTGCCTACCTGCTGGCCTTTGAGGGCCCCACCGGCGCGAAGATCGATAAGGTGACTCCGGCGGGCTCACTGCGGCGCGGGCGCGAGACGGCGGGCGACCTGGATCTGCTGGCGACAGGGCCGGCCTGCGAGCCTCAGCACACCTTGGCCGCGGTCGAGTATGTGGCAGCTTATCCCGGTATTCACGACATGATCGTGAAGGGCGAAAACAAGGTGAGCTTTCATGTGGGCCAGGGGCTGCAGGTGGACGTGCGGCTGCTGCCTTCGGCTTCCTACGGCGCCGCGCTGCAATACTTCACAGGTTCCAAGGCGCACAATGTCTCCCTGCGCCAGCGCGCCCTCAAGATGGGCTACACGTTGAGCGAGTGGTCGCTGGCGCGCCTGGACGATGGCTCCATTGTGGCGGCGGCAACTGAAGAGGAGATTTATGAAGCGCTCGGCATGGACTGGATTCCGCCGGAGATGCGCGAGAACCTGGGCGAGATCGAGGTTGCGGCCCGCCACGCGCTGCCCCGCCTGATCGAAGCCGCCGATCTGCGCGGCGATCTGCACATGCACACCACCGCCAGCGATGGCCGTAACACCATAAGCGAGATGGCCGAGGCCGCCCTGGCCTGCGGCTACCGCTACATCGCCATTACCGACCACACCAAAAATCTGGCCATGACCGGCGGCCTGGACGAAAAGCGGGCGCTTGAACACATCGTGAACATTCGCGAAGTGGACCGCCGCATGGAGGGCCGCCTCCGCGTGTTTACCGGTATCGAGGTGGACATTCTGGGCGACGGAGCGCTCGATCTGAACGACGAGGTGCTGGCGCAGATGGATGTAGTGATCGCCAGCGTGCACTCGCGTTTTGACCAGAGCCGCGAAGACATGACGGCGCGGGTGCTCCGGGCCATCGAAAACCCATACGTGCGAATTCTGGGCCACCCCACGGGCCGCCTGCTGCTGCGCCGTGAACCCTTTGCACTCGACATGGGAGCGGTGCTCAGCCGCGCAGCCGAACTGGGCCTCGCCGTCGAGCACAACGCCGCTCCCGAGCGGCTCGACCTGAACGACCGCGACTTGCGCCTGGCCAAGGAGCGGGGATGCCGGATTGTGATCAACTCGGACTCGCATGACAGCCGCAACTTGGGCAGGATGGGCTACGGCATCCGCCAACTGCGCCGCGCCTGGCTGGGGCCGGAGGACGTGCTGAATACGCGCGGGCCGTCGGAGTTTCTTGCGGGGTTGAGGGCGCGGCCATAGCTGCTAAGTCTAGTCGTGCCCGACGTTGTCGAACAGATGGTATAAAGGCATCCTTGGAGGACGCGGATGGAAACGCTTGGCAAGTTCATGATTGCCCTCATGCAGCCCGGCAACTGGCCGTTTCTGGTGGTCTTCGCAGTGGTACTGGTGGGCCTGGCGGTATTCCTCGCCTTCTGGATCACGGCCTATGTAAAGAAGGAAAGACTCGACCTCTCGCACAAGTTTGGGCCGCTTTGGGTCCATGTGTCTGGCGGACCGAACGATCCTAAGACGCAGCCCCGGCCATTTCAAAAGTTGCTCTATGTGAAGGTGAACTTCCTCGCCAATCGAAAGACCAAGGCATCGCCGTTCTACGTTCGCACGGTAGACAGGCTGGACGGGCCGGACCGCGCGGTTCCAGTCTTCGACGAGGCTGTCTATTACACGCTCAAGATGTTCCCTGAAAAGCGGACACTTGCGCCGGAGCCTGACCAGTCAAGCGGCGTTGTCGATCCGCGGCTGGTCATTCCCTGGTTAAGCCAACTCAGCTTCCACAACGACATGGCGCGACGCGTGAAGGAAATGGTCGATATTGAAGCCAAAGCGGACTCCGATACCATGCTCACGGTCTCACATTTTTTGAATGGGCTGCAGGCAGGCAATCAGGACTTTTGCACCTTTGCGGATGAAGACGCCGAGTCGCTGCGCATCATCGTGGACTTCTCCTCGATCCCCAATGCCGCCGACCGCATCTCCCTGGGCAAATGCGAACTGCTGGTGGAGAATCGGCCCGTGGACACAGACGATCTAAAGTACCAGCGCTGCGGAGAATCTGTATACATGGCGCACTGCAAGGACGCGAAGAAGGGTTCGCTGCTGAAGATGGATTTCACCTTCAAGGATTGGGACGGAGTCGCGTTCAGCGGCGATTAGAGCAATTCCAGGATTACTGTCCCCCGACAGAATTCATGCGAGGTTGCCGCTCCCTGAGGGTCGCGTCAACCCTGTGAATTGCCTTCGAGGAATACCAATCCTGGAATTGCTACAGCCGGGCTGCACCTGGCCGACCGCTCAAACACACGTTCCTGCCCATCACCCAAAAGTCACCCTTCTCAGCACGAAAGGTCAGAATTCCCGTGCGGCCAGAACGAAATTCATGGCCCGGATTGTCCATTGGGGAATAAGATAAGTTCGCTATGAGCCTGCTACATCAGGAAACACCGGAAGAAGTCGACGGGGCCGCGCGCGGCGAGGAATTCACCAAGGGATCAAGCCATGTAATCTGGGCCGGCATCATTGCGGCTGTACTGGTTTCGATTGCTATTGCGGTTTATGTGATTGCCGGACAAAAGCCGCCTGCGGCGACCGGAGAAATCATTGCCGTGTGGGCTCACCCGCAGCACACTGAGACTTCAGGCTTTGACGCCAACGGCGCACCGATGGCGAAGAACGCCTATGACCAGGTGCTGGTGTTTGCGCAGATAAGGCTGCACAACCAGAGCAAGCAGCCGCTGTTCCTGCTTAACATCCTGTCAAATGCCACGCTGGATGACGGAATCCACTCCTGTTATGGTGCCTCGGCATTCGACTACGAGCGCGTGTTTCTCGCTTATCCGGGGATTCCAGTTCCGCATGGCAAGGCCCTGCACCTCGATGCCACGCTGGAGCCAGGGCAGACCATCGAGGGTAATGTGGTGTGGGCCTTCAAGCTGACCAAACAGCAATGGGACGCGCGCAAAGACCTGAACTTCAGCTTTGCCTTCCGCTACCAGCCAGGGCTGGTACTCGCGCCCCACTCCGCGATCATCGAGCAGTAGGTTAGTTCTTGGGCGTGGAAAGATACCCTGAGATCTGGTTTTTCGAGTTGATGCTATTCACCACAATCTCGTACAGCCCAGGTGTCTTGCCGCTGTAAAACTGAAGAGGCTCGTTCAAATTCCGGTTGGCCTTTTCGTACTTCTTGTCGTCGGCATATACATTCAGGGTGAACTTGCTCTTCTTGGCGTCGGTCTTGCGCAACTCCATGCTTACGGTTCCCACAGGCTTCTTTTGGCCCTTGTCGAGGGTGAACTCGTAGTAGTTGCGATCGCCCTTGTGCTCAAGCAGGACAAGCTCGTCGTGATTGCGCGCAATCACGCTGTTGGTGCTGCTCAGGTCGCCCTTGATGGACTGCAACTGGCTGATTGTGGTGGCCAGATCGGTCTGCGTCTTGGCTACGTCGGTCTTCACGCCGCCCACATCGGACTTGACGCTGGACACATCGTTGGCTACAGCGGTTACCTGCTGGGCGGTCTGCTTCTGGGCGGTCTCAAGCCGCTGCGCATTGGCCTCGTTGGCCTGCTCGCGGCGGATGATCTCCTGGGCGCGCGTGTCCAGTTGCTTTTGCGTCAGTCCCAGAGATTTTCCCAATTCATCGGTGGCCACCCGCAGGCGGGCATCTGTCTCCCGCAACTGCGCTGCCAACTTCACACTCTGCTGCTTGGCGTCGGCCAGCTCGGTCTGCTGGGTTGAGACTTTTCCGCTCAGCGTGTAGCTCCAGATGAGTCCGCCGAGGGCGGCGACAAGGGCCACCGCTATCACTGCCAGCAGTGCGCCTGAATAGGTTCTGGGGGTTTCATCAATTTCGCTCATTTTTTGCCTTTCTTCAATGGCGGCTCTTCATTGCCACCGCTCCTGGCGTCTTAACTAATCTCTCTGGCTAGACGCCGTTTTGGGGGAAATCCTGCTTCATCTTTCGGAGCTTCCCGTGTTTTGCGGAGACCAGCTCCACATATAGGGCAGCTGAAAATTACTCTCCGCATGCCTTTGGGGCACTTTATAGAATATCGAAGATTGCCTCAACGTGCAGGAAATGCTGAGTCTCCCTGTCCGTTTCGGCCAGGTTTCGCCCGCCGCGACAGGCTGGCGGCAGGTCTCCGGGCCTATCGCCGTCCCGCACTCCGTGACAACCATCGAATGGTTCCGTTATAAACATCTTTACCGCCTTTTTGCCGCCGGGTTTGTGTCCCCTATCTGGTTCTTCCCAGCGACAGGTCATGGTCGATGGGGTAATTGACAGGTCATTGCCGAGGGAACAAGGCCGGCGAACTGATTGCTGCTCTTTAAGAAACCAATGCAAGGGAGAATCCAAAGGTTATGTCGACTGCTGTCGCTGGGAAGGGTTTGGAAGGAATTGTCGCTGCAAACTCCGGTATCTGCTGGATTGACGGAGACGCCGGCGTCTTATCCTACCGGGGAATCGATATCCACGAACTGGCCGAACATTCGACCTTCGAGGAGACCACGTACCTGCTTTGGAACGGCATGCTGCCCAACCAGCTGGCGCTGCGTGAATTCACAACGCAACTGTCGCTGGCCCGCAGATTGGACCAGCGCATTATTGACATGTTGCGTACTTTTCCCACCTCGGCCACTCCCATGGAAGTGCTGCGCACCGCCGTCTCCGCACTCAGCTTTTACGATGCCGACGAGAAGGACAACTCCCACGATGCCAACGTGCGCAAGGCCTACAACCTGACCGCGCAGTTCGCCATGATCGTGGCCATCTACGACCGGCTGCGCAAGGGCAAAGAAATAGTTCCGCCCGACAGGTCGCTAACCCACGCGGCTAATTTCCTGTGGATGCTGAACGGCGTCAAGCCCTCTGAAACTGCCGTCAAGACCATGGACCTGGCCCTGGTACTGCACGCCGAGCACGAACTCAACGCATCCACCTTTGCCGCCCGCGTCATTGCGGCCACGCTCTCCGACATCCACTCCGCCATGACCGGCGCCATCGGCGCGCTCAAGGGGCCCCTGCATGGCGGCGCCAATGAAGCCGTCATGCGCCTGCTCTACACCATCGACAAGGCTGGCGCCGATCCTGTGGAGTACGTGAAGAACATGCTTTCGGCCCGCCAGAAAATCTCTGGATTCGGCCACCGCGTCTACAAGACCGAGGACCCCCGCGCCACCCACCTGCGCCGCATGAGCGAGCAACTCGGCAAGGATGCCGGCGAGCCCAAGTGGTATGACATGTCGCGCGCCATCGAACTCTACATCAACGCCGACAAAAAGCTGAACGCCAACGTGGACTTCTACTCCGCCTCGACCTACGCAACGCTTGGCATCGACATCGATCTCTATACGCCTATCTTCGCTGTCAGCCGCATCGCCGGATGGGCCGCCCACGTCATTGAGCAGCTTGACGATAACCGCCTCATCCGCCCCCGCGCCGAGTACATCGGGCCGGTCTATCCGGCGCCCTATATTCCCATCGAGGAGCGGCCGTAAGCGGCATCGCATTCCAGAATCGCGGCCGGGGCAACTCTCCCTACCCCTGCCGCGACTTCCAAAGCAGATACAGTCCCCAAGCGGCCAGCGTACAGTTGTCGCGGATTCTCCCGTCCAGCATCATCTTCTCAAATTCAGACACTGTCACCGAATGGGCCACCAGATCGTGCTCCTCGGCGTCGGGGTCGCTTTCGGTTTGAGTGAGCCCGGTAGCCAGAAAAACGTTCTGTTTTTGCCGCAGAAAGCCGTAGGCGATCCACAAGGTGCCCAGGTGCGTCATCTCCGCGGCGTGCAGGCCAAGTTCTTCTTTCAGTTCGCCGCGCGCCAGGTCCTCGGGATCGGCGTCTTCCATCTCCCAACCGCCCTGGGGCAGTTCCAGCGCCCGCTCCTGGATGGTGTAACGAAACTGCTCTACCAGCCAGATACGGTCCCCGTCGATAGGCAGAATAATGGCGCCATCGTCCTTGTCAACCACGCCGTAGATGCCCTTCTCGCCGTTGGAGCGGAGGATCTCGTCCTCACGCACGCGCATCCAGCGGTTGCGGTAAACCTCGCGGCTGGAGAGGGTAGTGATGCTTCGGCCGGCATCGTCGTTGGCTTGGTTCATCTGTTTTCCTTCGCGCTCAGAATCTTGAATGACTCCAGGAAGCGCTTTACAGTCCTCGCTTCTCTATCCCCGGGTTGTGTCGCGACGGCCGCGATCATGAAGAGGTGACTCCCTGTGGCGACGATGCGTGAGTCAAGGAGCGAATTTCCGCGCGCATGTGCCTGGAACTCGATCGCGGGGAATCCGCCCACTGTAATTTTCTTTTCCGAGATCAAGGTCCCCTGAACCTTGCCGAGACTCCCATCGCGTGCCGACGCCAGTACGTCGTCTGTGGACTCATTGCCAGCATTGTCATTTTTGAAGGTGACGCATGAATAGGTCGTTTGACTGGTTGGGCTGGCCGAGACAAAGTCGACGTCTCTTGTGCCGCCGCCATCAATGGGTACATGCAGCGTCTCAACGGAAGGTGACGCCGGCAGTTCGATCGAATATGTTCCATCCGCCCCTGTGTAGGAGTGCCACCAGTGCGGCAAAATCCTGTCGTAGTGGGCGATGACTGTGGAAAGGGCAACTGCGCAGACGATCCAGCCAACTTGACGAAAACGGTTCTTGGATTTCATCAGCGACAATCATACCTTGGCAGATATGCGATTCTCTCAGCCATTCATGCTGGCCGGATGATTGGGTCTAGCCGCTGGATTGTATCCGATACTTCCGCAGCCTTCCCACCAGTGACGCTGGCCCGCTCACCGAGAGGTGCACCATATTGCCCTCATACTCGCGGCTATGCACCACCATCCCCGCATCGATGGCAGCCAGCACCCCGCCCTCCTGCTGCGGAACCCGCAACTCCGCCGACAAAATCGGATCGGTATGCAGCGCGCGGTCGATGGCTGCCAGCAGCGCATCCATGCCCTGACCGGTGCGCGCCGAAACGGCTACCTCGACCCCACTCCCGCTCTTGTACTGAGCCCGGCTCAGCAGTCCATCCCGTTCATGCTCGTCGAGCAGATCAATCTTGTTCAGCACTTCGATGCGCGGCTTGCCCAGCGTATCCAGCTCGCCAAGCACCTTTTCCACCTGCGCCTTCTGTTCCTCGCCGTAGGTCGAGGCGGCGTCGCGCACGTGCAGGAGTACCTCGGCCTGTGCCACCTCTTCCAGCGTGGCGCGGAAGCTGGTCACCAGCGTGTGGGGCAGGTTGCGGATAAAACCCACGGTGTCAGAGAGCAGAATCTTGCGCCGGCTGGGCAGTTCGATGGCGCGAAGCTTGGGGTCCAGCGTGGCGAACATCAGCGGCGATTGCAGAACCTGGGCGCCGGTGAGGCAATTGAACAAAGTACTCTTCCCGGCGTTGGTGTAGCCCACCAGGGCAACTGTCGGCACTGGCGTGGACTCGCGCCGCTGCCGTTGTTGCTTGCGCACCCGGCGTACCGCGTCCAACTCGCCCTTCAAGTGGTCGATGCGGCTCTGAATGCGGCGGCGGTCCGTTTCAAGCTTGGTTTCGCCGGGGCCGCGGGTGCCGATGCCGCCGCCTAACTGCGACATGGCCTTGCCCTTGCCGGTCAGCCGCGGAAGCATGTATTCAAGCTGCGCCAGTTCCACCTGCAATTGCCCCTCGCTGGTGCGGGCGTGGCGGGCAAAGATGTCCAGAATCAACTGCGTGCGGTCCAGCACCCGGCAGGGAAGGGCAGCCTCAAGATTGCGCAATTGGGTGGGCGTAAGGTCGTGGTCGAACAGAACCAGGTCAGCCTCGACGGATGCCGCTACCCCGGCGATCTCCTCCACCTTGCCGGAGCCGATCAGCGTGGCCGGGTCGGGCCTGGAACGATTCTGCGATATTTCGGCAACCACGATGCCGCCCGCGCTCGATACCAGTTCGCGAAATTCGGCCAGAGATTCCTCCCCGTCCAGGCCATTCGCCGGGACGGAAGAAACCGCATTGATCAAAGAGGATTGGGAAGATTCGGAAAGCAAAAGCGAGGGCTCGTCGTCGTCGGGTGTGCCCGGCTTTTGACACACCACAGGCGTCCGCGCCGGAGCGATGCCTACGCGGTTGACGCGAGTGCGGCCCGAAAGCTCCACTCCGACCAGGACCGCGCGCTCCGCCTTTCCGCGAGCACCTTCGTTCCTGCGTTCTTCATCTGCCAATCGAGGCCGCTTCCCGCGAGTTATCGCGACTCCGCGCTAATAGGAGTCAAGGGCGGAACGGCTATCGGGGTCCCGGGGACACCCGTTGGCATCACAGCCGGACGGTGTTCACTATGCATCACACTCCGGTTGCTCACCACGGTCGAAATGGCGTGTTTGAAGATCAATTGCTCCTGGCTGTTGTTTTCCAGCAGCACTGAATACTTGTCGAAAGACCGGATCTTCCCGGTTAACTTGACGCCGCTGACCAAATAAATCGTAATCGGAGTCTTGTCTTTGCGAACAGTATTCAAAAATGTATCCTGAATGTTTTGTGCCGGCTTGTTCTCCATGTGCCGATCTCGCTTCCTTCTTTGGGGGGTTGGGTGTAACTACAGCTTCTTGAAAAATCAACAGGCAAGACTCCGAAAATCCCGGAGCCGCCAGTTCCCGCAATGTGACAACAATATAGCGGATTGCATTCCTTTTCAACCATGTCCCTCAACCAAGCCCCTTGGCAAGGTCGGCTCCGTACCCATTCTGGGCGTCCTGCGATGAGACGGGGCACTATGGGCCGCTGATAAAATAAGCCCGTGCAAGATACTGATAATTCGGCCGGCAACCACCCTCGCGTAGCCCAGCCAGTACCCATGCTGGACCTGAAACGGCAATACCAGCCCATCCACCAGGAGCTTCTGGATGCCGTCGGGCATGTGCTTCTGAACCAGCAATTCATCCTGGGTGCGCCGGTTGCCGGCTTTGAGCAGGCCGCCGCGGAGCGACTTTGCGTGTCCCATGCTATGGGATGCTCGTCGGGAACCGATGCCCTGTGGCTGGCGTTGGCTGCCGCCGAAATTGGGCCGGGCGCAACCGTCCTGACCACCCCTTTCAGCTTTTTCGCCTCGGTCAGCGCCATTCTTCGCGCTGGGGCCACAGCCATCCTCGCCGACATAGACCCGGCCACCTTCAACCTGTCGCCAACCGCCGTCGAGGCCGTGCTGGACGGCCCGGGAGGCAAGGCAGTACGTGCCATTCTCCCCGTGCACCTCTACGGGCAGTGCGCCGATTGGACCGCCTTTTCCCGCATCGGACAGGAGCGCGGGTTAAAGCTGGTAGAGGACGCCGCCCAGGCCTGGGGCTCCGCATGGGGCGGGGTCAAAGCCGGGGCATTAGGCGACATCGCCGCCTTCAGCTTTTATCCCACCAAAAACCTGAGCGCCGCCGGGGATGCCGGCATGGTCACCACCAACTCCGCGGAGCTGGCGGAGCGCGCCCGGATGTTGCGCCAGCACGGCATGCGCCGCCGCTACTACCACGACGAAATCGGCTGGAATACCCGCATGGACGGCTTCCAGGGAGCGGTTCTCCAGGTCAAGCTAAGGTATATTGACGGCTGGAACAACGCCCGCCGCACCGTTGCCAGGCGCTATCACGCGCTGTTCCACGCTGCGGGGATGGTCGAGGCAGGGCCGTATCCTGCACACGGCATCGTTCTGCCCCACGAAGTCCCCGGCAGCCACCACGTCTGGCACCAGTACGTCATCCGAACCCCTCGCCGTGACCAACTGAGGGAGTTTCTCACTGCACGCAAAATCGGCTCGGAGATCTACTATCCCGTCCCGCTCCATATGCAGGACGCGCTCAAGTGCCTCGGTTACGCAGAAGGCGCGTTCCCCGAGTCAGAGCGCGCCGCCCATGAAGTGCTGGCCCTGCCCATCTTCCCCGAACTGCGGGAAGACGAGCAGCAGACCGTAGTCGCGGCCATCGCGGAGTTTCTGAGCTAGGTCTCTGACCGCTACTTTTGTACCAATGCCGGGTTCCCCAGGTCCCTCGCCTTTGGGGGCCTGGGAAATCACACGTGCGTCATTTTCCGCATCGCCGGGCCGATTTGCGCCACCTACGAGGGCTTCTTGACCTCTGTGTGCGAAAGCCCTTCAATGACCGTGGCGATCGCCGAGTGATCCAGATCCCCCTTGCCATCGGCCATCAGAGACGACAGCATCTGCTGCACCAGCGCCGTGAGCGGAAGAACTACGTTGTTCGCTTCGGCGGTCTGCAGAGCGTTGCGCAGATCCTTCTGATGAAGCTTGATCTTGAATCCTGCCTTGAAGTTGCGCGCGATCAGCATGGGAGCCTTGGCGTTGAGCACGGTGCTGCCCGCCAGCCCGCCCTTTACCGCGTTGAACACCACTTCGGGATCGAGCCCGCAGCGGGTGGTAAGCACCAGCGCTTCGCTCATGGCTGCAATGTTGCAGGCCACCATAATCTGATTGGCCAGCTTGGTGGTATTGCCCGCGCCCACCGGGCCGGTCAGCAAGGCGCTGGAGCCCATGAGCTTAAGCAGAGGCTCCGCCTTCTGGAAAGCCGTCTCGCTGCCGCCAACCATGATGGCCAGGGTTCCGTCGATGGCCTTGGGCTCGCCGCCGCTCACCGGCGCGTCGATAAAGTCCACGCCCTTGGCGGCGCAGGCCATGGCAACCTGCTGCGAAACCAGGGGATTGATGGAACTCATGTCGATGATGAGCGTCCCGGCCTTCGCGCCCTCCAGAACTCCGCCCGCGCCCAGCACGGCCGCTTCCACCTGCGGCCCATCGGGAAGCATGGTGACGATCATGTCGGTGCGCGCGCCGATATCGCTGTTCGATGCGCCGCGCAAGGCGCCTGCAGCCACGCACTCGTCCAGAGCAGCCGGGTTGCAGTCAAATGCGATAACCGTGTGACCGGCCTTTAACAGGTTCTTGAGCATGGGGCGGCCCATAATGCCGAGGCCAATGAATCCTACCGTTGCCATCAGTGTTCTCCTTTGTGTCGATTCAAAAAAGTGATTTAAAAGCTTGTAACTCTGCTTCGAGGGCAATCGCCCCCGCAAGGGTTATTTTCACCGTGCCAGGGGATACCGGGCATGAGCGGATGTGTCGTGGAATACTGTACATCATGCGAACCTTTGTCGTTGCCGTTCTTCTCCTCGCCGCCACTGTCGCGCCTGGGCAGACCTCCACATCCAAAGGCCAGGGCAAGGACGAGCTTCGCTTTACTCTGATCCTCTCCCGCCATGGGATTCGTCCGCCTCTCACCCCCAATTCGACCCTCAACACCCGCTCGTCCGACCCCTGGCCGGAGTGGCCGGTCCCGCTCGGCTTTCTCACCCCGCACGGCGCGGAGGCCATCCGTCAAATGGGCGCTTACCTGCGCCTCAACCTCGCCGGAAACGGCCTTTTGCCCATCGCAGGCTGCCCCGACAGTAGCGCGATCTATCTCTACTCCGACACCGACGAGCGCAATATCATGAGCTCGCTCCATACCATGGCCGGGCTCGAACCAGGCTGCGGCCCGCGGCCCATTCACACCATCGTCCCCGCCACCGGCGTCAGGGACCCGCTCTTTTCGCCCATCCCCGGGACCTTTCCTCTACCCCCGGCTGAAGCCGTCGCGTCTGACCGGCAAGCTGTATTGGGCAGCGATCCAACCGCCTACCTATCCGTCTCCGGAAACCCCGAACTCACGGAGCTTGCGCATCTTCTCGCGCCCGATCCCGCGCACCCCGCCGCCAAGCCCATCCTCGACGATCCCAAACCCCTGGCCGCCGCGCCTTCGCTCATCGAGGACTTCCAACTCGAATACATCAACGGCAGGCCCATGCCGGAAGTTGGCTGGGGACGGGTTGACGAGTCCGCCATCCTGCGCCTGCTTCCGCTCCACGTCAAGGGATTTGCGCTTACCACGCGCACGCCCTTGTCTGCCCGAACCCGCGGCTCCAATCTCATGGCGCACATTCTCGACACCCTCGAACAGGCCGCGCAGACCTCGCCTGCCCAGCCGGTTCCCGGAGCCCTCGGCCCCGCCGGCGCACGCCTGGTTTACATCAGCGGCCACGACTCCAACCTGTTCAACATCGGCGGCTTGCTGAACCTGCACTGGACCGTCGAGGGCATCGCCGACGACACGCCCCCAGACTCGCAGATCGTCTTCGAATTGTGGCAGAACCCCGCGTCGAAGCAGTGGAGTGTCCGCCTCGTTTACCGCGCGCAAACCCTCGATCAATTGCGTTCGGCCCAGGCGCTCACACTGGCCAGCCCGCCCGTCGAAGTCATTCTCGCGCCCCCCGGATGCAGCACCGCTCAGCCCTGCGCCTTCGCCGCTTTCGATAAGGCCGCACACGCTCTTCTCGACCCCGCCTACATCAAGCCCGATCTGCCGCCCACGCAAATTGCGCCAATTAACCCGTAAAACAGAAAATCAATCGGTTGCCCCATGTCTCGCCTTTGAGACATGGGATGTACGAACCCAACGCGGGTGACCCACCCTTGAATCGTTCTTTGATTCAAGGGTGGGAACGCACAAAATTCAATCACCACAGCAAACAGAAAACTCTTTAGCTCTTGTGAAACCGCGCCGCCACCTGCTCCGCATTACGCGCCAGCAGGCCCACGTCGCTGCCCGTGGCCGTAAAGTTGAATCCCAGATCGAACCAGTGCTCCACGTCGTCGAGACTGCCCGTCAACATACCCGCCGATTTGCCCGCGGCCCGAATACGTTCGCTCGCATCCTTCAGCGCCGCCTGCACATCGGGATGCTTGGGATTGCCCAGGTGTCCAAAGTCCGCCGCCAGATCGCTGGGGCCGATGAAGATGCCGTCCACGCCGTCGATCTCAGCGATCGCCTCAATCTCTTTGAGCGCGGCCCGTGTTTCCAACTGCACCAGCACGCACGTGTCGAGATGCGCGTTCTTGTGATAATTCTGGATGCGCCCGTAATCATTGGCTCGCGGCGCAACGGAAACTCCCCGTATGCCCAGCGGCGGATAGCGCGTGGCGGCTACAGCTCTGCGCGCCTCTTCCACATTCTGCACAAAAGGAATAAGCAGCGAGCGCGCCCCCACGTCGAGAGCGCGTTTGATAATCACCGCGTCGTTCCACGGCACGCGAAACACCGGCTCCGCCGTGCCTCCGCGCATGGCCTGCAGTTGCGCCAGCAGCAGCGGAATGTCGTTGGGGCCGTGCTCGCCGTCGATCACGATCCAGTCGAATCCAGCCCCCGCAAGAATCTCAGCAACTATGGGGCTGGCGAGACTGTTCCAAAGCCCCACCTGCCGCTCCCCGCTTGCAAGCGCCCGCTTAAAAGCGTTGCGCGGTAAATTTCCCGGCCACTCGGGCATGATCTGTTCCTCCTGTGCTGCGCCAGGGCGCATGGTGCGCCCCGTCATTTACCAGCCTAATTACTCCGCGCCCGCCGCATCTCAGACTGCGCTTTCAGCCGGCGTCAGTTCCAGCCGCTTGATCTCGCCCACGATGGGGCCGAAGCTGACGATGGCGCAGAAGGCGATGACCGCGACAAAGATCAGAGCTCCGTTGTAGGAGTGCGTTTTGCCAACGATGTAGCCGATAATCAGCGGCGTCGTGATGCCAGCCATGTTGCCGCACAGGTTGAACAGCGCCCCGTTCATGCCCACCATCCCCTTCGGCGAGGTGTCGGAGATAACCGTCCAGCCCAGCGCGCCGATGCCTTTTCCGAAAAACGAAATCGACATGAATAACAGCATGATGGTTTGCGAACTCGCATAGTTGCAGGCGATGATCGTCATTGAAAGCGCCATCCCCGCCATAATAGGCAGCTTGCGCGCGAAGCTCAGCGAGCAGCCGCTGCGCAACAGCTTGTCCGAAATGAAGCCGCCCAGGATTCCGCCAAAGCCACCGCAAAGTCCCGGCACCGCCGCGGCCAGTCCTACCTTCATCACAGACATGTGCCTTGCCTGCGAAAGGTAGAGCGGGAACCAGGTGAGAAAAAACCACGTAAGCGTGGTAATGCAATACTGGCCGATGTAAACCCCCACCAGCATGCGATGGCTCAGCAGCATCTTCACCGTGGCCCAGGTGAGTGTGTTCTTTTTCGCGCTCGCCTGGGCGTCGGTGTTGACCAGGCCCCCGCCGCGTTCAATGTATTCAACCTCCGCCGCCGAAATGCGCGGATGATCCTTGACGCCGTAGATGTTCGTGAACCAGATGATCGTGAACACAACGCCCAGCGCGCCCATGAACCAGAAGCAGCTTTGCCAGCCGTATTCATGCAGCAGCCATCCAAAGATGGGTGCGAAGATCGGCAGCGCAAAGTATTGAGACGAGTTGAAGATGGCCGATGCGCGCCCACGCTCCGAGGTGGGGAACCAGGCGGCGACGATGCGCCCGTTGCCCGGAAAAACCGGCGACTGCGCCAGCCCCGAAAGCAGCCGCAAAATGAAGATTACGGTAAACACGGCGCTGGCGTTTACATAGCCGGCAAAGCCGGTGAGGAAGGCGAAGATCGACCACAAAATAATGCTGATGCCGTAAACCCGCTTCGATCCAAAGCGATCCAGCAGCCCGCCTGAGGGCAATTGCCCAAGCGCATAGGCCCACCCGAATCCGAACAGCAGGTAGCTCAACCTCTGCGGAGTCAGGTCAAGATCCTTCGGCATCGCGGCCACGGCCTGGGATAAAGCCGAGCGGTCCGCAAAGCTGAAGCAGCTCACCAAAAACAAAATGAAGATGATGAGATAGCGAATTCGGGTCTGCTTGATTTCAGGCACTGTCGGGATTTTCCTTCCGCTTGCTGGCTGTTTCATTTCCCATTTTGAAAGGGCGCGGCTTTAGACGCACCGTTCGTAGAGCGAAAATCTTGGGCTTTAGCCCCGAGGGATTGCCGGAAAGCCTCACAGATGCGGCCGTGAAGCAGCTTCTATGCTTCTGCGTTCACCGATTGAATCAACCCGCGAATGTATCCGTAGCAGAACGCGAACGACTGCAGCGACCCAGGATCGCTTTCCGCCAGCGGCACATGGTCGGGCATCAGCATATAAGCATAGCCGATCTCTTTGTACAGCTTGATCGCCTTCACAAAATCGATGTCGCCCTCGTCCGGATACACTTCCTCAAAGTCGTTGCGATGTCCGCGAATATTGCGGAAATGCACATTGAAGATCTTCTTGCGCGTGCCGAAGTAGCGGATCAAGTCGAAGATTTCCACGCTCGGATTCTCAAGATTTTCCGATACCGTTCCCTGGCAAAAATTCAGCCCGTGATAAGGGCTCTCGCGAATGGTGATGAACTTCTTGAGTCCGTCGATCGTGCCCAGCACGCGGTTCACGCCCTGGTAGCCCTCCGGCGGAACCCCAGGGTCCTGCGGATGGCAGGCCATGCGAATCTTGTACTCGTTGGCCACCGGAATCACGCGATCGAGAAAATAAGTGATGCGCTCCCAGAATGCCTCTCCGTCCACGTGTCCCGCCTTGGTCTGGGGCGTCTCGGGGTGCGCCTCGGAGAGCTTCCACACATGGTCCATCGCATCGCCGCGCCCCGGCTTGCGGCCTGTCCGCAGCACGCCAAGGATGCTCATGTTGTACTTGATCGATGGAATCCCGGCCGCCGCGCAATTCTTGATGAACATCTGCAAATGCTCAATGTCGCGGTCGCGCTCCGGACTCTGCGCCAGCATGATCGCCGGGTGCTTCTCGCGGTCGATGAAGCTCGACTCCAGAAACGGCGGCGCGGTGCAATCAACGCTGATGCCGTACTTGCCGGCCATGTCCATCATGCGCTTCAGTTCGTCCTCGGTGGCGTAGAGCCTGCCGCCCTCGATCTGCGGATAGCCGCAGATATTGCGAACGCCGTAGCGGGCAAGATACTTGAGATGCGCATCGTTGGTGGGCGCTGTCTGGTCGCCTAGTTTCATGAGGCTGGGCGCCGATGCCGCGCTCGCCTTGGCTGCCACAGGTCCGCTCGCGGCAACCAACCCCGCTACTCCGCTGGTGACGATGAACTCTCTCCGGTTCATGATTCCCTCTCTATCTGGTTGTGTCCGCCACGCAGTTGGTCGCCCATGTTTTGAAAGGGCACGACTTCAGTCGTGCCGCAAACGGCCCAAAACGATCTGGGCTTTAGCCCCCGAGGCAAGCCTCTTTGACAAAGTCAACCCATCCGCTGAAAACGGTAAACGACAGCATTTGCGGCGCCCAAGCTCGTCCAACACCACGAAAAGCCACGCATTTACATGAACCTTGTAAGCGCGCTAGCGCGCTTCTGTAAAGTGAATTCAGCAATAGCGTGAATGCACAAAGTGTAGTCCGTTAAGATGATCTGCGGCAACAGATGTGCAACGCGCGAATACTTCGGGGATCAATAAAGATGAGCGACGAATTCAGCACGGGCGGCAACTCACCCCGGATCACGGCCATGAGGGTTATTCCCGTGGCAGGACTCGACAGCATGCTGCTCAATCTGAGCGGAGCGCACAGCCCATACTTCACGCGTAATCTCGCCATTCTCACTGACGACGCGGGCCATACCGGTGTTGGCGAAGTGCCGGGCGGAGAGAACATCCGCCAGGTGCTGGAAGAAGCCGCATCGCTGGTCATCGGCCGCGACATCGCCTCATACAACGCAATTCTCAATGCGGTGCGGCAGCGCTTTGCCGATCGCGATGCGCAGGGGCGCGGGCATCAAACCTTCGATCTGCGCATCACCGTGCATGCGCTCACCGCCATCGAGTCCGCGCTGCTCGATCTGTACGGCCAGTTTCTCGGCCTGCCCGTCGCCGCGCTTCTCGGCGAAGGCCAGCAGCGCACCAAAGTCCCTGCGCTGGGCTACCTGTTCTTCATCGGCGACAGCAGCAGGACGAATCTGAACTACCGCCGCGCAGGCAGCTCCGCTGAAGGCTGGTTCCGCCTGCGCGACGAGCAAGCCCTCACCCCCAACGCAGTAGTCCGTCTTGCTGAGGCCGCTCATGCCCACTATGGCTTTTGCGACTTCAAGCTGAAGGGCGGCGTGCTGCTGGGCGCTGTGGAGATGGAAGCCATCGAGGCGCTCGCCGCGCGCTTTCCGCAGGCCCGCATCACCATTGATCCCAACGGCGCGTGGTCGTTGCGCGAAGCGATTACGCTTTGCAAAGGCAAGCAGGATATTCTGGCCTACGCCGAAGATCCCTGCGGTGCCGAGCAGGGCTTCTCCGGTCGCGAAATCATGGCCGAGTTTCGCCAGGCAACCAACCTGCCCACCGCGACCAACATGATCGCCACGGATTGGCGTCAATTGCGTCACGCCATTCAGTTGCACGCCGTCGATATTCCGCTCGCCGATCCGCACTTCTGGACCATGCAAGGTTCGGTACGTGTGGCCCAGGTATGCCGCGACAACGGACTGACCTGGGGCTCGCATTCCAACAACCACTTCGACATTTCGCTGGCCATGGTCACGCATGTGGCGGCCGCCGCTCCTGGCTCAATCACAGCTATCGATACTCACTGGATTTGGCAGGATGGCCAGCACCTCACTCGCAACCCCTTTCAGATCAAGGACGGCATGTTGACCGTTCCTGGACGCCCCGGGCTTGGCGTCGAACTCGATCTTGAAGCTATCGAGCGCGCACATGCGCTATACAAATCCATGTGTCTTGGATCGAGAGATGACGCGGCGGCAATGCGGTTCCTGATTCCAAACTGGAAGTTCGATCCCAAACGCCCCTGTCTGGTGCGCTGACCGCGGGCGATGTTTAGGATAAGAGGATGAACAGTCCTGCACAGCCGCGCTGCATTCGCCCCCGCTACATCCGCATCGACGCGCGCGACAATGTCGCCGTCGTTGTCAACCAGGGCTGTTTGCAGGCAGGCAGTGTGTTTCCGTGCGGACTAGTCCTCACCGAGCCAATTCCCGAAGCGCATAAAGTTGCGCTAGCCGATCTCGCCGAGGGCGCGGCGGTACTTCGCTACGGTGTCGTCATTGGGTATGCAAAGCAGGCAATCGCTCGCGGCAGTCGGGTGCATGAGGGGCTGATGACCGCGCCCACCGCACCGCTGCTTGCGGACTGTCCGCTTGCCACCGCCGTTCCAGGTCCTCTGCCCAAACTCGACGGCTACACCTTCGACGGCTATCGAAACTCCGATGGCTCGGTTGGAACGAAAAATATTCTCGCCATCAGCACCACCGTGCAATGCGTTGCCGCCACCGTGGACTACGCGGTCCGGCGCATCAAGGCCGAGATACTGCCGCATTATCCCAACGTGGATGATGTCGTCGCGATTGCGCATCACTACGGCTGCGGAGTGGCCATTGACGCTCCAGGGGCGGCTATTCCCATTCGCACCCTGCGCAACCTCAGCCTCAATCCAAACTTCGGCGGCGAGATGCTGCTCGTCAGTCTCGGGTGCGAAAAGCTGCAACCGGCCCGCATGATTCCTGACGGAACCTTTCCAGTGTTCGCCGATGAATTGTCCGTCGCCGTGTTGCAGGATGCAGAGCAGGGCTTCGGCGAGATGGTTGCCAACATCATGGCGCAGGCGGAGAAGAAGTTGAAGCGCCTCAACGAGCGCCGCCGGGTCTCCTGTTCCGCCGCTGATCTTGTCGTCGGTTTGCAGTGCGGCGGCTCCGACGCTTTCTCTGGCGTTACTGCAAACCCCGCTGTGGGCTGGGCTGCGGACCTGCTGGTTCGTGCCGGCGCGACCGTCATGTTCTCTGAGGTCACTGAGGTCCGCGACGCCGCGCACCTGCTCACAGCGCGCTCCGCCACGCCTGAAATCGCCAACGACTTCATCCGCGAGATGGCCTGGTACGATGCGTATCTCGAAAGTGGCGGCGCTGACCGCCAGGCCAATCCCACGCCCGGCAACAAGAAGGGCGGGCTCGCAAATGTTGTGGAGAAGGCGATGGGCTCCGTTGCCAAAGCGGGCAGCACCGCGCTGATGGGCGTTGTGGCTCCCGGCGAGCGCGTCACGCAAAAGGGGCTCGTCTTCGCAGCTACCCCGGCCAGCGATTTCATCTGCGGAACGCTGCAACTGGCCGCCGCGATGAACATGCACATCTTCACCACCGGGCGCGGCACGCCTTACGGCCTCTCAGTCGTACCCGTCATTAAAGTAGCGACAAACAGCGGGCTTGCCGGGCGCTGGCACGATCTCATCGATGTGGATGCGGGAAGAATCGCCACCGCCGACGCTACCGTTGAAGAAGTTGGCTGGGAGATCTTCCGCCTCATTCTCGAAGTCGCCAGCGGCCGCAAAAAAACCTGGGCCGACCACTGGGGTCTGCACAACGAATTCGTTCTCTTCAATCCTGGACCGGTAACTTAGAGGCAGCGCCGCTAACTCCGCTACTTATGCATCGTCATCGGCGCTCCGGCTATCTTCAGCCGCACACGATATACCTTGTCGCTCGCCGTAATGTAGAGCGTCTTGTGCTCCGGCCCTGCCCACGCCACGTTTGACACGCGCTCGGGAATCAGAATCGTGCCCAGCGGCTTGCCGTCAGGTGAAAAGATCCACACGCCTGCCGGGCCCGCGCTATAGATATTTCCTTCCACATCCACCTTCATCCCGTCGGGGTTGCCGGGACGCGTATCCGCGGTGTCATCGTAAAGCAGCTTGGCATCCGTCAGCGTTCCATCCGCCTTTACGTTGTAGCGCATCCAAATCTTCTTCGGCTGCGAATTATTTACGTATAGATACTTCTCATCCGGCGAGAAAGCGATGCCGTTGGGCCGCGTCAGATCGCTGACCAGCAGCCACAGCTTCTCGTGCTCCGCAGGTGCGCCCGCCGCGTGCTCGAGCGCGTGGGCAAGCCGGTACACTCCGTTCACATCGAGCTGCTTTTCGGGGTCCGTGTCCTGCTGCGTCTGCAAACCGTAAGGCGGATCGGTAAAGTAAAGCGCGCCGTCCGACTTGTACACCAGGTCGTTCGGACTATTCAGCCGCTTGCCGTTATACGTATCCGCAAGAATGGTGATGTGCCCCGCCGGATTCAACGCTTCAAAGCGATACACATCGCGCTGCGCATGCCCCGCAACAGTCAGCCTGCCGCGCACATCCAGCGTCATGCCGTTCGAGCCCGGCTCTGTGCCGGTGTACGGTTTCGCTCCCTTGTATCCGCTTGGCTGCAGGAAGATGCTTGTGCCCTTGTCCGGCGTCCACGTGCGAATGCTGTTGCTGGTGATGTCGGTAAAGTACAGACGGCCCCCGGCCCACACCGGCCCTTCCACCCACGTGAATCCGTCCGCGATGCGCTCCAGCTTAGCCCCCGCTGGAACAATCCGGTCAACTGACGCATCCAGTCTGTCCATCTTCAAAGCTGTCGAGTTATCGGCGCTGGTTGCGGCGGGCTTTTCTTGTGTGGCGGCCTTCGGCCCGCACATCGTCAACGCACATGTAACTGCGATCGCAATCAAGGCGAGATTCCGGTGCTGATTCAACAGTTTCATATTCTTCTTCCTGAGAGGGTTAGGGGTTGCAGTAGCCAAAGAAATTCCTGCGACCTCCATCTATAAGCCTGCGGATCTCCGCTGTCAAGATTTGCTGCGCCCTCTTAAACCTCGATGCACTTCACCGTCATTGGCTCCAGATGCACTCTGCCCAACTTCACCGTCGCATTCCGCGACTTAGGCTGGCAAGTTACATCCGCATCCGCAGGTTGCGAGAACAGATTCATCAAGAACAGAACCGACCGGTTTCCCTTTGTCCGCAGGCTTGTCCACACCGCCGGATTCGTGCAGGTAATCTTCGACTGAGCTCCAAGCCTCGCCAGCAGCGTGCTGACCAACTGTTGATGTTCTATTCTGCCGTGGCTCCAACTCATGCCGAGAAAAATTGCCTTCCCGCCGCCCTTCGTAGTCAGTTGCCAGGCAATAACATCTCCTGAGAATTCGTCCACACCGAGCACCTCCGCTCCGGCGGGCAGCTTCGTCGTAGTAAACACAGCGCCGTTGCTGGTGATGTTATGAGCCCCGGCAATATCGATGCGGACCACCTCCCGCTGCTGATTCCGGACCATCGGATTGCCAAGGAAATCCGACAGTATGGTCGAGGGCTTGAAGATTTCATCGTAAGCAGGCAGTGTAGGCGTTATCAGCGCAGACCCCTTGTTCTCAAGGAACCGCACAATGCGCTCCTGTTTCGCGGTCGCCATGCAACTCGACCCAATCACAACAAGCGGCATCTGGCCATCGCCCAACCATGCATCGGAACCAAGATCGCAAAACGCCGGTGACAGCGCGGCGCAAAATGAGCTTGTCAGAAGGCCCTTGCGCAGGAACTCCCATGCGGATGGATTGGAGAAAAGTTGTTCGCCGTTGTATTTCCAATACCGGAGTGAGCGGGGCAAATCGAAGTCGAGAGCCACGTGAAAATCCGCCTCGCGTTCGGCCTCGGCCAGCCACTCGTTGTCCATGAGAAAGGTTCCAAATTCCTTTTGCGCTCCATAGAGCGGACGAATCTCGCCGCCTCCACCAATGGCCGCTCCGTAGTCATAGTCATCTGAAGTCTGGCCCAGTCTGGGTGGGTTTGGGCCACCGGAAAATACATAGTAGTTACTGCCTTTCATCCCGTAGGCAAGGTGCATCCTATACCATGCAGCGCAGTCTCCTGCCTGTATTGGCGGCCAGTTATATGGACTTCCACCTTGTAACTCGAATACCATCGGCGGATAACCCATGATCCGCAACATCTCCATCGAACAGAAGATATCCACGCTCGCCGGAGCGGTCGGGTTGTCGGGCCGGTCCTGCCCCAGGTTGTAATAGGAATCGGTTCCTAAAAGGAAGTCTTTTCCCTGCGAGCGAAGAGTCTCAAGAAACAGCGGGCTCATATTCGGTTCGCCGGCATTGTGACAGAACGGAACCCCGATCCCGTTCTCGCGGGCGAGGCCTGCGAGTATCCGCGCGTATTCCTGAACCGTGCCCAGATAAAACTCGAAATAGTCCTTTGCCCGTCGCAGGTCGGCGAGGCACTTGCATCGATCCGGAGAAATCGGCGTTGCAGTTTCGAACGACTCGAAATGAGCGCCATAGGCATCGTTCAGGCTCGCCACACCATCGTAGCGGCCACGCAAAAAGTCCGGATATCTTCCTCCGCTCTTGCCGATGCCCATGCTCTCCCGGTTATAGTCCAGGCTGCCGCGCCACAGGTGCAGGCCGGTAAGTTCATTGTCCAGTTGCATCATGGCAACAGGCCCACCCTGCTGCACCGTATGTCTTGCAATAATCGGACATACCTGCCGGAACCAACGCGTCACATTCTCCAGATAGATGGGGTGCACATAAGAAACCGTGTCTCCCAAATGCTTGTCGTCGATGGTTCGCGCTAGAAGCTCGGGATGACCCTTGATGAGCCAATCGGGAATTCCGCCGTGAATTAGTTCCGAGCCCACGAATGGGCCGGGACGAACCAATACCAGCAAGCCCGCCGCGCCTGCCGCCCCTAGAAATGATTCGAAATCATGGACGCCATCGCCGGATTCAAACAGGAACTTCCCCGGCTGCGGCTCGTGCACTGCCCAAGGAATATAGGTGGCAATGCAATTTCCGCTAGCCTCCTTGAAAAGCTCCATTCTCCGCCGCCAGTCGGCCTTTGGCGCACGGAAATAATGCATCTCGCCGGAGATCAGAAATGTCTTTCGCCCATCGATCTCCAGGCAATCTTCCATGAGTCGAATACCGCGCATACCTGGCGCATTGCTCATGTGCGCAGCGCGGTTCGCAGACTGAAGAGCTGTGGAACTCAGATGCCTGGGCAACAATGTCTCAAGCCCCGCAATCCCCATGCCTGAAAGAAAAACGCGACGATCGATCATGAATACTTCCTTCTCTTGAATCGGCCGGCCCCCAGAGCCCACCGCATTGCCATTCATGCACAATGCGCCAGCATAGAGTCTTCAGCTTGTTCCCGCAAGCGCCTTCGTTTGTACCTGTTCGCGAGTTGTCGAGCACCGGTTGCGGCAAACTCCACGCGGGACTATCTTCGTGGTGCGTGGCACAACCGGGACAATTGCCTCCCAAGCCGCGCGGAAGGGAACCTGCAATGTACGCTCAAGAAATGCGCCGGCGGCTCAGCTTCGCACCATGTCTACTTCTGTTCCTGGTCTCGGCCTGCGGTCTTCGCACCGCCTCGGCTGCCGTCAAAGTCTTAACGGATGCGGACAAAGGCGGAACCGTCCACCTGAAGACCGGCGACCAGTTGGAACTCCACTTGAAATCCAACCCCACCACGGGTTACATGTGGTACGTCCATCCGAAATCGACGCCACTGTTGAAACTCCTCGGCCAGTCGCAAACCCAAGCCACACAGCCCGGCCTGGGGCGCCCTATCTTCCAGATCTTCAAGTTTCAAGCCGTCAGCGCAGGAGACGGAGTCCTGCTGCTCCACTACGTCCGCTCCTGGGAGAAGCCCGCGGCAGATGAAGATGAATTCGACCTCCATGTGCTAATCCACTGACGGCGAAACAAGGCCAATCAGCAGCACTAAACCATTTCCAGGCGGCGGCCTGACCCGGTCTCCGGCTAGGCCCTGTGAAAACGCCCGCGAAGCGCATACAATTCAGGATGAAAATGGCTAAGACTAAGGAACAGATTTTCGAAGTCGCTTGCCCGGACTGCGGGGCAATGCTCAAGATCGATGCGGCCACCGGCCTGGTGGTCAGCCATACCCCGGCTCCGCGCAAGCGGATGTTTGAGGACTTGGAGACCGCTGCCCAGGCCATGCGCGACCAGGAAGAGCGCAAAGAGTCCATCTTCCGCCAATCTGTCGACGCGGAAAAGAACAAGGCCGATCTGCTCGAAAAGAAGTTTGCCGAGGCCATGCGCAAGGCCAAGGACGCGCCTGAAGGCAAACCCTTCCGCGAATTCGATTTGGATTGATTCCTAAGGCAATCCCAGGCCGCGGAGAGAACTTCCCCTGCCTCGGGGTTTAGAGCGATACTCAAGACACCGCTCCTGTGCCCGCGTGGCCGTAGTTTGGAACGGGAGGAGACATCATGGTGGCCGTGCCGCTTTCAAAGCCAGTCAACGATTCTGAGTTACTGCCGTGCGCCCCAGAGGGCGGCTCCGTCCACTTGGTCCGCATTGCCGCAGCCGGCACCCTCATCACCAGCGGTGCGCTGCTGCTGGCCGGCAAGCGCCGCGCGGGGCTGTTGGCGGCGGCCACCGGTACATCCTTGGCTCTGCTCGATCAGCAGGAGACCCTCCGGTCTTGGTGGAAGATTCTTCCCGGCTACATCAACGATGTGCAGCGGCTCCTGGACCATGTGCAGGGCACCCTGGACGATGTCGCCATCCGGCGTGAGAAACTAGGCCGCATCATCGGCAGGTAAGTTTTCTCAGATTCCCAACTGCTTGCGCCCAGCCTCGCTGATGCGGTGCGCCGTCCATCTCGGCTCCCAAACCAGCTCCACTTCCACTTTGCTGACGTCCGGAATTCCGGCCAGGCGGTTGTTTACCTGTTCAAAAATCAGCCCGCTTGCCGGGCATTGCGGAGTGGTCAGCGTCATGGTCACCTTTACCCACTGCCGCGGCCATTTTGGCGTCGAGTCCGGGTCGGGGCCGGTCGCGACCGAGTAGATCAACCCCAAATCCACAAGGTTCAGCTTCACCTCAGGATCGAAGCAGTCGCGCAGCGCAGTGAAGATATCGGCTTCCGTAAGCATTGTATTTGCCTCTGGCTTGTGACGGAGAGGAACCACGTCTCTCGTTGGCGCGCGTACGCAGTCAGGTGGTCAACAACGGTGCTGGCAAAACTGAAAGCTGGTAGCTGGAAGCTGGTAGCTGGAAGCTGCCTTTCAGTTCTTCCGCTCTACCAGATACCTCGCCACGGCCTTCAATCCATCCGCGCGGGCTCCGTAGGGCTCAAGCGCCGCAAAGGCCTCTTCAATCAGCCGGGCCGCGTCGCGCTCGCTCTGCTCAATGCCATACACTGCCGGCCAGGTTGCCTTTTCGGTAGCCTGATCCTTGCCGGCAGTCTTGCCCAGTTGCGCCGAGTCCACGGTCATGTCCAGCACATCGTCAACTATCTGAAACGCCAGGCCGGCCTTGCACCCGAACAGCGTCAGGCGGGCAACATCTTCCAGCGTTGCGCCGGCATACACCCCCCCGGCCACCACGCTTACGCGGATCAGCGCACCGGTCTTGGCTCGGTGAATGGCCTCTACCAGCTTGGGCGTGGGCTTCTGGTGTTCGCTCTCAATGTCCAGCACCTGCCCACCGATCATGCCGTCCACGGTACCCACGCCGTTGGCGATCAGGCCGATAATCTGCACCACGGCAGTCGGCGGCGCATCCAGCCCGGCCAGCACCTCAAATGCGCGTGTCTGCAGCGCATCGCCGGCCAATATGGCGATGGCTTCTCCAAACACCACATGGCAGGTGGGCTTGCCGCGGCGTAGGTCGTCGTTGTCCAGCGCAGGCAGGTCATCGTGAATCAGCGAGTACGTGTGCAGCATTTCCAGCGCCGCGCCCAGCCGGGCAATTCCTGGCGGTAATGCGCCGGAAATCGTAATGCCCGCCTGCATCGCAAGTACTGGCCTCAGCCGCTTGCCTCCGGCAAAGGTCGAGTGGCGCATCGCTCCATGGATCGACGCCGGCACTGTTTCTACACTCGGAAGCAGTTCTTCCAACGCCCTGTCGGCCAGCTCCGCGCCTTGCTTCAGCAGAGATTTCACATCGACTGTCATCGCTCTCATGATAACCGAGCCAGGCGCAGCCTACGCTCCAGTAAACCGAGTCCTGTGAGTAGCAACATACTCAACCCGCTCAGCCAGCGCCCCAGCCAAACATCCGGAGTTGCGGTCCAGTCCACGGTCAGGTCCAGGGACCCTTGCGGCACCGGCACCACCATCAGCCCATCGTCGCGCCGGGGCAGGGAAGCGACAGGCCGCCCATTCAGCTTCACCGCCCAGGCCGGATACCTGCGCAGCCGCAGGACAAGAAATCCAGCGCGATCGGTCGCGGCATGGATGCGCAGATGCTCGGGCCCGCTGCCTTGAGCCGCCGCAAAAGTCGCCTCGCAGTTTTCTTGCGCGGTGTTCCACGCGGCGGGCGTGTCGTCGGTCTTTCCGTCCTGGTCAAACTCGGCCGTCGCGTCGCTCACCAGGCAGGCCTCCGGCATCCCGGTTACGACCTTCGTATTGTCTGCGCCAAGAGGCTCGTACTCAAACGTGCCGGTAAAGCCATGCCCAGACCGGTATTCGTCCAGCATCGGGGCCACCGCGTCCTCATCGTCGCAAGGCTGAAAAAAGCTCTTTGCCGCGAAAGCGGTCAGCCCAAAAAACACTCCAGCGCAGGCCGCTCCCACAGCAATGCGCCGCCACGCCCGGCTCGATTTCCGGGGCCAGACGGCTGCGGCTACGAAGATGGCCATCGGCGCCTCCAGAACCAGCAGCCAGCGCCAGGGAAATTGAAGGAACCGCAAATCGGGGAGCAAATTCCAGACCGGCCGCGAAAAAGGGAACTGCAGCAGAAGAACGGCAACCGGAACCAGCCCGAGTGGAACCAACCACGATCGCCGCCCTGGCAGGCTGCCGCGCAGTCCGCTCATAAGCAACCCGCCAAGCGCCGCCACGACCATGATTACGGCGATGGTTGAGGCCAGGCGCAGTACCTGGTCGTGAAATGCCATGGACGGATCGGCGTGCACGGCATAAAGCCAATTGTTTTCCAGCGTCTGTCCGGGGTCCTCGGTCACCTGGTAGATATCCACCCAGCGCTGCTCCCAGGCCGCGGGCAGCAGGTAGACCGCGATCAGCCCCATCCCCAGCACCGCCCCGGCGGAAGCCCGTAGCGCCGGCGCCCAGGACCGTGAAAGCAGAGTCTGCGTCAGCGCCACTGCCGCCAGCAGGTAGCAGGCCATCACGCCGACAGTCGGGTTCGAAAGCCACGCTCCCGCAATCGCCAGCGCCAGCGGCACGGCCGACCCATCCAATGCGCGCTTTGCAATATGCACCGCCGGGTTCACCTCGCGCAGCGCAAACAACAGCACCAGCGGAATCCAGAAGCCCCCCGCCAGCTCCGCAAAAGCTGTCCGCTCGTACGCCGTAAACAGCGCATAGCCTGAGAACAGAGCGACGCATCCAGCCAGGGTTGCCGCACCATCCCCAAGCGCCTGCCGCGCCAGCGCTCTGGTCGCCAGGCCCGTCCCCGCCAGCAGCAGAAACGTCATGGCGATGGGAACCATCGTCCACGGCAGAACGGCCCCCAGCGCGGCCCCCAGCATCCAGGTAAGCGGCGAATAAAACACAAATCGCGCTTCCCCCGCCCCATAGTTCGCGCTCGCGGCCCAGTGCGGATACACGATTCCATGCCGCCAGCCATTCAGCGCATCGAACCACGAAACCAGATGAAAGTCGAAATCATGCCCGCACGAGTTGCCCAGCGCAAGTTGAGGCGCAACGGCCAGCGCCGCAGCCAGCAGCACCACCACCGGCCCAATCCAATGTCGCCAGTGGGCGCGCTCAGCCCCTGCCCCCTGCTTCATGGAACCAGCCGCAGCGTGTGTTTGGTCTGGGCCGCCACCGCTGCCGGTGTAAACGGCAGTGCAAACGTCGTTCCCCCGTACCAGTCGTTCCACTGGTCGCGGAAGTAGGGACTCAGCGGATCGCCGCTCTCGCCCAGCGCAATGTTCTCCGTTGACCCGTCCACGTTGCTCCAGTCCATGGTGAAGCGTTGCGATGGCCCAAAGGTGCGGCCCACCTGCTTCACCGTCGTAGTGTCGCCGCTCTGCGGTTGCGGCCCGGTTCCGGCCACGCGCCCAATGAGCGGCAGAAACCCGGCCAGCGGATGTTCGATGTCCACCACGTGCCAGCTTCCGTACGTCCACTTGGCCACATCGCCCGGAGCCTTGCCGTCCTTCATGCCCTTGCGCACTGCCTCGGTCAACAGCGCGTCCCAGTTCTTGAACTCTTTCGGGAGCCACTCCGGCTTGGCGTGCATCACAATCTCTTCCTCGGCAAAGTCGGCCTCCATCCAGCGGTAATCCGCCGCGTCCTTGCCCAGCTTCGGTTCCAGAATCAGCGGCCACAGCGCCTTCCGCGCCTGGGTCACAATCGACGCCGCCACGGAGTCCGGCGTCAGCTTTCCATCCCAGCTCCGCATCAGGTCGGCGGCCTTGCGCAGCCGGTCATCCGTGCCATCGGTCTGGTCAATCGCGTAAGCCAGCCGCTGCCCCAGCTCCTGGTCCACCTCGCTGTACACATCCGTCTGCACCGCCAGCATGTCTTTCGGCGTCAGCCCGTCCCGCCCGTCCAAGGATTTATAAATCCGCTCGACGCGATAGGGATCGATCCACTCCAGCGCCAGCGGATAGGCCGAACTCTCCGTCGTCACGCGCGCATTGGCCGTGGCCAGAAAGCCTGACGGCGGATCGGCCGCATTGGGCAACTGGTCAAACGGCATGTACCCCTGCCATTCGTGTTTCGGGTCTTGTCCCGCGCCATCCCGAATCGGCAGGGCGCGCAGCCCCACTGGCCGTATCGGCACTTTGCCGATCGCGTGATAAGCAATATGCCCCTGGTCGTCCGAGTACACCACGTTCTGCGTCGGCCAGCACCACGCTCCCAGCGCCGCCGAAAACTCCGTCCAGTTCGCCGCCGTATCGAGCTCGTAAAGCGGCATCGCGTTCAACGCCGGGTCATACAGCGTCCACTTCAGCGCAATCGCCCGCGTCTCCTTCGGCAAAATCGAATTCAGCAGCGGCCCGTGCGCAGTCGATTGCACATCAAGCTGCACGTCTTTTCCGCCGCGCACTTTGATGACTTCGTGATCCACGCTGAGCGGCTTCCATGTGGCATCGTTGTCCTGATAATTCCCCTTGCCGTCCAGCTTCTCAATGTAAAGATCCTGCACATCGGCCATCAGCGCCGTAAATCCCCAGGCCACGTGTTCGTTGTGCCCGGCAATCACAAACGGCAACCCCGGCAGCGTCACTCCGGCTGCGTGAAACCCCGGCGCTTTTAAATCCGCCATAAACCAGATGTTGGGCTCGGTCAGCCCCAGGTGCATATCGTTCGACAGCAGCGGCTTTCCGCTGGCCGTATGCCTGCCCGCCACCACCCAGTTATTTGACCCCGCCGCGCATCCATCGCACGTAGGCAGCCCCATCAGCGCCCTCAGCGCCCTCGGGTCCACCCCGGCAGGCAATGCCGCTGGTGGCGTACTCATCGTCTCCGTCGGCTCATCCTCTTCGTCCTCGTCGCCGCTCTTTGACGGCGTCGGCTCCGCATGAGGCTGGCTCAGATCCAGAAGGATCCCCGTCGGCGGATGATCCCGCCACGACCCCACCGGGTAAAGATCGCCTTCCAGCCTGGGATTGTTCAGCTTGGCCGCAATCCGCTCCCGCGCCAGCTTCGTCTCCCAGTGCGTGTCCAGCATCTGCACCATCATCAGCCCAATGCTCACCGAGTCCACGCCGCTCCACGGCTCCGGTCGGTAGGCCAGCAGCCGGAACTCCGCCGGCAGCGATCCCCGGTGCTGCTCAATGTAGAGATTCACTCCCCGCGCATAGGCGTCCATCCGCGCCCGGTCGGCGGCAGGCAGGTTCCCATACACCCGCCGCGCGGTATTGCGGAACTGCAGCACACGCTGCGCCCTATCGTGCTCCACCAGGGACGAGCCCAGCACCTCCGCCAGTTCGCCATTGGCGTTGCGCCGGAAGGCGTCCATCTGCCACAGCCGGTCCTGCGCCGTCACATAGCCCTGCGCCACGAAAAGATCGTCCTGGCTGGCCGCCTCAATGTGCGGAACCCCATGGCCGTCCCGCCGCACCGTCACCGCGGCCGAAAGCCCACTCAGATGCACATCGCCGTCCACCACCGGCAGCCCCGAGATCTCAGCCGATCGAAGCCACAGCACGCCCACGCACGCCAGCAGCAAAACCAGCGTTACCAGCACACCCGCGGTCCAAAGCAGGATCCGCCCCCAGCGGCGTTTGTGTTTACGGGGAAGTCGAGCCGCGCCAACGGCACGTGCCTGGTGCATCGAATCGATGTCTGTCATAGGTCAACAACAGGATAACGCCATGCGCCTCGCGGCTCTGAGCAGCGCACGGGCAACTGGCCTTCGCAACCCATTCGACACGCTCGGTTTTCGACCTCTCAAGCCGTCAGTTGTTCCGCCTCTGTAACTAAAGCGCTCCTGCGTCCGTAGATCACCAGTAGCGCCACCAGCAGCAGCAGGATCACGCCCAGCACCAGCAGGCTGCCCTCCGGCCCGTCCGCGCCGCCGGTCCAAAAAGCCGAGCGCGCAGGATCGGGACTGGTGCTCAGGTAGTGCCCCTGTGCGGGCATGCCGCTGTCGGCCGTGCCGTAGAAATAGGTCTCCGCCCAGTCCCACGCCGCATGGCAGCCAATCGCCCACCACGCCGAACCGGTAACCCAGATGCTCACGCAGAACACAAACCCGATCGCGGCGGCGGCAAAAATCCCAATCCAGTTCTCGCCGTTGTTGCCGGTATGAATAAATCCGAAAATCGTCGACGTAACCCAGGCCGCTTGCCAGAAGCCGGCGCCCTTCGTCTTGTTCAGTTGCAGCATCAGGCAGGGGACCAGCCCCAGCAAAGCCACGGCATACACGCCCCACACCCCGTTGCCCCTGGCCCGCAACACCAGGTCCACGCAAATCAGAGCCTCAATCCCAAGCGCCCACCAGAAGTTGATGCCCCTGGTTAGCGTGAACTGCAGATAGCAGCGGAACAGGCCCTCTTCCACGCAGCCCACCAGCAGAAACGCGCAGCCCCACAGCGCGGCGTACTTCGCCACATCGGCTCCGGTCAGCGCGATGGCTCCAAAGTGCAGCCAGCCGCCTGCACACAGCGCCCCCACCAGCACCGACAGGCCCAGGAATCCGGCTGCCAGCCCGGAGAGAAGGTGCGCCCCCCGCCGCGGCCCGGTCAGGTTAAAGGCCAGCAGGTTCTTCCGCCGCTCAATCAGCGCCACCAGCGCCGCAGCTCCCAACATCGCCAGAAACGGAATCAACTCTCCGAACAGCGTTGCTGAAGCCGTGAGGTGGCCTTTCTGGTCTACAAGATGCATGGCTAAGAACGCGAATCCCACAACCGATGAGAACAGAGCCAGCAGAGCGGCAAAGATCAGCACCGACCAGCCGGCCCGCAGCCCTTCGTCGCCGCTGAACACCCAGCCAAGACCACGGGTTTCCGGCGCCTCCACGGTGCCCGCCAACACGTCCGGTGAAAGTGATAATTCCGTGGCCGCCTCGGTGGGCGGTGCTTCGGGCAACGTGGGTTCAATCTCCGGCTCCATTGAGCCTCCTTGCGTTGAGTCTGAATCGTTTGTGCAGAAATGTACTGATGGAAAGATACTCTGAAACATGCTCTACGGAATAGCCTTGCGGTGGGTTCCCTAGAGATTGGCTGGCATCCCTTCGCACTGCCCCGCCTTGACACAAGCGGCCAAGCCCTTGATGCTTAACAGTTCCGGCTAAATGTAATTCCGGCTCAGGAGGAACTCAGCTTTTGCGGGTTCGCGTCTTTTATCACGACAAATGCTTCGATGGAGCTTGCTCAGCCTCGCTGTTCACGCGTTTCCACCGCGAATGCATCGCCCCAGCCGCCACTTACGAGTATCACGGCCTAGTTCACCGCGCCGGCGCGCTGTTTGACGAGAACGAGTTTACCGGCGACGAAAACGCCATAGTTGACTTCAAATACTCGGCATCGCCGCGGATTACCTGGTGGTTCGATCATCACCAGTCGGCCTTCCTCAACCCTCAGGACCAGCAGAACTTCCTGGACTGCAAACAGGACCCCGAGTGCGGCGATCGCAAGTTCTTCGACCCTCTCTACACCTCCTGCACCAGTTTTCTGGCCCACATCGCGTCCACTCGCTTCGGTTTTGGCACCGCTCCGGTCGCAGAGCTCATTCACTGGGCCAACATCGTGGACGGCGCAAAGTATGAGAGCCCCGAGTCGGCCGTCGAAATGGCGGCTCCGGCCATGAAGCTCACCCTCATCATCGAGGCCTCCCAGGACCCCGAGTTCAACCCGCGGCTTATTCCGCTGCTTACCGAGATGCCCCTCGCCGAGGTGCTCAGCCAGCCCTTCGTGGCCAACCTTCTGCCGCCGCTGCTCGAGCGCCACAAGGAAGCACTCGAGCTGATTCGCAGCCGCGCCGAAGAGCGCGACGGCACCATCTTCTTCGACATCACCGACCACCCGCTCGAGGGGTTCAACAAGTTCATTCCCTACTACCTCTATCCAAACGCCGTCTATTCCATCGGTCTGTCGAAGTCAAGCTTCCGCACCAAGGTGGCGGTCGGCTCGAACCCGTGGACCAAGGCCGATCCGACAAAAATGGTGAACCTGGCCCAGGTATGCGAGCGCTACGGCGGCGGCGGTCATGCGCGCGTCGGAGCCATCAGCTTTCCTCCCGATCAGGAAGTGAAAGCCCGCGAAGCAGCCGCGGAGATCGTAGCGGAACTCCGCCAGAACCACCCGTTTTAAGCCGGCCGAGGGCGATGCACGAGAGTGCTTTCGATGCCAGTGTGAACAACATTTTGGGTGCCCCATCCTCGCCGCGTTTTTGTTTTTGCGGCTAGGGTGGGATGGCAGTAGCCCTGATCTTGGTCCCTTGTTGAAACTGCATTTTTGCTTCTCGTCAGGAGCTTTGAGTCAGGGCACGACTTCAGCCGTGCCGCAAGCGGTTGAAGATATGGTCGGGCTTCACAGGCTGCGGAAAAACTCACCCGGAGCCGCAATAGGCGTCAGGGCACGACTTTAGTCGTGCCGCGACTAATTGAAAATAAGCGATGGCTTTAGCCCCTGAGGGAATGTTCCGCGGTCAATTTGCGCTCCCTCTGCCCAATCCCGCATGAGGCTGAAGGGAGACGCCGATGTTCGACTCGAACTGGAATGACGGCCAATCAGTTTACTTGGCGATCGTCCTGGCGATGATTTCGGCAATTGGGTATTTGCTGATCCGAGCCTTTCGCCGCAGGGGTGAGAGACCATGGCCCGCAGTTTTTTGTCGGTATATACAACATTCTCCTTTTACTCTTGTACCTCCTCGGAATGACCACGCAGATAGGGTGGGAAGGCTTTGGCTTCACGCCGCTCTTCGCACTAACTTCTCCGTGGAGTTGGCTCTTTATGTGGCTTGCTTCCCAGACGAAAGTTCTTGATTCCAACTTCTTGGGCAGCGGACTTCAAGGGACGTTCTTGAGCATCTTTGTTGCGTTCAACATCCTGGCCGCATCAGCCAATAGCTGCATTCTCTATTTCTTTCTTAGGCGAAGACAGCGAAAGCTGGCTGAAGACGCGGCGTGGGAGCAGGCAAGGTGCAACCGATAGACGCATTCTCAATTCCGCGTCGGATCCTTCATCTTGACTTGCAGCTCGTACGCTCACCACGTCATGATCCGCCCCACGCTCGCCTCAAAGCTCTTTGGTGCTGAGAACTGAGAACTGAAAACTGAGAACTGCCTTTCAAAGCCCCAGCTCCCCAGCCCGCCTCTTCATCGCCTCGATACAAAACGCGATATGCTCCACCAGGTCCACGCCCAGTTCCTCCGCCCCTTGAATCACATCCGCCCGGTTCACACCACGCGCAAACGCCTTGTCCTTCATCTTCTTGCGCACGCTGGCCGCCTCCACATCGGCAATAGCCTTGCTCGGCTTCACCAGCGCGCAGGCGGTCAGAAAGCCCGCCAGCTCGTCACAGGCAAACAATGCCTTGGCCAGATGCGTCTCCCGGGGCACGCCCGAGTACTGCGCGTGGCCCAGGATGGCGGTGCGCAACTCCACCGGCCAGCCCAGCCGCTCCAGCTCACGCACCCCCACAAACGGATGCTCCTCGGCCGTCGGGTGCCGCTCGTAGTCGAAGTCGTGCAGCAGTCCAGTCGTCGAGTAGAGTTCCACCAGCGCAGCGTGCGCCTCCCCGCTCAGCCCCAACCTGTCGGCCTCAGCCTCGCCACAGGCCACCAGGCAGGCTTCTACTGCCAGCCCATGCTTGCGCAGGCTCTCGCTTTCGGTCCACTCCGTCAGCAGTTGCCAGGCCTGCTCGCGTCCATAGCATTTCCCATGCCGTGTATCGGTCTCAGCGCACATATTTTTTCTCCGTGTTAGTTAACTTGGTTCGCGTTTCGTCGGGTTTTTCAGGGAATTATCACTGTGTCTTAGGTTTGACACTAAGTTTGTACTTGACAATTATGGTTCATTTCCTCACAGTAGCTTATATCGTGGTGTATAAAAGCACCCCGGAGATCCGGCTCTGGCGCTCCGCACACGACCCATGGCTACCACTCTAGTGAGCGTGGAAACACGCGAAGTCGTACGGTGCGAACACTGCAGGCTCATGCAGTACCGGACCAGCAATGCCCTTTGCAGAAAATGCCATAAGCCCCTCGATATCGAGGAGCCGGTGGTTCTCGCCCCTCAATTGGTAACCACCCTGCCCGCTCCGGCTTCAGCCGAGGCAGGTATGCAGGTGGCCGGGCAGGTGCGTGACATTCGCAAGGCGCGCCACCTCAGTCAGCGCCAATTGGCAGGCCGCATGCAGGTTCCCCGCACGTATATCTCCAAAATCGAAAATGGCAAGGCGATTCCCACCCTCGGTTCGTTGGAGCGCCTCGCCGCGGCCCTTGAAGTCGACGTCCGCCAACTTGTCCGCGACTCACGCAGCCGCCGCGACGACGAAGTGAACGCCATTCTGTGCGATCCGTTTCTGGCCGAAATCGCAGCCCTGCTGCCGCATCTGGATTCGCTGCAGCGGACGCTCATCTACGGCGCTGTGCGCGATGCCGCCACCGGCCGACGCCGCTCCGCCTAGACAGCGGCCGGCGGTAGGCTCGGGCCAGCGTTCTCTGCCGCCCAGGCTTGGCGTTTGACCGCGCCGCACGGCTGTGTGTCCCGTTGATTGCAGCGCATGGGCGCTTGTGCTAGGGTCGATGATGTTACTTCTGGGCTTTGCCTGACGCAGTATTTTGCGTCGGGCAGGGATACTGTCCACGGGTTGTTTATGTCCCCTCATCCGGACCGGGCGTGAGTTTATTTGGCGTCAATTCCTGATGCTCTCTGGCGACAGCCCGAAAGCTTCAAAAGCAACGTTGAGGCGAGTCCCTTGTATTCTTCTGGCACGCTGCGCATCCATGAACTGAGCGATGAGGAGCGCGCCGTCTATGCGACGCTAAAGACCGAGTGCCTGCCTGAACATGTCGCCATCATCATGGACGGCAACGGCCGCTGGGCAAGCCACCGTCTGCTCAAGCGGTTCCTGGGACACCAGCAGGGCGCTCGCAGCGTGCAGCTTGTTACTGAAACCGCTTCGCGCATCGGCCTGCCCTGGCTCACCCTCTACGCCTTTTCTCTTGAAAACAACCTGCGCCGGCCTCGCTCCGAGGTCAACTTCCTCATGCGCCTCCTCAAAACTTATCTTGAGACCAACGTGCAGCGCATGATGGACAACAATGTGCGTATACGCTACATCGGCCGCACCCATGAGCTGCCCCCCGAGGTTCAGGACAAGATGGCCTGGGCTGCGGAGGCCACCGCGCATAACACCGGCACCACCCTCACTCTGGCACTCAACTACGGCGGCCGCTCTGAGCTGGTCGACGCCTTCCGTGGCCTCGCCGCCGAAATGATGCTCAAGCACATCAGTCCCGATCGCATCACTGAAGAGGACATTCACCGCCATCTCTATACGGCCCATATGCCCGACCCTGACCTGCTTATCCGCACCTCGGGCGAGATGCGGCTTTCAAATTATCTGCTCTGGCAGGTGGCCTACACCGAGATCTTCGTCACCGACCGCCTCTGGCCAGACTTCCGCGGAATTCATCTGCTCGAGGCGATCGCCGACTTCCAGCGCCGCGAACGCCGTTACGGCGGCCTCGGCGAAGACTCCGGCGCCGTGGACGAAGAAGCCGAACGCGTCAAAATCGCCGCAAGCTGAAGATAAGCCTCGCAAGATAAGCTTCGTAACACCGGGCCTTTCCCAACTCAACTTCCCAGCGGAGTGCGCCTATGCCCACAAAGGTCAATCGCCAAACCGTCGATCTATCCCAATATCCTGACCTGGTCGTCATCTACCTTGGCATGAGGGTCAATCGCCTCACCGGCCTTAAAACCCTGTTCGGCATGGGGCCCCAGATTGCAGGTTCCGTCGCCGCCCGCCCTGACGGCCTACTCCTCCACGAGACCATGGTCTACTCGCTCTTCCCCATGCACACCGGCATGAGGCAGTACTGGCGCGATCTCGAATCGCTCATGGCATGGACCCGCTCCGAGCCCCACGCCGTCTGGTGGAAGAACTTCCTCCGCGACTCCGGCGGCACCGGATTCTGGCATGAAACCTATCTCATGAGAGGCGGCATGGAAGCCATCTACGACGATGTTCCAGTGCCCATCGGCTTCATGCGCTTTGCGCCGCTCAAGCTGGCTCGAGGGCCCATGTTCTCAGCCGCGCGCCGCGCTGCCGTTGAGGCCTCCGCAGCCGCGGTTCTCAGCGAGAACGAGTTGTACGGCCCTTCGTCCTAGCCCTTCCTCAAATCCCTTGCCCCCCCAGCGGTGTATCCTCACTATTGCCAATGAAACGCATAGTCACCGCTCTTGTACTCATTCCGATCGTCCTCGTTCTGGTGTTCCTGGGACCCAGGTGGCAATGGCTGTTTACCATGGCGGTCGCTGCGGTTACCGCGCTGGCTGGCTGGGAGTACATGGGCCTCGCCGAGCGTGAAGGCTTCAAGCCCCCGCGCATTGCCGTGCTGGTGGCGCTGCTCACCCTTTTTGCCGGCAACTTTCAATGGCCTGACCGTACCCTGGCCATCTTCGGCGTCCTCAGCCTTGGCCTGCTCGTCTACTGCACTTTTCTCAGCCCCATCGAGCAAGTCATGGCCGACGCTTCGGCGTCCATCTTCTGCCTGGTCTATATCGGCTTCACCATGATGGCCCTCCCCGCCCTGCGCGAGGAAACCAATGGCCCCTCGCTGGTGGCCTTTCTCCTCTGCGTCGTCTGGGGTGGCGACACCGCCGCTCTCTACATTGGCCGCGCCTTGGGCCGGCACAAACTGGCCCCCACCATCAGTCCCAACAAAAGCTGGGAAGGCGCTTTCGGTTCGGTGGCCGGCAGTCTGGCAGCCGTGGGTATCCTGCTCGGCCTGGCTTCTCTGGCGGAAAGATGGGACTCCGCCAAGCTCTCCTTTCCCGATGAATGGTGGTACTGGCTGCTGCTGGCCGTGGTGGTCAACATCGCCGCGCAGGTTGGCGATCTCACTGAGTCGGCGCTCAAACGTTCCGCGGGGGTTAAGGATTCCGGCACTCTCCTCCCCGGCCACGGCGGCGTGCTCGACCGTGTTGATGCTCTGCTGCTAGCCGCTCCGGTGCTATGGTACGCTCAGCTTATTCATTCGCGGTTTTAGGCCCTCTTCCGCAGCTTTATTCGGCACGGCTTGATCGCATAATCGAATCGGATTTTCAGGCAGGCCCCGCCACGGGGCCAGGATTCAGTACATACCTTGAAACGTCTCGCTATTCTCGGCTCCACCGGCTCCATCGGCCAAAGCACCCTCTCCATCGTCGAACAGTTCCCTGACCGCTACCAGGTCGCCACTCTGGCCGCCGGGCGCAACCTCGACGAAGCTTTTGCACAAGCCGTTCGCTGGCGTCCGCGCCTCGTGTCGCTCGCCACTGAAGAGTTGGCGGGGCAGCTTTCAGCTCGTCTTGAACAGGCCGGAATCACCGGCATCGATGTCGTTTACGGCACCGCCGGCACGGTCGCATGCGCCACCTGGCCCGATGCGGATTTCGTCGTCTCGGCCATCGTTGGCGTGGCCGGCCTTGAAGCCACCCATGCGGCTATCCTCGCCGGCAAGCCCATCGGTCTCGCCAATAAGGAGTGCATGGTGGCCGCTGGCGAAATCCTCACCGTCGCCGCCCGCCTCCACAACGTACCCATTCTGCCCATCGACAGCGAGCACAACGCCGTCCACCAGTGCCTCCGCGTCGGCCAGCACGCTGAGGTCAAGACCATCTGGCTTACCGCGTCCGGCGGACCCTTCCGCCAGCTCCCGCTCGACCAGTTCGCCTCCATTACTCCCGAACAGGCCCTCAAGCACCCCACCTGGGTCATGGGCCGCCGCATTACCATCGATTCGGCCACCATGCTCAACAAGGGCCTGGAAGTCATCGAAGCCTGCCGCCTCTTTGACGTGCCGCCCTCCCAGGTCAAGGTCACCGTCCATCCCCAGTCCACCGTTCACTCGCTGGTCGAGTACGTCGACGGCTCCATCCTGGCCCAGATCTCCGTCACCGACATGCGCCTGCCCATCCTCTATGCGCTGGCTTACCCCGAGCGCCCTGTTTCCACATTGACATTCGATCTGGCCGCCCTCCGCCACCTCGACTTCGAACCACCCGACTTCGAGCGCTTCCCCTGCCTGCGCCTGTCCTTTGAGGCGGCCCGCAAGGGCGGAGCCCACTGCATCGCCCTCAACGCCGCTGACGAAGTCGCCGTCGAAGCTTTCCTGGCCCGCCGCATCCCCTTTATGGGTATCCCGCGTACAATTGAGAAGGTGCTCGCTTCCACGCCGGAGGCGCATCCCGCCACCATTGCGGAGGTGCTCGCCGCCGACCAGCAAGCGCGTCAAACCGCTCATGCGCTGCTGGCATAAGCTGGAGAAAATATCGGGTGCCCCATCCTCGCCACGTTCTTTTTTTGGGCTAGGGTCGGATACCGCATGCAGCCCTGACAGCTCTTTTTGAGGAAATTACCCCACACCTATGCATGAATTTCTGGTTTCTGCCGTAGCTTTCATCGTCCTTGTCGGCGTCATGGTCATCGTCCACGAGTTTGGACATTTCGCCGTCGCCAAGCTCTGCAAGGTCCGCGTCGAGGCGTTCTCCTTTGGCTTCGGCCCGCGCCTCTTCGGCATCAAGTACGGAGAAACCGACTACAAAGTCTGTCTGCTGCCCCTCGGCGGCTTCGTCAAAATGACCGGCGAAAACCCCACCGAAGAAGAGTCGGTAGACGACCCCGCGGCCTTTACTTCCCATCCCCGCTGGCAGCGCATGCTCATCGGCCTGGCCGGTCCCGCAGCCAACTTCGTCCTCGCCTTCGTCCTGATGCTCTTCTACTTCGCCTTCCTCAACGAGGTCCCTTCCGTTCAGGTCACCACCCCCACCATTGAATGGGTGACCCCCGGCACCGCGGCGGCGCAGGCCGGCCTCCAGCCCGGCGACATCATCCGGCATTTTGACAACGCTGAGAATCCCGACTGGGAAAAAGTCTACGAACGCGCCAAGCTGAACGCCAACCAGGCGGTCCCGGTTGCGGTCGAGCGCGCCGGCCAGGCCATCACCCTCACCATGCACGTGCCCGCCACCGCCAAAGACGACGACTTTGATCTGAGCGACGCCGGTATCCTGCCCCAATACATGCCCGGCCCCATCGGCGTGCAGGAAGTGCAGCCCGGCACCCCTGCCGATCAGGCCGGCCTCCGTGCCGGAGACGCAATCCAGACCGTCGATGGCCACTCCTTCCACACAGTTTCCTCGCTTCTGGCCTATATGCAGGCTGGCCAGGGCAAGCCCATTGCGCTCGCGGTCCTTCGTAACGGAGCCACCGTGCAAATGGTGGCCCATCCGGCCAAGCTCGATACCGGCTGGAAGCTCGGTTTCGCTACCGTGCCGGTTCCGCTGCACAATGACCCACTCCCGATCAGGAAAGCCCTGGTCAAGTCCACTAAGTTCTGCGCGGACAACTCTTTCCTCATCATGGAAGTGCTGCAGCGGATCTTTACCCACAAGGTGTCCGTCTCGCAGCTCTCCGGTCCGGTTGGAATCGCCCGCATGGCCGGCGAAGCGGCAGAGATGAAGGGCTGGTATCCCAAGTTCGGCCTGGCCGGCGAGATCAGCCTAAACCTGGGCATTCTCAACCTCATGCCCTTCCCAATCCTCGACGGCGGACTGTTGCTCTTGCTGCTCATCGAGAGCCTCATCCGTCGCGACATAAGCGTCAACGTCAAGGAGCGCATCTACCAGGCGGCCTTCGTCGTGCTCATGGTCTTCTTCGCTTTCGTCATCTTCAACGACGTAACCAAGCTGCCCATCTTCACCCACCTCAAGCCGTAAGACAGTGGGCAGTGAACAGTGATCAGTGAAGACCGCATGCGGGCTTTGTAACAGGGCACGACTTTAGTCGGGTCGCAACGCGCCACTGACCACTGACCACTGTTAACTGGCAGGAGCGAAGCGAATGCCCGTCACCACCCAAGTCCGCGTCCGCTATGCCGAAACCGACCAGATGGGCATCGTCTATTACGCCAACTATCTGGTCTGGTTTGAAATTGGCCGCGTCGAGCTGCTGCGCTCACTGGGCCTTGCCTATAGCCAGTTGGAGACAGAGCATGAGTGCATCCTGCCCGTAGTTGAGGCCAAATGCCGCTACCGCGCCCCCGCCCGCTATGACGACGAAATTCTGATCGAGACCAGCCCTTCTCTGCTGCGCGGCACCGTCATCAAGTTCGCCTACCGCATCCTCTGCAAGGCGCCCGAAGGCCAAGAGCCCAGGCTCCTGGCCGAGGGCGAAACGGTGCACGTGGTCTGCGACGACCAGCTGAACCGCAAGCCCCTCCCCGAGAAGTACGCCGCCGCCTTGCGCGCCCTCATGGCAGACGGGTAACCCAAAGCTGAAGACGAGCCGCGGCCCTTGCCGCCCGTTCCACTACACTGTTCGTCCCATCACGATAGTTCCCCAGCGCCATTACGCGCACAACAGCCCCGTGCCCCGTCCTTTCGCGGCCTTATCGCGAAAGGGTGGGATAGCATAAACTCCGCCTCCGCGAAACCAATCACCACGAATTTGCAGTTCAGCATGGGGCGTCCCAGCACCCAGAAATTACAAAAAACCCCTTGATTTTCAAATTGCTGGAATTAAATGACTTATCCCCAGTTTTAACTGCAGATAATTAGCGCCCCTCGGCGCACAATGTCTATATGAGATGCCTCAACTCAAACCGCCGCCGTGCGGAAGCGAAGCAGCAAGCCCACCCCACCCCCCTCCCACCACCCCTCCTACCCACCCCCCCTCCCCAATAAGGCATATTTCACCATCC
>CAIKND010000098.1 GCA_903828675.1 uncultured Acidobacteriaceae bacterium
CACCGTGCCCATGGCATTGGCGAGTTGCCTTTGGCTAAGCCTACGTTCTTTCCGGAGATCCCGAACTGCAGCGCCGATGCGCTTGGAAAGAGGCTCGGTCGAAAGTGCAGCGCCGTGAGACGGAGATAAACCTGCCGGCAGGTCAACATGCAGCGTCTCCAGATGCTGGTGACAGCGGCGGCAGAGACCAGTCGTTGAGCGGAATTGTACGAGGCGGCAATGTGGGCAGCGCAGAACTTCACGGTTCGGGAATGGATTTGATTGCATTAGGAATCTCCGGCACAACGCGAGCTCGGCCGTACAACTGACTGCAAGGGCAGCGCGGCGGATGCGGGGGCTTGGCAAGTTGCAAGGCAGCAGCGCAAATGGCTGGGGGCGCATCAAGGCGCCGGTATGCCGTTCCTTTCGGGCGTCCCAGTCAACCCCCAGCACAGCGTAGGTCGGGCCCTCCGTTGAGGCCCAGGCCGGCTCCGAATCGATCAAAATGAGATTGCTACGAGAAAATGAACATCCGCAGATGCACAATTCGACGCGTAGGCCTGATTCCCTCGTATTTACTGGCCGAAGCTGTGGCAAACTATCGTTCTCGGCTGTGCCGGGAAAGGAGGTTTGATATGAGCTTTATAGATGATTCACTGGCCTTTGATGCGAGCGGCGAGGAGAGGGAAGGCTGCGCGCGGCGCGAAGGCAAAGCGACGGACAGCTTCGATTTTGGCGACGGCATCTCCATGACCTGCGCGGAGATGGCCGTCGAATTGAACGCAATGGCGCGAGGGGAGATTCCACCTTCTGGCCCACAGCCCCGCCTTGAACGTTGGACCGAAGAGGACGAGCGCATTGCGGAGGCTGAATCGCCCAGCCACCTCTCGAATGATCCCCCTTTTGACTTCCGCTTTCCTGAAGAGGTCGATCTCAATGGGCGCGGCATTTCCGAGACGATGTTCGACACCCTGCCCGAGATGGACATCGTCATCGAGAACGAGTGCATCATGTAGGTCATGCGCTGGCCGCTGAGGCGTGCGAGGATTTCAAGACAGAATGCACCCAAAAGTACAGCCGCCTGATCGTGGCTTCCCTTGGTCTTTTCTCTGGATGTCATTGGATGTTCTCGGAAGGGGTCCGCGGAGAGAAGGGGATTCCCAAGCCGAAAAGGCTGATCCTTGGGCTTTTCCTGCCGGTCTGTGCTTTCATCTCATCCCTTTGGGACCGCCCCGGCTGTGACCAGATTTGTGTCTGCTGCCTCGGCCTTCAGTTGGTCCAGATAGTCGGCCCACCGCTTCATCATGTCCCGACGCTCGGACAAAAACGCAGTGCGATTGTAGGCACGCCCATTCGGGTCGCGTACTGCGTGGGCAAGTTGGTGCTCGATGAAGTCGGGCCGGACCCCAAGAACTTCGTCAAGTATTGTGCGCGCCACTGCTCGGAAGCCGTGCCCGGTCATCACATCCTTGCCGATGTCCATGCGCCGCATTGCTGCAAGAATTGCATTATCGCTCATGGGCCGTGTGTTGCTCCTCGCGCTCGGAAAGACAAATCTCTCCCGCCCTGTAATGGGGTACAGCTCGCGCAGGATAGCCAACGCTTGCCGTGACAGCGGCACGATATGGTCGGTCTCGGTTTTGGTCACTCGGTAGCGCCACTCGGCTGCGTCCAGGTCGATTTGCGCCCATTCAGCCTTGCGTAGCTCACCAGGGCGCACAAATACCAAAGGCATAAGGCGCAAGGCACAGCGCACGGGAAGCGTCCCCTCGTAACCATCAAGCACTCGCAGAATAGCGGCAAGGCGATCCGGTTCCGTGGTTGCGGCAAAGTGTTCGTTCTTCGCCGGGGGCAAAGCGCCACGAAGAGCGCCCGATGGATCCATTGTGGTGCGTCCGGTGGCGACGGCATAGCGGAATACTTGCCCACAATAGACAAGAGCGCGGCGCTCTGTCTCCGAAACGCCCCGCTTCTCGATTTTCCGCAAGACACTGAGCAACTCGGGTGCTGCGATATCAGCGATTGGCTGTTGGCCAATCCACGGGAAAATGTCGCGCTCGAAGAGCCGAATCTTTCTTGCAGCGTGGGCCGGCGCCCAGTTTGGGGAGAACTTGGCGAACCATTCCCGCGCTACTTGCTCGAAGCTGTTTGCGGCTCGGGTGGCTTGGGCAGACTTTTCCGTTTTGCGGTTCTTACTGGGGTCGATACCCTCTGCCAGTAGCTTCCGCTCTGTGTCCCGGCAATCACGTGCGGCCTTCAGGGTCGTTTCTGGGTATACGCCAAGGGAAATCCTGTTTTCTTTCCCGTTGAAGCGGTATTTCAGCCGCCACCACTTGCCGCCAGAGGGTGAGAGCTCCAGATAAAGCCCACCGCTGTCGTAGAGTTTGATAGCTTTCGTTGTTGGCTTGGCGTTGCGGATTACAACATCGGTCAACGGCATGGGGGCAACTCCTTGCGACGAGAACTCGCTTGCCCCCAATGTTGCCCCTACTTGCCCCGGATGTCAATAGACAGCCGTGTACCTCAATGGATGGATAAAGTGGGTAAGTCCCTTATTTTTATATGCCTTATAGATCGCTTTGGATGCGTCTAGATGTGATCTTGGTAGCGCTACCGGGAATCGAACCCGGGTTTTAAGATTGAGAATCTCACGTCCTAACCCCTAGACGATAGCGCC
>CAIKND010000099.1 GCA_903828675.1 uncultured Acidobacteriaceae bacterium
GCCTGTAGCCTGCAAAGGCTAGGCCCGCGAGAACAACGAGAGGCAGGAGGGAGCGCATCTTATTTCTCCGCAGGGGTAGGGTGGGCCACCGGAAGGCGCAGGGTTTGCAGCAAGCCCGGCGGAAGAACGATGGGCGCCACCTTCTCGAGGTGGCTGCGATGGCGGCATGTGCGGCAACGGCTGCCGTTGAGAGCCTGCCGGAAGCCTTCGGTCAGAAAGCTCGGTACAGCCAGCAGTTCGCCGGCGGGAGAAAGGAATGCTGGGGTATTGTCCTCGGCTATCTCGCCGAAGCGTGCCTCGAAAAGCACTCGCCGAACGTGGGTCTCAGGTCCGTGCTGCGTCGGATTGGTATTTGCAGCGACCGTATGTAGCGAAATCTGGGTATGAACCTGATTTGCACTATAGTGAAAAACTTCGAACCGTACCAGAACCGTGCCGAAGACGCGCCGGTGCTGAGCGCCGGGTGCGAGGGCGGGCACGGGCTGGACAACTTGGAAGGGATAGCCGTCGAGCGGGACGTAGCCGACATAGTGACCTACGGTGGGACCGGCGCCGCCCGATTCCTCGCCGCGCAGCAGTTGGCGTCCGCTGGATTGGCGCACGGCGACAACGCGGCTGTTGGTAAAGATGGCGTTGTTCTTGAGGGCCGCCAACTCATAGGGCGCCAGACCCAGACCGAAGCCGGGCGGGGAGGTCCGGGAGGCAGGCCGGACGGCGGTAGGAAGAGGGCGCATGGCTACTCCGATCTGCGGCCGGAGTAGGTGCCGGCACGCCGGTGACAGGCTGCAATGATGTCGAGGCCGCTGCATCGGGCAAAGCAGTAAAATACCGGCGGACCAGCGGCCTGCTCGGTAACGTGAAGGTTGTCGCGGCCGGTATCGAGACCGGAAGCGGCGCACGAGGGACACTGGACGTGATAGGAGATTCCTTCTTTGCTCCTGTACTTGCGGCGTGGAACCTCAATGTATAAGCGGATATCGAATTGTCCTTTTGGAGGCGGCCCGATGCGCGCTGGAATGGGTGAGGGAACCAAGTCTTCAGGCATATCCATGCCATAGGTGAGCGTGTCCATCAACCGACGAGAACACCGGGGCAGCTGCCGCAGGTAGGCAAATTGCGCTTCGATCTCCAGCTCGGCATCTCGGAACCAGAACCGTCGCATGACCTTGCGGTGAACGCCCAGCGGCCCGCGCATTCCGTTGCCTACCTGCCCTGGTGCGAGAATTTCCTGCTTGGGGAAAACTTCGAGTCCTTCTTTGAAGCCGCGCGCGCCTTGGATGGCGTAGCCTAAGCGGTCGAGGAGCGAGTAGAGATAGATGCGGCTGAGACGAGCGGGGATTGGGTCACCGCAAAGCACCCACAGGTGGCCGCCGCGCCGCGACTGTTCGAGCGCGGGAAACAGGCCATCCTCTTTCATTTCCCTGGCGATCACTTCGAGGTGTTTTTCGGCGCCGGAGTAGTCGCCGTCGAGCGCAAACCACTTGCCGCAACTGGAGTCCGGGTCCAGAGCATAGATGCCGATCGTGTTGTGGCCATCCAGATGGCGCTGGATGTGGATAGGGGAGAGAGGGACCTTGACACGCAAATAGTGGGGTGAATCAAGGTCTGCGGGCAACA
>CAIKND010000100.1 GCA_903828675.1 uncultured Acidobacteriaceae bacterium
AATCGTGAAGCGATGGGGGAAACAGAAGCGTCTGGTTGACCGTGTCAGGAATGAAGTTCTGGCCCATGAATCGAACCTAAAACAGAACACAACGACCCTGCTGTAGGCTCCGTCACAAATCTATGCCCGACACTCACCTAGTTGGCTGCGTTAGCTCGCGCGCCGCTCCAGAAGTCCCGGACACATCGCCCGCACTCCGAATTCCAGGTTCAGTTCACTCCAATTTACGCACCTGTTTTGATTCGTAACGCAGGTATCCCTTCGGTCCGGAGCCGCCTTCCTCGCATAAACACATGAACTCCTCATGGCGAGGAGTTCGAGTGTGCTCAAGGTTGCCGCCTACTCCGTCATTTCTTCTTCTTATATTGACCACGCCAGGATGGCAGTATCTCCACCTCGTCGTATGCGTCCCGGCGGTCGCGGTGCGTTGCTCCATCGGCCGATTGGGCTTGGTCCTTGCCTCCCGCCGGAATGAACTCCCTCGGAGGAAGAAACTCCGGGATAGCAGTTACGTGTATCGCAGCCGCATTGTCCTTGGTCGGCGCAACGGAAGACGAAAAAGGCTCTGGAAACGGTCCAAATGCGTGGCCATGGATCTGGCGTTCCTGCTCGTTCAAAAACGCCGGCAAGGGCTCATCGTCCAGCGATGCGGACTCCCTTGTCTTGTTCAGGTTCTTCAGGCCCAGAGAGAATAGCACACTCCTGAGGCCGCTTAGCCGCGACGCCTCCGCAAACTGGCTTTCATCCAGGTCAGGCTGCCGCGCCTCTTCAAAGGAACCCCTGGGCATGAAGTCACCTTGCCCGCTCGAAGCTGTTTCCCATGACTGCGCCGGTGCTGGTTGCTGCCGGTACTCCTGAGAAATGGGGAGAGGCCGCGCGGCGGAAACGTCAGATTCATGTGCCTTTGCCGGTTCTGCCAGAACCGCTGAGAATGACCCCTCTGGCTGCGCTTGAAAGTCGGCCAACCACCAGGGGATTTCCGTTTCCAACTCTGCCACAGGCTCCGGCAGCGATGCCTGAACTGGCGCTCCTCGTGGCCTTTCAGAAACTGCTGCTCCTGATTGGCGGGGCGATATCTCCTCGGCGAATTGCACCGCCCGTTCCGGCTCCATGCGAGCAGTTTCCAGGGGCAACCGCTCTCCGGTTGAAGAGGATTCGAGGGCAACCTGACTGTTGTTCAAAGAGCGCTTCGCCGCGGATCTACCTTGAATACGAAGATGCTGCTCAGCGGCGCGTACGGAATGACGAAAAGCCGGGTCGGCTTTTGCCTGCCCAACCCTGTTCAATACAAACCCCACGGATGACACATCGAGTTGTCTCAGCGTACATGCCGTCTCGCGCAGTTGCGCGCGTGTCGTTACGCCGGACTCGATCACAACAATAGCGCAATCCGCAAACCGCGCCAGATACTCTGTCTCGGCGGAGACCACCAGCGGCGCAGTATCCGTCAGAATGAAACTCTCATGCTGCTTCTCTGATTCGTTCACCACCCGCTGCAAAAACGCGGCCGAGCGGCTACTCCCCCGTGTGCCCGTCTGCCGGAAGCCATTACCGCCTCCGCTCGCAGCTGAATAGGGTGCTCCAGAAGCCTCCACCAGCACCGCCGGCCTTCCCATACCCTCCAGCATCTCTCTCACCCGGGTCGCCACCGTCGTCACGCCGGTTCCCGGGCCCGTCCCCGTAAAAATGCAACTCTTCAGCTTGTTCTGTTTGCGGGCATGTTCGAGCGCCGCGGAGAGCCTCAGCATGTGTTCCTCCGCCACAGCGTCTGATACTTCCGTGAAGTCCGGCAACTGCGCCATCGGTGCAAACCCCAAGACCTGCTCGACATCGGAGGCGATATAGACGCGCGGATCCATCTTGTGAGCAGCCACTGCTGCGAACATTCCAAAAAATATTGACGCAAAGCCCAATACAAATGTATTGCGCACAACGCCGGATTTGGCCGGCCGCAGAGGCGGAACCGCGGCTGCGCTCAGGAACACCGCGCCCGGAGCGCCATCTTCAAGCATCAGGTTGTGCAACTGTTCGTCGACATTCGTGAAGCGCGACTGCAGCCGGGTTATGTCTGCTGTTAGATCGCTGGCACGCTGCAGTTTGGGAGTGGCTCCGCCCGCCGCGCCCACCAGCTGACGAAGTTGCCCATTCAACTTTGCCTCCACCCCTGCGGTCCGCTCCAGATCGGTGCGCAACCGCGCCTGCGTGCGTGCGGATGCTTTCGCGCGAAGATCCTTTGTCATGGAGTCGAGGGTACCGTTGATCTTCGCCAGTTCCACTTCATCCTGCTTGTACTCGGGATGATTGGGCGTGAGGTTCGCCATCTGCGTTAACAATGCTGCGCGGCGCTGGTTCAGCGATGTCTTCATGCTGATCAGACCGGGGTCGCCCGCCGCCTGATCGTCAGACTCGGCTTCGATTGCTCCTGATGAGGAAATCTGTCCGGCGCCCATTGCGGTGAACCGTGCCGCGGCCTGGTCGTGCTCCGTGCGCGCCTTCACCAGTTCCGCGCGGGTTCGTCCGATGTCTTCGTCGATAAAATCAGGCGTTGCCACTCCAACCGCCGCCACGCCCAGTTGCTTGTTCAGGGCATCTTGCTCGGCACGGTCTGCGGCCAGTTCACTCTGTACGCGATCCCGCTCCTCGCGCAATATGGCGAGCCGCTGTTTATCCCCTGCCTTCTGATCACGCGATGCGCTTTCGATATAGCTGTTTGTTACCGCGTTGGCCAACTGGGCGGCTACTTCTGCATTGGAGGCGTGAACGCCAATCGCGAACTGATAGGAGCCGTTCCGCGTGATTTCCACGGCCCGGCCTAACCGCTCGGCCGCTGCCTGATCGCTCTCGCTGCTTCCCTGCCACGAGCCCGGGTCGAGCTTGTGCAGCGCGTTCACCAGCACATCCGGACGGGTCACGCTCGCAATCTGCTGCTGAATATAGGACTCATACGTGCTGCCGTCATAGGGCCAGCGCACCGGGCCGCCTTGGTCCAGAACCCGGGGCGATGCCGGTTGCACATACACCAGACTCTGCCCAATGTACACCGGCCATAGCCTCAGAAAATAGACCACTGCCAGAGCCATACCGGTCATCGCAACCGCCAATGCCAACCGCCGGTGCAACTGCAGGCTGCGCCCCAGGTCGATGCGGAACAGCGCCTGCTCGGCATGACCGGCCGCAAGGGAATGCACAGCGGAAGACGATGCGGCGTTGCCGTCGCCTCGATGGGTTGGTTCCGGAGGGGTGAATTGACCAGAGAGTCGGTTCATAGTACCCCTTTCGTCATAATGGCGAACGTACCCGCGGTGATAAGTGGACTCAATCGCTCCAGGACATAGGTGGCGCGAGCAAAGCCCGTCTGCGGCACAAAGATCATTTCGCCGGGCCGCAGTGTTATCTCCAGCGCCTTGGCTGGATTCAGCAGGTCGTTGAACGAGATTACGCGAGAAACGCCATTGGCCGGATCCACAATCTGAATGTGTGGCCGGTTCCCTGCCTTGGCTGTGAATCCGCCCGACTCGGCCAGAACGCCTGCCAGCGTGGAAGTACTCCTAAGCGGCACCGCACCCGGCTTCTGCACCTCGCCGAGCACTGAGACATAGCTCTCGCTCATGCTCGGCACATAGATCACATCGTCGCGGCGCAGGCGCAGATCGGCCAGGCTGTTGCCGGATTCAATCAACTTCTTCAGCTCAACCCATACCACCTGGTCCTGCCCGCGATAGATTGCGCAGCGCTCCGGAATCTGCGAAACCTTGTTTGGTCCCGCCTCCATGCCGCTCCGGCTTAGTGCCTCAAGCAGCGTTGGCGTTCCCTCGAACGTAATCATGCCGGGATTGGCGACCGCGCCCAGCACCAGGATCCTGTTGGCCGTGTACTTTGTGACGGTAACCTGAACGGCAAGGTTGTTATAGTAACTCGCCAGCGCGCCTTCAATGGCCTTGCCCGCTTCGGGGCGCGTCAAACCCGAAAGCATCATGTCGCCGGCCAGCGGCAGGGTAATGCGTCCGTCCGGACCAATCACCAGTTTGGCTTGAAGCTCGGTGCGTCCCGAAAAGTCAACAGTGATTTCGTCGCCCTTGCCAAGGCGGTATTCTTCATCGGCGGCCGGTTCAAAACTGCGCAGAGCCACCAGAGGATTAGGCAACAGTTGCGGATCGCGCGGCTGCGGCGCGTCCTGCGCGCCCAGTTCGCAGCTTCCCCAAAGAAGGATCAGCGCACACGCTATAACTGTCAGACGGTTCATGCGGTTGCCCCTCGTCCGCGAAACACTTCCAGGCCCCGGCGATACACGCTCAGTCCCTTCTGCTTCTCTTCGTCCGTCAACACCCACCGGTGCAACATTGCGCCGAACCCTGCCGCATATAGAATGCCGGCCACCACCAGGATGCCTGCTCCCTGCCATCTCGTTACCGAAGTCACCAGCCAGGTTACTGGCCATGCCAACACAGCGGCCGAAATGTAGGGCGCCACCCCCGGTACAATCACCACCCGAAGAAAGCGTGCCAGCGGCACTTCCAATACAAAATGCACTCTGCCCATCAGTACGCATGCCGAACCTGCGGTGGCCACTGATACCGCAATGCCAATTCCCAGCGGTGTCCAACGCCCCTCGATCCATCGCACGGCGGGCAATGTAACTCCCAGCAGCAGCAGATTGGGAATCGAGTAAGTGAACTCCTCGTACACCCGCCCCATACCGCGAAACATTGAGGTCCCCGGTCCTGTCAGCATATGCAATTGCATCGCAAGACTAAATACCACAAACAGGGGGATAAGCGTCTGGCGCATTGGTAACTCAGGACCTAACCAAACGTGCATAATTGGTTTCGCCCAGAAGGCAATGGCCGCCACAAATCCCGCCGTACACAGGTTCGCGTACCGCGATCCGCTCAGATAAAGTTCGCGAAGATTGTGCAGGCGATCGGGACGGTCAGAGGCTGCGTCCACGTGCGCGGCTGCGGGCAGCAGCGCGGCAAAAAATGCTGTGGGCACCGATGAAAGTGAATTCGGCCATTTCTTTGCCACATCCAGCAGGCCGGCCGCCGATGCGTCAATCAGAGCCAGGCCCGCCACCCGCTCCACCGATGTCAGAAAGATCCCCAGCATGCTTTGGAGTTGCACCATTCCGCCAAAATGAATCACGTATCTTAGCGACTCGCGCCGCATCAGGCGAGGCGATATGCGCATCCACTTCAGTTGGCGCCACGACCACCAGATCGTCAGTCCGTCGTTGAGGACCGTTCGCACCAGGTAAGCCTCGGCCAGTCCGCGAATGCCGCGCCCCGTGCCCACGAACCACACGATAAGCGCAAACTCCACCACGATGCTCAGCGTCAAAAACAACTGTGTCGACGCAATCTGCTGAACCCCAGTCAATATATCCCCGAAGGCATTGAATGCAATGCTCGACAGAAAAACGCCCAGCACGATCAGCACTGCTTCCTTGCCGTCGGCTGCATGAGAGGGAGGCAGCTTTAACCAAGGCGCATACCAGTTCCACCCCAAAAGGGATCCGAGAAAAATTGCGCCGCACAAGGGAACCGTGATGGCCAGCCCCGTGGAAAGCAGGGAGTTGGCCTTGTCATATTCCTTGCGCGCATGGAATTCGGCAACATACTTGATGTACACGTTCGACAAGCCGAGCGTGGTTACACCCACAAACGACACCAGAATGAAGATCGTTGTCCAGATGCCGTAGGCTTCGAGGCCAATGTGCAGAAGCAAAAACGGAACCAGGCAAACTCCCCTGGCCATGTTCACCACGCGGGCGAGAATAGTAGCCGCCACATTGAACCCAAAGTGGCTCTTTACCTCGTGCAATGGCGCGGTCACTGTCCCGGCAGCAGCCAGTTCCAGGCCAGCTTCCGGGTCCAGCATCCAATCGACTTCTTTATCCGATGAATCGGGAATCATTTGGATTTCGGTCATGGCAGGCGCACCTCCCGCTTGGTGCGAGCCCACTCCGCGCGCTTTCTGGTCTGCAGCAACACCAGCGGCGTAATGGCCGCCTTCCATAGCATATGCATCGGAGCCGCCGCCAACGCCGCAAGATCACGCATCGGATCGGCGCCCAGCAGTGCGGACTCCACCACATAGAGCAATGCAATCACAAAGCAAACCAGCGTGAAGATGTGCAGCCAGTGCAGAGGAAGCAACATTGTCAGCAGAAGCGTCAGCATGCCACGAGACAGCGGCAGGCTCCACGCTTCAGCCAGCATCTCCAGCGCCCGCCACCTTCCATGCAGTGCTGCCTCAAGTAGTCGCACTGTCTGCCGGCTCGCCACATGCAGGCGTCCACCCTCCCAACGTGCTTCCTGCACTGCCTGTGCGGCCCCTGATGCCGCCAGTGGAGCGTGCACCGATGCGTCCTCAACCCAGTGCACCCGCACCCCGGCGCAAACGAGTTCGATGTGATATTCAATGTCTTCGCAGATACTGTCGGCCGAGAACGGCACCCGCTCCAGCGTTGCGGATGTAACCGCGAAGCCGTTGCCGAACAGGCCCGCTGAAAAGCCCAGGCCGGCGCGTCCTCTGGCCCGCAATACATTGATGCCGCGGAACGCAAGCACCCGCAGGCGGGCCAGCGGGCTGCCCTTCCCTGACTCTGGCAACTCCAGTTCATACCGGCACTGCGTGGCCTCCGCGCCCTGCTCCAGCGCCGCGCGTGTTGCCTCAATCAGGTTTGGGCTCACCACCGAATCGGCATCGACTACCAGGAATGCATTCGCTCCCGAGGCCATCGCCAATTGAAATCCGAAGCGCAGCGCAGCTCCCTTGCCTCGCCGTTTCGAATTGCTCATCTCCAGCACCGTTGCGCCCGCCTTGGCCGCTTCCGCCGCTGTTGCGTCTTGGCAGTTGTGCGCCACAACGAAAACCGGAACCGCAACACGCGAATCTCCGTCCGGGCCGTTGAATTCGGGAATTGTGCAGCTCGCCGCGAGCAGCGACGCAACCGTGCGCGCAATCATCTCCTCTTCGTCGTGAGCCGGAACCACAACCGCTAGGCGGATCGCCTGCCCGGCCGCCACTCGCCACCTGCGCACCCTGAACAGGTTGCCCACAATGCACACCGCCAGATCGGCAAACAGCGGCGTTGCGAACAGAACCATCACAACCGCCAGCCCCGAAATTGTCCAATGCAGCGTCATGCGCTCAGCTTCCTCTGTTTTCCGGTTCTCATACCAGCACCTGCCGAAACCCGTACCGGCCACCAACCCCATTCGTGGTTTCCACACTCGCCGGTTTCGGATTCATACCCTGCACCCATCCCACATACAGGAAGAACATCATCACTACCTGCTCCCCCATGTAAACCGTCGCAAGAGATGTCAGCAGTCCGATCAGCACCGCCAGATGGGCAAAAACCAGCAATCGGTCCTCTTCTGCCAACGGCTTGGCGATCAGTCGCAACAGCCGACCCGCAGTGCCTCCCGCAATCGCCAGAAACAGCCCCAGCCCCAAGAATCCCTGCGTCACCGCAAGCAGCAAATACTGGTTGTCGATGGACCGTTGCCCCATCACTTCGGGAAAGGTCGTTACACCCCAGCCGAAAGCCTTGCGCTGCATCACGATCGGCGCGTAATTGATCAGCAGCTGACGCCTGTATATCGCGCTCCGTTGCTCCTCGGTGCCGACCCGGGTTAGATCCTGCTCCGTGTATTGTTTTCCAAAGTGGTATGCGACCACGGAGGTACCTGCCACCAGCGCCACAAACAGCACCGCAGCCTTGCCCACTAAGAGCACCCGCGTCAGAAGAGCAAACACCAGAGCCAACGCCACACCCACCCACGGACCGCGCGACTGGGTCATCAGCAATCCGGCCACAATCGCCGTCAGGATTAGTCCCCGCACCGTCACCGGCAGACCGCTCATCAACTTCCTGCTGCCCCAGCCGGGGTCGGTCCGGCGCAGCCACAGACAATAAATCAATCCCATCAGGAAGATCATGCCCGCAAGAATGGCATGTCCGTACGGTCCGGCTATGCGCCCGAATCCCCATCGCATCTGCGGCGGCCAACCCACAAACTGGTTGGGGAATACCCGGCCTCCAACCTTCTGCCAGATACTCCCGCCCGACACAAAATCGTAGACGCTGATTGCCCCTACCACTGCCAGCAAAGCGGCCATGCGCTTCACAAGCTTGTGGCGCAGCAACTGGCCTTCGCCGTCCTTGCGCTCGATCAGCAATTTGCCCGCCATGTAGGGCAGGATCATCTCCAGAATCCTGGCAAAAAACATCAGCGCCCCATCGGCTAGGTTGGTACCGAGCGTATGCGAGGCCACGGCGTCCGCCGTGAATAGATTTACCCATTCACCGTTTGCCAGTTGCGTGCTCAGTCCTTGCGAAAGCCCCACCGATGCCGCAAACAGTGCCACCCAAAGGTCCATCCAGGCCCACCGCCAATGACGCATCTCCTTCATCAGCAGTGCTACGCCCAGCGGCACAATCGCTGCATCGCTGAACGTGAGCGACGGCAAGTGCGTCAGCCGGACCGAGTAGTATTGCGGCAAAAGAAGAAGCGTGGGCAGGTACACGTTGAGCAGCGCCTTGCGCACCGAGCCCATGGCCAGCACGGCCCAGCACACAACTGCCGGTAGCAGAATGATCAATCCCATGCTGTTCCCGCCCGTTCCTGAACCCGGACTATCCGCCACTGTAGCCGCGCAGGCTGCATCCGGCTGTTGCAGTTCCAGATCACCGTCATCGCGATCCCTTCAGCATCTTCAGCGCGATCCCCACCTTATTGCCCAGCGTCTTCTGCGACAAGCATGTCATCAGGCAGAGTTTCTCGCAGCCTGCCGTCCCCTTGCGCACCGCGCGGGCGGCGGCGTCATGCCAGATCTCGCGTGCCGACTTCTCCTTGATGTTGCCGATCGTCGGGAAGCCCTGAACGCACACCTCGATGTCGCCATTGGTCCGAATGAAGAAATTGCGCATCCCCACGCGACAAGGCAGCGCCGAGCGGGGAGCCAGTTCGCCGCGAAAATGACCCGGCATCAGGCGAAGCACATGCGCTGGCGTCAGAATCGGCGCCCCCTTTTCCTGCATCTCTACAAGCTGTCCGATCACCGCCTCGAACTCAGCTATTTCCCCATCCTCTATCCAGAGTTCGTCGTACGTCTCTGGAGACCAGCGGGTCATCGGCTGCGGACTCACGCATAGGTCGCCCATCCCCGCCGCCCACTCTACCAGTGCGGGCAAATGGCGAAAGTTGATCGAATTCACGGTCGGTTTGATCGTGATCGGAAACTCGACCTTCTGCAGCCTTCTTTCGTCGGAAAGGTATTCAATCCCCTTGCTCAACTTGTCGAAAAGCCCAGCTGATCCGCGCAGGTAATCGTGGACTTCCGCGGTCGGCGCATCCAGCGAGATGTTCACGTTAAATGGATGAGTCGCAACAATCCTCGCGGCACTAGCCTTCGTCAGCGCCGACCCGTTGGTCGTCACCCCGGCCTTGATCCCCTGGTCGCGGCACCAACCAAGAAGGTCGATGAATCCAGGCTTGATCAGCGGTTCCCCGCCGCTAAAGTTGATTGAGAAGTTCCCTACGAAATCCTTCACGCTCAGCAGCGCCGCCTCCCACTCCGCGATCGACATCTCTTCGGAGTATTGAGGAAACCGCCAGTACTCGCAGTACCGGCACTTCACGTTGCAGCGTTCGTTTACAAGGCCATAGAAAGTTACCGGTCTGGTCAGGTCAACCCCGGTCTTGAGATAAGCCACTTCGGCAAGTGCGCTTACTGTATGTTTCCATCCAAGGCTTGTAAGTTCGCCAACGTTCATCGCAGCCTCGTTCCTGTATCTAGCCGCGCCTGAAAGCGGGGGAAATATGTCACTGCTTGCCACATCGAAACAAATTCAGCAAAAGCCCACAAACTCGTAAAGCTGGCTGCCTAAATGCCGTCAGCCGCAAACGGTATGGATTGGAGCTCTCTCCAACCACTCTACCCGCTCAAACAATGTCCCGGTCCCCATCCGGTTTCATCCGTTAATGCGCGTCTGTGCCGGAAGCCCTTCCTGCTCTCCGACCAGCCCGATGCGCACGGGCGCTTCCGATTCCGGGACCAGTGAACGTCCGCGCGAAATCGCCGGCTGCCATTCGTCAAACAGCGGTTGCACACACCAGGCATAAAGCAGAAAACGCATCTTGTAATTCAATCCGGCCAATGAAACCGAAAGCCCGGCTTCAAGCAATTGACGCCGCGCATCCATCAGAATGCCAAAACCCGCCGCGGTCGTCTGCCGCACTCCCTGCAAATGCACCACCATCACCAGCCCGTTGAGGATGCTGGCTGTCGTGGCCTCCTGCAACGCTTCCGCGGCCTCGGTCCCCAATTTGCCGTGTATATAAGCGTGCAGCACCTGCGGCGTGAACGCCGTCTTCACTCTTGAATGGCCCAGGTACGGCTTCTGAATCCAGGCGGCCAGCAACGCCATCGGCAGTCTCCGGCCCAAGCCGAGAAAATCGCGCAGGTAACGCGGACCAAGCCGCATAGGCTCCTGCAAAAACCGCATTAGCCACTCCAGGCAGCACTGCTGGATCCACCGCGGAGCACGCAGCGCGTCGCCCACCAAAATGTCAAAGCTTCCGCCCACGCCCATCGACAGCGGTACACCCAGCCTCTTGCGATGCATCCAGATCCACTTTTCCTGTTTGGGGTTTCCAAAAGCAACTAGCAATATATCCGGCTTCACCGCGTGAATCCGAGAAAGAATTTCAACGTGATCCATCCGTATCAAGTTCTCTTCGGCAGGGGAGTAGGTACCCACGATGCGCACCCCTGGATGGTCGCGCTCCAGCAGTTGGCTGGCGCGTTCCGCCACTCCGGGTCTCCCACCCAGTAAAAATATCCCGTATCCCTTGCGCGCGGAGAGGCCTGCCAACTTCGGCACAAGGTCAACCCCGGTGACGCGCTCGGCCAGCGGACAGCCCAGAAGTCCAGAAACCCATACCAAAGGCATTCCATCCGGCACCACAAGACTGCATCCCGCCATGATTCTGTGCAAGTGCGGATCAGCCAGCGCATTCAGCCAGACATCTATATTGACAGGACAAATCTGGTGCGTCCCTCCGGACAACACCAAACGTTCCATGGTCTCGACCGCCTGGTCGACCGTCAAGCTATTCAGAGGCAACCCCAAAATCGCGACAGGGTGCTGCAGATTGCTCTTCATTTCAAGCTTCCAGTCCCTGCCTATCTGCGTACCATTCATAAGCAGCGGATACGATTGCCACACCTTCAACAACTACGCACTCTCACTGTCGCGCTCGATCCACGCCTATTCAACGCCCCATGAGCCCGAGATCAATTCCAGTTATCCAGTTAAGTCAGCTCGGCTTGGCTCGCTGCCAAAGCTCCGCGCACTGCATACTCCATATGCACTTCATCGGTTATGACGGACTGATGGATTAAAACCTAGTCGCTTGATCCCTCCTGAGCAATGGCGCAAAGGTGGAATCCTGTGGCTTAAACTCTGTGTCCTTAGATACATAGTAATTCAGCAATTCAGTAACCATCTATAAGTTACTTTACGTCTCGCGAGTAACATATAAACTGCCGATTCCATATGACCAGCTTCATTTCGAGCGGGCCTTCTAACTCGAATTCCAGCTATTATTCCGACCACTCCAGAACCGCCATCGAGCAGGGAGCAAGAGTCAGCTCCTTACCATCGAACCCCTCTTCCTTCACTCTCACTTGCGTCGTCGTCTCGTTGGTATCTCCCGGCCCGGAACTGACCATCCTTGAGAGCTTTACTTTGATATTCGCGGCGAGGCCGGGGCCCTCCAGGCTGATCCGCCGAGCCTGATGCAGCCCATAATTCAAGACAATTAAACCGTGGTCCTTCTCATTCTGAAAGCCATAGGCATCAAGCTCGTGAACACCCCTCAGGTGAACCCCGTCGTTGCCCTCCGGCTGGTCATGTACTGGGTCCTCGCCGGTAACCTCCACTTTCACCAGATCGCCCTGGATTGCCCGGTTCGCCAGGCTCTCTGCCAGAAATTGGGGACGCTTTCGCCCAAGCGCACCCATCTCCACCACGCTTCCCCACAGCCTCACTAAGGTACCGTCCGGACGCTTGAAGCGATACTGGGGCAGTGCAAAAAGCATCTGGTCGCGCACTCCATCGTCGCGCATCATGCGCAGCATATGCCCGGTCACGGCAATCCCCGCCGCCGCGGATGGTGTAAACCGGTCCAGCACCGCCTCCGTCGCCGTACCTCCCGTGGTGTGCAGATTCACCTCGTAGACAGCCAGTTGCCTTCCTCCCGCTGAAGCTTTTGTGGCCTGCACAATGCCCTCGCGCGACATCTGCTCCGGCTGAGCCATCAACGGCCCATATAACTCGTCGTCATTTCCCCACCGCGTAATGCCCAGCATCATGTAAGGAGCAATGGCCAGCGAATTGGCCTGCGTAGCAGCCGCCAGCAAGCCCGCGTTCCGCTCCGGAAAGTACGCCTGCGAGCCCACCACCAAATCGTACCGGCCTGCATCGCTGCCCGCTGCCGCCCGGAACGCAGCAAACACCATATTCGACCGCCGCCCGTACGCCGCGGGATCTTCCATCGTCTCGCCCTGATAGCTGCTGTTCCAGGTTTCGTTTCCCAGTTCCACGTGGATCGTCTTGAAACTCCGCGTCCACGGCTCGCTTCGTCCGCCGGCCGCCCGCAACGCGCCACCCGTCGTTCCCGCACCGCCCGCCAGGTACTCGGCCAATTTGCGCGCCTCATCCCGGCTCATCGCCACCGGAGCCACAATCCACGGCTCCGCGCCCACCTCTTGGCATAGGTCCAGAAACTCAGGAATCCCCACCGGAATGTCCTCCGTCGCCGCAAACCAAGTCCTGTATCCGGACCGCACCCGCGCCATCGGCGGCGCCAATAAATTGTCCACCGTGCTACCCAGCCCGCCATAGCTTGACATGAAACGCAGCACGCCCGGCCGCAGTTCCTTCAGCGTCTCCACCACCTCATCGCGGTAAGCTGTCCGATTCGCCGAATCGCCCCCGGCCTGCTCCAGGTCAACGTCGTCCATCAGCAGGACGCCGCCCGTCACGCTGAAGCCAACTTCAATCGCCGCAGGTGAGAGCCCATTTTCGTCGGCTGTAAAATCCTCGTGGTAATCCGACCATGCCGAGGTCAGCGAGATGTCTCTGTCAAGATAGCTTGGTATCTTCGGCGCCAGCCGCCGCACATGAATGTGCAACACGTGCGCCCCGGCCACTGCCTTTGCCTTGAAGCTCAGCCTGTACCGTCCCCGAAACGGAAGAAATGTCATCCCTTCTGAGGAGTCGAGGTACGAATTCACTTGCGCCAATTGCCCCGGCGCACCTGCCTCCATGCGCAGAGCCTGGTGTCCCTGCGTGCACGGCGGCAAATCCGCGCGTTCGGCCGACAACTTCGCGCCACCTCGAACCGTCGGCCACCACCCCAGTTCCGGCTCGCCTGAAAACTGCTTTTGAATAGATAGCCAGTCACCCGCGCTGATCGTCACTCCACTTTCCAGCGCCACTGCGTACCCGCCGCTCGAAGCCCCGCCCACAGTCACCGTGCCTCGCCGTCCCGCCGCCGATCCGTCCAGCACCTCGTAGCGCGCACCGTCCCAGAAGCCCGCCGGGAACTGAATTCCCTGCCGCGTATCCACGCAGCGCCCCGCCCCTCCGTACGCGCAACGCAGAATCGTGCGGTAATTCATCCCCTCAAATCCCGGATTGCGAAAAAGTAGATTCTTCAGCATCTGCCCGGAGTCGTAGTAGTTCTGCTCGCCGAGGTTGATGCCAAGCCGCGTAACCCCCGGCAGAATCACCTGCCCCGTCACGCGAAAATGCGTCACCACTCCGCCGTCCGCTGCGCCGGCAGTCACTCCCGCAGTCCGCTGCGCATGGCCACAGGACGCCATCCCAAGAGTGCCAAGAACAGCCAGAATAGCAACGGCACTCTTCAACAACATCCTCGTTCGAGCACACGACCTGAGCTTCATATCAGACCACAACTTTCGTTGTACCGCGAACGCAGAAATATCAACCAGAGCATCACAGGAGTGGGAGAGTCTCAGCTCGGAGGGAGGCGGGGGCAGCCGGCGCATAAAGCCTGGGGATTTCCATCGCCACTGAACACCTGCACCATTCCCGAGTTTCATCGCTCCATATGCGGTTTTAATGGCCCTCGCCATCTCAATGATCGTACACCTCCCTAAACCCTGGCACTCGCAAAAACCGAAAGGCACGGTAGCCGATGGGTGACCTTGCCCTCGCAAAACGTACTCCTTATCGAGCTGTTCTAATGCGAAAGGGTAGCGAATATGAGGAATGGGAAGCGGGGCAGGTCACAATGGCATCTTCTTCCCATCCATTCCCGCAAAATGCGCGGGAATGGATGGGGCACCCGAACAATATTTATTTGCCGGAACCATAGGTCGGAAGGCATTTTCCGGGTTCAGGGCGGTAGATGGAATTCGATGACGCACCGAACCTCAATTACACCAAAGCGGATGCAAATGAGCGGATAGTATTCTGTGTAGCGGGTTTGGATGAGACGGCGTGCATGTGGAACGGCGGGATACGAGGGGATGAACGTATGACGACGATTCGGGCGGGACGGGGAAATGAGCTGCGGTGCAAGGGGTGGCAGCAGGAGGGGGCACTGCGCTGCCTGATGAACAACCTCGATCCGGAGGTGGCGGAGAGGCCAGCGGACCTGGTGGTTTATGGGGGCATTGGACGGGCGGCGCGGAACTGGGAGTGCTATCACGCGATCGTCCGCGAACTGGAGCAGTTGGGCGGCGACGAGACGCTGCTGGTGCAGTCGGGCAAGCCGGTGGCGGTGTTTCCGACGCACGAGATGGCTCCGCGGGTGATTATCGCCAACTCGAACCTGGTGGGCAAGTGGGCTAACTGGGAGCACTTCAACGAGCTCGACCGGAAAGGCCTGATGATGTATGGGCAGATGACGGCGGGGAGTTGGATTTATATCGGTACACAGGGAATCCTTCAGGGGACCTTTCAGACATTTGCCGCGCTGGCGGAGCGGCACTTTGGCGGGCCGGGCGGATCGAGCTCGCTGAAGGGCAGGCTGGTGGTGACCGGCGGGGTGGGCGGCATGGGCGGGGCGCAACCGCTTTCGGTGACGCTGAACGGCGGAGTGGTGCTGGCGATCGACGTGGATCGAAGCCGCATTGAGCGACGAGTGGATACACGCTATTGCGATAGGGTGACGGAAGGCCTGGACGAGGCTTTGCGCTGGTGCGAAGAGGCGCGGAGAGAGGGATACGCGCTGAGTGTGGGCCTGGTGGGCAACTGCGCGGATGTGCTGCCGGAGATTGTGCGGCGGGGCGTGGTGGTGGATGTGGTGACGGACCAGACGAGCGCGCACGATCCGCTAAATGGGTACGTTCCGCAGGGGGTTACGCTGGACGAGGCAGTGGAGTTGCGGCAGCGCGATCCGGAAGAGTATGTGCGGCGGTCGACGGCGACGATGGTGGTGCATGTGGATGCGATGCTGGCGCTGCAACGGGCAGGGGCGGTGGCCTTCGACTATGGGAACAATATTCGACGGTTTGCGTTTGACGGGGGATGCGCGGATGCGTTTCTGATTCCGGGGTTTGTGCCGGAGTATATTCGACCGCTGTTCTGCACGGGCACGGGGCCGTTCAGGTGGGTGGCTTTGTCGGGCGATCCGAAAGACATTGCGCGCACGGATGAGTTGGCGTTGGAGCTGTTTCCGGAGAATGAGATTTTGACGCGCTGGCTGAAACTGGCGCGGGGACGTTTTGCCTTTCAGGGATTGCCGGCACGCATTTGCTGGCTGGGGTATGGAGAACGCGCGCGGATGGGGCTGGCGATCAACGAACTGGTGCGCACTGGGGAGATTTCAGCGCCGGTGGCGATTGGGCGAGATCATCTGGACACCGGTTCAGTGGCGAGCCCGTATCGCGAGACGGAGAAGATGATGGATGGATCGGACGCGGTGGCGGACTGGCCGATTTTGAACGCGCTTCTGAATACGGCATCGGGTGCGACCTGGGTGAGCTTTCATCACGGCGGCGGCGTGGGGATGGGCTATTCGCTGCACGCGGGGCAGGTGACGGTGGCCGATGGGACGGAGATGGCGGCGCGGAAGATTGCGCGGGTGCTGAATAACGATCCTGGGCTGGGCGTGGTGCGCCATGCGGACGCGGGCTACGAATTGGCGCGACAGACTGCGCGCGAGCGTGACATTGCGATGCCGATGGCGGAGAAATAGAGATGGCTGCTGCGCTTGCGGTTGTGAACATTGGGCAACTGGTTACGCTGGCTGGACCGGCGCGTCCACGCGTGGGCGGGGAGCTGCGTGAGCTGGGGCTGGTGGAAGACGCTGCACTGCTGATTGAAGCGGGACGCATTACGGCAGTGGGAGCTTGTGCGGAGATTCGTTCGCAGATTCCAGACGGCGGCACGGTGATTGACGCTGGAGGAAACTGCGTAACTCCGGGCTTTGTGGATGCGCATACGCACCTGGTGTTTGCGGGCACGCGGGCGGCGGAGTTTGAACAGCGCATTGGCGGAGCGACTTATCAGGAGATTGCCGCGGCGGGCGGGGGGATTCTGAGTACAGTGAAGGCGACGCGCGCGGCCAATGAGGACGAACTGCTGGCGGGGGCGCGGCGGCGGCGGGACTGGATGCTGGCGTGCGGCACAACGACCATCGAAGCGAAGTCAGGTTATGGGCTGGAGCGCGAGACGGAGTTGCGCATGCTGCGCGTGCTGGCGCGGCTGGAGGAAGAGGGGCCGGCGCATATTGTCTCTACTTTGCTGGCAGCGCATACGGTTCCACCGGAGTTTGCTGGGCGGAGGGAAGAGTATGTCCGCTGGATTGTTGAGGAGCTGATTCCGGAGGTTGTGGCGTTGAAGCTGGCGCGGAATTGCGATGTGTTCTGCGACGATCACGCATTTACCGTGGATGAGGCGCGCCGGGTGCTGACTGCGGCCAGGCAACATGGGTTGCGGCTGCGCGTCCACGCTGAGCAGTTTCGGCCGGGGACGGGAGCGGCGCTGGCGGCGGAGATGGGCGCGGCAACGGCCGATCATCTGGAGGCTGTGACAGAAAAAGGGCTGGGCGAGCTGCGTGAGGCTAAGGTTCAGCCGGTGCTGCTGCCGGGCTCGGTTTTTGCGCTGGGGCGCACTGAGTATCCGCCGGCGCGAAAGATGATTGAGATGGGGTTGGGGATGGTGCTGGCTACGGACTTCAATCCAGGGTCGTCCCCGGTGGCGTCGATGCCGTTTGTTCTGTCACTGGCGAGCGTGCAGATGCAGATGATGCCAGCCGAGGCGCTGATGGCCGCAACGCTCAATGCGGCGTGGAGCCTTGGCGTGGGGGACCGCAAAGGGTCATTGGAAGCGGGCAAGGATGCGGATTTTCTGATTCATGAGTTTACGGATTTTCGCGAGCTTGCTTACTATATCGCAGCGCCTTTGCGGCCGCGCGTTTTTGTCGCGGGCAGGGAAGTAACTCTGTAAGTGAAGGTAAGTCAGCTAACTTATGGATTTGTGTCGATTTGCTGAGGGGTAATCTCCTCGCCCTCGCTTGGCTTGCGAAGGGTTCCCGGGGTGGAACTGTGGAGCTTTCTGAAGACGTCCAGGGCCTTCTGCTGGGCGTTTTTATTGCCGACCGCGCGCTCGGCCTGGGCAAGCCGGTACCAGGCGACTTCATCGTCGGGCCTGAGTCGAGTTGCGCGTTCAAGATGGGCTACGGCCTGGTCAGGGTTTTGGGCCTTGAGGCAGACGCCGCCCAAGCCTACCAGGGCCTCTTCAAAGTCGGGGAAGCGCTTGAGGACTTGCTCGAACTGCTGGCGTGCCTCTTCGAGATTACCAAGGTCCGCCTGCATTGTCGCTAGTTCGTAACCGGCATTTCCGTTGCCGGCATCGATGGTTAGCTCGGTAGTGAATTCGCGTTGCGCGGCATCCCGGTCCTCAGGCTTTTGCACTTCTCTGAAGCGAGCCAAATAGACGCGCCCGAGCCGGTAATGGATGCCGGGACGGCGGGGCTCGAGCTGGAGGACGCGGTTGAACGCGGTAATCGCGGCGTCATAGGATTTCTGACTTTCATTGGCTTCGCCGGAGGCTTGTAACATCCAGACGGAACCGGGCGCTTTGTCGTGGAGTTTCTCCATAACTAGAAAAGCGAAGTTACCGTAGATTCTCCCGGTGTGATAGAGGACTTCAGGATCGTCGGGATAGAACTTGTTGAGCTTGAGCGAGGTTTCAACTGCGTCGTCGTCGCGGCCGAGGCCGGTATAGGCGCGGAGGAGCTGCAAGCCGCACATGCGCCTGACTTCAGGGTCGGCGGTTTGCTTGAATCCTTTTTCAAGGTGGGGCAGGGCTTCAGGGAACTTGCCTGACTCCGCCAACGACATACCCAGGAGGCTATCCAATTTGGGGAGGCTGGGCTTGAGCTTTTGCGCGGTGCGCACTTCATGTACGGCTCCGTCGTAGTCGCGGAGCTTGAAATAGATTACGGCCAAAGTGGCGTGAACTTCAGCAACGCCGGGGTCGAGCTTTGCCAACTGCTCAAAATTTTCTTTCGCAACCGTAAACTGGCCTGCCGCCAGAGCCTGCTGGCCAGCGGCGGCATAAGTCTCTCGTTGATCATCGCTGCCTGACTGTGCACGCACGATCAGGGGCAGGAAACAACAGAGCGCGAAAACTGCGGCCAGGAACGGATATTTCGCTTTCATGGAGTTAGTGTATCTCCTGCATAGAAAACTCCGCCACGCCGGGATGGCGTGGCGGAGTTTTGGTGTGAACCGTTGATGATCAGTTAGAAGGTGATCTTTCCACTGAGTTGGAGTACGCGCGAGGTGCCCGATGCGGTTATCAGGCCACCAAGAGCGTCGCCAACGCCATTGTCTATGGAGCTACCGCCGCCAGACCCGCCTGTCGCCAGGCCGCCGACGGTGTAGGAGTATTGGTGATGGTTGAAGGTGTTGAAGGTATCGACGTGCAGGGCGAACTTGGCTTTTTCGCCGAGGTTTACGCCCTTGCCGAAGCCCATGTCCCAATTGTTGACGCCCGGTTGGCGTAGGAAGTTACGGGCCGTGTTTCCGTAGACGCCAGCCGAGGGTTGAGTGAAGCAACTCATGTTCAGCCTCTGGAACTTGGCAGTCAGGTTGGCATGAGGATTGCAACCCTGAGTTATGTTTCCACGCTGGAACTGCGTATCGAGGAAGCCCGCAGCATCCGATGCTCCGATGCTGAATGGGAATCCGGTTTGGAAAGTGGTGATGCCAGTTACTTCCCATCCACCGACCACAACGTCGGCTACCCGGCTGATATTGCCTGCAACCTTCTTCCCGCGCCCAATGGGTAACTGGTACACGTAGCTGGCTACGAACCTGCGGTCCACGTTGAAGTCCGAGGGGCCGTAATCCAACTCAGGATGATGGTTGTCCATAGTGCCCTGGTATCCGCTGCCGGTAGCGCCGACACCGGCTGCAGCCGACTTGTCGTCCTTGCTGTTGGCCCAGCTAAAGATGGAGGTTACGGCCAGGTCGCCCGCGCGATGCTCGAACTTAACATTCATCGCGTTGTAGTGGGAGTAACCGTGCCAGTCGCTGTTGATGTAGAAGCCGGTGAAGTTTTTGTAAGGCAAGCGGCTGGACGTGGTGCAAGGCGCAACGCCGGCATTCACGTATTTGCCGGTAGAATCCTGCGTCTGGCAGTAGGACAGACTTGCCGAGGGAATTGGATTGGGTTGCGAGATATTGCGCCGGTCGAGGAGGTGCACGGCATGGGTTCCGATGTAGTTGACCTCGAGAGTTGTGTTCCGGGCTATCTCGCGCTGAACGGACGCCGTCCAGGATTGGACGTAAGGATTGAGGGGATTCTCCGACTCGATGACAGCGAGGAACGACAAGGTCGAGGCGGGGAAGGCTTTGACAGACTTTGAATAGTCTGGGAACAGTTGGTTGCCGAGTTTGGGAAGGGTGGTGTCCTGCGTCGGGTTGAGGCTGTTACGAACGGCGTAGGGATAGATATCTCCCGAGTTATCGATCTCGCGGCCTTCTGCTGAGTCGAAGAAGATTCCGTAACCGCCGCGGACCACGGTCTTGTCGTTGAGGCGGTAGGCGAAGCCCAATCTAGGCGCGAAGGGTTTTTTCGAGCCTGGGTGGGGCACTGATCCGCAGTAGCGGAGGATAGGCCCGGTGGTCGCATCACCGCCCGGCGCTACGCCATTGCTGGTCAAAGTGGGATCGGCATAGCAGAGGCCGCCGTTGGGATTCTTCGTGTCGAGCCAGAAGAAGTGGTTCTGCTGTTCATAGGCTGCGGCGCGGAAGTCCCAGCGTAGGCCCAGGTTGAGGGTCAGTTTCTGGGTTACTTTCCAGTCATCTTCGGCATAAGGAGCGAGATAGCTGAAGATGTGAGTCTGGGGGTTTCCGGCTTGTGTTGTAGGACTGAGCGGACCTGGTACATAGCCCGCTGCGCCGGAGTAAAAGCCGAGCAGCATATCTGCCACTGCGTTGCCAGTTCCGCACAGAGTGCTTCCGGTTGCGACAACGCAACTGGGCTGGCCAGCATTCGCGCCGGAAGTAATGGTTCCGTTGTTGGTGAGAATGGTCGCGGCAGAGAAGCCCCAGTCACCATAGAAATCGTCATCCAGGTTGCGGATGAGGCGCCAGCGCCGATAGTCGATGCCCAGGCCAAGGGTGTGCTTTCCATGAACGGTGGTAAACGAATCTGCGAATTCCCATGATGGGCTGTCTGACCCGGTGTAGGAATTGATAGGTCCGCCGTAGTTTGAATACTGTGACATGCCGATATCCGGCCAGGTCTGTTGCAAGGCCGCGAATGTTTTAAAGACGCCGGACAGGTTCAACATGGAAATTGCGTCTGCCGGGGGAGCGGGCGCACCTTGCGGGGCCTGAGCGTCCAGGTAGCCGAAGCGGAAGGTGTTTACATTCGCCTTTCCAAGAGTGATGCTGTGAGATACCGCCCAGTTCTTCTGGGTTTCATACTGGGTAAGAACTCCATAGACGAGCGAGTACGAGTTGGGATAGGCGGTGTTCTGGTACTTCGAATATGTGTCGCGGAAGAAGACGGAGCCAAACTTGCCCAGGCTCTGGTCCACGCGATAGGTCTGCTGGTTGGTCGTCAGCGGTAAACCAACGCTCTTGATGAAGTTGGTGACGCCAAGAGGCTGTTGGCCCAGGTTGGGAGTTGAGAACATCCCATACTTGATAGCGACCTGCGCCAGGTTGTTAGTGATGGGCACTTTGTTCAGCGCAGAGTAAGCCACACCTGTTGCCGGATTCACCGGCATGCAGTTCTGGCCTTCGGCAAGCAGGGTGGCGCAATCTCCGTTGGCGTCACCATAGGCAGGCAATTTGCCGCCCGGCAGAGGATGGGGATTTCCGTTCAGCGTGGCCTTTGGCTGCGCCAAATAAGTTTCTCCAGAGAAATCGCCTGTCAAAGTGGCCGCATTCGGCGCCGAATTAAAAAGCCTGGAGCCGTTGTTAATGCGCCATCCCTCGTAGTTGGCCAGCCAAAAGGTTTTGTTGCGCCCGTTGTAAACCTTGGGAATAATGACCGGTCCGCCGGCAACAAATCCGAACTGGTTCTGGCGCAAAATGGGGAGCGCCGTGGCTACGCCAGCCTGGTAATCGGTGGCGGTCGCGAACGGCTTTGCATCATAGGCATTGTTGCGGTTGAACTCGAAGAGAGCACCGTGCAGCTGGTTGGTGCCGCTCTTGCTGATCAGGTTGATCTGGCTGGCGCTGAAGCCATATTCAGCCGAGTAAGTGCCGCTCTCCACTTTGAATTCCTGGATAGCGTCCTGAGACAAAATTACGGCCGGAGTTACCAGTGCCTGGTCGGTGTTGACGAGTCCGTCCAACGTGTAGTTATTGCCTTCAGGGCGGCCGCCATTGATGCTGACTGCATTGCCCTGGCCCTGGCGCATGGTGCCCTGCTCGCCGCCAACAGTAACGGCTCCGGCACCGACCAACAGCAGCTGCATGAAGTTGCGTCCGTTCAGCGGTAGTGACTCCACCTGCTGCTGGCTCACAAGTTGCGACATAGCGGCGCTATCGGTATCGAGTGCGACAGCCTGGGCCGTAACTTCCAATGTTTCGGTGACAGCACCAGCCTTCAAGGCCAGATCGACACGAACTTTCTGGTCGACCGCCAGTGAAAAGGCGCTGGTGACGGACTTTTGGAAGCCCTTTGATTCGGCTGAAACCGAGTAAGTTCCGGGATTCAGCGCGGGGGCGAGGTAGTCACCGGAAGAACTTGTGACCGTGTGGAAGGCAAGGTTGGTTTTGGTGTTGGTTACCGTCACTTTGACGTCGGGGATTATGGCTCCAGTGCTGTCGGTAACTGTACCGAGAATGGTGCCCGAAGCTCCTGCCTGTGCAAACAACCTGCCGGCGCAAGCCAACAGGATGACCAACCCGAGGGTAATTCGGAGTGATCTCATCGATTGCCTCCTGATAGAGCGGTTCTATGTTTCAGTTGACCGGGGAAGTCAGTTCCTATCTCAATTGAAACGAACGTGGAAGGGCAGAAGTGCCCCGATAGGAACAAACCAGCCTCAATGGGAGACAACCCTACGCAGCCAGCGCAAGAATTGTCAAGAACAATATTAATTCCTATTTGAAACTTTCTAAGCGAGGTCCACCTTAAAACCGGGAATGCGAAGTCCAATGCCGATAAAACGATTTTCCGGGGAAGTTGCCTATTTTTGACCTCTTGTCCTTCTCCGGAAGGTGATTCGGTTTGAGGGGCGGGTTCCAATAGATGAACCGCTCACAGGATTTCCACAAAAAACCGCCAGGAATCAAAGCGACTCAACTTGCTGATTCTCAAATAGAAAGAGCCGGAGAGCGACTGGTCGCAAGGGTCTCGTTCCGGTAAGCGAGGGAGAAGCCCTAAACACAGCGGCGACCGCCACGGGAGGCTCGGATGCCTGGCGGGCCCGAAAGAAGACACCGATCGTTGGCCCTCACCGGACGACCATCAGAGGTAGTTTTCGAGCGGAGCAAGGCCTTGAGAAGGGTGGAAAGTTCCACAGGGAAAAAATTTCCGCTTCCACGTGTTGGTGTATTCGTGCTAAGGTTCTTTTCGCTTGGAAAACGTTCCCGCTCCCCGATATTTCCGAGATGAACCGGCCTGAATGGCTGCATCTCACGACTCATCACAACTGGTTGAAAATGAAGGAGACTCGATGAAACTCCCTGCAATGAAATTGATTGCGGCAAGCTGCGTGCTGGTGCTGGGCCTGGGCGTCAATTGGGCGCAAACCAAGCCTGACCCGCTGAAGAGCGGCTTTGAAAATCCACCTGAGAGTGCACGTCCACGGGTGTGGTGGCACTGGATGAACGGCAATATTTCAAAAGATGGCATCAAGCTGGATTTGGAGTGGATGCACAGGGTTGGATTGGGCGGGTTCCAGAACTTCGACGCCGCCTTGTTCACGCCTCAGGTGGTGGACAAGCGCCTGGCCTACATGACGCCGGAGTGGAAGGATGCCTTCAAATACGCGACAACGCTTGCCGACCAACTGGGACTGGAAGAAGCGATTGCGGGTTCGCCGGGCTGGAGCGAATCGGGCGGACCATGGGTGCCGTCGGCGGAGGGCATGAAGAAGTACGTGTGGAGCGAGACTTTCATTGAAGGCGGGAAGCCTTTCGCGGGCGTTCTGACGCATCCGCCGACCAACACCGGGGCTTTTCAGAACATGGGGATCCACGATATGATCGGCGGTCCCGAGGGTTCCGCAGCTCCGCCGCAGTTTTATGCGGATGCCGCCGTAGTAGCCTACAAGGTTTCCGCATCGGACGTGTCCATCGAATCACTGCACCCCAAGGTGACGGCCAGCGGAGGCGCGCCTGATGTGGCGAAGCTTACCGATGGGGACCTGGAAAGCACGACCAAGATTCCGATTCCTGCGCCTGGGGAAAGCGCATGGATTCAATATGAGTTTGCAGAGCCGCAAGCTCTTCGCGCGATCACGTTTGTGACCAAGGACCCGGACCAGATCACTGCGATGGTGGCCGGGATTGCCGCTCCCGACAAGGCTCTGGAGGCGAGCGACGACGGACAGAACTTCCGGTTGGTTGCCGCGCTCTCAGGCGGCAGCGCCCCCGAGCACACGATCTCATTTTCACCGATGACCGCAAAGTATTTTCGCATTACGTTCAAGCGGACTCCGCCGCCGAAGCCTCCGGCGTGGGCGGAAGGCATTGATGCAGAATCATTTGGAATCAAGCTGGGCGCGCCTCCGACGGACTATGAGATTGCCGAGTTAGTTCTCCATCCGGGTGCGCGTGTAAATCGGTTTGAAGAGAAAGCGGCTTTTACTCCAGAGCCGGATCTTTATGGATTTGCCACGCCTGCCACGGCGGCAGGAGATGCGGTATCGAAGGCCGACGTTGTCGACCTTACGTCGAAGATGCAATCGGATGGAAGCCTGGAATGGGCCCCGCCGGCCGGCAACTGGGTGGTGCTGCGGATTGGCTACTCGCTGCTCGGAATTACGAACCATCCAGCAACGGCGGAAGCAACCGGGCTTGAAGTGGACAAGCTGGACCGGCGGTTCGTGAAGAAGTACTTCGATACTTACCTTGACAGTTATAAGGAAACAGTCGGCGCGGACTTTATCGGGAAGCGCGGGATTCGTTATGTAATCAACGATAGCTGGGAAGCCGGATCGCAAAACTGGACCGATAACATGATTGCGCAATTCACCAAGCGGCGCGGCTATGATCCGGTGCCGTGGCTGCCGGTGCTGGCGGGACGCGTTGTGGAAAGTGCCGAGGCGAGCGACAAGTTTCTGTGGGATTTCCGCAAGACGATTGGCGACCTGATTGCAGACGAGCACTACGGCCAATTGGAGACAACGCTGCATGAACGCGGCATGGGCCATTATGGCGAATCGCACGAGAGCGGAAGGGCATTTGTTGCGGACGGCATGGAGGTGAAGAAGTTCAACGAGATACCGATGAGTGCGATGTGGACCCAAACGCCGGGCGTGAACAATGAACAGTTTGGCTACAACGCAGACGATCGCGAGTCGGCGTCGGTGGCACATATTTATGGGCAGAATCTGGTTGCGGCCGAATCAATGACCGCAGCTGCGGCGCCCTGGGGATGGTCGCCATCAACATTGAAGCCAACCGCCGACCAGGAGTTTCTGAACGGCATCAACCGGTTTGTAATTCACGAGTCGGCCCATCAGCCGCTGATCAACAAAGCGCCTGGATTAACGCTTGGACCTTTCGGCCAGTGGTTCAACCGCAACGAGACCTGGGCGGAGGAAGCGGGAGCCTGGATAAGCTATCTGGCGCGCACCAGTTACCTTTTGCAACAGGGACATTTCGGCGCGGACCTTATCTATTTTTATGGTGAGGACTCGAACCTGACGGCGATCTTCGACAAGAAGTCACCGGATGTTCCGGCGGGCTATGGATTCGATTACATCAATGCGGATGGGCTGATCCACGAGCTGAGTGTGGCCGATGGCAACATTACAACCGCGAGTGGTATGACCTATCGTGTGTTGGGACTGGATAGTTATAGCCAGCACATGTCGTTGCCGGTGCTGCGCGCTATTCACAAACTGGTTGAAGGTGGTGCGGTGGTAGCGGGAGCGAAGCCGAGCGACGATCCCAGCCTCGCCGACGACCAAGCCGAATTCAACAAGCTGAACGACGAGTTGTTTGGCGATGGCACGGGGACGCACAAGGTTGGGAAGGGTACTGTTTACGCAGGGCAGAAGCTGGGCGACGTGTTCAATGCATTGCGTGTCGCGCCGGACTTCGACTATACCAAGCCGGAGAGTGACGCGCGTCTCCTTTTTGTACATCGCAAACTCGCGGACGGCGATCTCTATTTTGTGGATAATCGCAACGATCGCAATGAGCAGGTGGACGCAAGTTTCCGCATCACTGGTAAAGCGCCAGAACTGTGGCACGCAGAGAGTGGAAAGTCAGAACCGGTATCCTTCAAGATGGCGGGTGGCCGGACCACTGTTCCTTTGAAACTGGAACCATGGGGCACGGTGTTTGTGGTCTTCCGGAACGTAACCAAGGAGACCTCTCACACGATGCCGGTGAGGACCGAGAAGCAGGTTGCCAGCTTGGATGGTCCGTGGAAGGTAAGCTTCGAGGCGGGTCGCGGAGCGCCACAGGAGGTTACTCTGGACAAGCTAATGTCGTGGAGCGATAGCCAGGACAACGGCGTGAAGTACTTCTCCGGTTCAGGGACCTATACCAGGACGGTTGATGCGAAGGCCGATTGGTTGAAGAGCGGGGCCCATGTCTGGATCGACCTTGGCGATGTAAAGAACCTGGCGGAGGTTACGGTAAACGGCAAGTCTTTGGGAATCCTGTGGCATGCGCCTTACCGGGTAGATGCCACTTCCGCCCTGAAGGCGGGCTCTAACGAATTATCGATCAAGGTGACGAACGCATGGGTGAACCGGCTGATCGGCGATCAGCAACCGGATGCAACCACGAAATATACCTTTACGGCCGTGAAGCCGTATAAGGCCAATTCGCCGTTGCTGCCTTCTGGCCTGATTGGACCGGTAAATCTCTACACCGACGCAGTGAAGTAGGGGAACGGCTGGGCCGAACCTGAACGCCCGATGACCATCGAGAAAGGCATCTGCAGATATGCGGCTTGCCCTTCTCGATGGTTTCGGACATTATGGGGCCAGATTCGCGGCGTGCATCCCTAAATCTTTAGGTTGAGACACTTCTAGACATATGGTTTGAAGATCTTCTAAATATTTTGCTTGACAGTGTCTCATTTTGAAGATAAAAAAAGAACCATTCGCTGCACGATGCCGCGCCAGCGGTAAGCGGATGCACGAATCTTCCCTTTAGTAACAGACAATTTGACCGTTCAGACAGAGCGGATCTGGTTAGGAAAACTGCACGTTTTCCTGGAGGGCGTACCTGTGACGATTCGGAGATCGGTGTGTGCCGTAGTCTTCGTGTGCTTGCTTCTCCTCGGCGAGTGCCCAACCTTTGCCCAAAGTATTTTCGCAACACTCACCGGCGTGGTGTCGGATCCTCAAGGGGCCGTAATCCCAAATGCAAAGATCACCCTGAAGGATTCCATGTCGGGGTCAACACGGGCCACAGTAAGTAACGGAGACGGGTACTACACATTTGCGTCAGTGCCTGTGGGCACGTACAACCTGGCGGTGGAGGCCCCTGGGTTTAGACAGTATTCCGCAAAAGACATCAACCTTGGCGGCGGCGAACGCCGCAACGTGAATATCGAGCTGAAGATTGGCGCGGCTGGCGAAACAGTTCAGGTTGAAGCGGAAAGTGCAACGGTCGCGGTCACCGACTCAGGAGAAAAGTCATTTGCTCTGCAAACGAAGGAATTGCAGAATTTTACGCAGGTGGGCAGCAATGCCGCCGAGTATATCAAGATTGTCCCCGGGTTCGGTATCTCCAACGGCACGCAGAACAAGTCGAATTACAACGGCCAGACAATCGGAATCAACGCGAACGGCGATTCCGGGAGCCAGAGCCCGCTGAATGCCGCATTCTCCTACAACGGCCTGCCGACGAATTCGCTGGACATCACGGCGGACGGCGCGCACGTTTCCGACCCTGGCTGCAATTGCGACACGCCGGTCAACCCGAACTCCGACTTTGTTCAGGAGTTCAAGGTACTGACGTCGAACTTCAGCGCGGAAGAACAGAAGGGGCCAGTAGTCATCAGTTCGATTACGAAAGCCGGTGGGACGCAGTTCCATGGCAATGCTTTCTTCTCGGCCCGCAACCACTCGCTCAACGCGAATGACTGGTTGAACAACTTCAGCGGCGTTCAGCAGCCCGCCAACTCCTACTATTATCCCGGAGGAAGCGTAGGCGGTCCGATCATCATCCCTGGGACCAGGTTCAACAAGGATCGCAAGAAGCTGTTCTTCTTTACGGGATTCGAGTACTACCACCAGACGCTGGATACAGGATTGCTGCGGGCGACCGTGCCAACAGCGTCGGAACTGGCTGGCGATTTTTCGGCCACGTCCATCGCCGGGGAAGGAGCCGTCACCGCGTCTGGCAAGGCGCCGGGACCACTAAACTCTGCTGCCCTGGCAGCCTTCGGAGGAACGACAATCCCGACGTGCAGCGGCACTCCTAACGGCAAGTGCATCGATCCAAACATGCTTGCTCTGACCAAACTCTATCCCGCCGCCAACGCGAAGCCGAGCGATACGGGCGGGTATAACTACGTTCAAGCCGAGATCTTCAATCAGAACAACAAGCAGTGGGTAGTTCGTGGAGATTGGAGCCTTAGCGACAATACCAAGGTGTTTGTTCGCTACAACTACCAGCGGGAAATTCAGCAGTTCCCAGTCGGCCTTTGGTGGCGCAACACCGACCAGGTGCCTTACCCGACAGCGATCCAAGGTAAAAACCGTTCGGATTCCATGTCTGGCACGCTCACCCATGTCTTCAGCCAGAGCATGACGAACGAAACCGTCATTGCGTATACGTTTGTGGGTTTCCCGAACGTATTCGCGAGCCCTTCGAAGGTGGATCGCACTAATGTGGGTTACACCTATAAGGGTCTTTTCAACAATGGTGTTGCACAGATCCCGTCCTTTGGCCAGTTCGGCCCGAGCGAAGCGGCACTCGTATTTAACCCAGGCGGTTTTGAGGCTGGCGGAGCTTCTTCGGGACTCTATGCCAATAAGTACATGCCAAGCGCGAGCGACACGCTTACCAAGGTTATTGCGAAGCACACTTTCAAGGCAGGCGCCTTTTGGGAGCGGATTCGCAATGCGCAACCCGCAAACAACTATACAAACGGTCTGTCGCAGGTCTCCGCATCCAGTACCTTCAGTTACGGAAACGAGTACGCCGACCTGCTGACGGGCAATCTTTCCGGCTACCAGGAGTCGAACAAAAATCGGATCAACGACATCAACTACACCACATGGGAGTTCTTTGCACAGGACTCCTGGAAGCTGAACCCGAAGCTGACCGCAGAGGTCGGGATGCGCTTCAGTCACCTGACCCCATGGATAGACGCCTTGGGCTTCGGCTATTCGATCTTCGACCAGTCAAAATACAGTCCAGGTTGCGCAAGTTCGCCGACCTTCTGCGGTTTTGAATGGCATTCGAAGCTCTCGGCCGTGCCGGTGGGAGGATTCCCAACGCGGGCGCTGTTCTACCAGCCGCGGCTTGGTCTCGCTTACGACATCACCGGAGTTGGCAAGACTGTGGTCCGTGGAGGTTGGGGCCGCTTCTACTACCACTCGGGACAGTTCACGAACGGTCTCGATGCATCCGCCGGGGTTTCCACGGCTACCCTTTCGCCGAGCAACTGGGTGGGAAGCACAGGCTGCCCGACGAATCCGCCTGCGGGGTCCGCATTGTTTTCGTATTATTTATCCTGCGTGAATCTTGCTGCCACTCCAGCATCACCGGCGGCTGTAGATTCAAAGGATAATAGCCAGCCATATACCGATAGCTGGAGCGTCAATGTTGACCAGCGGACTCCTTGGCAGGGTCTGTTGGAGGCGGCCTACGTGGGCAATCGCAGCAGGGAACTCCAGAATACCAACGGTGGCGCGGGCAGCAATATCAACCTGGTGCCGCTGGGCGCGATGTTGACCGCAACGAATCCAGGAAATGCCAACGCAAACAATTATCGGCCCCTGAATACCCCAGCCGGGCTGGGCTACGGCGACCTGAACCTGGCAACGAATAATCTGTACGGCAACTACAATGCCATGCAGATAAGCTGGGCTCGCCGCTCGAAGCTCTTTACCATTCAAGCGAACTACACTTGGCAGAAAGCCCTGGGCATTGTGTCGCCCACAATCAACCCGTTCAAACTCGCGAGCAACTATGGCGTCCAGCCAACAGACCGCCGTCAGCTTTTCAATGCGGCCTACTCAGTTGATCTCGGAAACCACGTGCACGTGAATCCACTCGTGAACGGCGCAATGAATGGATGGCAGCTTTCGGGAATTACACAGATGGAAAGTGGCGCCAACATCACTTACGGTGGCGGTTACAATTCGAGCACGAACTACTACATGGCGTTGAGCTGCGTAGGGGCCGCGTGCTTACAATCCGGAGCCATCCTGCCAGGATCGGTCAGCGTGGCAAACCCGACCGGAATTGCCATCAATAATCAGTCCATTCTGGGGACAAACGCGCAGCAATTGAACCCGTATGTTACTTGTAATCCGAACTCGGGTCTAAGCGCCCATCAGTATGTGAACGGCAATTGCTTTGCGCCGCCCACCACGCCCGGCAAGAATGGGCCGACGTTGATCCCTGTTTCCTACGGCCCGCGTTACTTCAATTCGGATCTGGCGCTCTTCAAGAACTTCAGCATTTCAGAGAGCAAGTCGCTCCAGATTCGCGCCCAAGCATACAACTTTATCAACCATCCACTCTACTCGTTCCCAAGCGGCAGCAACCTGACCCTGCAATTTACTCAGGATCCGGCAACGCTGCAGATCAAGCAAACGAATGCGAACTTTGGCAAAGCGACTCAGAAGCAAGGTGCTCGTACAATGGAGTTTGCAGCGAAGTTTTACTTCTAGGTTGCTTGGGGACTTTAACCAACCGGAAAGCAAGGTGGTATGGGTCCTGCCGGCAGTGCCGGCAGGACCCATCAAAGTATGGGCAAGTTATCCTATGTTCTTGTCTTGATCCTGACCGTGGCAACGCACGCCCAGACACCGCAGGAATTAGTGCAGGATGCGTTGCAGAAGCAGCGCGCCGGCGATCTTGAAGGGGCGGCCGCCGAGTACAAGCAGTTTCTTCTGATCCATCCCGAGGCAACTGCCATCCATTCCAATCGCGGCGCGGCTCTGGCTGGCGCGGGTCGATTTGAAGAAGCCATCTCCGAATACAAGATAGCCCTCAAGCAGTCGCCCACCCTCGTGGAGGCGAGACTGAATCTTTCACTTTGCTATTACAAGATGGGGCGGATTGAAGAGGCTACGGCACAACTTGAAAAGGTGTATGCCGAGGACCCTGGAAACCACCAAGCCGTTCTGCTGCTGGGCGACTGTTATATGCGGATGGATCGGGAGAAAGATGTTATCCGGATACTGGAGCCGCAGAAGGATAAGTACCCTGATGATCTGGCCATAGCCTACTTGCTGGGAACGGCGCTCATTCGGCAGAAGCGAGTGGAGGAAGGGCAGGTGATGGTCGACCGTATTCTGAGGAACGGCGACTCAGCGGAAGCGCATCTGATGTTAGGCACGGCGAAGATGGGCGCCTCCGATTTTGCGGGGGCCCGGGATGAATTCGCTAAGGCAAGTGCGTTGAATCCCGATCTGCCGGAGACTCATGTGCTTTACGCCAAGGCGCTGATGCTGACGGGCGACTCCGATCTCTCCGAGAAGGAATTTGCTGCTGAATTGCGCGTCGACCCTTATAACTTCGACGCTAACCTGCAACTGGGAGCGATGGCAAAGCAACAGCAGAACTACGAGCAGGCCAAGAAGTATTTTGAACGTGCAGCAGAGACGAGGCCGGGAGATCCGGGCGTCAGGTATCAACTAGCGCTGCTCTCAGTAAATGAGGGAGCACTGGACAAAGCTCGCGAGATACTGGAGGGGCTGGTGAAGGAATCGCCTCAATTTCTAGAAGCCCACGTATCCCTGGCGCTGGTGTATTACCGTCTCAAGCGTCCTGAAGACAGCAAGCGAGAGCGTGAAATCGTTCAGAGGCTGACGGCCGAAGTGCAGGCCAAGCAGCCCGGAGTGAATCAGACTGAGGGTAAGGTGCAGTGAAGCTGAAACCAACTCCAGCTATGTGGGAGGAGAAGCGAGTAGTTCTGAATTCACGATGAGCAAATCGAGAACGTTTTCATTGGCCGGACTTCTTGTGATGTTCCTTATCCCCGGGATTGCTCGCGGGCAAGCCGAGCAGGGGCATGAAAACCCCTGTGCGAAGTGCCACTCAGAGGCGTGGCGGCAACCGGCCACCAATATGGCACGGGCGCTGGAAACGGTGGAGCAGACGACGGTTCTGAACGATCATCCAGTAATAACTGGGGCATATGGCAAATATTCCTATCGCATCGAGCGAAACGGGGGGCAGAGTAACTACTCCGTGACAGACGGCATAACTACGGTCACGATGCCGATTCGCTGGGCGCTGGGGGCCAGTTCCGCGATGGGCCAGACCTACATATTGGAAAAAAACGGTGAGCTTTACGAGAGTCGCATGAGCTGGTATCGGGAACTCAATGGTCTTGGGCCGACGGTGGGTGGCGACAGCACATTGCCTGCCAACGTCCAGGAGGCGGCAGGAAGACTGATGAGTCGCGACGACAAGTTGCGTTGCTTTGGATGTCACGCTACGAATGCAGCGCAGGGAACTAAACTCACACTTGAAAAGATGGTCCCGGGAGTGCAGTGCGAACACTGCCACGAAGGAGCCGATGTCCATCTTGCGGCGATGTCAGCAGAGGGCGGCAAGCCCGCAGTGCAACCGGGATTTCCGAGCCTGCGCAAGCTCTCAGCGGAGCAGGCGTCGAACTTCTGCGGCCAGTGCCACCGAACCTGGGAAGAAGTTGCGACGCAAGGGATTTTCAGTATCTCGAATGTTCGCTTTCAGCCTTATCGCCTTACGGGCAGCAGATGCTATGACCCGGACGATACGCGCATCAGTTGCCTGGCGTGTCACGACCCGCATACGGAAGCGAGCGCGCGACCAGTGAATCATGACGCGAAATGCAAGGCGTGCCACGGAGGTGGGAAGGCCAAGACGAACAGCTGCCCGGTTTCAAAAAGCAAATGTGTGACTTGCCACATGCCGAAGATCGAGTTACCAGGAGGCCACTACAAATTCTCCGATCATCGGATCAGGATTGTGAAGGCGAATGAGCCGTACCCTGAATAGGCTGAGGCCCTGCCGCGAGCTTTATAACATGTGCCAAGGCGGTCAAAGATCATTCCTACCGCACGATGATAGGATGTGGCGATGAGGTTCTCAAGACGCGGATTCTTACGACTCGGAATGAGTGCCGGAGCTGCGAAGGTATTGTGCATTCCCTCGCAGTCGCAAAGCACTCAAAGGGAGCCGCTGTTCGATGAAGTTCCACCCTCCACATCCGGTATTCGATGGGTTCATGAAAACGCCATGTCAGAAATCCGCTTTCTGCCGGAAGCGCTCGGCCCGGGCTGTGCGTTTATTGATTTTGACAACGACGGATGGATGGACATTTTTCTGGTGAACAGCGGTCCCAGCGACTTCTGGAAACCTTCAAGCCCGGTTCGCAATGCCTTGTACAAGAACAACAGGGACGGCACTTTTACCGATGTCACGGAGAAGGCAGGCGTTGCCGGATCGTATTTCGGAATGGGAGTGGCGGTCGGGGATTACGATAACGACGGATGGCCAGACATTTTTGTAACTGCTTATGGCCGTTGCACACTCTACAAAAACAATCACGACGGCACATTCACGGACGTGACAGAACGCGCGGGTCTTGCCACTCCGGGGTGGACAACCAGCGCAGTGTGGTTCGACTACGACAACGATAGCAAATTGGATTTGTTTGTTTGCAGCTTCGTGGATTACTCGGGGGTGAAGAAGCTGGAGTGCGGCAATAATCAACTGGGACGAAACTATTATTGTGTTCCCCGGTTGTTCAAGCCGACTCCAAGCTTTCTCTATCACAACAACGGCGATGGCACCTTTACCGAAGTAAGCAAGGGAACAGCGATCGCGAAGGCTTTGGGCAAGGGGCTTGGGGTGGTGGCCACGGACATTAACAACGATGGCTGGATGGACCTGTTCGTCGCCAATGATACTGTTCAGAATTTCCTATTTGTCAATCGTGGCCCCGGGCCGAATGGCTCCTGGAATTGGGATGAGATTGCGTTGCAGTCTGGAGTTGGTTTTAGTGAAAATGGACGGCCGCGCTCAGGTATGGGCGTGGATGCGGCTGACTTTGACGGGGACGGATGGCAGGACCTGTTTGTGGCGAATGTAGATCACGAGATGTATTCGGTCTATATCAACAACAAGGATGAGACATTTAGCGATGCGGCTGAGAAGACCGGGGTAGCCCGCGACACAAAGCTCATGAGTGGCTGGGGAATGAAGTACTTCGATTTCGACAACGATGGCGCGATGGATCTTATGCTTGCCAATGGGCATCCTGACGACATGATCGACTCCTACTCCATGCAGGTGAAGTACAAAGAGCCGCTGCTGCTTTATCACCAGAGCAAAGATGGCAGACTGCACAACATCAGCCAAACATCGGGCCCGGTGTTTGGAAAGCAGTATGCTGCCAGAGGCCTGGCCGTGGGCGATTTCGACAATGATGGTGCTCTGGATGTGCTGATCGGAGTGAACGGGGGGCCTCCAGTTCTGCTTAAGAACAACGGGGCGGTGGGTAATAACTGGTTGGGAATGAAACTGGAGGGTGTTACCTGCAACCGCGACGCGATTGGCGCCCGCATCGTAGTGAAAGCGGGCGGAACGGTAAGGACGAGACTGAAGAACAACGGCGGCAGTTATCTTTCGTCGCACGATCTTCGCGAGGTGGTTGGAATCGGGACGGCCACGCATATCGAGGAATTGGAGATTCACTGGCCTGCTCCAAGCAAGTACATTGAGAAGCTCAGCAACCTGGCCCCAAATCGATATGTGCATATTGTGGAGGGCAAGGGAATTGTCTGATTGCAGGACTTATTCTTCCCACCCATTCCCGCAAAATGCGCGGGAATGGATGGGGCACCCGCATAGTATTTAGTTGCCGGATCTATAGGGGCTATAATTCGAGGGCGCTCGGACTGCATCTGCCAAGCGCATTCAATCCGAGTCGATGTGGGTTATGATGCGATATACTCCGAAGTTCGGAATCCGTAAGGAGGTTTTATGTTGCGTAGCAAGGGAATGTTAAGGATGGTCGCAACCGCGATAGCCGCGACAGCGATGATAGCGATGCCAGGATTGATTCTGGCGCAGAACAGCGGAACGGTGCTGACGGCGGTGGAAGTGCAGAAGCTGTTGCCGCCGAGCGTGTTTTACAAGGGGCAATCGGCGACGACGCAGTTGCGGAATTCCGGCGGCGTGAAGTTTGCGGACGGGTATTTCGTGCTTACGTCGCTGGTGGACACGAGCGGCTACTCGACCGGTGTTGCTGCCAAATACCAGGCTTACTTTATCGTGGAGGTTCCGATCACGGTGGGCGATCAGAAGCTTCCGGCGGGCGTGTATGGCATTGGATTTGTTGCTGATGACAAGTTAGTGGTGACGGACGTTGGCGCCCATGACGTACTCACTGTGGGCTCCACTACCGACGCAGGGCTGAAACGGCCCAAGCCTCTGCAGATACTCTCCGACCCGGGCGGCGGTTTCCGTCTGTATGCCGGGCGCAAGTACGTGGTGTTTAGCCGGTAGTCTTCTCTGCAATCGGTCTTTAGCATCGATCAGTGGCGGCCGGAAGTTCAGGTCTCATGGGGAAAGTCAGGAGCGTACTGCTCCCGGCTTTCCCCATGACTTTCTGGCGCGTGATCAGAAGCTTATCCGCGCGCTTAACTGTATCTCGCGTCCGGGCGTTGCGACCTCAGTAATGCTGGCGAAACTGGATGTGTTTACGAATCGGTTGGGCGTTCCCAGGTTGGTGTGATTGAGGGCGTTGAAGAACTCGGCGCGGGTTTCGAACCTGGCCTTCTCGGCGAAGCTGAAAGTCCGCACGACGCCAATGTCCGTGGTTTCCAATCCGGGGCCGTAGACTGTATTTCGGCCGACGTTGCCGTAAGTGTAGGCGGGCGGGGCTGTAAATGCGGCTGGGTTGAACCATGTGGACGAGTTGCGGGTGCCCGAGGGGAATATCTTCTGGCCGGTGAGGTTGGCCCGGATGGGATTTTCACCGACCACGGTTCCGGCATTGGCTGTGTCACCAAAGACAGAGATGGTGAGGGGAAATCCGGTCTGGGCCTGGAACACGGCAGAGCCGCGCCAATTGCGAGTCAAGGCGCGAGTGAGGTTGTTGCGGCCGAAGACAGGCGGGCTGTAGACGGCACTCAATGCGAAGCGATGGCGGATATCGCAGGCGGGACCTTTCTCTGCCGCGAGGTCGTCGTTGTTCTGTGGGATTGCAGCTTCAAACATAGGGGAACGGAAGTCCGGCGCGTTCTCAAGAGCCTTGGCAAAGGTGTAATTGGCCAGGAAGCTGAGCCCGTTCGCGTAACGGCGGCGCACGTTTACATAGCCGGCGTCATACCAACTGCGCGAAGTGTTCTCAAGCAGGTTGATGGTGCTGACCGGGAACGTGGTGTTGGCAACGTTCACCGTCGATGGGAAAACTGTGTTGGCGACAAAGCTGATTTTCGGGAAGGGACGGCGGGGCTGAATAAGGCCCGGTCCGGGCTGCGCGTTGTTGATGAGGTGGGAGCGCTGCAGGTGATACCCGCCCGATCCAAGGTATCCGACTTCGACGGTGGTCTGGCCGCCTAACTGCTTTTCGAGCGAGGCGCTCCATTGCTGGACGTATTGCGCCTTTGCATGCAGTTGCACCGAGGTGAAACTGACGGCGGTTGTTCCGAGCACGGGAGTGGGGAAATTCAAAGTTGTGATGGTGGGAATGAACGGATCGCTTTGCGAAGTTTCAGGGAAGACGTAGGGGACGTTGTGGCGCTGATTGCACCAGGTGTTCATGTCCACCGGAGTGAAGAAGATTCCGTAGGCCACGTGCGCCACGAGGCCTAGTTTGGGCATGGCCTGCGCCAGTCCCAGGCGGGGCGCGAAGTTAGTGTGGTTAGCGTACATAAGTCCGCGCGGGTAGCCATTTTGACCACCAATGAATACCTGGGGCACACCGCTGGAAAGGTCGAGGTTACTGTTTGTGTAGTCGATATCTACCAGCGGACTCATAAACTCATAGCGAAGGCCGTAGGTTATGGTTGTGGACGGGGTGAGACGCCACGCGTCCTGTGCATACGCATCGGAGTACCACTGGCGAAGCTGCATCTGGGGCACGCCGACCTGACCCTGGCGTGCAGCGGGCAGCGCGAGAAGGAAGCTGGCGAGGGCGGATCCGGTGCTGTGGTCGTTGAGCGCGTACTGGGTGGTATAGCCGTTTGTGAATTGGTAATAGCCGCGATTCTGGAAGAAGCCCCACATGGGCCAGATGAATTTCTGGTATGCTCCCCCGAACCTGGCGCTGTGGCGGCCAATTTGCCAGCTTAGGGTGTCGCGGCCTTCGATCACCGTGTCCCATGCGTGCATGGGGGTGGCGAGGTAGTTGTCTCCGAGCGGGGAATAGCCTTGAACATTGAAGTAGGGAGCACCCCATGCACCTGTGCCGCCGAAGCCGGTTCCGGTAATGCCGAGTTCGTTGACTATGTCGCTTTTGCCCGCGCTCTCAGTGGTGTGCATCATCACCAGTCGTGAAATGGCCGCCGACGCCATGTTGACGACGTGCGGCGAGAAGACGCGCGTCCATGCCAGGGTTCCCTGCTGCGAGAGGTTGTCGTGATAGAAGCCGAAGCCGGGCAGACCCTCAGGCATGAAGCCATACTGACTTGCAGCCGAGTATCGGAAGAATGCCGTATCGCCGTTGGCGAAGCTGTGATCGACGCGCACCGATCCCTGATCATCGGTCATACGTTCTTTGCGCGTATCGAGATAGTTGTTGGCGTCGTTGCCTGCGCCGATCACGGTGGGCTGTCCCATCATGGTCGAGCTGCCCATATCCATGGAGTTTGGCTGCGGGGTGTATTTGTTCAGCATGATCGAAGCCGCCTGCGTCAGCCGTCCCGGTGGAATTACATTTACGACGCCGTTGTAAACAAACTGCTGGCGGATAAATTGTGGATTCGTCTTGCTTGCGGGAAGGGCTGGGTTAAACGCGGGATTCGCGGTTGTGGTCGCCGGATCGAAGATGTCAACGCCGCTTTGGCTGAAGTTGCCGGCAGCTTCGTCTGCGGTCGGCACCGTGTCAACCATCGCATCGATCTGAACGTGGCGCAGGGCTTCGTAGTTCAAGAAGAAGAAGGTCTTGCCGGTGCGCTTCACGGGGCCGCCGAGCGAGGCACCGAAGTTGTTCTGAATCAGAAAATTCGATCCGCCCATCTGGTTGAAGGAGTGAGCGTCCATGGCGCCGTTACGGAGGAACTCGTAGGCGGTGCCGTGGAAGGCACCGGATCCGGAACGCGTGACGATATTGATCTGGCCGCCACCTGCGCCGCCCATCTCGGCTGAATAGCTGCCGGTCTCGACCTGGAACTCCTGCACCGCGTCGGGTGAAGGGCTGAGATTCTGAGTGCTGAATGTTGGGTCGGTGTTGGTGGCGCCGTCGAGCAGGAAGTAGTTTGCGTTGGGGCGATTTCCGCCGATGCTTACGGCTGAGCGCTGGCCGGGCCTCCAGTAGAGGGAGTTCATGTCACCGGCTGAAGCGCCATGGCTCAGATGCGCTCCGGGTACAGTAAGCACGAGGTCGATCAGCATGCGGCCATTGAGCGGCAGTGAATCCACGGAATGCGCATCGACCACTTCGCCGACGCTTGCGTCCTGCGTCTTGAGCAACTCGCCCGAGGCCGCAACCGTGACAGATTGAGTTTCAGAGCCGAGGCGCAATTGCATATCGAAAGTGGCTTGCTGGCCTACCTCGAGGTCAATTGTCCGAGTGGCCTGTTGAAAGCCGGGGTTATCGACGGTCAGGGTGTACCCGCCCGGCTGAAGGCCCGCGATCTCATAGAGGCCGGTTGCGTTTGAAACCACTTCGCGCTCTGCGCCGGTTCCGGCTGCGGTAATGTGGACGTGCGCTCCGACAATGGGTCGATGCTGCGGATCAAGAATGGACCCGCGCATCACGGCGTAATTGCTTTGAGCATGGACTGTTGCCAGAGTGAGCACAAGCCCAACCAGACAGCGAACGGCGCTTCGCATTTGACCTCTCCTTCAAGAAACGACTGTGCATTGAGGCCTGTGGTTGAAGATGGCGGCCTCTGGGCGAGGCGCATCCGTGGTGCCTGGATGCGCTTGATGCATGGGCTTCGGTGAGCTTGTGGAACGGGGGAAAGCACACGAAGTCCAACGCGATCAATTAAGTAGCAGTTTAGGGGCGGGCAGCGGCACTGTCTTCAACCGATAGATGGGACAACGGCTCATTCTTTAGGTTGAGTGAAGATGCCGGTTGGCGATTTAAGCTGCTGCGAACGCGGCTTCAGGCGGCTCATTGAAGCAAGAGCCGGCATCTGAATGAGCCTGTTCTGCATCTCCACCCTTAGGATGAGTCCAGTGGGGCGCCGGATCATGTATGGTAATGATGTTCACTGAGTGGAGATGCCATGATCTCGCTGATTCCCCAGCGTTTCTCGACTTCGCCATCCCCGAATTCCAATGCATTTGTGTCATGGGGATTCGGCGGCATACAACCCTTTTTCAGGCGCGTATCTATTTGCAGTTTGGCCGTTGTACTTGTGGGCTTCGCGCTGGTCGCGGGGCCGGGCCGGTCTGTCGCCCAGTCCACCACCCCGGACTCTCACTCCGCCGACACGCAATCGGATAAACCCCGCGAGGGCGGGCAGGCTCCCGCCGTCGGCGGAGTCAATACCGGGGGCGCCCACGCCGCCGTGCTCGACAAGGAGCATAGGCCGATTACCGCGGGCGGATTTGTCAAAGAGGGCCCCATCGTCTTCGAGGACATCGCGCGTCAAGCCGGTTTGACCGCGTGGAAGCATGTGATGGGAACGCCGGAGAAGAAGTTCATTATCGAGGCCAACGGGTCGGGCGTGGGCTTGATCGACTATGACAATGACGGCTGGCTGGATATCTATCTGGTGAATGGCTCGACGTATGAAGCTGTTGCCGGCAAGGAGCCTGCCCCGAAGGCCGCACTGTTTCATAACAACCATGACGGCACCTTTACGAATGTGGCGGACAAGGCGGGGGTAACCAACGACCGCTGGGGTGTTGGCGTGGCAATTGCCGACTATGACAATGACGGCTGGCCGGATATCTACGTTTCGAATTTTGGGAAGAATCGGCTATATCACAATAATCACGATGGGACGTTCATCGATGTGGCCGAGAAGGCGGGAGTTACCCTGGGTAACTGGTCGACGGGGGCTACATGGGGAGACTATGACGGCGACGGAAAGCTGGATTTGTTTGTTCCCGGATATGTGCACTATGACCTGGCGAACCCGCCTGCGTCGGGCGACAAGGGTGTTTCCTACAGCTTCTGCCAGTTTCGCGGCGAGAACGTGATGTGCGGACCGCGCGGGCTTAAAGGCGAGCCGGATCATTTGTTCCACAATAATGGCGATGGGACATTTACGGATGTTAGCGAAAAGGCGGGCGTGGCGGACAAGGGCGGCTATTATGGGCTTGCGTCGGTCTTCGTGGATGTAAATGGAGATGGACGCCCGGACCTGCTGGTGGGCGACGACTCGACTCCGAATTACCTCTACCTCAACAAAGGCGATGGGACCTTTGAAGATATCAGTTATGCGTCTGGTTATGCACTGAACGAGAACGGGCGGGAAACCGCAACCATGGGCATAGCTGTTGGCGATTACCAGAACAACGGACTTGTGGATGTATATAACACCACGTTCTCAGATGATTACAATCCGCTCTATCGCAACGACGGGGACGCCAACTTTACAGATATCAGTTATCAACTGGGAATCGCGGAGCCGACGGTTCCGTTTCTGGGATGGGGTACGTCGTTTCTCGACTACGACAATGATGGTTGGAAGGATCTGATCGTCGCCAATGGGCATGTGTATCCAGTCGTGGATCGAGAGCCCTGGGGAACCAGTTTCGCGGAGCGGCCACTGCTGTTTCATAATGCCGGCGGCAAGCAGTTCGAGCAGATGCCCGCAGTGGAGGGAACAGGGCTGGGGAAGACGTACATAGGCCGCGGCCTAGCTGTGGGCGATCTGTTCAACGACGGCAAACTCGATGTGGTGATCAATGTGATGGATGGCGTTCCGGCGTTGCTCAAGAATGTTTCGCAGGACAAGAATCATTGGGTCGAGTTCAAGCTGATTGGTGGCGCGAAGAGTCCGCGAGACGCTGTGGGGGCAACACTCTACCTTACCGCCAACAAGGTGCGGCAGCGCGGGGATGTAGTCTCCGGCGGCAGTTATGCCTCGACGAGCGATCCGCGGCTGCACTTTGGGCTGGGTGATGCCGGGGCCATTGATGAGATAGAAGTTCATTGGCCCAGCGGCGCAAAGGAGCATTTCCCCGCTGCGCAGATTGACCGCATCGTAACCTTGACGGAAGGCCAGGGTACGAAGCCTTAATGAAGATGCCATTGGCTCATCCCAAGCTATTGGCGTGGAGCTTCCCTTTATCAACGCGGAGGTCAAACCGAATGATTACTCATAGAATCGCACTGGAACCAAGAGCCGCGTTCATTGCAAATGCAACTCTGCGGATCGTAGTCGGACTGGTGTGTGCAGCCGCAATCGCAGGCGGTTTGACGGCATCGCGGGCCTATGCCGCCGCCGACGATACGACCGCTACGCAGCGGTCTGCCTATTCGCACGCCGCCGGTGAACACTATAACTTCCGCTTTGGTTCGGATAAGCCTTTTATGCCCTCGAACGCGACCACGGACACCGGGGAGTTCATCAATCCCAAGAGCTTTCCAACCGCGAAGTATTGCGGCCATTGCCATCAGGAGGCGCATGCCGAGTGGCGCCAGACTGCTCATGCCAATTCCTTCCGCGCTCCCTGGTACGTGAAGAACACGAATATGCTGCAGAAGGAAAAGGGGATCGAATTTACGCGCCATTGTGAAGGATGCCACAATCCAGTCGCGCTGGTTTCGGGCGCCCTGACCAAGGGTTCGCCGGTGGATCGCAAGTTTGATGAGGATGGCATTACCTGTTCGGTGTGCCATGCAATCCAGAAGGTCGACACGCGGGGCACGGGGAGTTATGTGCTGGGGCAACCGGCGGTGATGGTGGATGCGGATGGCAAGCCGGTCTATGGCGAAGTGTCAGATAAAGAGATTCTAGCCAATCTTGACAGGCACTCCAGGGCGGTAATGAAGGACTTCTACCGCACGAGCGAGTTCTGCTCGGCATGTCACAAGGCGGCACTGCCGAAGCAATTGAACGACTATAAGTGGCAGCGCGCGATTTTCCTTTACGACGAGTGGCAGTTGTCGTCTTTTGCGAAGCAGTCGCCGCTGCCGTTCTATGTGAAGGACCAGGTTTCAAAGTGCCAGACCTGCCACATGGGGCGCGAAGATATTCAGTTGTCCGACTATGGAGCGAAGGACGGCAAGCTCGCGTCGCATCGCTGGCTGGGCGCCAATACCGTTATCTCAAAGTATTACGGCTACGATGCACAGCTGGAGAAGACCATGGCTTTTTTGCGCAACGGGGTCTTCAATGTGGACATTTTCGGGATTGAGCGCAATGGGGGCAAGATCATTGCGCCGCTTGGCGGCGAGGCCTTCGAGATCGCACCGGGGGACGTGGTAACCGCGTCGGTCGTGATTCAAAACAAAGGCATCGCGCATAGCCATATCCCGGAGCAGCGCGATTTTTATGAGAGTTGGGTGGAATTCGAAGCTAAAGACGCGGCGGGGCGCACGCTCACACACTCCGGCGCATTGCAACCTGGAGGAGCGCTCGACACCAGGGCACACAGTTTTACCAACCGGCTTGTGAATTCGGATGGCGGGTTGAACGATCTGCACCAGGTGTGGAATACCAAAGTGGTTGCATATAACAACACGATTCAATCCGGCCGCTCGCAGATTGTTCGCTACGAGTTCACAGTGCCTGCCGATGCGGTGGGACCAATTACTGTTACCGCGAAGGTCAACTATCGGCGCTTCAATCAGCATTTCATTGATTTTGGGCTGGGCAAGCATTATGAATTGCCGGTGGTCGAAATGGCAGCGCGGACGCGTACGCTTGCCGTTGGCAACAATCCGGCAGCCACCGCGCCGGACCCGCAAGACAACAAGGAGTGGATGCGCTGGAACAATTACGGGATCGCGATGCTGGACGCGCTGCAGTATGCGGAGAGCGCGCACGCCTTTGAGCAGGTTGCGAAGTTGCGTCCCGACTATGCCGACGCATTCACGAATATCGCGATTGCCAACTTTCAATGGGAACGGTACGACGCAGCGCGCGGAGGCCTGGAGAAGGCTCTTCAACTAGCACCGCACAACGCAAGGGCACTCTATTACCTGGCGCTGGTGGAGCGTATTCAAGGTCATCTGGACGCGGCAGCCAGCGATCTTCGCGAAGTTGCAACGCAATTTCCCAATTCTCGCGATGCGCACCGCGAACTTGGTTTCTCGCTCTATCAACAGCACAAGTACGATGAGGCGCGCGTGGAGTATGAGGCGCTTCAGGCCATCGATCCAGACGACCTGGCGGCGCACTATATTCTCTCGATTGTGTATCGGCGGCTGGGCATGAAGGAACAGGCCACACGCGAGGCCAATGCCTTCGCGGACCAAAAGGACGATCCGACCGCAAGCACCTGGGCTCTGGAGTATTTGCGGAAGCATCCGGAGATTACTTCGGAAAGCGTTCCCTGGCATACGCACAGCGACTCTAAAGCGCAGGCCGGCGAGGGCGGGGGGGCGGGCGCTCAATGAGGTTTTGGCTGCGCGTTCTTGCCGTACTTCTGGCTTCATCCGCCGCTGTCTTTGGCTCGTCGCGGAGCCAACGGGAGCACGGCGCCGCGGTCTTCGCCGAAAGCGGCTGCCGTCATTGCCACACAATCCGCAACGACGGCGGGAACAAGGGGCCCGATCTTTCCGGCGTGGGCAGGAGATTAAGTGAGGCGCAGATGCGCCGGCAGATCGTGGAAGGCAGCAAAGTCATGCCGTCCTTTGGGAATGTGCTTGAAGCAAAAGAACTGGAAGATCTGCTCAGTTACCTGCGCTCGTGCCGGGACAAGAAGCGGAAATAGCGCATCGCCAATCCGAGAAACAGCGGATTACGATAAACTTCAACCCGTGGGGGACTCTCGGTGCTTCTTGTTCGTGGATTGTATTCTGGCGTTCTGATCGCCACTCTTTTTACATCTTTTACAACATGGGCGCAGCAGGCGCCCGCTACCCCGCAGCAGGGCATGGGGGGTATTGCGGGAGGCATTGGGGCTGCCCCAGTGTATGACTCGCAGAAGAGGCCTATTACGGCGGGCGGGTTTGTGGATTCCGGCCCCGTGGTTTTTCAGGACGTTGCCAAGGCGGCCGGGCTCACGGGCTGGATTCACAGGATGGGTGGTACTCCGGAGAAGAAGTTCATTGTTGAGACCAACGGGTCGGGTGTGGCCCTGATCGACTATGACAATGACGGCTGGATGGATATTTTTCTTTTGAACGGCTCGACGTTCGATGCACTCGACGGCAAAGAGGAGCCGCCGCACTCTGCGCTGTTCCACAACAATCACGATGGGACATTTACCAACGTAGCCGCAAAGGCGGGCGTGACCAATGACCGCTGGGGCTACGGAGTGAGCGTTGCCGACTACGACAACGACGGCTGGCCCGATATCTTCGTGGGGAACTATGGCAAGAACCGACTGTTCCACAACAACCACGATGGGACATTTACCGACGTGGCCGCGAAGGCGGGCGTAGAACTGGGCAACTGGTCTTCGGGCTCGTCCTGGGGGGACTATGACGGAGACGGGCTTCTGGATCTATATGTCTCAGGCTATGTCCACTTTGACCGCGACAACCTGCCGATTGCCGGCTCAAAGGCGATGGGGTACGCGTTCTGCCAGTACCGCGGCATTGGGGTGAACTGCGGACCGCGTGGCTTGAGGGGCGAGGCGGACCACCTCTTCCACAACAACGGTAACGGGACATTTACCGATGTGACGGTCAAAGCGGGCGTGGAGGACAAGGAGCGCTATTACGGATTTACCGCGATATTTGTGGACATTAACGGGGACGGCAAGCCGGACCTGGTGGTGGGCAACGACTCGGAGCCGAACTACCTTTACGTCAACAAGGGAGATGGGACCTTCGAGGACCAGAGTTACGCTTCCGGCTTCGCGCTGAACGAGTCAGGGCGCGAGATTGCTTCCATGGGCATTGCTGCCGGAGACTACGAGAACAGCGGACAGGTGGACTTTTTCATTACCGATTTCGGCGATGACTACAAGGTGCTCTTCCACAACGACGGCGATTCGAGTTTTACCGACGTGAGCTACAAGGCGGGCGTGGCACAGACGACAATTCCCTTTGTAGGCTGGGGCGACGGCTTTATCGACTACGACAACGACGGCTGGCTGGACCTGTTCATGGTCAACGGCCACGTGTATCCCGAGGTGGACCAGCACGACTGGGGTACGACCTTTGCCGAACGGCCGCTGCTCTTCCATAACGTTCCGGACAGCAGAGGCCGGAAGTTCGAGTATGTGCCTCCAGTTAAAGATACCGGGCTGGCAAAGGTGGTTTCGGGGCGGGGATTGGCTTACGGCGACCTGTTCAACGACGGCAAGATAGACGTGATCATCAACCCTATCGACGGCCCTCCGGTGCTTTTGAGGAATGTGAATCCGGACCATCATCATTGGGTGGAAGTGCGGTTGGTTGGCGGCCCCAAGAGCCCGCGTGATGCCACTTGCGCCACCGTGTACCTGAAGGCCAACGGGATGCGTATGCGCCAGGATAATCTTTCCAGCGGCAGCTATATCTCGTCGAACGACCGGACGCTGCACTTCGGACTAGGCGATGCCACCGATGGCGGAACCGCCGAGATTTACTGGCCGTCCGGTGCCAAAGAGACGGTGAAACTGCCGGATGTGGACCGCATTTATACCATCACCGAGGGGAAGGGAATCACGGGTGCGCTGTGCGGCGGAGCGCCGTGCGCCGTCTCGTCTCCGGCTCCGGCTACTGGGGCAACCAAGGTGAGCGATCAGTAATGCGGGCCATGGCGACTCCCCACGTGCTGCACACAAAAATGCAGCTCAGTTGAGGATAGCCGCCAAAAAAAGAAACCGGGTGGTTGCCGAAGGCATGGGCAACCACCCGGAATGCAAATTTCGTACAAGCTCAAGAGACAACCACAGACTACTGGCGATGCAATACCCTGTCTTGACCCATTCGAGCTAGTTCAGCTTCCATCGATGGGTGTAGAGGGTTTATTGATCCGGCAAGAAAACGGTGACATCGTATTCCCAACCATTTCCGCAAAGAACGCGGAAATGGATGGGGCACCCACATCGTGCTTATTTGACGGATCAATGAGGCGGACGGATGGGTCTGGCGTACGATGAATCGCGCCCAGCACTGGGCATTTGCAGATGAATGCTATTACTGTGTATGTGCTGGCTCTTGCTCATTTGAACTGCAACCGGGGGAGTTACAACCACTTACATGGCCGACAATTACACTAACCCGACGGATGTTTCAGGAGCCGGCAGCCGTATCTTGGGGGCTGCGAAAGCTCCTGGCGGGGTCGTGATTCGCTGCCTGCTGACGGTGGGTATGCTGCTGGGTTGCGGGCTTCCGGGCATGGCGCTGCAGCCGGGCACTCCGCTGGGCAACTATGGCCGCCAGGCCTGGGTGATGGAGAACGGGCTGCCGCAGAACACGGTTCATGCACTGGTGCAGACCCGGGATGGCTTTGTGTGGCTGGGGACTGAGGTGGGGCTGGTGCGCTTTGACGGCAACGGTTTTCAGGTCTTCGACCGGAATTCGACGCCGGCGTTGCTGGATAGCGACGTCCGCTGCCTGCTGGAGATACACGACGGGGCGCTGTGGATTGGAACCAGCGATGGGCTGGCGCGGTGGAAGGATGGCGCGGTGACGGCCTTCACCACGAAGGACGGGTTGCCGGGGAACAGCGTGAAGTCCCTCAACCTGGACTCAGATGGCTCGATCGGGATTGAGACCGCTGAAGGTGGAGCAAGCTACAAGGACGGCCGTCTTTCGGCTCGCGATGTCGTGTGTTACTCCTGCCCCCTCATCGTGGATCATGCTTCGTTGCCAAACGGAAGTTGGGCTGCAGCAACGGCGACGACGTTGACCCTTACTCGCGGCGACAAGAAAGAAATGCAGCTCGAGATCGGCCGCGAGTTGCCTGGCAATAAGATCCAGAGACTATTTGCAGACCGCGAAGGGAGTCTATGGATCGGCACAAACGGCGGACTGGCTCGGTGGGCAGGGGGCAAATTGGAATTGCTGCCGGTCACCGATCCGCTGGCCTCAGCCTCAGTTCTGGCGCTGATGGAAGACCACGAGGGGAATCTCTGGGTGGGAACCGAAGCGAGCGGGCTGCATATTCTGCGCGATCAGCGCTTCCGCACCTTTGGGGCTCGCGAAGGGCTTTCTTCAGACAACACAACCGCGTTGGTGGAGGACGGAGCGGGTACGCTTTGGGTGGGAACCAGCGGAGCCGGCCTGAACGCGATTCGCCGCTCCGAAACGGGTGCGGGCGCGGTGCGCCATTACTCTGTCCGCGACGGCCTGTTGAGCGATGTGATTCTGTCACTGGCCGTTGCGCCCAACGGTGATCTATGGGTGGGTACGCCGGATGGGCTCAACCGAATTCGCGCGGGCAAGATCGCGGCCTTCACCTCGGCGGATGGGCTGCCCGACGATTTTATCCGCTCGCTGCTGGCTGACTCAGATGGATCCTTATGGATTGGGACCAGGCGCGGTCTTACGCACTGGAATGGCCGCGATCTGGGGCAGGCAGGCACCGCCCACATGGAGACATTTACACAGGCCAACGGTCTGGGAAGCAACCTGGTGGGCGCCATGGCCCGTGACGCGCAAGGGGAACTTTGGGTGGCTACGCTGGCGGGTCTGTCACGGCTGCGCGAAGGCAAGATTGCTAATTACACGACGGCGAACGGGCTCTCCAGCAATGTGATTACGGCCCTGCTGGTGCGCTCCAATGGGACGCTACTGGTTGGAACGCAAGACCGCGGATGGACGGCATGGGATGGGAAGTCTTTCATTGTGAAGGAGTCCTTCAGTCCGGATGTGACATCGATCCGCGCGATTCTGGAAGATGGGTCGGGCCAACTGTGGTTTGCCACAGCCAATGGCATTGCGCGCTGCGATAGCGACAAGGAGGCGAATTGCTCGCATTGCATCGAATTTGGCGCGGCCGATGGGCTGCGAAGCCGCGAGACAGCGACCAATAGCCATCCCTCCGCCTGGCGCTCCCGCGATGGACGCCTTTGGTTTGCCACGCCCAAAGGATTGGTAGAGGTAGACCCGGCGCACTTCCCGGTGAACACCGTCCCGCCTCCGGTGGCGCTGGAGCGGCTTGCGGTGGACGATGTGCAGCAGCAGGTCGGCGGCTCGAACCCCTCTGTGCGGATTCCTGCCGGCCATGTTCACTTCCAGTTCGACTACGCGGCTCTCAGCTTCAGCGTCCCCCAGAAAGTCCGCTATCGCTACATGCTTGAGGGCTTTGACCGCAACTGGACCGATGCCGGCACGCGCCGCTCAGCTTACTACACGAACATTCCTCCCGGCCATTACACGTTCCGGGTTCAGGCGGCCAACAATGACGGCGTTTGGAACACCGAGGGCGCGGCGCTGAGGTTTGAACTGCGACCTCACGTTTACCAGACCATCTGGTTCTATCTTCTGTTGGTTCTTGGTGCGGCGGCAATTGTGGTGCTGCTGTTGCGGCTCAGGCTTCGGCGGGCAGAGAGCGAGTTTCGTGCCGTGCTGGGCGAGCGCAACCGCATCGCGCGCGAGATTCACGACACACTGGCGCAGGGCTACGTGGGCATCTCAGTGCAACTGGAAGTGCTGGCGGAGCTTTTGCGGCTCAACAAACTGGAGGCAGTGACAAAGCAACTTGACCTTACCCGCGGCCACGTTCGCGAGGGGTTGGCGGATGCGCGGCAGTCAATCTGGGCGCTGCGCTCACAGGACTCGGGCGAGACGACCTTGCCGGTTCGCATACGCCGCCTGGCAGAGGCCGCGGAGAGCGGTGCACTGGAATCGCGGTTCAGCATTTATGGCGCCTACAGGTCGCTTCCGCCGGGCACGGAACAGGAAATCCTGCGCGTGGCCCAGGAGGCAATTCATAATGTGAAGAAGCACGCTGTGGCCAAGAGCCTCTCAGTGCAGTTAGAGTACAGGCCGGACGAGATTGCGCTGGAAGTGCGGGACGACGGGCTTGGATTCGCATCGGGCAAAGCCCCGGGGGCCTATTTGGCAGGCGACGGGCCGGGGCACTTTGGACTGACCGGAATGAGGGAGCGCGCGGCAACTATTGGTGGAACTTTGGATGTGACCAGCGAGCCGGGTGCGGGAACAACAGTCCGGCTGCGGGTGCCGGCGCGGGGACGACAATGGTAGACGGGAGGACATGAGTGGCCAGGGAATCGATTCGAGTGTTGGTTGTGGAGGATCATCACGTTGTGCGCCAGGGGCTGGTGGCACTTCTGAACGTGGTCGAGGGGCTTGAAGTGGTGGGCGAAGCTGCCGATGGAGTAGAGGCGATCGCCCAGTTTCGCAAGCATCTGCCCGATATCACGCTGATCGATCTGCGCCTGCCGCGACTTGGAGGTGTGGACGTAATTCAGCGCATCCACATGGAGACGCCACAGGCGCGCTTCATCGTGCTGACCACCTATGACGGGGATGAGGATATCTATCGCGCCCTTCAGGCTGGCGCGCGGGCCTACCTGTTGAAGGGCATGACGACGGAACAGCTGATTGCGACCATTCGCGCGGTTCATTCGGGCAAGCTGCATATTCCGCCGGAGATTGCCGAGAAGCTGGCCAGGCGCATGGGCGCGGAGGATCTGACGCCACGCGAGTTCGACGTGCTGGAACAGATTGTGCGTGGCAAGAGCAACAAGGGAATTGCGACCGAGCTTGAAATCTCAGAGGCGACGGTGAAGACACACATCAACAGCCTCTTGGGTAAACTGGGTGTGACCGACCGAACACAGGCGGCTACAGTCGCAATCCAGCGCGGTATCATTCCACTTGAATCCCTAGAGAAGCCCACGCCATGAACAGAAACTTCGTAAGGACGCTGCTCTTTGCCGCAACTGTGATGGTGGCTGTGCCGTTGCCGGCGAAGGTTACACAGGCGCAGAGACCGGTCTGGAGGCAAGCCACAGATGCTGAGCTTGCTTCGCTCCTACCGGCGCGTGCGCGGGTGGAAAAAGAACACATTGAGACGGAATTGCGCACAGCCTCAGGAATTGTGAACAGGCGAGGGCGGTACATTGCCGGCGTTGTGCTGCTCACGGCCGGGTACTCCGCGGAGGGCAAGTACTCGCACTACCTGGTTGTGCAGACGCCGGTTCGCATCGGCGGAATCCTGTTCAAGCCGGGAGAGTACGTGTTTGGATGGGACCGGCGGCCGGCGGAGGATGTTCTGAGCGTGCACTTTTACGAGGCTGCCACAGCAACTCCGGTTGGCACCGCGGATGCGCATCGGATTGCCGGATCAAGCCGCGTGGAGAGCCTGCACATTTGGCCGCCCGCCGATAAAGCGTTGATTCAGATTGGGCGGTTCGGCATCCCATACGAGTTTGGCGAACAATGATCGCGTTGGCCTGACTGAAACGCGTTGCTCGATTGCGTTAGCGCGGCTCACCGGTCGGGAGAAACGCAACTCCTGATATTAAATTGCCCGAAGCCAGCGCATCCCTTAGCCGCTCGGGATCTGCACCGACCTGGAGGGCTGCCGCATGAAGCAGGCTGACCGCGCCCGCCGGAGTGGTTTCAGCCGGCAGACGAAAGATCCACGGAACGTTGGTTGAGGTCAGGGTCTTATCGCTGCTGAGGGCAAGCACCGGTACAAAGGTTTTAAGAGCCAGTTGCTCGGCCAGGTGAGCGGCGTTGCGGTCCAGGGCGACAATCGCCACAGCGTGATCGTCCATGAGCGCGCGCACCAGCTGAGTGGAAGCAGCGCCCCAGTTCTGATCGCTGGCAACGGGCAGCAGCGTCCAATCCTGACCATTTGCCGCGCCTGCTTTCAACTCCTCCTGCATCTCCTGCGACTGCACGGCTTGCACCGCCCGAGGACCGAAGACCACGACGTGGACCGGACCTTGTGATAAGCGCCGGCGACGCGGGCCGGAAAAATCGACGCCATCCTCGCCCACGCGGGCGTAGGGAATTTGTTGCGCATCGGGAGCTTTGGGCACCACCGGGCCTTGCGCTGCCGCGGGCGGTTTTTCCATGGCTGCAACGCGGTAAGAGATGACGCCGTTATGCACTGTGCCCAGGTACATGGGCGCCACGTTCTTCTGGTTCGGGTCGAAGATCATGTGTCCAGTTACGCCGTCGTACTGTTCGATATTCGCAAGCGCATCGTGGATGCGGGCGCGATTGAGACCGGCCTCGCAGATGGAGTCCAACAGCGCATTCATGGCGTCATAGGCCAGCGAGGCAAACTGCTCGGGCTTCTCATGGAAGCGATCTTCGAAGCGCCTGTTGAAGGCGAGCCAGCGCGGATCGTTGCGGGCGGGGTCATAAGGGTAGACGGCTTCAAAGCCTTCAGCGGCCTCACCGGCATCGGCCAGAAGCGTGGGCCCCAGCGTGCGGTAGGCGCCAAAGACGCGCTGCTTCATGCCGGCGGCGCGCATCTGCTTCAGGATAAGAGCGGCCTGCGTCTCGTCGGTCCACAGTACGATGGCATCGGCACGCGATGAGCGGATAACCTGCAACTGCTTCGAGTAGTCGGTGTCGCCAGGAAGATATTTTTGCTCAATAACGACGGGGTGGCCCAACCGCCGCGCCGCATCGCGGAATTTGATTACGCCGAACCGCCCATAGCGACTGTTGACTCTAAGCAGCGCCACCCGTTTCAATCCGAGTTCTGTAAAGATTCGCCGCGCCAGAGTGAGGCACTGCACGCGGTCATCCTGCAGGTCGGTGAAGTACCACGGGATGTAGGTCTCTGGAATGGTGGGATCGGTGGATGCCGAATTGACAATGGGAATCTCGGCGCGCAGGGCCACGCGCAGTGCGATGTGCGTGGACTCGGAACTGATGGAACCGAAGATCGCCCAATCCTGGTCGTCGTAAACCATCTTTACGACTTCATTTGAAGCCGAGCCCCAGATGGTGGGGTCAGTGGGCCGGTCATCGCCGTAAACTGTCTTGGCCTGCCAGTTGTCGTAGTCGTTGTGGAGCATGAGATGGAAGGGCTTGCCCCCATAGCCACCGCGGGCATTGGCCTCTTCGACGGCCAACTGCGCACCGTTTAACATGCGCAATCCAAACACCGATTCGGGATTGTGCTCGATGGGCCCAAAGAAGCCGATGCGCACTTCGGTCAGATTTTTCGGCTCAGGCAGATCGCGTCCCGCGCCCGAATAGATATTGGGGTGGATGTAGTTGAGGTCGTAGGGGGCGGCGAACTTTGCGTAGGGACTGAGATCGGCAGGCTCGCCCGCATAGGGCGCAACCTCGCGGTCTTTGGGCGGACCCGGCGGATGCGCACCGCAGGCGCAGGTCTTTGTTTCCGCGTCCTGCCGTACCGCAGGCGCTTGCGCTGCGCCTGCCGCGACGACCACGGCCCATGTACAGGCCACAACCAACAACCATCCGTTACGCATGTGAACTACTCCTTGGCGGGGGCTGCCTTGTCTGTGCGGAACATGGCGATGGCCTCGATCTCGATCAGCAACTCGGGCCGGCACAGATGTGCCTGAATGCCTGTGGATGCGGGCAGTGGATCAAGACCCTGCTCCTTGAAAAAGGCGGTGCGTCCCGCATTGAATACGTCGTAGTCACGATCGATGTCGCGCAGGTAACAACTGGTGCGGACGATATCGTGCCAGGTGGCGCCCTCACTGTTGAGCAGCCCGGTGATGTTGTCAAAAGTACGGCGCAACTGGGCAGAGAAGTCGCCGATGTGCACGCTCTTGCCTTCCTCATCAATGGATGCCGTGCCCGAGATGAGCAGGATGGTGACGCCGCCAATATCGATTCTCATGCCGCGCGAGAACGAGCTTGGCTTGGCATAGGCATAAGCCTCGTTAAGTACACCGTGATTGGTCATGGCGCGCTTTTCAATGGGCGCGTGTGCGATGGCTTCCAGAATTTCCGCAAATGCATTCATGATGATGTCTCCTTATTTTCTTAGTCTTACTGTCGAATACCGTGGCTCAACCCCTTGGCCGTCGCGACCCAAATGTCGCTGCCCTGGAAGTCGATGCCGAGAACGTAGTTGTGAGCCGGCGCCGTGGTTACGGCGACCTGCGTTACCTTGCCCTGAGCGTCGCGCACGGTCATCTCCGGCTTGCCGCTTTGGAGCGAGGGGCGATAGACGGCCCAGTTCGTGCCGTCGTAATAGGCCAGTCCCTTGTCGGTTCCGAACCAGGCGCGATTCGCGTCAACGCCTTTGATCGTATTGGTAAAGTTCGAAGGAAGGCCGCTGTCTTTGGTAAGAAAGTTGTGCCAGTAGCGGCCATCGTAGCGGCTGTCGCCGAAATATGTCGCCGCCCAAACAATATTGTCTACAAAACTTACAGAAGTCACAATCTCATGGATCAGGCCCTGGTCCTTAAACAACACCATCTCGGTCTCGCCGTCGGGATCGTCATATTTGTCCCAGCGTTCAGTCTTCTGGTCGTACTCCAGCAGGCCGCTGCCCCACACCGCGTAATAAACCTTCGTGGGGGTGGCGGATACCCCATATACCCATATCTCGTTCATGGGTGTATTGCGCTCGTTGTAAAGCGTCCACTGGCCGGTGCGGGTGTTGAGGCGGCAGCCCCCGGCGGCGGTTGCCACCCACACGTTTTCACCTTCCACCGAGACGCCGTAGACCACGTCGTTGCTCAGGCCGGAATTCAACTGTGTGTAGCTATCGATGCGCCCACCGGAGATGCGGCTCAGCCCGCCCATGGTCCCGGCCCACACATCGCCGGTGCGGCTATCCAGCGCCAGTGAAAGCACGGCGCGATGGGCGAGCCCGTCCTTTGCGGTGTAGGTCTTCCACGCATGATTCTCGTAGACGGCCAAACCGTTCTCGGTGCCTGCCCAGATTCGGTCTCCATCCACCAGGACCGAAAATACATGATTGTCGGGAAGGCCATTGGCTGTGGAGAAGTTCTCGAACCGGAAATGCGGCATTGCAGGCGGCGCTGCAAACGCGAGCATCCCCGCAGTCAGAAGAAGTGCGATCGTAAGGTGCGTCTTCATCGCGTCCTCAAATACTCAATCAGATCGTTGAGTTCATCCTTGGTCAAATCGTTGGTGCGTCCATGCTTGTCTTCCGGGTTGTAAACCGTCCAAATCTCTTCCAGCGTACGCGCCGAACCATCGTGCAGATAAGGCGCGGTGAGCGCGATCTCAGTCAGCGGCGCCGATTTCAGCAGCGATCCATTGTCAGTCGCTTTGCGTGTCCCCACGTCGAATAGTAGACGGTTAGTGCCCTTGGGGCCGCTATGGCAATAAGAGCAGCGGTTGACTTCGGCAATGGGCTTGCCGAACTTGTCTTGCGCGCGCTCGAACAGCGCCTTGCCGCGCTCCTGTGCGGGCGTCATCTCACGGCCCGCGAGTTTCCAGCGGTTGGGCCTTGTGCGCATATTGCGGATGTAGAGCGTGAGGTCGGCAAGGGTCAGATCGTCATACTGCTCCGAGCGCCAGAAGTACTTCTCTGTCCGCGGCCCGCACTCGGTAGGAAGATCGGGATTGCCGCCGTTCCATTTGTAGGGTCCAATTCCCTTTACGCCCTCAAGCATTTTGTTGTCTACGACGTCGCGGCCGAAGCCGTCGGGCTCGAGGTCCCATGTAAGGCCGTCGAATGTGGAATCGATGTGGCAACTGGAACAACTGATCTGGCCCTGGAACGAGTGGCGTGCGGAATAGAAGGTCTGCTCGCCGTAACGCATCACGCTGATGGCATTTGGCTCTGCGAGGGGGATGGTATTTGCGACGCGATTGGTACGCGTGTCGATTACGCTGATCGTATCTTCGAGGCGGTTGGCCACAAACAGCTTGCGGCCGTCGCGGCTGAATCCGAGGCCGCGTGGATTGTGCCCCACAGGAATGCGGGCGATGACGTAGTTGCTGCTGGCCGCGAGATCCTGCGCGAAGGAACCGGACACTGGGCGGGGATGGGCGGCAATGAAATGCAGTAGGCGTGTCACATCAATTGCGATGACGCACTCCGAGCCGCCGATGGTGACGTAGATGCGCGACTTGTCGGGAGCGAAGGCTACGCCGAAGGGCTGCGATGCATAGCGTTCGAGTTCGTCGAGGGGAACTTCGACAGGCTTGCCCACGTCTGTGCCGATGAGCGTGAGCGTGTAAGCAAATGCGCCGCCATGTTCGAGATGCGCCAATGGCACAAGATTTTTCGGGTGGTATTCAGCCACCGCACCAAGGCGGCCATCGGCGGAGAAGGCCAGGTGGAATGCGCCTGCGATCGCATGCAACGGAATTCGATCGACAACGACCGCGCGCTTGGTGTCGATGACGGAGATCTCCGACTCAGGCGCGGTGCGATGATCGGATGGATTGGGATAGACGTGCGTGCAATAGATCCGGCTGCCATCGGGCGAGAGGGTGAGGTAACTGGCGCCGCGCCCGGCCAGCAGTCGCTTCTGCTCCATTCCGGTATGGGCATCGAGCACGGCAACGTCGCTGGAGATGCGGTTGGCGACAAAGAGCCGGTCGCCCGCGCGGTCCTCGACCACACCGGATGGCTCGGCTCCTACATTCCAGGTTGCGATGACGGAAAGCGTCCGCGTGTCGATGACCGAGAGCGTGTCGTCCCAGGTGTTGGTTACAAAAAGCCGGTCGCCGGAGTAGGACAGCGCGATGCCGCGCGGGACGCGACCGACCGCGATCGTCTTGATCGGCGCATTGGTGATGGCATTGAAGACACGGACGGTCTCGCTCTGCTGGCAAAGCACGTAGAGGCGTGCACCGTCAGGCGAGATGAGAACTTCCAGTGGTGAATCGTAGTCGATCTGGCGCGGCAAAACCGCGTCGTCTTCATCGGCACGCGCGGGAGGATTGAATGCAGGCCAAAGGGCAAGTCCACACAGAACCGTGGCAGCGGCGGTAAGCCCGGCAACGACAATGGTCCGCAGGTGGTTCCGGTTGAGCTGGCATGTACCCCGCAGTTTCACTTCGGCTCCTCCACTGTGAGAATGCGGTCTACTGCCAGCTGCTCCAGCGTCTGCTCGCGTCCGCTGGGCCAGTGAACGATAAGCTTGTCCACCTTTGTCGCTGCGCCAAGGCCAAAGTGGAGGCGCTCGTCATTCTGCGAAAGATAACCGGAGCCTGCCACGCGTTCCGCCGTTTGGCGTTTTCCCGCCACGACAACTTCAACGCGAGCGCCGATGCCGTCGCGATTGCTCTTTGAGCCTTTAAGCTTGATGGCGATCCAGTGGCCGGTATCCGTGGAAACGTTGTGAACCAGCGTTCCCTTTGCGCCGAGATTCACCTCGAAGGCATCCACCTTGCCATCGTTGTCATAGTCGGCAAAGCAGGCTCCGCGCGCCGTGGTGCGCTCGCTTAACACTGGACCCGCTTCGAGCGAAACATCCGCGAATTTCCCGTTGCCTATGCCGCGAAACAGGGTGTGCTCTTGCGGGATCAAGTGAATGAGCCCGCCGTGAAAGATGAGTATGTCCTGCAATCCGTCGTTGTCGAAGTCGTAAATGCCCGTGCCCCAACTCACGTACTGCGCGTTGGTCTGCGAGACGCCGGTCTCCGCCCCCACATCCTCAAAGCCCAACTTCTGCGTGTTACGAAGCAGGCGGTTATAGTGGCCGTCGGTGACCCAGAGATCCAATACGCCGCGACCTTCCAGGTCGGCGAAGACAGGCCCCATGGACGAAGTGGATTCGCCATTCTGCCCGAAGGCTGTGCCCGTATCGTTGCCAATTTCCTCGAACGTTCCATCATGCTTATTGTGGAAGAGGAAGTTCTCAGTGCGGTCGTTGGCAACGTAAATATCGTCCCATCCGTCGTTGTCAAAGTCCGCAGCGGTGACGCCCATGGTGCGTCCCACATAGGCGCCGATACCCGACTTGGCGGTTACATCGGTGAAGGTCCCATCGCAGTTGTTGTGATACAGGCGATTGGTTTCGCCTTCATAGTCCAGAGGGCCGGGATAGTTATCCGCAGCGTAGTAGGCGCGGTACTTGGGATCGAACTTAACGTAGCGGCCTACGAAGAGATCGACACATCCGTCCTTGTCATAGTCCAGCCAGGTGGAACTGATGGCCCAGCCGTCTACCTTGATGCCGGCCTTGGCCGTCACATCGGTGAAGTGGCCGTTGCCGTCGTTGCGGTAGAGGATGGTCTTTCCGTAGCCCGTGACCAGCAGATCGACGAATCCGTCGTTGTCATAGTCAGCCGCGGTTACCGCTATTGAATACATGTCGGGGTCGAGGCCGGACTTCTCCGTGACATCGGTAAAGCGGCCATTGCCGTCGTTGCGATAAAGATGATTGTGGGGCGGCGTCGCGGGCTTTTCTTTCAGCGGATACGGGTGAATGGAGTCGTCGAGCGGACGCCCGTTGACCACGTAAAGAGAAGGCAGGCCGGAGTTGTTGTAGTCCAGCCAGACGCAGCCTGCGCCGGTGCCCTCGAGGAGCGATCCCAACTGCCGCGAGCCGAAGCTGTGCGTAAAATTAACCCTCGCCTGATCGCCGGCATCTTCGAAGCGAATGGAAGGATGATGCGTAGCTTGTGAGGCGGCTTGTGCGAGCGGAGGCGCTTTGGCAGGTGGAGCATTTTGCGCTGCGGCCATTGAAACAGCGCCGAATAAAAGAACGAGACCAATCCTCATCAGTTACCCCTCGGCGTAGCTTGTTGCGCGGAGCCGGCAACACTCGCGCCGGATAAGTCAAATGGTGTTGTGGTGCGCAGCAAAACAGCCGGCACACGATTCTCCGAAGCGCGTTCCGGCCCGGTGTGACAGCCGACGCAGATGCGCTGCTCGCCGCGCCGAATCCAGAACCATCCGTGTTCCTGGCGCATGACCGCACCCTTCTGATCCAGCAGCGCAAAGCGGATGGGCTGGTCTGCCGGTACCTTCACAAAGAAGGAACCATCGGCCTCTACCGGGGCTGTCCCCATCGCTACGCCGTGGCCTTTTGTGTCCATCGTCTCCAACTGAACCGCCGCCGGCGTAGCTTTCAGGTCGCCTGCGCGCGACTGGCGCGCGTCCAGAACGAGCATGTTGGCGTAGTTCCAGTCATGAAGTGCGGATGGATGGCGCTTGGGGCGGGTGCGGGATGCAATCAGGACCGGTTCCACGAGGTCGTTCCCGCTCTTGGAGAGGACGGGTTGCAGCGCCGCCGAACCGGGCTTCCATGACGCAAGAGAGTAGTGTGTTCCAGCTCCAGATTTGGCGCTGACCAGCCACGCGCCCGAGGCGGTTTCCGCAATGGCGCCTGCGTACTCCGCGTGCGGTGCGGCGACCGGCGCCTCGTGAGCCAGTGGCGAAGCAAAGCGGGCCAGCGTTGGCCCATGCGTGAACACCACGTCGCCTGAAGCCAACTGCGTGCCGCCCCATCGCGCCTGGCCGTGATCGCAGCGATAGGACTCAACGCCTGAGCCATCGGAATACATCAGGAACATTTCAGGGGTCGAACCAGAGCCGAGCGGGAAGCCGGATTCAAACAGTATGCGCCCATCGAGCAATACGTCCGCGGGAATGGCGCTGGCCGGCAGGTAAGACAGCGCAAGAGTGGTTGTGCCGGCCTGTGCATCGATTGGAGCAGACAACCATGTACTTTCCTTGCCCGCAATATCGAGTTGGAATCCCTGCGCCGTGCGCTGCGCATAAACCAAGCGGCCCGCGGGCAGGTACAGCGGGCGAATGGCATCGGTGGCGCCCGCGATCACCCGGCGAAGGGAATGGCTTGCGAGCGTAATCTCCCATATTTGCCATGGATCGCCGGCATTCTGTTTGCCGGAGAAAAGCATCGTGCTCGCATCGAAAGAAATATTAGCGTCAGCGGATGCCGCAAAGCCTGGCACCAGCGGCTCAGCCTTGCCTGCGTGAATCAGCAGCAGTTGCGCACCCTGCGGGAAGCGCTCCTGTCCGCGCAGCGCGGCGAGCGGCCGATAAACCGGCGTCGAAGTGACGATGATATCGGCGACGATATTCGGGGACGAACTCTGCGCAGGATTGGACGTGAAACCACAAGCCGGCAGCAGCAAAGCCGCTGATGCCGCGATCGCGAGTACTCGGGCAGCCATATTCATCCCACCGCCTCCATATTGCGTGCGGCCATGGCCTCGTGCGGCAAAGTCCCTGGCCTGTAATGTTCAAGTTGCTTGCGGCGTACTTCCAACCAGGGCTCGAGCCCGGCCATCATGTCGTCGAATTGAGCAAAGTCCAACGACTGGTCGCCGTCGCTCCACGCCTTGGCCGGATTCGGGTGCACCTCAACCAGCAGGCCATCAGCGCCAGCGGCAATAGAAATGCGCGCCAGCGCGGGAACAAGTTCGCTGCAACCGGATGCGTGGCTTGGATCTGCAATTACGGGAAGATGCGAAATCTGTTTGAGTAGTGCAATGGCGGCCACGTCGAAGGTATTCCGCAGAGCCGTTTCAAAGGTACGGATGCCGCGCTCGCAAAGAATGACATGAGGGTTGCCATGATCGAGAATCAACTGCGCCGAGCGTAGCAGTTCGGCTATCGTGGCTACCATGCCGCGCTTCAGCAGCACCGGACGCCCAGAGTGCGCCGCCGCTTCAAGCAGGGCGTAGTTTTCCATATTGCGGGTGCCGATCTGCAGAATGTCGGCATAGTCGGCAACCATGGGAACGTCGGTTTCCGACATGACTTCCGTCACGATCGCCAATCCGCTCTCTTCGCGGGCGCGGGCAAGCATCTTGAGCCCTTCTAGGCCAAGCCCTTGAAACGAATAGGGGGAACTGCGCGGCTTGAAGGCGCCCCCACGCAAGATGCGTGCTCCGGAACGGCGAACGTGGTTGGCAGTAGCCAAAAGCTGGAACTCGCTCTCAACCGAGCAAGGCCCAGCCATAGTGATGAATTCGCCGCCGCCGATCTCAAAGTCGAGCACCGGCACAGTTGTGCGCTGACGCTGCGCGCCCTTGATTACATCTGGGGTATCGGCAAAACGTTCGCGCCAATCCACTTGCACAGTACTCGCTCCGTTCCGGGGAAGGCCCAGACTACCGCGATTACAGTAAAGGCACATCCATCAAAAGGTGGAGATGCAGGATAGTATGAGCCAGCCGAGTCAAGCCTCCGTGATGAAAAGCAGGCGGGGAAGGATGAATTAGTTGGAGACTGGCTGGCCAGACAGCGCCATGGGTGGTGCACGGTAGCCAAATGCCTCATCCACAACCGCCGCAACGCCCAAAGCGACTTCGTCTTCAAACGGCCGGGCAACAATTTGTACGCCGATCGGCAACCCTTCCGGCGAACCGGCCACGGGAACCACAGCGCCCGGCGCCGCCAGGGCGTTGAACCACTGCGTATGCCGCACGGCATCTAGATACTTCACAGCGCGGCCTTCGATGGTCCACTCCCGCTCATTGTGGCGGAAGGCGGGTATGCTGGCCACCGGGCACAAGAGCACCGGGTAGGAACTCATCTCGGCGAGCGCCTGAGCGCGCAGCAGGTCCAACTGCGCCCATGCGTCGAGCAGTTCTGCGGCGGTGAGCGGCGCAACCGAGTGGGCAATGTCGAGAAATTCCTGGAAGACCGGGCTGAGTTGATCTTCTCTGCCACGTATGCCGGGCTCATAGAACATTTCTCCGCACTGCACAAAGAACGTCCACCACAACTTGCGCAGCGGTTCGAGCGTACGCGGCCTGAACGTCTCGACGCGAAAGCCGGCCTGACCGAGCGCTTCTGCCGCATCGCGGACGGCGGCGCGCGTCTCCGGCGTTACAGGGACGAGGCCATCGTCCTCGAAGAAGCCGATTGTGTTTGCCCGCAGCTCGTTCAAGTCTGGATTGCGCAAGGCAACAGGGGGGCTGGCCGGATCGTGCGGGTCTTGCCCGCTGAGCGCGCGAAAGAGAAGGGCAACGTCTGCGATGGTGCGGGCCATGGGACCGATTGCGCCCAGAATCTGAAACGGCCCAACGCAAGGGGGCAAATGGCCACGGCCGGGAATGCGGCCCGGGGTGGGCTTGAGCGAGCAGATACCGGTGAAGTGCGCGGGAACACGAACCGAGCCGCCACTATCGCTGCCCAGACCCGCCGACGAGAGACCCGCGGCGATGGCCGCCGACTCGCCGCCACTGGACCCGCCCGGAGAGCGTTCGAGGTCCCACGGATTGCGCGTACGCCCGTGCAATAGATTCGCCGTCTCATAGGCCATGAGAAATTCGGGGCAGTTGGTGGTGCCCAGAATCAACGCTCCGGCAGCACGGAGCCGCGCCACAACTACAGCATCTTCGCTTGGCATCTCGCCCTGGTGCAGCAGGCTGCCGATCTCGCAGCGGTATCCTGCGGTGGCAATCGAGGACTTTACTGTGACCGGTAACCCATGCAAAACTCCGCGCGGAGCAGTCTGCTCATCGAGACGGATTGCCTGTGTCCGCACTCGGTCAGCGTCGAAGTCGGCAAATGCATTCAGACTCGGATTCAACCGCTCGATCTGCTGAATGTGGGCCTCGGCCAATTCAACTACAGAAAGCTTGCGGGAGTGCAAAAGTTCAAGTTGCCGCGTTGCCGGCTCAAGCACCAAGTCGGTCAAGGCTGCACCGTCCAGGGGACTATCGGCGCGTTGTCATCGGCGGGCGTGGTCGGGAGCTGCCGGTAATCGAAGCGATAGGAGTGCACGGGCTGGCCCGAGTCGAAGCGATCGTTCCAATTCAACTGGTAGTCCAGAGCATCGCTGTCGTCGGGGAACTTTTCGTTCTCGGGATAGGGATAGGCGCTCATGGAGTGGAATGGAAGTTGCGCCACGGTAAAGGGCGAAGCATCCCACCAGTCCATGTCCTTCACAAACCCGTTGGCATAGAAGAAGTAGTCGCGCTGCCAGTGCGCGGGCGGCGTCGGCAGAGTGGTTGTATCGAACTGTGCGGCAAGCTCTTCGCCGCTGCCGAGGATGGCATAGCGATCGTCGATCCCGGTCACGAGCGGCGTCACGTCGCCAAGGCGGGTGTAGTTGCCGCGTTCGTGCTGGAAGGGCCCGGTAAGGCTTACGCGATCGTAGTCGTAGTCCAGATCTCCGGGGCTTGCGCCCTCAATCTGCGTTGGGTAACCGCGGAAGTGCAGCGAGGCAAAGCTCAGCGGGACTTCCGTTGTGTGCGTAGCCGCATCGGCGGTGTTGTCGATGAGTACCTGGTCCCAGTAGAGCTGTAGATTGCTCATCAGGCGGATGCGCCGCGCACCTGCGGGCAACTTGCCGCTCAGGTCAACGACGATGGTGCGCTCCAATCCTGCCGGGAATCCCGCATCTTCCACGATCCGCTTCCACGATCCATCCGCCAGTTCCGCTTCAACATAAGGCGAGATGGGCTTCAGGCCCGCCTGCCACGCGCCGTAGAGTGACGTTGCGCTGAAGTAGTTCACATAGCCCGTCATCAGCAGCCGCAATGGCGCATCGTGTTTCACGTCGCCAAGGTCCAGCGTGAGCGCATGCAGATTGGCGAATCCGTCATAAGGCAATATTGAGAATCCACTGGCGAACTGGTGGTCGCGGCGGCTCAAGGCGTCAAGCACATCGCGGCCCTCGCCGTCCCATGCGCCCACCGGAAGCCGCGCACCGCTGCTTGCAATCACGCGCCCGGAGGCGAACGGCGGATCGTCGAGGAAGCGCTCGTCGGGGTTGACTTCCACGTTTTCAGGATGGTCAACCGCGACCAGCCGCAACTGATCAATGTAGTTAACTTCTTCCATCGGTTCCATGAAGCGTAGGCTGATCTTTCCATGGACTGTCGCGACCTGGTTGCCTGCAACTTTGATCCACTCGCCGGGGTTGGGAATATTCCGCCTTGCGGGAGTAAACCAATGACCCACGACCGCCGCGCCAATCGCGTCTGTGACGAACTTGTACTTGTGGCCGTCCCAGACAAACAGCACCGGGCACGAACTGCCGCGGCGATCGGCTTCCTTCATGGCGATCACAGACTGATGCGGCAGGTCGATCTCATCTTGCAACACGCCGGTGGGCCACAGAATTCGCAGCAGATCGATGCCTTGCGCATTGCCCAGCCCGACAAGAATCTGCGGAGACGCCTGAGTTTGATAGCCAGAGGCGCCTGCCAGTTCCCACTTTTGCCAGTGGCCATTGGTAAATATCTCCACCTTTGCGCCCAACGCGGTTTTATTGTCGGCAAACCCGGTCAGGTCAAGGCGAACGGAGTGGTTCGGGCCAGTGCCCGAGCTGCGTAACAGCATGGGTGGAGCGTTCAGCCTGGTTACGATCAGGTCTGGCGCGCCGTCTCCGGTCACATCGGCGGCAATGAGTCCGCGGGCCGCGGTGAAGTTCACGCGTCCGATGCCCAATCGATCACTTATATCTTCGAAGGTCCCATCGCCTTGATTGCGGAGGACGCGCACTTGCGGGCCTGCGCTGGTTTCCACGATCGCGGCAAGATCGATCCAGCCGTCATTGTCGATGTCGATGGGAGTGATGCCCCATCCGCGCAACGCACCGTGCAGCGGGAGTTCCACGCGCTCAAAGCGGCGGCCGATATGGGCGGGGCCTTCGACATTGCGCCACAAGGTGAGCCCGGGCGCCCCGGCATGGGTCACGGCAATGTCCATCCACCCATCCTTGTTGTAATCGAGCACGGTAATGCCGACAGTGGGCGGCAGGTTCGAGTTCTCAAACAGCGGCTGAACGGGATACTTTCCCTCGCGCGGGTTCACATAAATCTGAGGTGTGGGCCCATCGCCGGCGATAGCGAGATCGACGGCGCGATCATTATTGAAGTCCGTCAGGATTGCCGCCGTCGTCCTGGTGTTCGCCTGTCCGCCCAGCCCGGTTGGTTCGGTCCACTCGGTGAAGGCGCCATTGCCGTTGTTGCGCCACAAGACGTTGGGCGCGCCCCCGGGCGCAAGCGGCGCACCGGTAAGCAGCAGGTCAAGATCGCCGTCGTGATCGAAGTCGACAAACGTGATGCCCGAGGGATGATTGCGCGGGGCCAGCCCGGCAGCGCCGGTTACGTTCTGGAATTTGCCGTGGCCCAGGTTGCGAAACAGCAGTACGGAATCGTCGAGCGCAACCGCCAGGTCGTTCAGCCCATCGCCGTCATAATCGCCCACCGCACAGGCCACTGCGTGACCCGAGGCCTTGAGACCCGCCGCTGCGGCATCGAGATCAACGAACTGCCCGGCTCCTTTGTTGGAAAGCACGCGAATGGCTGCGGGTCCGGCCTGCATCAGGACCAGGTCCGCGTGACCCTCGCCGGTTACGTCCATCATGCAAGAGCCACCCGTGGTTGTGAACGCACTGCCCGGCAACCCAGCGATCACCTTTGAGGCCTGGGAATCTTTTCCAAGGAACTCCTGCTCCACCAGTTTGACCGGGACCATCGACTGCTTTCCGGTCTCGGGCTCGGCGACGGGAAGCACCGTGGAGTAGTGGCCCTGTTCGCCGTAGGCCTGTCCGATCGGCGCTCCGATCTTGGTGCTGGACAGATGCTGAAAGCGCTGAAAATGCGCCTTCGCCTCCGGCACGTGTCCTGAGCGCTGCAGTGACCGTGCGAGCGCAAACTCCGCCGAAGCATGAAGCGGGTCGATGGCCAAAGCCTGTCCAAGAATAGCGACCGCCTTGTCGAAGTCCTTCATCTCCTGATAGCAGACGCCCACGAAATAGAGCGAATCCGCATCGCGCGGATCAAGCATTGCCGCCTGCTGAAAACTCTTCAGCGCCGATTGCAGATCATTTGTCGCGTGCTCGGCCAGGCCGAGGTTGTACCACGCCTGCGCATTTTTGGGGTCCAGGGCAATCGCCTGCTCGAACATCTTGCGGGCTTCGTCCGGCTTTTGCAAAGAGAGCAGCGCAATGCCCGCGTTGATTGCGGCCGGCGCCATCTTCGCATCTTTCCTGAAGGCTTCGGCAAAGGTCCCCGCGGCGCGTTCAGTGAACTGCTGGCTCATCTGCGCCACACCGCGATTGTTGAGGCGCACCGCCTCCGCATCGAAACGCGCCTGCTCTCCCACGGCGGTTGCCGCTGCCGCAATCAGGAGAAGGGCCGCCAACTTGTCAATTCGCATAAGGATCACTCTCTAAGCCGCTTAAGCACATCAAGGTAAAAGCCACCTGAACTTCCAGCATACCCGACTGAATGCCGGGCGTTTTTGCCGGAAGTTCCGTGCCGAAGCAAAATGACGACTTGCCGGGTGGCTGGTCTCATACCGTAATTTATCAAGTTGAGGGTGCCCCCGGTCCCTCGCTTTTGGGGACCGGGGAGGTGGAATCGAACTGCCGGTAGCGCATCCACTCAGGCAGTTGCCAACCTCTCTCGCAGGCTGTCCATTCCGATTCGATTTCTACGGTTCCGTGCATGCCCGTTTGATGATGGCGATAGCTTGACCATAGCCAGTCCTCGGGCTTGGTAACGAGGCCGCGCTTGACCGGATTGCGATGAATTTAGCGCAACTTCTCCACGAACTTCTCGTGCGTTGAGATGTTGAAATCATAATAATGCGCCTGCCAAAAGGGTCTTTCGCGGCTGCGCATCGAAACCGACAGCTTGAGGGCCTGAACGGTTCTGGATAAAAGCCCGCGCCCTGGCTCATTGACCAACAGATGCACGTGCTCCGGCATGACCACGTAACCAGCAACTGCAAAGAGAGAACGCAGTCGAACGCGCTCCAACGCATCTTCAAAAAGCTCCATCGCCGCGACCGTCGACAGATATGGCCGACGGCGGAAACTGCTGAAGGTGAGGAAGTGAAACTCCCCTGTTTGCTGATAACGGATGCGCTCGCCTTTCATACACTGCGAGAATACCCCAACTGGGAGCAGTTTGGGCAGCGCGGCGCTTCCATCCCCGGTCCCCAAAGGCGAGGGACCGGGGGCACCCTCAGCGTGGTTTGGAAATCTCTCCGGGACCGAGGCCACCCGCCACCAAGGCTGCGCGGCCTGCGCCGCGCTCGTGCCTGGGCGGCTAAACGAAAACAGCCTCCGCGATTCGTCGATGGGGAGTCGGCTCATGCGCGTTCACCGGGCGCTGGTTGCGCCACGCTCAGGGCAAGTGCGGCCCAGAGCATTTTTTCTTTAGACGCTGCTTTTCAGGATTTGGTTACTGCACAGCAACCGCAGGTTGCTCCGCAGCTACCGGCTGGGGGAGACGTGTCCTCCCTAATTCCGATGCCGTAGGCAGCGCGCTTTCAGAGATACAGAACAGGCTGCCCCCAGACGGCCTGCGAGGGAATTTTTATTTCTGAGGACCACGTACGCACAACACCCGTCTCCCAGCATAAGGCCAGCCGCTCGGGTCGTTTTTCGATCCTCCTTCGTTGAAGTCGAAGTACCACGCATACCCCGAAGGCTTCCCGCGATCATCATTCCTGCGCTCACTGCTCCACACATCGCCGGTCAAGAACAGATTCCCCTTAACGTGCCAGGTAAAATCTCGCGCTTTCTTGGAAGGACCAGCTAGTCCGGGAGCACTGACACTCTTGTCATAAATACCCTTCAGTTCTTCGAGAGATGCCAACCTCCAGTCCGAGTATCCGGCCAATCGGAGATCGCGGCAGTACCTCACCGCACCTTTCCAACTCACGTCTCTACCGCTGTCTTTCCCCGTCCACATCAGGCCGCTAGATGGATCGGTCCAGAAATCACTCGTCTGAGTCTTTACTGACTGAGCACTCCCTTGGACAACAGCGACCGTGAGCAGGAGGACAGCGATCTTATTCCAACATTTCACAATGCACACCCCTACTTCCAACTGTTCGCGTACCATTGAAACGCGTTTATGGGACCAAAGACCATCTTCTCCTTGGCACCTTGAAAGCCCCCAGTCTTCATCAATTGCATATTGCTTTGGATGAGGGCCTTCGATGTAGCAGGCGATAAAGTCGGATTGAAATACATTCCGATTTTGATAGGCCCGTTAGTGCTGAAGTTGTAGTCGTGAACAGCCGCTCTCCAGTCGCCCGCACCTTGAGGTACACCCATTCCGTTCGGTCCAGCCCAGTTGTCTTTCCCGTTCAGCGGGCCAGCGACCGCCTTCCAAAAATCGTTGACCGCTCTGTCTCGACCTGTCATAAATGTTAGTAATCCGTCTAATCCCCCTCCTACAGAATTCCCCCGTAATTGGCCTGTCAACGAATCAGCACTCGCCGAAGCAAATCCGTAGCCACCACAGTCACCGCCCGTGCAATTTCCACTATTATCCGTTTGTGCGCCTGCTTGGAACTCCGCGAAATTTACCTGACCTCCATCCACACCCGCAGCTTCAAACATTCCGCTTGTGTTGTTGAACTGTGCCCAACTTTCATCCACATAACCAGCTACCCAAGTTCCACCTACGTCCTTGCTACCGCATTCGCCCGCATTGCTGTTGTGATCGATGGATTCGACACCATTCCCGGCATTGTTTGCAAAGATGCAGTCCAGTCCTGTCGGATCAATGTTTATCAGTGGATTGTTGCGAGCGTACGCATAGAGATTCCAGCTTTGCGGGTCTTGTGGTTTCTGTGCCAACAACCCCGACGGATCAGGCGACATGAACCGCCCCATACTCGAACCGTAGTACCTGGCCCCGAAGTAGTCATTGCCGGATTCGGAGTCACGTTCTTTGCCGGTGAAACGGGATGGCGCAAAACGCACATCGGATGCACAAACGGCAGAGAGCGTCATAGCCATCCTCCCACTCATCGTACATCAATCCCCGGCCTCTGAATCGAGACCGGGGACCTCCTCCGGCTGGTCTGCTTTATTTGATATTCAAATCGATAAGGAATTTGGGCTTATTGATTTTCAATTTCCCGCTTCTCTTTGATATTTCCTTTTCAAAACGTTCCGGATCGACGTGAAAACGAGAAAAGGTTAGCGTACTACCCATACCAATTACCATGACATCTCCTGCCGCGTTCTTTTCGATTTCTGCGACATCCTTCCAAGGAATCATAACCACCGGTTTCCACCACAGAATCCGACGAAGACCTGCATCATCTACCACAAAAGCGGCTGGCCATACAAATACCAGAATAAAAGAAAAGAAAAGGAGACAAATCCCGGGTAGCGGATCTCTGCTGTCCCAATGCATAACAACGAAGACTGGCAGCACAACCAGGCAAACGATCAACATCAAGCGCAAAAGTACAGGACCCCTGAAGACGAGCGCATTACCTCTACTCTTTGCTCGCTCCAATCGAGCTTCGAGTTGCACTAAGTACACCGCCATCATGGCGGATGGTGTAAGCCACCAGTCATATTTCATGGATGCCCTTTCCTTGTTTCAGTTAGTTCATTCATGAGTTTTGCGAGCAGCCTCTGCTGCTGGATGAGTCACCTGTGCTATCCCCGTCTCAAGATGTTCTGTGTTCTTTTCCAGTGCACCTTCTTTGGCTGCTAACCGAGCAGCTTTCTTGATATACGCTTTTGGACTGTTTGTCTTTGCGAGAGCTTTCTCGCCCGCTGCTACAGCTCTTCCTCCTGATGTCAGAGATCCCACCAATTTTGCTGCCGCACCTGCCCCGACGTGAATCGCTGCCCCGACCGTAGCATCAGCGACAATTTCGCCTGGGTTTTCGGTTGCTTTGTCCAAACTACCTGTCTTAATTGTTCTTTCCGCGATTCCTCCGGTGATACTAGCGGTACCAGCAATTGCTGCACCAATTGCGATCCCTTCGCCAGTCGCCATTCCCATGGAGCCGCCAACGATTGCACCCCCAACAGCCGCTCCCAATAGCCCGCGCCCAGTAATTTCCTTACCGGATATCTTGTCTGCAATAACCTCTGCGGCCATACCACCAATCGCACCGACGACTGCGCCAATACACCATGGGCAATGCCCATCAACATCAGCACGCGCGAGTGGATTGTTGTAAACGTACGCATAGAGATTCAGACTCTGCGGGTCGTCCAGCTTCGCGTACGGTACCGGCTCTTCCTGAGCACTCCAGTCCGGCGACATGAACCGGCCCATCGCACTACTGTAGTAGCGGGCTTCGAAGTAGTCATTCCCCGATTCCGCGTCTCGTTCTTTGCCGGTAGAAATATATTGCAAATGACACAAGCTTGGGAGATTTGCGGCGCAGTGCGTCATAGGTGTGGGGCGTGCGTCGCAGGCGCTAACCCATCGGGACTTGTGCTGTTTTCCATTCTTCCAGGGACCGGGTAGGGGCCAGAAAAATCAATCCGTGCTTTACCACCATGAGTTTTCTGATAGTCCTCTACTACCTTATTCCAGTCGCCTAGTGCGACCTTTGCTCGCAACTCGGGCGGGCCGACGAATATAAACCAAGAGTAGCCCGGACCCTTCCCTCCCGTATCCATGACACCAAATCCACCGTGGTCGATGCCCGCTAGGACGTAGCCGACTGGAACAGGGCGATTCTGCGCTGTTCCGCCGTGGATTGGGTCTCTATAGTAAAACTCGTCAGGCGAAAGAGACGCATGGATCCGGAGGTTCGATGTCCTGACAATCCCTGATTCCGGAACTTCCACTCTGATCTTCCTATCCTCTATCGAAAAAGGCGGAGATTGAGGGTCGTTGAAGATAATCTGAATCCATCCGACATAGCCGTTTGGTAAGTAGAACCTATAGTTGGGATTGCCTTTTGCTGCCAAGGCAACGTAACATGCAACCGATAATAAGAACAGCGCGCCCACACCCGTCCAAAGTCTCGAATTCATAAGCACCGCCTCCATCGCCCATTGATCTGGTCTAGCTGTAAAAGACGCAGATTTGTTCATCTGCAGCACGTCTCACGGATAACATGGGTCTTGTCCCTTGCACCGCGGCAGCGGTGTGTGCGCATCGTCGTTCTGCTGCTGATTCTGTGAATCTTGTCTAATGAACATTTCCCACTGCATCCGAGTCAGCCAGTCATTGTGTAGCGCGCCATGAGCCTGAAGAAAATTCTTTCCGGTGTTTACCTGAATATTCACTGCATTAGAATTTGTCCGTCCTCCGAAGAACGGGATTCTCCCTCCGAGCTTTTGCACCAGGTCATTACCTGCGTAGACGTTCCACCAAGCATCAACACCTCCACTGTATGGATAATCGCCCCGCATAGGCTGTCCAAGAGAGACTAAATTGTTGACGAAATATCCGTCGGCCAAGAGAGTAGGAAGGGCTCCCATCACCCCGTTACAGCCATGACTGTGGCAAACGATATTGTTTTGTTCTCCAGGTTTCCATGCATGGCTTGCCATCGCTGCCGTGATCTTCGCGGCGAGTTCGGCTCTTGCGGCAGCTGAATTGCCACCGCTCCATTCAATTTGTTCAACATCATCATCACTGGGATCGAAGAACCCGGCCATTTCCTGACCGAGCGGGGATGACGCGGTCCAATCACTCGCCTTATGCCAAGTTCCGCCAATCAGCCACGTTACCCGGCCATTGGTATCGATACTGCTGAGAGGATTGTTGCGAACATAACCGTACAGGTTCCAGCTCTGCGGATTTTCGGGATTTTGATCAGCGAACGGAAGATCAGGACTCAACCAGCGTCCCATCGTAGATGCATAGTACCTAGCCCCGAAGTAGTCGTTGCCAGATTCGGCGTCGCGTTCTTTGCCGGTGAAGTGGCATGGCGAAAAACACACGTGAGATGCACACACGGCGGGTTCCGTCATAGTCACGTGCCCTCATCGTACATCGACCCCGGTCCCCAACTGCGAGGGACCGGGGGCACCCTCATTGTGGTTTGGAAAGGTCACCGGGACCGGGGCCACCCGCCGGCCTTGCATGATGGTGAAAGCGCTAGCCGCCGAACTAGAAAACTTCATCGACGTTTCTTTCTAAATGCATTTCGCGGAAAGCGGAAAGAAAATATACTAGAAATCACACCCACCGGTAATCCGACTAGAAGCCCCTCCCAGGTCCGAGTAGCAATAATAATGAAAACCGCGATGGAAAATAAGAAAAGGAAGAACATGCCGAAGACCAACAGGCCGATCCTCTGCACAAGCGAGGCATTCGGATCTCCTTTCCACATAAACTCATCAACAGAGCGACCTGAACGTATCAAATCAGGGACTAAAATCCCTCTTTGGCGCTCCTCGACATCTTCTCTGATTTGCTTAAAGTCCTTCTTCTCTGCCATAGGATCACCGAAATAGATTGTTCAAAAAACAAGCAAGCGCATTCAATCCCCAATTGCCAATTTCCGTGGCAGCACCTGCCTTTGCGCCGTTCCCCTCATCGACACCCATTTGTCTGGTTACCGGTTTCCCACCTCTAGTAGTTGTATAGAACGGAATTGGCACTGCGCCACCTTTCCCTGGAGCAGTGTCACTAGAGTCTTGCGGACCACTATTACCCCCCATCATTTCGTTCGTCATTGCTCCAAACGCACAGAGTCCTCGATCCTTTCCTTTCAACCTCGGCAGAGAAGGCGGAGCATTTGGATTTCTGAGAGTGCCATTGGGAAGTTGCCCCAGTTCCTGCATAGGGATCCCAAGATTTCCAACAAAATCACCGGTAACTACCGCTTGGCCTGTATTGCCATTGACCGTAACGCTGTTTGACACACCTTCTGGGGCTGCCCAATCACCAATCGAAGGACCCACAGACTTTCCCGTCGAATCTGTAAGTGTGAGGGTACCGGTAGGCTTATCTAACGAAGCGGCCGTTGCATTCGCAGTACAACCATCGCAGTCGATGTAGTGCTCCTGATTGGCATGCTCTTTATTTTCACAGTCCCCGCTGTTGGTGGTCGCGGTCCGATCACCATTATCCCTAACGCAGTCCATCCCCGTCGGATCTGTGTTAACAAGCGGGTTATTCCGTCCATAACTATAGAGATTCAGGCTTTGCGGATAGGCCGGGTTTGCAAAATACAATTGCGATGGATCGGGGCTCATCATACGGCCCATCGTAGATGCGTAGTACCTAGCCCCGAAGTAGTCGTTACCGGATTCGGAGTCACGTTCTTTGCCGGTACTACGTGGCCCGACGCGGCCATCGTACAACGATGCGGATAAGCCCAGCGTGTTGCTGGAGATAGAGAAGCCGGAAGCCCAGCGCAACGTGCTGGCATCAGTTGCGAAGCCCAGACGCGAGTTTTCGGCTAGCTGCGGGCTTGCGGCAAGCGGAAGATGCTCTTGAAGAGCGGTCTGGAGGGCCAGGTTCACTGGCTCCGATTGTACGGCTTCAAGGGTGGCG
>CAIKND010000101.1 GCA_903828675.1 uncultured Acidobacteriaceae bacterium
CAGTGGATCGCCTTCGGCGGAGGCGCATTGGGCGCAGAAAGAATTCGCGATGAGCAGCGCAAGTTCATCAAATACAACCACCTCGTCGCCAATCTCCTGATCTTCCACAACGTTGTGACCATGAGCAATGCACTGGGAAGGCTGGTCGCAGAGGAGGATGCATTGGACGCGGACCTCATCGCTTGCTCCAGCCCATACCTGACTGGGCATCTCAACCGCTCTGGACTCTACGCCCTCAATCGGCATTGGGAGCCGGAGTCGCTCGACAGTGTTCGGGAATTCACAATGCCCCCACACGGAGACAAGCTCCTCTGAGCTGCCCAGGTCGCAGTGTGACAATCCAACACGAATCCTTGCCGTGGGTGAGACAGGATTGAACGACGGGGCATTGGCGATCCTCTCGCAAACGAGAGATTATGAGAAGCCCCAGGCCGCAGCCAGGCTGATTTTAGAAATCAAGGACTTCAGATCTTCGTCAATGATTCTTGAAATGTAGTTCTCAAACTTCTATCATCGCAATGAGTTTCAACAAGGAGCCCCCATGGCGGATTTGGGCCGCATCACGCAAAGCCCGGACATGATGAGCGGCCGGCCCTGCATTCGGGGAATGCGCGTTACCGTTGGCATGATCGTTGGCCAGATCGGCGCCGGCGTCAGCATCGACGAGCTTCTTACTGACTATCCGTATCTGGGACGCGAGGACATCATGCAGGCATTGCGCTACGCTGCATGGCGCTCCGATGAACGGGAAGTGTTGCTGGCCAGCGCATGAAGATATTGATCGGCATGAACCTTTCGCCAAGCTGGGCCAAGGTGCTGAACGAGGCGGGCATTGAAGCTATCCACTGGTCTGAGGTTGGCCCCGCCATAACGCCGGACCCAGCCATCATGGCTATGCCACAGCGAACGGGTTTGTCATCCTGACCAACGATCTGGACTTCGGAATTGCTCTGGCTATCGCGCACAGAGAGAAGCCAAGCGTGGCACAGATACGCGGAGAAGATCTCAGACCCGTATCCATCGGAAATCATGTGGTGCTGGCTCTGCGCCAGATGCAGATGGAACTGGATGCCGGAGCCCTGCTGACGATTGATCCCAAGCGAACAAGGCTTCGGCTTTTGCCGCTGCGAAAGAGGGAGTAGAAGCAGATCATGTTGATCGGCTTTGCGCACGCCTCCTGGCCAACCTCAACAGCTATCCAGACAATCTCGGGTACAGTGAACAGTTCGAGAGAATTGTCGCAGAATGGCATTCGGCGCTCAATAAATGATGGCCACCTCAGTCCTGTCATAATGGAGGCCCAGTTCAGATAGCCTGCGAGTGAACGCGGCGTGAATCCGAGCGTACACTCTCCTAATCAGGAGTTTCCATGGAAAGCTTAACCTACCCGATAACGCGGTATGCACCTCCTCCGATCATCGATCTGACGTCCGAGCATGAGCGGAAGCGGCTAAGTGCATCTGCCCTCAAGGCATTCTTCGGCATCATTCAGTGCTGGAAGATTCGGGACGAAGATGCGCGCCTGCTTTTGGGCGGGGTGACGAACGGTCTCTACTATGAAATGAAGAAAAACCCGGGAGGCAGACTACTCGATACGGATAGGCTGCAACGGGTCTCCTACTTGGTGGGGATCTTCAAGACGCTCAATATCCTTCACGGTCAGGAACTTGCCGATGAGTGGGTTTGCCTGCCTAACGCAAACCGCATCTTCAGTGGCAGTACGCCTCTCGACTGCATGATCAAAGGAGGGATTCCCGCTATGCAGACCGTGCGGCGAATTCTCGACGCGCGCCGAGGGGGGATGTGAAGCTTGAACGCCCTCGTCCACTGAGACCGGAAAGCGGCGACGACCCGCGGCTCCCGGTTTCCTGAGTTCGCCGCCACAACGCTCACCGGCTCATCCCCCCAAATGCAGCATCGGGGAAAACAGTGTTCTGGCACTGATTTAGGACGAAAACAGCCACCTTGCCGACATCTTCGACTTGGACAACGCAACAAACAAGCGCCTTCTTGCCGACAACCAACTGCTGCCTGGAATCGGCGCGCATGAACTGATATTTGGGCTTCCCGTTTCCAGCATCGTCAATGCTGGATGCACGCATGCCAACCCGCTTGCCAGCCGCTTCAATGGCCCAGACAGGGGAGCATGGTATGCGGCGTTTGACATTCGTACCGCACAGGCAGGGGCTGCATTCCACAAAACAGTGCAACTTGCCGAGGTGGGTCGCCAATTCCATAAAATGTGATCCTCGGGAACTGTCCCCTTCAGGCGACGGTGTGATCATCACCGCCGCCGCCCCACCCTGCAACTCATCGCCGCCAATCCGTTTCTCTTTCCCAACTGCCATCCTCTGGCGTCATGGCCAGCACAGAGTGGAGTCCTTGCGCATTGCTATGTGAGCCCGCTCCACCACTGCCCATCACTTTTCGAGGTTCCACTATGCCTGAACAGCAACAAAACAGCATCTCCCTGCGCGAACTGGTCCGCATTGCCGCCAAAGTCTACAACGACGACGAGCCCCCAGATGGAGACGAGTCTGCCTGGGACAAGGTCATCGACAGCAACGGACGCCTCGTTGCGCGCGGCGAGCTTGGCGACACGCTGGCAGATTTCATCATCATCGAACTCTCAGAGACCTACGACCCGAAGTTGAGTCGCGAGGAGCAGCTCGAGGAAGCTCAACGTTCGATGAATGCCGCCATCATGCAGCTCGACCGCGTGGCGTTGACCTTCGCAGAACTCCAATCCACTTAGTACCCACTCCACTTCACAGAGCGA
>CAIKND010000102.1 GCA_903828675.1 uncultured Acidobacteriaceae bacterium
ATCGGCCGTTCCTGAAATACTCCCAACTTGTATTCATCCGCAGCTCGCGCTCCCTGAGTGATCCGGATATATTGTTCGGCAGCGTCAGATGCCTTCTGCATTGCAGACTGGGCCGAATCGCCGAAGCTCTTGATCACCGCGTCGGAATCGGAAATCACACCCTTCAATTCGACAAAATTCTCGTAGAACTTATAAGCCTTTTCTCCCATCATTGTGAGGATATCGATAGCTCCGATGGCGATCATGGCCGGCCCGATCGCACCGATGGCGCCCATCAGCATCTGGCTGTTGGCTATCACAGACTGCATCGCGCGCGGAACATGGATACCCATCTCTTCGCTCAAGAGACGGACGTTTTCTTTGGCGCTCAGCGCGTGTTCGCTTGTCTTGTCGAGCCCTGCCCCGGCCTGCGCGCCCGCTTTCTCTCCTGCCGGTCCAATCGCGTTGAGCTGAGCCACGACCTGTTGGACGGCCTCGGCAGAGTTGCCGTCCGAAACGTTGATGGTGATGTTGACAGCCTGGCCAGACATTTAAGAGCTTCTCCTCATGAACTCAGCACCGCACTTGTGGCATCCGGTGGCGAAAGGGGAATCCTGCAGAGCGCCGCATGCGCCACAGGGCGGGTGATTCCGCTCAAACTGCGCCCGCGCCTCGGCCACCGCAATCAAGCCCTCCGACTCGGCGAGCGTGAATGCGCCCTTAATTAGATCGTTGTCTTTGCATTTCTCCAGCCACAGGAAGTACTCGGCCAGCTTGTAGTAGCCAGGCGAGAGGGTGAGGGGCGGCAGCGATCCGGAGATCCTGTCCCGCCCCTCGTCGTCGGAGTCATCGAGCGACCGCGTGACGCGCGCCTGGGCGAAGCCATTCTCCAGCAGTTCGCTGAGCGCCTGGCTGAGCCCTTCCACGTCATATGCGGTGTCGATCTTCATCTACTCCTCGTCCTCATCTTCGATCTCGATTTCCTTTGGAGCGAAGAGCCGAACGACGGATGCGACCTTGTGGAAGGTATCCATGTGGGACGCGATCATCTCGCGGCCTGCAAGCGGAGTGTCGCCGATGGCATATCCCTCGACGCTCACAATCAGTTGGTCGTAGAGATCGGCCAGAGCGCGCTGAGCGCCGTGGTAGACCGTAGTTCCCTTGCGCGATCCGCCAACGATCTGAGCGCGGCTGTCTTCGCGACGATAGCGGCGGTTCTGTTCGGCGGTGGGCTCCTCGAAGGAATGCACCAGGTTCTTGTACCGCCGCATCGTGCCGCCGTTGCCCGCGCTCCATATCGCGACCAGCGGCACCTGGCCAAAGCCCTGCATGTCCTGGTCGGGAACGTAGGCGGAGGTAAGGACATTGGCCACAGCCAGGCGGTGTGCCAACGGCATCCTCTGGGCGGCCTCATCCTGGATGACAACCTTCTCCACCAGTTCGACTCCGGCCGAGGAGGCGTCGGTGTGCTGCACGACTTGCTTGCCTTTGCGTTCTGCGGTGGAGACGATGCCGTCGAAGTATTCGAACCAGCGCTCTTGAGGAATGCGCGGCACGGTGTAGTCGAACTTCCGCGCGCCCTGGCGGATCACGATGAGCCTTGGCGCGCTTAGATCGATGAGGTCTGCCGCTTTGCCTGGAATTGGATCTTCCGGGGGTGGGGGCCATGGATACGGGCGATTCGGATGTGCTGGATCGCCAAAGGGCTTGCTATTTTCTTCGGGCATAGATGTCCATCCTTTGTGTGTTGGGATTTTGTCGTATTCCCAGGGTGGAGAACCCTGCCGCGCTCGAGGCCCGCGTAGCCTTGCGTCGCCTCACAACGGCTGCCGTAGCAAGCAGCCTGTACAACCAGAAGAAAAGGTCCGGAGCGCCCCCGCTTCAATCAGCGCTCCGGAAAGAGAACTTATTGCTTAGGCGCCTACCATGTAGGCGGTGGCCTGTTGGTTGGTGACCACGGCGGTCAGCGCGCCCGAGCCGGCCTGGTTAAAGATGGTGGTTTCATCGCCCTCGATCTGCCACACCACCATATTTCCGCTCGCGCCGAGCTTGGTGGTCTTCAATGCGCAGTAGGGGATGTCCAGGTTTAGGATCGCGGTGCCGCTGGTTGTGGTCCAGTTCACTTCCTGCGTGGTGTTGTTGTTGAAGATGGTGCGCACATCGTCCGCGCTGGTGGCGGCAATCGTGGTCTGGAAGCTCAACTTCCGAAGTCCGGTGCGCGGGAACGCTCCGTAGAGGCCGAGGCCCGGAGCGGTATGGTTGGTGACGCCGGTCGAGATCTTGATGGTGCTCGACATGTGCCGGCCGATCTTGGCCGCCGTCGC
>CAIKND010000103.1 GCA_903828675.1 uncultured Acidobacteriaceae bacterium
AAATCGCATCAGCGGCAACGTTGCGGTGCTGGACGCCCAGACCGGTGCGGAAGAAAAACGGCTGAAAGCAGGACGAGGCGCCAGCTATCTCACACCTTCACCCGATGGAAACCACATCTATGCCACACATATATTTCCCAACCCATCGCCGCATCGCAGTGCGCCTGAGTCCGAGATCACGGTCATTGACCCCGTGCATGCAGTGGTGGTCGATCGCATGCCGCTGCACGCAATCGCCGGGGTCTTTCACTTGACATTCTCAGCAGATGGACGCCTCGGCGTTGTGGCCCAATACCACCCAAAGAATCTTGTGCCTTTGGCCCATCTTGAACATGGCGGCGCCTTTGCAGATACGCTGACTCTGTTTGGAACAGACATAGGAAAACCGGTTGAGATCCCGTTGGATGAACTGGAGCGATACGCTTCGCAGCCCTTCGCTGTAGCCATCGCCCAGGACAAGTCCCGCATCTACGTCACCCTGGGCGGGTCAGAGAGCGTGATCGCGATAGATGTACAGCGCCTGCTGCATTTCATCCACTCTCGCCCATACCCCGAGTCCGGCTCCTTTGCGCAGGATCTGTCGGCCAGCGGCAACTATGTGCTGGCGCGCATACCGGTGGGAAACAACCCCCGCGGCCTCGCGCTTACCCGCGACGGACGCAAGCTGTTTGTGGCCAACCGGCTCGACGACACCATCAGTGTGATTGACACGCATGTCAATCGCGTGGCCTCGAACATCCAGTTGGACAGCCCGAAAACCATTTCGGTGAAGCGACGCGGCGAGCAGGCATTCTATACCGCTCGCTACTCATTCCAGGGCCAGATCGGCTGCGCCACATGTCATATCGATTCCACCTTCGATGGCCTCACATGGGATCTGGAGCCGGACGGCTTTGGCCGTGACATTGTGGACAACCGGCCAATTGAAGATCTCAAAGACACAGAGCCGTTCAAGTGGAACGGCGGCAACCCCAATCTTCCTACTGAGTGCGGTCCGAGGACCGAAAAGTTCTTCTGGCGATCGGAGAATTACGATAACAGGACGCTTACCGATCTGGTTTCCTATGTTCGTGGTCTGCCATCCAGACCCAATCGCTGGCGGCTGCCACACGGCGAACTTACACCCGCCCAGGAACGCGGCAAGGTGTTTTTCGATCGATCGGTGGACAAGTTCGGCAAGCCGATTCTCGAGACCAACCGCTGCTCCTACTGCCATAGCGGCCCCAAAGGCACAAACCAGAGATCCTTCGACGTGGGAACGCGAAAATCAACGGACAATCCTGGCCTCCTGGACACACCGCAGCTCAGCAATATCGCGCTTACGGCGCCTTACCTGCACGACGGCTCGGCGCGCACGCTGGAAGAAATATGGACGGTCTACAACCCCGAAGACAGGCATGGACGCACCAACGACCTGACCAAGGATGAACTCAACGACCTGATCGAGTACCTGAGGACGCGATGAAGAAGATATGCATGTTCGCTATGTTTTTGGTAGCCGGTGTGCTGGCGTTTGCCGCGCCGCCCCAGATGCCGCGATACCGGTTTGAGAACTTCACCACCGCCAACGGCCTGCCCGACAATCACGTGTATTCGGTGCTGGTCGATGGAGACCGCATCTGGGCTGGCACCGAGAATGGTTTGGCTGTTTACGAGAATCATGCGTGGAAGACGTACACCACCAAGGATGGCCTGGCCCATCGGGCAGTGCTCTCACTTGCGCTGGATAAGCGCACCGGCGACGTGTGGGCCGGAACCATGGGGGGCCTCAGCCGCATCTCTGGTGGGCGCATCGACAGCTTCACGCAGCTGAACTCGGGATTAAGCAATGACGTCGTCTACGGCGTATCGGTGGAAGGCGAGAATGTGTGGGTGGCCACTGCTGCCGGAGCGTGTCGCCTCAATCTTCACACCGATCAGTGGACGCTCTACAACGAGCGCAATACGCCCATGTTCGAGATATGGGTGTATGGAGTCTCTGCGACCCCCACTAAGGTCTACTACGCGGTGTGGGGCAGCGGCCTTCTGGAGTTCGATCAGAAAACCGGGCGTTGGGACAAATACGACGACCCCGACGGCGAAACTGAGATGGTCCTCTTCAAGGACCAGGGGCTGATCCACGAGATCACAACTTCGGTCAGCTATGTGGACAACATCGTGTGGGTAGCCACCTATTTTGGCGACTGCCGCTACGACGGCCGCCAGTGGCGCAACTTCCTCACCAAGGACAGTGGACTGCCCTCCAACTTCACCAATGTCATCAAGGGCGTCGACGCCAACCACGCTTGGTTTGGAACCGACAAAGGGCTAGCCTACTACGACGGCGTGAACTGGGCCGTATATACCCCATCTCTCAAAGACGGCAAACCGGAGATGACAGTGCGCGATGCACAAGGCAAGGTAACGCCGGTCGCCGTTACCACCGCGCCGGCCCACAACTACATCCTCGGCATCGACTTTCAGAGTAATGACATCTGGGTCGCCACCGCCAAAGGTCTGAGTCATGGAATTCGCCAACAACAATAAGAAAATATGGAGCCGGAATCATCATGAATGCATTTGCGGAGATACTCGAAACAATCGCACGCACGCCCGTCGAGAAGCGCGCCGTAACCAATCACGGAGTACTCAACGAAGCCTATTGCTATGCCAAGCCGAGTTCGTTCTCGCGCGGCATGAGGATTGACCTGAACGGCCTGACGATTCTGTTGATTTCTGGAACGGCCTCAATCGACGAGAACGGCAAGAGCGTCCACATCGGCGATTTCCCCGCCCAGTTGCGTCGAACATTCGACAACATCACCGGCCTGCTTGAAGCGGAAGGATGCACCTGGCACGACATCGTGCGCACCAGTTGCTACCTGAGGGACATCGATCGCGACTATGACGTCTTCAATGCAGGGCGCACGGCTTTCTTCAAGGAGCAGGGGCTCGATCCGCTGCCCGCATCTACCGGCATCCAGGCGCATCTTTGCCGCCCCGAGTTGCTCATTGAAATCGAGGCCATCGCCATGTTCCGCGCGAATAAGGCTGCCGCAGACGGCAAGGAGTAATCGTCATGCGCAAGGAATTATTGTTGGTTGCGGCCGGCATGTGGGTAGTTCTTGCCGCATCAAGTGCTGCGGCGCAGAGCACAGTTGTGTGTGAGTGTGGCGCGCATCCGCCAGGACCGCCCAAGGACCGGGCAGTTGCGCCCTATGCGGGGGAGCCGGACGATTTGAGCCCCTATGCAAAGTTTGCATCGCCCTATGACCTTAACTACACGCACCCCAATTTGTATTTCGGCGCGGCGCGGGATGTTCCCGAGCCCAAGAACGTGACCGAGGTGCGCATCGGCTTCTTCGGACCAATCGAACATAACCCGGAACAGGTCTTTGGATTGCGTATGCTGCACGGCGCACAGTTGGCCGTAGATGAGGCCAATGCCCGCGGGGGCTACGGGGGCAAGCCGTTCAAGCTGATGTTGCACAACGACTACGACAACTGGCAGGCGAAGACCGTCTATGGAGAGGAGCGGCCCACGGACACCACAATTTGGGGATCTGCTTCGAATGAAGTAGTCAAGATGGTCTACGACGACCAGGACTGGGCGATATTTGGCTCCATCAGCTCCGAGTCCACCCACATTGCCTTGCGTATGGCCCTGCGCACCGAGATTCCCATCGTCAATTCGGCCTCCACCGATCCAACCATTCCGGAGACCTACATCCCGTGGTACTTCATCGATCTGCAGGATGACCGGGTGCAATGCCTCACGCTGGCTCGCCGCATCTTTACCGAACTCGGCCTCAAGCGCGTGGCAATCCTTAGGGTGAACAATCGCTACGGACGATTCGGCGTAGGCAAACTTCGCGATGCATCGCGCCGGCTCGGCCACCCGATCGTGATCGAGCAGAAATACATGCCAGGCGATTCAGACTTTACCAAGCAATTGCAAGTGATTCGCTCCTCGCGGGCCGATGCCATCGTGTTATGGGCCGATGAAGCTCAGGCGGCTGAAATTCTGAAGCAGATGCGGACTGCGGGGATGAAACAGCGCGTTTTCGGCGCCTACCGCACGCTGGGACCAACGTTGCTGGCCGAGGCTGGTCCGGCAGCCGAAGGCTTCGAGGCGGTTTTCCCCTACGACCCCACCCGTCAGGACCCACGCTGGCTCAGCTTTAATCGCCGCTTCGAAGACCGCTTCCACGAGAAACCGGAGCAGTTTGCCTCGCTAGCCTATGACGCAATGAACGCGCTGCTCGATTCCATCTGCAAGGCGGGGCTCAATCGCGCTCGCATTCACGATGCACTGGCCAACATCGTCGACTACGAAGGCGTAACCGGGCACATGATCTTCGATCCCAATCAAAAGAACGTGGAGCCGATGTATCTGGGCACGGTGCATAACGGCGCGATCACCTACCGTGTGGCGAAAATGGATAAAGAGCCTCAAGCGTTACCATCTGCTCCTGCGGCGCAAGCGCTGCCGGCCGCATCGCAGGTGCCGTACGCACGCGTAAGCGAGGATGGCGTGGACTATGCCGGCCCGCATTGGAACGACGTTCCGGCTGGCCCGGTGGGCGTGGTGCTCTTCGGACCGAAAGCGACTGAAGTCGCGCAATCGCCGGAGATACTGGCAGAGTTGGCTGCCAGCGCGGCAAAAGGGCAGGCGTGGACGTTTTTGCCCGTGGCAAGCGAT
>CAIKND010000104.1 GCA_903828675.1 uncultured Acidobacteriaceae bacterium
ACCGTTTGTGTTTTTTGCTGTTGGGGCGGAGGTGTAACGTAACAAGGCGTGTTGTTACACTTTTTGCCCTGGGTGGGGGGTGGGTGGGAGGTAGGGGAGGGGGTGGGGGAGGAGGGGCAACTGTGGTAAATCAGGAGTTCGTTCGCTTATCGGAAATTCCGAACTGCTGGCCAACATGTCGTGTAGCGGCACCCAAAGCCATGAAAATATTTGGCTGATCTCGCGTCGCCCCTACGGGGCTTGAGTCGTTCTTTCATCCTCTTCCCAGGACTACGTCCTGAGCTATTTTCCTTTGGTCCCTCCGGGACAAGTAATCGCGTCCACGGGCTGCTATTTTCAGGGCAGGTCCTTCGACACACAGCGTTTGCTCTTCATGCACGGTCCGGTTGAGTGTTGTTCTGTCCCACCCATTCCGCAAAGAACGTGGAATGGATGGGGCACGGTGCTTGGAGCTGAAATATCCGATGTACCTATTGTGCGCCGACGGAGCTTAATTATATGCACTTAAAATTCTCACTAAGTAATTTAAAATAAGCGATTTATAAAATAGGTCTCTTGTTGTCGATACCTGGCGCTGCGACGCCCTGGGCCTGACTGCAATTTAAACGGGCGGCAGCGCGTCGACGACAGGCACGCCCTGGGGCGCCTTGAAGCGGAAGGTCTCAGGTGGAATTGAGATGTTTGGCTGCTCGCCGGTGAAAGTGAAGCGGGTGAGGGCGCCATCGTTCTCTTCGGCTTCGATAGCGGTGATGGTTCCCTCGGCGGTCACGGTAAGCGAGAGGCGAAGGACACGGCCTTCCTGGCCTTTCGGCTGGCCGCTGAGCGTAAAGCAACCGTTGGCGGCGGCAGCCATGGTCAGGTGGCTCAGTTCCTTTTCGAGTTGGGTGTGGCCCAGGAGAAAGCGCAACGGGGAGCGCAGATCGTCGAGATTTTTGGCAGGGATGCGCTGCACCTGTGCGGCCCCGCGGGTATAGAACCAGGCGTATTTGCCGTCGAGGAGGAACAGCTTTCCCGGCGGCGAGCTGTAGTCCCACTTCATGCGGCCCGGCTTGAGCAGCAGCATGGAGCCGCTCTCTGTTCGCTTGATACCAAGACCCTGGTAGCTCTCACTAAAGCCGGCTTTGAGGGAGTGCAACTGGTTGTAATGGCGGTCGACGCGTTGGGCGAGATCATGCGCGGTAAGAGAAGAGCCGTGGGCGATAAGGGAAAGGCAGAAAGAACACAGCGAAACAGAGATAGCAGAGGCCAGCATCCGGCGACACGTTACAGCAAATACTGAAAAACGTCCCTCAGGGGCTAAAGCCCAACTCATTTTGCGGTAGTTACGGCACGACTGAAGTCGTGCCCTTTCAAAATAACGGCCCAACCCGAGTTTTTCCGCAGTCTGAAAATCCCCGAGATTGCTCCATGAGCTTGCAATGCATCTAAGGCCTCTCCCTTTCAAAGCAGTGAGTCCTTGTGCGGCGGCCAGGAGGAGGCCGCCGCGCCGGATGTGAGGGCCGTTGGTCATTGCAGGAGCTGGGTGCAGTTGGTGCCGCCGGTGGCGTCGTATTTGGGCGAGCCACCGAATTGGTCGGTACAGAATCCGCGATCACCGGTCTTGCCTACGGCCTGCGGGACGGCGGTGAGCGTGTAACCGGTGATGCGGTCGGTGCCGTTGATGGTGATCTTGGTGCAATTTGTGAGGGCGAAGATATAGCCGGACTTGTAGCCCGAGGCCAGATCACCCTGCACCAACTGCGCGGAGGCCGGGGTTGGCGGGCCGGAACTGGGGTCGCCACCGAGGGCATTCAGCGTGCAGGAGTAGCCGTTGGCGGGATAGGTGGATTCGTACTGAATCTCAGCCTGCGTGATGGCGCGCAGGGAGTTGATCGCCGAGGTCTCATTGGCGTGCTTCTTCATGACGCCGATGGTGGGAATCGCCATGAGCATGAGGATGAGAATGATGGCGATAACGATCAGCAGTTCCATCAGCGTAAAGCCGTTGGGCAAAACCGAGTTTTGGGGGCGGGGACGGCCGTTCAGCAGCGAAGACTTGCGATTCATGGGGTTCCAGTGCCTCGTGGAGCAGGCCGGAGGCTCCCGGCCCATTCGAGAAAATGCTACAACGTACGGACGCGAAAGGGAAATGAAGCGCTCGGAAAGAGCAGGGAATAGGGAGTAGGGAACAGGGAATAGAAGAGCCGGCGGTTGAGTGTTGTGCTATCCCACCCTCGCGACAGGGAAAAGTCGCAAGGATGGGGCACGGGGCATTTGTGCCTTGATTGGTGCTTAGAGTCTCTGAATCCGAGTTGCGATGTCATACAAACCCTATGCCCTTTTCCCCGGTTTCAACACTCGAGCATGGTGCGGTTGAGCTTGACGCCGTCGAGGCGGCCCAGCAGGGTTACGGCGATTCTCCGGGGATCGAAAAGTTGCTGGGCCATGGCTTGCACCTGGCCGGCGTTCACGGCCTCGATGCCTGCGATGACTTCGTCTACAGAGAAGAAATCGTGGAAGTACATTTCCTGGCGGGCCAGGTTGGCCATGCGCGCGTTTGAACTCTCAAGGCCGAGCAGGATATTGCCTTTGAGCTGGTCCTTGGCACGGGTTAGTTCTTCCTGGGCCAACGGGTCTTTCTTAAGATTGCGGAACTCGGCAAGGATGAGGCCAACAACCTCAAGAGCTTTGCTGGTGGAGGTGCCGGCGTAGATGCAGAGGGTTCCGGTGTCGCGATAGGGGCTCAGGTCGGAGTAGATGGAGTAGGCCATGCCACGTTCCTCGCGGATGGTCTGGAAGAGCCGGGAACTCATGCCGCCGCCAAGCACGGTATTCAAAATAGCTACGACATAACGGCTTTCGTCGGTAATGGGCGGGGCGGGCAGGCCGAGGCAGATCTGCACCTGTTCCAGGGATTTCTTGTTGCGCAGGACAATGCGTGCGTCCGGCTCAGGCGCGCCAAGTTCGTGCAGGGTTTCGCCGCCGGCGAGGTTTGAGAATTTATCCGCTACGGCGGCGGCGAACCGGTCGTGGTCGAGGTTGCCGGCAGCGGAGAAGACGATGTTGCCGCCGTGGAAGCGATCGCTGTGGTAGGCGAAGAGCTGCTGCTGGTCAAGCCGGGCGACCGTCTCCTTGGTGCCGAGGATGGGCCAGCCCAGAGGATGCCCCTTCCAAAAGCTCTGTGTGAACAGCTCGTGGACCAGGACGTCGGGATTATCCTCGTCAATCTTGATCTCTTCGAGAATGACGCCGCGCTCGCGCTCGATGTCGGCAGGGGCAAAGACGGGGTTGAGCACCAGGTCGGTCAGGACGTCGAGAGCGATGGGCACGTGGTCGGCCAGGGACTTGACGTTGAAGCAGATGGTCTCCTTGCCAGTGAAGGCGTCGAGGTTACCGCCGATGGAGTCCATTTCGCGGGCGATAAGCTGGGCGGAGCGGGAACGGGTGCCCTTGAAGAGCATGTGTTCCACAAAGTGGGAGATGCCGTTGTTTTCGGCAAGCTCGCAGCGGGAGCCGGACTTGATCCAGACGCCCATTGCCACCGAACGCAGGTGATCCATGCGTTCGGTGAGGACGATCAGGCCATTCGGCAGTACGGTTCGGCGGAGGTTTCGTTCGTTGGTTATCGTCATCAGGTCGAATTCGATTGTAGGACAACGGAGCTTAAAGGGCACACTCCGGTTGGGGCGCCGGGCGAGTTTCGGGGCTGAATCATCGGTTCGATCGACCGAGGCCGGGCCGCATGAAGTGGCGAAATGCTCTAATCTAAGCCCAGTCGTGAGAGAAAAACCCGCCCAACTCGTTCATGTAGACCCCGCCAGTTCCGGCCAAGGGCACCGGAAGCTGCTTTTTGGTCTGGATGGGGCGGCACTTACCACACGTATGGCAGAGTTGGGCGAACCAGCATGGCGTGGGCGGCAGTTGGCGGAAGCAATTTACTGTCAACGAGTTGCGGGGCTAAGTGAAATCACAACTTTATCTAAATCGCTGCGCCAGAGGCTCGAAACTGAGGGCTGGGAGGTAGGACGGCCCAGCATCGCTCAGGTCTTCAAGTCTGTGGATGGAACTGAACGTTACCTGGTTCAAGGGCGAAACGAAGACGCGCAGACGGTTGAAGCCGTCTGGATGCCTGAAGGCGATGAGGGCGAGGCCGGAGATGGGAGTGAAGTGGATGGTGGCGCGGAGGAGGCCAAGGGCTGGCACCGGGCTACGATCTGCGTCTCGAGCCAGGTGGGCTGCGCGGTCAACTGCCAGTTCTGCCTGACGGCCAAATTGGGCCTGCAACGCAACCTGAGCGCGGGCGAGATTGCCGGGCAGGTGGTTTCAGTGTTCGGGCGTCACGGAGTGGAAGTAGGTCGCGACCGTGTGAACCTGGTCTTCATGGGCATGGGCGAGCCGTTTCTGAACTATGACAACTTCATGGGCGCGGTGCGCCTGCTGGTGGAAGAAGTGGGTCTGAGCCCGCAGAGAATGACGGTGTCTACCTCAGGCATTGTGCCGGGGATTGAGCGATTTGCCCAGGAACCGACAGAGGTTAGGCCGAAGCTCGCGATCAGCCTGAATGCGCCGAATGACCGAATCCGCGAGGAGATTATGCCCATCAACCGCAAGTGGAACATTGAAGCGGTGATGGACGCGGTGAGAGGGGTTCGGCTACGCCCGCGGGAGCGAATCACGTTTGAGTATGTTCTGCTGGGTGGGGTTACCGACCGGTCCGAACATGCCGTCGAGGTGGCCCGTCTGGTGCGCCGCACGGGGCTGCCGGTCAAGGTAAACCTGATTGCATGGAACCCGGGGCCGGGGATTGAGTACACAATGCCGCAGCCGGACGCGGTGGAGAGATTCCGCAGCAAGCTGGCTGGGGAGGGGATTCCCGCCTACGTAAGGCGGCCTCGCGGGCGTGACATCTTTGCTGCCTGCGGGCAATTGAAGCGGACGGTCGAGGGGTAGGGACAGGGACTAGGAAATAGGGAAGAGCAAGTGCCATCTCCTGACGGGTGGTGGTGTCCCATCCTCTTCACGATGAGGTTGTGAAAAGGATGGGCACAGTGCTGACTTTTACGTATTGGATGGTGTGAAAAGGCGCTAGTTGGCCGGCATGGGCATGGGCTTTACGCTGCCGCAATCGGGGCCCTTGTAGGAAGACGTGGAAATCATAGTCCACTCGATTGGCATGGAGTTGGGTCCCATCTGCATGGTTCCCGCAAAATGTACCTTACCTGTGGCCTGATTGGGACTGGACCAATCGGATTCCACGGTTCCTGAACCGGCAGTTTTTCCGGTGCAGACCATGTTGGCGGTCATGCTGGTGGCTTTCATTACTACATTCGTGATTTGGCAGCCGTTGTTTGCCTGCGGCATGGGTGCGCCATACTTGTCGATCATCGCCTGGGTGAGGCAAACCTGTGAGGTGTGGGGTCCGCCGCCGAACGGATTGGGGACGCCAGCGGGCAGGACCATTCCCGGGGGCATGGGCGATTTTTGCCAGGTCATGTTGGAAGTCATCTCCCAGAGGCCCGGCTTTCTAACGGCCTGCGCCCAGGCGCAGATCGCAACAACGAGACAGCAGCACAGCGTAATCCAAACATGGGTCTTGCGCATGTCTTCTCCTTACAATTGATCGCACGGGCTTGCGCCGGCGCGAACCAACTGTACGTGATTTCCGGGGCAGAGGGGAAGGGAAATTCGTTAGCCCTGACGGTTGGGGATGGTGCGGCCCAGCGCGAGCAGGGCACCGGTGACTCGGCCGGAGGCGTGGCGTACAACGCTTTCTTCGCTGGCGAAGTCCCCGGCGATGCATCGCACGCCCAGAGCTTGGATTCGCTCGATGTCCGCGAGGATTGGGGAGGCACCTTCAGCCTTATAGCGGCCCAGTGTCTCCGGAGAAAAGGGCGCGGTATTTACCAGCGCGCAATCGAACACGGGGGCGCGGGTGTGCTCGTAGATGCGCTCGATGTGCTCGGCGGCGCTGAGTCCCAGACTTTCGTTGGCCTGGGTCATGAGGTTGCAGACGTAGACGCGCAGGCCGCGCGCATTAGCCAATGCGGCAGGAATGTCCTGTACCAGGAGATTGGTGATGAGCGAGGTGTAGAGGGATCCGGGGCCAACGGTGATGAGGTCGGCACGCTCGATGGCGTCGAGGGTCTCAGGCAGAGGCGCGGGGTCGGGGGGATCGAGTGTGAGCTCGACGATGCGGCGGTGGCTGGCGGTGATATTGGTTTCTCCACGGACCAGGGAGCCGTCGTCCATCCGCGCTACCAGGGTGGTATTGACTGTAGTCGCGGGATAGATACGGCCGCGTGTGGCAAGAATCTTGGACGAAAGCTGGATGGCCTGGGCAAAGTCGCCGGTGATCTCCGTGAGTGCGGCAACAAAGAGATTGCCGAAGTTGTGTCCTTTGAGTGCATCGCCGCCGCGGAAGCGGTGGTTGAAGAGCTTTGCGAGCAGGTCTTCTTCTTCGCTGAGGGCGACCATGCAGTTGCGCAAGTCCCCTGGCGGCAGCATGTTGAAGCCCTTGCGCAGACGCCCCGATGAGCCGCCATCGTCGGTCACGGTGACCACCGCGGCCAGGTCGGAAATTTGCCCTGGATCGTTATTGTTCTGGCCGGGGGCGATTACATGTCGGCGCAGGCCGCGCAGCAGAGTGGAAAGGCCGGTGCCGCCTCCGATGGCCACCACGCGCAAAGGGCGAAAAGGCGCCGCGGCATCAGGGCCGGGAGACGGCGACTGGGAAGCTTTTCCGTTTGCAGAGGAGACCAAGTTCAAGATCAAGCCTTACGGGATCTCAGGATACAGCAATTCGGTAAAGCGAGGATCATCCACCATGCTCTGAAAGTCGTTATCCACGCGGGCCTGGAGGCGATTCCTTGGATTCAAGCCGATTGCCCGGGCCAGATTTGAGAGGCAGTTCTGGGACTGCCCAGTGATCGCGTCGAGCACAGCTAGCCCGTAGAAGGCATAGTCCGCGTCGGGATGTCCGGCAAGGATGTCGTTGAACTGCTCGCGCGCCTCCTCGTAGTAGCCGGTGTTCAATTTCGAGACTGCGTAGTCGTAGTGTTCTTCAGGCGTGTCGAAGGTCAGACTGGGTTTCTCCAGTTGGCGCTGGCAGGTGTGAATATACATCTGACAGCGTTCCTTGATCTCGGCCGGAGCTGCGGGAAGCAGCTTCTCAAAGGCAGCCAGCGCCTTCTCGTATTTGCCTTGTTGCAGCAACTGCACGGCAGCCTGATAGTGCTGAAAGGAGGCACCAGAGCCCGTAGTGGAATGGGCGTCGGGCTTGGCCGGCGGAGGAGGGGTTTTTTTGCGGCTGGGCGCCGCGGATCGGGCCTCTTGCATCATGTTTTTGCCAGGAGCGCTCATTGCTGAACGCTTGTTTGAGCCAGTTGCTTCCAGCAGAAAACTGCGTTAAGGAACAATGCTGCTCAGGCCCTCTTTATACGCATAAGCCCGGAATACGTCAATGGGCGGTTCCAGGTCAGGGCGCTAGCGGACCTTTTCGTCAAGGAGTTTACGGTAGATGGCGGGGTTGAGAGACGGATCGTTATACATCTTCAACTGGCGATAAAGCTTGAAGCGGCGGGCACCAGCAAGCGTTTCGGCCCACAAAGCTCCGAGACACCCGGCCAGGTCGGCTCGCTGTTCCTCGAGGATGGCGAGGCGAATGCGGTTTCGGTGTTCATGACCTTGCGGCGCATCCGCCCGCTCGGCTTCTTCGCGGGTGTGAAAGACCTTCAGCGCCAGGATAGAGAGCCGGTCGATGATTAGCCCCGGCGACTCCGAGTTAAGGGGGGCAGCGGGGTTGGGAAGGCTTCGAGTACCGAGCCAACCGAGGAGTGCGCGGTCGAGTTCCTCGGCCAGATCGTTACGGCGCTGATTGGTTTGATCTACGCGGCGTTTTACTGACGCCAGTTCAAATTCGGTAGCGCCGGGCGCGCGAGCTTGGTCCTCGATATGCCAGAGGTCGAAGTTGGCACGATGCTGGCGGGCAACGGCACAGAGCCAATCGGCAGGCGTTTCCAGCTTTTCGCCAGGTTCGGAGATCAGACTGGAGGGCGGGTCCTGGCCGGGACCTTCAGGAGAAAGATGCCACGCGCGTGTCTTGAGGTCGTGCAGTTCGACGATTTCGTTTGCCGTAAGCATTCTTAAAGAGTCCCTCGCGCAAGGCCATCGGTTAGAGTTGCAGCGTATATGGTAGAACTATCTTCACCCGGGGGCCAAGCTGGTTTCTGTTTTGCGCACCAGGAGGCAGGGATTCAGGCGTTTGCACCTTCGACAATGTGTCAAACGGGGGACCGATGCGGGATGCGACGGAGCGGTTTCTGTGTATTGCGAGTTATGAGAAGGGGCACGACTTTCTGCGCCAGTGCGCGGAGATGGGCGTCAAACCCACGCTGCTGACCCTGGATAAGCTGCGCGACGCGGACTGGCCGCGAGAGGCACTGGAAGACTTGACGACGATGCCCGCGGGTTTGAACCGCGAGCAGATTCTGAATACAGTCTCCTGGATGGCGCGGGGACGGCGGTTTGATCGGATCATTGCACTCGACGAGTTCGATTTGGAGACAGCGGCCCAGATTCGCGAGCACATGCGGATTCCGGGCATGGGGACCACGACGGCAGGCTACTACCGCGACAAACTGGCGATGCGGGTGAGTGCGCGGGAGTCGGGCTTCCTGGTTCCAGAATTTTGCCGGGTGCTGAACTACGACGAGCTGCGGGAATATATGGACCATGTGCCGGCCCCGTGGCTGCTTAAACCACGTTCTGAGGCTTCTGCTCTGGGAATCCGCAAGATCGAAAATCCAGACCAACTATGGAGCGCTTTGGAGGACCTGGGGGATCGTCAGAGCCATTTTATTCTAGAGCAGTTTGTGCCGGGCGACATTTTTCATGTGGATTCGATCGTAAGCGAGTGCGATGTGCTGTTTTCAGTGGTGCATCAGTATGGACGACCGCCCTTGCAGTTAATGCACGAAGGTGGAGTGTTTACAACGCGAACGGTCGACCGCGCGAGTCTTGACTGGGCGGAGCTGACCGGCTTGAACAACGGGCTGGCACCCTCGCTGGGAATGGTGCGCGGCGTTACCCATGCCGAATACATCAGGGCACACGCCGATGGGCGGTACTACTTTCTTGAGATTGCGGCTCGGGTGGGCGGAGCGTTCATTGCCGACCTGGTGGAGGTCGCGACCGGCGTGAACCTGTGGCGGGAGTGGGCACGGCTGGAGATCGGGCATCTTCGTGGAGAAGCTTACTCTTTGCCCGAATCCTTTGAGCGCTATGCGGGCAGCGTGCTTTGCCTGGCACAGAGCGCCGAACCTGATACATCTGGCTTCGACGCCCCGGAGATCGTGGTGCGGATGAAAAAACACCATCATGCCGGTCTGATTGTGCGTTCTGTACAGCCTGAACGCATTAAGCAACTACTGGAGGAGTATAGCGGGGAGTTTGCGCGGCGATTTCTCGCCTCGATGCCTCCTCTGGATCGGCTCACGCCCACATAGATATAAACCAAGTGGGCTGGGGACCGTTTCTTAAGAGTGACATGCCGCGGCCGAAATGGTGAGCTCGCTGGGACTCGAACCCAGGACCCACGCCTTAAAAGGGCGTTGCTCTACCAACTGAGCTACGAGCTCGTTCAAGGCCGCTGATTTAAAGCTAACACAGAGTCGGCTTTGCCGCTTCGGCTGGGCCTAAAAGCGCCAATAACAGGAGGCGTGGTGCGCGATTGGACTGCAG
>CAIKND010000105.1 GCA_903828675.1 uncultured Acidobacteriaceae bacterium
TCATGTTGAGGCTTGCCGCCCAATGATCGTCCACGTCGGACGGCGAGTAGTTTTGGTAGCTGGTCAGAAAGCGCTTGATGAAGGCTTCATCCAGAAACTGGTCCGTGCCAGCTGTGGCAAGATCCGTCACACTGCCTTTGGCTGGCTTGCCCACAACCGAGGCGTCGCCATTCGGGCCGATGCGGATCACAGTCGGCGGTTGCATGCGCGCGAAGACGGCAAAGCCTATCGCGGCCAACGCAATCGGAATCGTCAGGAAAGCCAGCAACCAGGCGCGATTCGCATTCGCGCGCAGGGCCCCGTCTACCTCGTAATACTTCGGCCTCACCTGGGCGGCCTCGTCCGTTCGGTCTGCCTTTGTGTTCATCAGTGCCTCCTACTCCTTTTCTGTTGCTCGCCGGGATACGCTTGCCAAACCCTGAGCCGCAACACGAGCAGCGTGGTACGCGCCCCAGGTTCCGATGTTGTAACGGTGGACGGTTGGCCCACGCCTGGCCGGCGCGGATGTTCTCGGAGAACTGCTGCTTCCTCCAGAAGTTGCGCCAGTAACTTGCGCCGGAACGGCGGTTTCCGCGGCCCCGCTCTCAGGCTGCGTGTCGCTTGAACCCGATCCCATCACGTCGCTGAATGAACTGCGAATCTGGTCCGCATGGCCTTCTATCGTCGGTGCTTCTGCAACGGAACTAGATGTAGACGCCGGTAGCAACTGTGGCGGCGCCGGCTGGTTCGAGCCAGTCGAAGCGGCTGTTAGCCGGCCCGAACTTGCGGCCGTGCTCGCCGAACTGCCAGCGCCAGCGCCCTGCGCGCCGCCTGCTCCTGCCGCGGCAAATCCTGCGGCCGCACCTTCGCCAGCGGCAATTCCAGCTGTTACAACCGTGGCCGCAGCTCCAACCAATGCGACCGCGGTGGCCCCCACATCGCCGCTGACAATTCGCTTTGCGATAAACGGAATCACCGCAATCGCCAGCGAGTAGATGATGCTGGCGATACCGATGAGAAATGCTCCTTCCAGATTTCCCAATCCACCCAGAAAGCTATTTTGGTTGAGCATTTGGCCGACCTGACCCATCTGCACTGCGCTCAGCAAAGCGCCGAATCCTCCGTAGAGGATCGGCCATGCATTCCAGATAAGAACGTTTTCGATGTAAGACTTGGCGATGCGGTTCGCTCCACCGAGAGGCATGAGAGCGATCACGATCGGGCCGAAGATGTAGAGGACGCTCCCGTAGAAGATGTAGAAGAATCCGAAAATGGCGATTACAACGGGATAAAGAATGTACGCGACAAGAATGAGGATCCCGTCAATGATGCCGGCGACGGAGCCTGTAATCAGCCCCCAAAGATTCTGAAACCCGATATTGCTGAATTGGGTACTAATGTCGCTCTTCCAATTTTCAAAGAGGTTAAACGATCCGGATGCATTGCTAATCCAATTTCCAGCGTTGACGAATCCCTGGTTGATCGTTGTAAAAACGGTTCCATAGTTCATCACAACGAGCGCGGTGACGATGTACTTGATCAGATTGGTTCCCAATCCGCGCACATCTCCGCCGTGCA